>NZ_CP095073.1:3468750-4162500 GCF_022919095.1 Halobacillus salinarum | reverse complement strand
ACACCGATATGCTCCGGCAAGCCGTAAGTAGGCTGTGAACCGGAGATTTCCGAATGGGGGAACCCACTATTCGTAATGGAATAGTGTCCATGACTGAATCCATAGGTCATGGACGGCAGACCCGGGGAACTGAAACATCTCAGTACCTGGAGGAAGAGAAAGCAAATGCGATTTCCCGAGTAGCGGCGAGCGAAACGGAAACAGCCCAAACCAGAAAGCTTGCTTTCTGGGGTTGTAGGACACTCCTTTGGAGTTACCAAGAAGAAAGGTAGGCGAATCGATCTGGAACGATCAGCCAGAGCAGGTAACAGCCCTGTAGCCGAAACCTTTCTTCCTCCGGAGTGGATCCTGAGTACGGCGGAACACGAGAAATTCCGTCGGAATCCGGGAGGACCATCTCCCAAGGCTAAATACTCCCTAGTGACCGATAGCGAACCAGTACCGTGAGGGAAAGGTGAAAAGCACCCCGGAAGGGGAGTGAAAGAGATCCTGAAACCGTGTGCCTACAAGTAGTCGGAGCCCGTTAATGGGTGACGGCGTGCCTTTTGTAGAATGAACCGGCGAGTTACGACTGTATGCAAGGTTAAGCCGTGAGCGGCGGAGCCGCAGCGAAAGCGAGTCTGAACAGGGCGAGTGAGTATGCGGTCGTAGACCCGAAACCGTGTGATCTACCCATGTCCAGGGTGAAGGTCAGGTAACACTGACTGGAGGCCCGAACCCACGCAAGTTGAAAATTGCGGGGATGAGGTGTGGGTAGGGGTGAAATGCCAATCGAACACGGAGATAGCTGGTTCTCTCCGAAATAGCTTTAGGGCTAGCCTCAGAATAGAAAGTCTTGGAGGTAGAGCACTGATTGGACGAGGGGCCCCTATCGGGTTACCGAATTCAGTCAAACTCCGAATGCCAGCGACTTTGTTCTGGGAGTCAGACCGTGGGTGATAAGGTTCATGGTCGAGAGGGAAACAGCCCAGACCGCCAGCTAAGGTCCCTAAGTGTGTGTTAAGTGGAAAAGGATGTGGAGTTGCTTAGACAACCAGGATGTTGGCTTAGAAGCAGCCATCATTGAAAGAGTGCGTAATAGCTCACTGGTCGAGTGACTCTGCGCCGAAAATATACCGGGGCTAAACACACCACCGAAGCTGCGGATTGATCTTACGATCAGTGGTAGGAGAGCGTTCTAAGGGCGGTGAAGTCAGACCGTAAGGACTGGTGGAGCGCTTAGAAGTGAGAATGCCGGTATGAGTAGCGAAAAAAGAGTGAGAATCTCTTTCACCGAAAGCCTAAGGGTTCCTGAGGAAGGCTCGTCCTCTCAGGGTTAGTCGGGACCTAAGCCGAGGCCGACAGGCGTAGGCGATGGACAACAGGTGGATATTCCTGTACCACCTCCTTTCCGTTTGAACGACGGGGAGACGCAGGAGGATAGGGAGAGCGCGCCATTGGATGAGCGCGTCCAAGCAGCAAGACGGCCGGATAGGCAAATCCGTCCGGTGGGAACGTCAAGCTGTGATGGGGAGGGAACTAAAGTACCGAAGCTCCTGAGTTCACACTGCCAAGAAAATCCTCTAGTGAGGAAAGAGGTGCCCGTACCGCAAACCAACACAGGTAGGCGAGGAGAGGATCCTAAGGTGAGCGGGAGAACTCTCGTTAAGGAACTCGGCAAAATGACCCCGTAACTTCGGGAGAAGGGGTGCTCCTCTGCCGAGGAGCCGCAGTGAAAAGGCCCAAGCGACTGTTTACCAAAAACACAGGTCTCTGCGAAGCCGTAAGGCGAAGTATAGGGGCTGACACCTGCCCGGTGCTGGAAGGTTAAGGGGATGCGTTAGCTTTTGGCGAAGCGCTGAACCGAAGCCCCAGTAAACGGCGGCCGTAACTATAACGGTCCTAAGGTAGCGAAATTCCTTGTCGGGTAAGTTCCGACCCGCACGAAAGGTGCAACGACTTGGGCACTGTCTCAACGAGAGACCCGGTGAAATTATACTATGCGTGAAGATGCGCATTACCCGCGACAGGACGGAAAGACCCCGTGGAGCTTTACTGTAGCCTGATATTGAATGTTGGTACAGCTTGTACAGGATAGGTAGGAGCCAGAGAAGCCGGAGCGCCAGCTTCGGTGGAGGCGCTGGTGGGATACTACCCTGGCTGTACGGACATTCTAACCCAGGACCGTGATCCGGTCCGGAGACAGTGTCAGGTGGGCAGTTTGACTGGGGCGGTCGCCTCCTAAAAGGTAACGGAGGCGCCCAAAGGTTCCCTCAGAATGGTTGGAAATCATTCGCAGAGTGTAAAGGCACAAGGGAGCTTGACTGCGAGACCTACAAGTCGAGCAGGGACGAAAGTCGGGCTTAGTGATCCGGCGGTTCCGCATGGAAGGGCCGTCGCTCAACGGATAAAAGCTACCCCGGGGATAACAGGCTTATCTCCCCAAGAGTCCACATCGACGGGGAGGTTTGGCACCTCGATGTCGGCTCATCGCATCCTGGGGCTGTAGTCGGTCCCAAGGGTTGGGCTGTTCGCCCATTAAAGCGGTACGCGAGCTGGGTTCAGAACGTCGTGAGACAGTTCGGTCCCTATCCGTCGTGGGCGTTGGAAATCTGAAAGGAGCTGTCCTTAGTACGAGAGGACCGGGATGGACACACCGCTGGTGTACCAGTTGTTCCGCCAGGAGCATCGCTGGGTAGCTACGTGTGGACGGGATAAGTGCTGAAAGCATCTAAGCATGAAGCCCCCCTTGAGATGAGATTTCCCTTACCTCTAAGGTAATAAGATCCCTCAGAGACGATGAGGTAGATAGGTCCGAGGTGGACGCGTGGTGACACGTGCAGCTGACGGATACTAATCGATCGATGACTTATCTAAATTGAAAAGCGGAAGCTAGACATACAACTATGATGTTTCGAGTTCGTTTGAATGTGCACTTATCCAGTTTTGAGGGTTCACCTCAACAATCCAAATGATGTGGTAGTAACGGCGAAGAGGTCACACCTGTTCCCATGCCGAACACAGCAGTTAAGCTCTTCAGCGCCGATGGTAGTCGGGTCGATCCCCGTGAGAGTAGGACGCTGCCACATTGTTTGTATATTATCATCATTTATGGGTAATATAGAAGATATTCCCACACTATCGCGGGGTAGAGCAAGATCGTAAACATCTTGAATTTGCTTCAATGTAGGTCTTGTGAGGAGCGTAAGCTTCTCCGAAACACCTTGCAACGCGACGAACAGTCGAACTGAAAAATTTTATGGGAACTACAAAAGAATTTCCCACACTATCGCGGGGTAGAGCAGTCTGGTAGCTCGTCGGGCTCATAACCCGGAGGTCGCAGGTTCAAATCCTGCCCCCGCAACCATAATATCCAATTAACTACGTCGATTTCACTTCTTTGCTAATTGGAAATAGGAGTCCTGTAAGGGCAACCATAATATCCAATTAACTACGTCGAATTAACTTCCTCAAGGAAGCCATTGTTCGACTTATTGTTATTACATAAACAGGTATTAAAGGTCCGGTAGTTCAGTTGGTTAGAATGCCTGCCTGTCACGCAGGAGGTCGCGGGTTCGAGTCCCGTCCGGACCGCCATTTGAATTGCATACATCAGCCTTAGGAAAATCTCCTAAGGCTTTTATTATGGATTTTTTTATTTACCTTCTTCAATTGGTATAATAATACTAATACATTAAAAGAGGTGGAGTTCTATGGATGAATTTTCATTTATTCAATCCATTCGTCCCTCTGCTTATCATCAGGAGTCTTTAATCAAAGGAATCAATGATGACGCTGCGGTGTTTGAACCGAAAGACAGGCAGGTTGTAACTTCCGTGGATACGATGGTAAATGGAGTGCATTTTTCCAAAGATACAATGGAACCTTTTCATATGGGGTTCCGAGCGCTTGCGGCTAACTTAAGCGATCTAGCGGCAATGGGAAGCAAACCGGCTTTTTATCTGGTATCCATTGTTGTTCCTGACCACTTTATTCAGCAGGAGCTTCATGAGCTTTATAGAGGTATGAGAGAGCTCGCTGAGGAGTACCGCATTGATTTAATCGGAGGAGACACGGTTTCTGGAAAAGAATTGACCATCTCCATTACGGTTATTGGTTATGTGGAAAAAGGGAAAGCCCGTTACCGTTCTCATGCGCAGCCGGGAGATCTTGTGTTTGCAACAGGCACGTTAGGAGATTCCCGCGGCGGCCTCGAGTGCTTATTGAAAGGATTTAACCCTTCTGAGAAGGGGATTATTTAGTAAAGCGGCACAGGCTGCCGGAAGCGCGGGTGGAATTCGCTGCTGCTTTAGCAGCTATCCCCGGGTCTGCTTAAATGACGTGAGTGATGGGATAGCGAATGAGGCGAATGAAATTGCTGAGGCGTCGCACGTCGATCTGCAACTTGACCTAAATAAAATTCCTCATTCGACGGCTTTGCGAACATTGTTTCCTGATGATTATCATCAGTGGATGCTCCGCGGCGGTGAGGACTTTGAATTGCTGGGTACTGTAGCGAAGGAAGATTGGGCGAGTGTACAAAAGGCGGCGGATGATTTAAAATTGCCAGTGCACGAAATCGGACACGTCGAAAAACCATCTTCCCAGAGTGGACAGGTTTTTCTTAATGAAAATGGACAAGTAACGACTTTGAAAAAAGCAGGATATACACATTTGCAGGGAGGAGAGAATTAGCTTTGGCCACGTTTGAAATCTACACATACTCTCCTGAAGAAACCATGGATCTGGCTGAGCGGCTGGGCGAAAAGCTCCTTCCGGGAGATGTTTTAACATTAGAAGGTGATTTAGGGGCCGGAAAAACAACCTTTACGAAAGGTTTGGGACGCGGTCTTGGAGTCAAAAGAACGATTAACAGTCCTACTTTTACTATGATAAAGGAATATCAAGGGAGGCTTCCCTTTTACCATATGGACGTTTATCGTCTCGAGGAAAGTGAGGAGGACCTTGGTTTCGACGAATACTTTTCAGGGGAAGGTGTCACGGTTGTGGAATGGGCGCATTTTATTGAAGAATACTTACCCACACAGCGGCTGGATATTGTGATTAACTCTATCAACGAATCGAAGCGGTTGTTCAAGCTTGAGGCTTCTTCCTCCCGTTATGAAGAGGTTTGTAAGGAGATAATAGGATGAATATTTTAGCCATTGATACGTCTAATTACGTAATGGGCATTTCGATTATGAAAGACGAAGTAGTACTTGGAGAGCTTGTTACGAACATAAAAAAGAATCATTCCATAAGGTTAATGCCGGCCATCGATGAGCTGATGAAGGAAACGAGTATGGCGCCTGAGGATCTGGATAGAATTGTCGTAGCTAAGGGACCGGGTTCCTATACAGGAGTAAGGATCGGCTTAACCACTGCGAAAACGATGGCGTGGGCATTGAATATCCCGGTCGTCGGCGTTTCGAGCCTTGAGGCAGCAGCAAGACAAGGCGCTTATTTTAATGGCTTCATCTGTCCTTTTTTTGATGCGAGAAGGGGACTTGTGTACACAGGTTTGTATGATTCTAAAATGAATGAAGTGAAGAAGGAAACCAATATAGGTATGCAGAATTGGCTGGAGGAGCTGAAAGGCTTGGATCGTCCGGTTTTGTTTATCAGCCAGGATATAGCGCTGCATAAAGAGCAGGTTAAAGAGATTCTAGGCAGCCAAGCCGTGATTCCAGAAGCGCCGTATCATTTTGCTCGGCCTTCACTAGTCGCGCTTGCCGGCAAAAATCAAAAGCCTGGGCCATTGCATGAGCTCGTCCCGAATTATCTGCGGCTGCCTGAAGCAGAAGCCAAGTGGCTCGCCCAGCAGGAGAAGAGCTGATGGCTTCAATCAGACCGATGGAAACAGAAGATATTGAAGAGGTTATGGATGTCGAAAAGGCATCATTTGCAGTTCCCTGGACAGAAGAAACGTTTCGTAATGAGGTGCTTGACAATCCTTACGCCCATTATTTTGTGATAGAGGAAGGTGGAAGGGTGTTTGGATACTGTGGTTTATGGCTGATCATTGATGAAGCTCATATTACCAACATTGCGATTCATCCGGAATTTCGAGGACAGAAATATGGCGAGGACTTGTTCCGCCGGACTTTTATGGAGGCCATTGAAGGCGGGGCGATCCAATTATCTTTGGAAGTCAGAGTCTCAAATACCGCGGCTCAGCATTTGTATAGAAAATTCGGAATGAAACCAGGCGGGATACGAAAACATTATTATACCGATAACGGAGAAGACGCGTTAGTTATGTGGGTGGGGTTAAAATGAACAAAGATCAATATTTACTAGCGATAGAAACAAGCTGTGACGAAACGGCAGTGGCCATTGTTAAAAATGAGCGGGAACTCGCAGCCAATGTGGTTGCTTCTCAAATTGAGAGTCATAAACGTTTTGGCGGTGTTGTACCTGAGATTGCTTCCCGTCACCATATTGAGCAAATAACAATTACGTTGGAAGAAGCGCTTACCGAAGCGAATCTTACCTTAGATGACATAGACGCCATAGCGGTGACTGAAGGACCGGGTTTAGTTGGAGCGCTGTTGATCGGCGTCAATGCAGCGAAGGCTGTCGCTTATGCCAAACAAAAGCCGCTCGTTGGTGTGCATCACATTGCCGGTCATATTTACGCCAATCGTCTTGAGAAGGAGTTTGAATTTCCGTTATTATCTCTCGTTGTTTCCGGAGGGCATACGGAGCTGATACTTATGAAAGAGCACGGCTCTTTTGAGGTGATCGGTGAAACACGCGACGATGCCGCTGGAGAAGCTTATGACAAGGTGGCACGAACGTTAAAGCTCCCTTATCCCGGGGGACCGCAGATCGATCAGCTTGCTCAAAAAGGCTCGGAAGTCATCGACTTTCCCCGGGCGTGGCTTGAGAAGGGCTCGTACGATTTCAGCTTCAGCGGGTTAAAATCAGCAGTGATCAACAAGCTCCATAATGCCAGCCAAAAAGGTGTAGAATACAAGCCGGAAGATGTGGCGGCAAGCTTTCAAGCAAGTGTGGTTGAGGTGTTATCCACAAAAACCTATAAAGCTGCCATGGATTATGGAGTGAAGCAGGTAATCGTCGCTGGAGGGGTGGCAGCAAACCGCGGCCTGCGGGCGATGCTTGAAGAAAAATTCGCCGGATCAGAGATCGATTTGATGATTCCACCGCTGCATTTATGCACGGATAACGCAGCTATGATTGCTGTGGCCGGCGCAGTTGCCTATCAACAGGGACACAGAGCGGGTTGGGATTTAAATGCAAATCCAGGCTTGGACTTAGAGCAGTACGGAGCAAGGAAGAACGAGTCTTTTCACCAATAGTGTCGAAAAAACCTTTATTTTCTGCCATTCTTAATTGAGAATGGCTTTTTTGTTAAGATTTCTTAAATGTAATGAAATGGCGCAGTGAAAGAAGTAGTATAAAAATTAGGAATACAAATTAAGGAAAGGGAGTGCTATAGGTGGAAAAGGCAGCCCTCTTAGTGATTGACGTGCAAAAAGCGGTCGTTGCAAATGCGTACAAACGAGAGGAAATCATCGGCCAGTTAAATGAAGTCATTCGTAAAGCAAGAGAAGAGAAGGTCCCTGTTATTTATGTGCAGCATGAAGATCCGGAAGGTCCTTTAGAAAGAGGAGAGTCCGGCTGGGAACTGCATCCTGAGCTTGAACAGCCGCTCCCATCTGAAGTCGTTGTCCACAAAAGTGTACCGAACGCATTCACCAAAACGAACTTACAGAAAACTCTTGAAGATATGGAAGTCACTCATGTGTATATCGGAGGCGCCCAGACCGATTATTGTGTTGATTCCACCTGCAGAGGCGCTTTTGATTTAGGTTATCACGTCACACTCATCACCGATGGCCATACGACCAATGACGCCGAGCACTTATCAGCTCCTCATATTATTGAGCACACTCAAAAAACGTTGAATAACTTCTGGGGACCCCAAGGATCCATTTCCTTGAAGAGCTCAGAACGGCTGCACTGGATGCAGGACAATAAATCAATCAAGTAAATAGAAAGAGAGCAGTTTCCTATAGGGGACTGCTCTCTTTCTATTTATACACAACCGTATATTTATTCAGTGGATAAGTTATGCACAACAGCTACGAAACAGGAAAGGAATCGCTGTCATTTTTGTGGATAAATGTATACTTAGTTGTGGATAATGTGTATAACCCTGTTGAGAATTATTATTTCAATGAAAGTTATCCACCTGGTCTGTGGATATAGCACACCAGACATACAATCTTATACACACTGCACATAAAAAAACCGTCTCAAACGAGGAGACGGATTAATCTTCATGCAGCTCTTCCCATTCTTCCATGAGCTGCTCGAGCTTTTCATTTAATTGGTGGTTGTCTTCTGTAATGGCAAGCGTTTGTTCATGATCTTGAAACACTTCCGGATCACAGAGGGCGGTGTCATTTTCTTCAAGCTTCGCTTCAATTGCTTCAATTTCACTTTCAATCTCAGCGATCCGGCGATTTCTTCGGCGGTTTTCCCGCTTCGCAGCTTTGTCCTGAGAAAAGGTATCCTTCGCCTGAGGCTCTTCTTTGTTCTTAGATTGCTCGTTTCTGTCTTGCTCCTCCAGCTTTTTCAGTTCGTACTCTTCCTGTTTCTTCGCAGCATAATAGTCATAGTCGCCGAGGAACATCCTCGTTTCATCCGGCTGCATTTCTACGACCTGGGTCGCGATTTTGTTAATAAAATAACGGTCGTGAGAGACAAACAACAGGGTGCCGGGATAATCGACGAGCGCTGCCTCCAGCACTTCTTTACTATCTAAATCCAGGTGGTTCGTCGGTTCATCGAGTACGAGAAAATTAGCTTTTTGCATCATCAGCTTGGCAAGGGACAGCCGCGCTTTTTCACCGCCGCTTAGAGCGGATACGGGCTTTAAGACATCTTCCCCGGAAAACAGGAAGTTGCCAAGCACGGTGCGGATATCTTTTTCATTCGTAAGCGGGTATTCATCCCAAAGCTCCTGAAGCACGGTTTTCTTCGGGTTTAAAATCGTCTGTTCCTGATCATAGTAACCGATCTCCACGTTCGTTCCCAGTTTAATATCTCCGCTGGACACCTGGAGCTGACCGAGAATGGTCTTTAATAGCGTCGTTTTCCCGACACCGTTTGGACCGACGAGCGCCACGGAATCGCCGCGGCTTAAGTCAAGGTTCAAATCGTGAAACAGGCTCGGTCCCTGCTCCTCGTATTGAAAGGCAAGATTCCTCAGCTTCAGTACGTCATTGCCACTTTTTTTGGCGACTTCAAAGCTGAATTTAGCGGACTGGCTGTCCTCTTTCGGTTTATAGAGCTTGTCCATTTTCTCCAGCTGCTTGCGTCTGCTTTGGGCACGCTTACTTGTGGTGGCGCGTACGATATTCTTTTGGATAAAATCCTCCATCCGCTTAATCTCTGCCTGCTGTTTTTCATAACGCTTCATTTCCAGCTCGAATTCCGCTTCCTTCTTCTGCAAGTAGTCACTGTAATTGCCATGATACTTTTTGGAGGATTGGAAGGCAATTTCATAAACGGTGTTTACGATTTTATCGAGGAAATAACGGTCGTGGGAGACGATGACAACGGCCCCGCTGTAATTCTGCAGGTAGCCTTCCAGCCAGGCGAGGGTATCGATATCCAAATGGTTCGTCGGTTCATCAAGAATGAGGACATCAGGAGCAGAAAGCAGAAGCTTCCCTAAAGCAAGACGGGTTTTCTGACCGCCGCTGAGGGTTGAGATCGGCGTGGCCCAATCTTTATCAGAAAAATTCAGTCCGTTTAAGACAGCTTTAATATCTGCTTCGTACTGATAGCCGCCCGAGGTCTTGAAGTTTACCTGCCTTTTATCATAATCACTGAGCAGCTGTTCGTACTTCTGCTGATCATTTAACAACACGGGATCCGCCATCTTTGCTTCCATATCCCGAAGTTCCGCTTCAAGCTTTTTCAAGCCGGCAAAGACCTGCTCCATTTCCTCAAAGATCGACTTGTCGGACTGGAGCCCGGTGTTTTGAGCTAAATAACCGATCGTCGTCTCTTTGGGTTTGAATATGTTACCGGAATCATGGCTGATTTCCCCGGCCATCATTTTGAGCAGCGTCGATTTGCCGGCACCGTTCCGGCCGACGATGGCGATCCGGTCATTCTTTTGTACTTCAAGCTTAATATCCGATAAAATTAACTCGGCGCCAAAGCGCTTCGTTACTTGATTTAATTGCATGAGAATCATGTCGTTTCACCTCAATGCCATAAGTGTATCTTATGTAGGAAGGAAGTAGCAAGGTTCGAGACTCCACTTTGTGAAATCTTTAACGACTTCCTGTTGATTTTTTGGTAGAATAAGAGTAGTCTTTCAGTTACCGAGATTGTGAAATTTTTTTGAACGAAGGAGTGAAGGAGATGGCTGATTTTACCCATTTCAACGAGCAAGGCCGGGCCAGAATGGTCGATATCTCTGAAAAAGGAGAGACCGTGCGGACAGCCGTTGCCCGCTCCAGTGTGCAAGTCAATGAAGTCATTTACAAAAAAATAACCACCAACGATATCGCGAAGGGCGATGTATTGTCTGTGGCCCAGGTGGCTGGGATTATGGCCGCCAAAAATACCCCGGACTGGATTCCTATGTGCCATCCGCTTCCTTTAAAAGGCGTCGATGTGACGTTCGACTGGGATACTGCACAGGGTGGGCCGGAGCTGTTAATCCGGGCTTCAGTTAAAACGAAGGGCAGCACGGGAGTAGAAATGGAAGCGCTAACGGCCGCGTCCGCAGCAGCACTGACGGTGTATGATATGTGTAAAGCTGTCGACAAAGGAATGGTCATCGGACCAACGTACCTGGAGGAAAAAACCGGCGGCAAAAGCGGCGATTTCAAGCGTCAGGACACATAGAGGAGGAGACGAAATGGATCTGGAACAAACTAAGATACCTCAGGCAACAGCCAAACGGTTACCGCTGTACTACCGTTTTTTAAACAATTTACATAGCCAGGGCAAAATGAGAGTCTCTTCGAAGGAGCTAAGTGAAGCCGTAAAGGTGGACTCGGCAACGATCCGCAGAGATTTTTCATATTTCGGAGCGCTCGGGAAAAAAGGCTATGGCTATAATGTAGAATACCTGCTTTCCTTTTTCAGAAAAACGCTCGACCAGGATGAGACGACCAAGGTTGCCTTAATCGGGGTCGGGAATCTGGGGACGGCATTCTTAAACTATAATTTTACGAAAAACAATAATACGAAGATCGAAGTCGCTTTTGACACGAACAAAGAAAGGGTCGGGCAGAAAGTCGGCGGCGTGCCCGTTGAACATATCGACGACCTGGAAAACAAGATCACCGATTTAACAGTGGCCATACTCACCGTACCCGCTTCAGCTGCCCAGGGAATAGCCGACCGACTCGTGGACGCTGGCGTCTCAGGCATCTTAAACTTCACCCCGGCAAGAATTACTGTACCGAACAGCGTGCGGGTGCACCATATTGATTTATCGATTGAGCTGCAGGCGCTCGTCTATTTCTTAAAGCATTACCCGCTCACCGGCGAGGAAGAGGAAGAAGAATAACCAAAAGGAGAACCGATTCGGTTGTCCTTTTTTTGTTTGAAACCCGAAATAAATGTCTAAACAATAGAAGGGACTATAGATGTGGAGGAACGGCTATGAAGAAACTTCCGAACAAATGGCTTGTTGTCGTATCGGTGCTGTTTGGGACATTTACGGTCATTTTAAACAACAGTATGCTGAATCCGACGCTGCCGCGGTTTATCGAGATCTTTGATTCCAATGCGGTGGCAGTCGGCTGGATCTTAACGATTTTTATGGTATCCATGGGAATGACGATGCCGCTGACCGGCTATTTTGGCGAACGATTCGGCAAGAAAAAGGTGTACATTACCGGACTTGCGATTTTCATTGCCGGTTCGTTATCCGGGTTTTTCTCACAAACACTCAGCATGGTGATCATCTCCCGGGCGATTCAAGGGATGGCGGGCGGCTTAATGATGCCGATCGCTATGGCGCTGATCTTTAATTCCTTTCCCCGGCACGAGCGGGGACTTGCGGTCGGCGTGTATGGGGTCGCAGCAATGGTTGCTCCGGCAATCGGCCCGACCATTGGCGGTGTGCTCATTCAATATTTGGACTGGCCGTGGCTGTTTGCCTTTAACATCCCGTTCGGTTTGATGGGACTCTTCTTGTCTGTGAATTTTCTTGAGCGGACAGAGACCGACCCTGAGAAAAAATTTGACCTCGGCGGCTTTCTCATCGTAACCCTTGGGATTGGAGCGGTGCTGTATGCGCTTGGCCGCGGCAAAACTCTAGACAGACTGACTGATCCGGTAAACTTGATCTTAATACTCGGAGGCATTGCCGCTGTCGTCGTGTTTGTCTTCTATGAAAACCGCCAGAAGGATCCACTGTTAAACCTGTCTGTGTTTAAGGTTCCGACTTATGCGGTTTCGATCGTGGCAACGTCATCGGCTTCGATCGGACTGTTCTCCGGGATTTTTCTTTTGCCGCTGCTCGTGCAAAACGTGTACGGCATGAACGAAATCATGACCGGTCTGTTGTTTTTACCAGCGGCTGCAGCGAGCGGCTTGTTTATGTCGATCGGCGGCCGGATCCTCGATAAAAAAGGGCCGAAGTTCGTCGTGCCGCCAGGACTTGCGATTATGGCTCTTTCCACCTTTGGCTTAGGCATGCTGAAGCTGTCGACGCCGTTCTGGTGGATCGTTGTATTAAACACGATCCGCGGCGTCGGCATGGGAATGGGCAATATGCCGGCAACGACTTCCGGTATGAATGCGATTCCTGAACAGCTTGTCGCTCAAGGATCCGCGATGAACAATATTATCAGGCAGGTGTCTTCTTCGTTAGGAATCGTATTTTTCTCGATCTATTACGAAGTGCGGCGCGCGCAGATCTCTTCGCTGCCTGATGTAGATATGCAGGCGGCCACTCTGCAGACGCTGAATGAAGCTTTTCTCGTTTCAGCGGTCGTGCTTGCGATTGCGATGCCAATTACGTTTATTTTAAAAGGTGTGGAAAAGGAACGCGGGAGCTGAGACTCCTGCTGCGTTTTTAATTTTGTGAGGACAGCTGGGAGAGAGTGTTTGCATAAAGGCTTGGAGTGTACCGATCTGACCAACAATAAGAAAAAACCTGCAGGAGAAGACTTCCTGCAGGTTATGATCCCTTATATTTTTCTTTCCACTCGCGGTGAAGAATGCCGTACAAATACATGTCATACGCTTCGCCGTCCCGGAGTATAAATTCACGGTGGGCACCTTCACGGGTAAAGCCGAGCTTTTCATACATTCGAATCGCGGCTGTGTTGTATTCAAATACAGTCAGCTGCAGCCGGTGCAGGTTCAACTCCTGGAACGCGTATTCCATAATAAGCTCCATGGCTTCTGTGCCATAGCCTTTCCCCTGGTTGAGCTCTTCACCGATGCCGATTGTCACCCAGCCGTTACGCTGTGACCAGAGGATGCCTTCAAGCTCGACGTAGCCGATAAACTTGTGGGCTTCCCGCATGGCAAAAAGAAAGTGGTTGTTATCCTTTGAAGCCTGATCGCGCCATTCCTGCAGAGTCGCAAAGGACTTCGGCTTCGGGGGCAGGGCATCAAAGCGTCTGAGGAAGCGGGAATCTGTATACCAGTTGGTTAAAATGTGTAAATCCTCATCGGACAGTGTCGTAAGCTTCAATCGTTCTCCGGCTAATAAATGGTGGGGCATACAGATTCTCCTTTGCTTCGTTATTTCATTGATTTCTGAATACGGATGTAGAGCTGCAGCAAGCGGATTGCGACCGCAATATTAAAGGTGGCAACCGCAGCCAGCAGCAGCGTGGTCACATTCCATATGGTTTCGTGGCCAGCCTGAGCGGCAATATACATAAAGCCAAGGGCTAAGCCAAAGTAAATGAAAGCCATATAGAGGGGTGAAATTCTCATACTACCAAAGGCCTCCAGTTAAGATGGTTTGCATTTGTTCCTGAATTTCGCGGATTTTTTCTTCCGGCAGATTAAACTGTGTCAGCACGACAAGCGAGTTCATCGCCATATGGGCAATAATCGGTGTAATAATTCGTTTTGTTTTTACATAAAGGAAGGCGAAAACGACACCCATGGCGAAATAAACAAAGAGATGGGTTACATCAAAATGGAAAAGCCCAAAGACGAGTGCCGAAATAATGACGGCCACAAAGAAATTCGTCCGTTTATAAAGCGAACCGAAAATAATTTTCCGGAAAATGATCTCTTCCAGAATCGGGGCAAACAGCACCGGGATAAAGATGAATAACGGGGCTTTACGGGCAATTTCCATTAAATTCATCGTGTTTTCAGAAGCGGAACTGATGCCGAACAAGCTTTCAATATAGGCGGCAATCATTTGTGAAAATAAGGCGAGAAAGACTCCGGCGACTGCCCACAAGGTAGTTGAGCCTATGCCGGCTTTGTCGCTTCGCATCGCTGCTTCCTTCATATCAGGACGTAAACTGGCTAGAGCAATAATCGTTGTTAACGCAAAAGTGATGACTGACCAGACGGCAAGCGCCTGATATTTATCGAGACCGGTACCGTTATAAAGCCAGCCGACTCCAACGATGGAAGAAAGCTGAGCAATGACTACATAACTGGCAATGATCCCCCAATAGCGTAATGGCATACATTCACGGCTCCTTTTCATAGTAAAAAAACCTATATAGATAAGAGGCGATTTGATTTTGTGCGCTCTTTTTCTTACTTTATGTATTCTATCACAACTTAAAAACCTGACGTAAGAATAAGGGTTTTCCATGGAAAAAAATATGTAGAAAATTTCGTTTGTTTTTACTTGAAAATCTAGAATGAATTGATTATTATAATAATTGTGTTAGCACTCTTAACTTGCGAGTGCTAACAAACGACAAAAACTGATAATACCTTATCGAGGAGGGTGTCCTAATTGTTAAAGCCATTAGGTGATCGTATTGTTATTGAGTTAATTGAAGAAGAACAAACCACTGCCAGCGGAATCGTGCTTCCTGATTCAGCGAAGGAAAAGCCTCAAGAAGGCAAGGTTGTTGCTGTTGGTACCGGCCGCGTGACAGACAACGGTGAAAAAGTAGCTCTTGAAGTATCTGCTGGCGATCGTGTGATTTATTCTAAGTTCGCAGGTACAGAAGTGAAGTACGAAGGCAGCGAATACTTGATTCTGCGCGAATCTGACGTACTTGCCGTCGTTCAGTAACTACTTAAGCACGTGTAAGACAATACATTGACATCGATACGAGATTGATAAGGAGGATATATAGTATGGCTAAAGAAATTAAGTTTAGTGAAGACGCACGCCGTGCGATGCTGCGCGGGTAGACACACTGGCAAACGCTGTAAAAGTAACCTTAGGACCAAAAGGACGTAACGTCGTTCTTGATAAAAAATTCGGTTCCCCGCTGATTACGAATGACGGTGTAACCATTGCAAAAGAAATCGAGCTTGAAGACAAATACGAAAACATGGGTGCACAGCTTGTATCTGAAGTAGCTTCCAAAACAAACGATGTTGCTGGTGACGGTACTACAACTGCAACGGTTTTGGCACAGGCTATGATTCGTGAAGGTCTTAAAAACGTAACTTCCGGTGCGAACCCAGTAGGCATCCGCCGCGGAATTGAAAAAGCGACAGAATTAGCAACTGAAGAGCTTCGCAAAATTTCTAAGCCGATCGAAGGCCGCGACTCCATTTCTCAAGTAGCTTCTATCTCTGCTTCTGACAACGAAGTAGGACAAATCATTGCAGAAGCTATGGAACGCGTAGGTAACGATGGTGTGATCACCATTGAAGAATCCAAAGGCTTCAGCACGGAGCTTGAAGTTGTAGAAGGTATGCAGTTCGACCGCGGATACGCTTCTCCATACATGGTCACTGACCAGGATAAAATGGAAGCGGTTCTTGAAGATCCGTACATTCTTATTACAGATAAGAAAATCAACAACATCCAGGAAGTTCTTCCTGTCCTTGAGCAAGTGGTACAGCAATCTAAGCCATTGCTTCTAATCTCTGAAGACGTTGAAGGCGAAGCTCTTGCAACACTTGTGGTGAACAAACTGCGCGGTACATTTAACGCAGTTGCTGTGAAAGCACCAGGCTTCGGCGATCGCCGTAAAGCAATGCTTGAAGACATCGCTACTCTTACAGGCGGTCAAGTCGTAACAGAAGACCTTGGTCTTGATCTGAAGAATACAACAATTGACCAGCTTGGACGCGCGTCTAAAGTGGTCATCACAAAAGAAAACACAACGATTGTAGAAGGTTCAGGAAACCCTGAACAGATTTCTTCCCGTGTTGCACAAATCCGTGCACAGGCAGAAGAATCCACTTCTGAATTCGATAAAGAAAAATTGCAGGAGCGCCTTGCTAAACTTACCGGCGGCGTAGCTGTCATCAAAGTCGGTGCTGCAACCGAGACAGAATTGAAAGAGCGCAAGCTTCGCATTGAAGATGCCTTGAACTCTACTCGAGCAGCTGTAGAAGAAGGTATCGTAGCTGGTGGTGGTACAGCACTTGTAAACATCATCAACTCTGTAGCCGGTCTTGAACTATCTGACGACGAAGCTACCGGCGCAAGCATCGTTCTTCGTGCACTAGAAGAGCCAGTTCGCCAAATCGTTCACAATGCAGGTCTTGAAGGATCCATCATCGTTGAACGTCTCAAAGGCGAAGCAGTCGGAGTCGGCTTCAACGCAGCTACCGGCGAATGGGTAAACATGGTTGATTCCGGTATCGTTGACCCAACAAAAGTAACACGTTCCGCACTACAAAACGCAGCTTCCGTAGCCGCAATGTTCTTGACTACTGAAGCAGTCGTTGCTGATCTTCCAGAAGAAGACAACGGCGCAGGCGGCGGCATGCCAGACATGGGTGGCATGGGCGGAATGGGCGGCATGATGTAATAACGCCCTAAATCCTTGCATCATAGGGTTTAAGAAAAATTGGATTTTGACTGGGATCAATACCGTTTACTAAATTTGCAAGCCTCTCAAGAGTTTATAAACTTTTGGGAGGCTTTTCTTTTGTCCTTAAATTTGTTAGAGATGCATGTGGCAAAGGGCTGAGTTTGAAATAATTGTTATTAAGTGACAAGGTTATCCCGAAACTGACTTTTCAAGTGTACGGCAGGATTGTGGAAGACTCAGTTTCGAGAGAACAAGTGTTAATTTAGAAAATGAAGGGGATATAGGTCTGATTATAGAAGGAATTTAATGAAGGGAGGAGAGGATGGAATTTAGCAATTAGGAGTTTAAGACGGAGCAGCAAAGCTAAAGAGGATATTATTATCACTTTGGAGGTGTTAGTAATGAAAGAAGGTGGTATTTTTGAAAATAAAACTTTCTAACCTAAGTAGTTCATTCTACGGTGAGGAGCAATATGGTGAAAGCAACTCAAATCATAAACTACATTATATGCACCCTTTTAAATATCTAATTCAAAAATATTATGAACAAAGGAGAACTGAAAATGAGAAAGCTCGTACTATTTCTACACGCATCGCTTGATGGTTTTGTAGAAGGGCCGAACGGTCAAATGGACATTGGCTGGATTTCCTACGATGCTGAATTGGAGAAACACGCGAAAGAAATTCTGAGTACTGCCGACACTGTTATTTGGGGACGTGGAACTTATCAGATGATGCACAATTACTGGCCATCTGTGTCTTCAAAACCATCTGCTTCGCAGCATGAACGGGATCATGCCGAGTGGATCGAAAAGACATCGAAAATCGTTTTTTCCAGGACCCTTGAGAAAGTTGAGTGGAACAATTCCAGACTGGTGAAAGTAAATGTAAAGGAAGAGATCAAGAACCTCAAACAGCAGCCAGGCAAGGATATGGTCATCCTCGGTAGTCCTAGGTTCGCACACTACCTTATGCAGCTTGATTTAATAGATGAGTATAAAATTACGGTTTCACCCGTCCTAATTGGCAGCGGGTTGCCGTTATTCCAAGGTCTCAAGGAGAAGATCAATCTTAAACTTATTGAAAACAAGACATTTGATTCTGGAGCCATAGGTCTCGTTTACCAGAAGGTTAGATGACCTTGTCTCCTAAAGTAGATTACACTAATCGAATTGCGTTTGCACAGAAAAGCAGCGGCAGTCTAGGTCTTTCGAGTTCCTAGTCCGTCGCTACATTTTTTTTACGAATCAATCTATTTCAGTTTGTCGGATGTTCTCGTTATGATTGGGCAGAATTATTTAATAAAGCAATCGGTGGCTTTTATTAGTTGGATATTTCTTAGTTGTATTGTTCTGGCAGGTCAAACAAGCTATCTTGACGAAACATAGACATATGAATTAGAAGATAGGAGGATGAACGATGGCAGAAATTTTATTGTTACACCATGTTTTAGGACGAACGAAGGGGATTGAAGCAATCGCTGATCAACTGAGAGATTCGGGGCATACTGTGCACGTCCCAGATTTAATTGATGGTCGCATATTTTCCTCGCTTGAGGAAGGCTTGGGCTTTGTTAAGGAAATCGGGTTTGAAGAAGTGAGGGCACGCGCCGTTCAGGCAGCCAGCGAGCTTCCACGCGATGTCGTGTATGCTGGTTTTTCACTCGGTGTCCCGGCAGCACAGCAGCTCGCTCAAACTCGTGAAGGAGCCAGTGGTGCTTTGTTTTTTCATGCATGTCTACCGACCTCGGAGTTCGAATCACAGTGGCCGATCGACTTGCCTGTGCAAATTCACGCTATGAATGCAGATCCTTTCTTCGTTGAAGATGGCGACATCAACGCTGCCCGTGACCTTGTCGATTCAGCCAATCACGCTGAACTTTTTTTGTACGAAGGTAAGGAACATCTCTTCACCGACAGCAGTTTACCGTCTTACGATGCAGAGGCGACGAAACTTGTAATCAAGCGGGTTCTCGACTTTCTAGCATAGTTGTTACTTTAGAGAAAGCACTTTTAAGATAAGAAAAATTTTCTTTCTTCTTACCATTACTTGCAAGCACGTGACAGTATTATGCTTTTAATGATTTTTTTATGGATGCTGACACTACTTATTAGAAAATGACACAAAAAAACTCACTATGATGAAAAGCCTCTCTACTAGTTGGGGGAAAATTCTTAGTCCAGAATATATCCGGAATCGAAAAGGCAAAGGGTAAAAAAGCTGGAATAGTAGTTTATATATCAGTATTCTCATAGTTATGGTAGTGATTTAATAAATAAGAAAGAACGGATAGATTTAAAATCAAACAGAGTCTCAACCCTTTAAAGAAGAAATAAATCTTAAGAAAAATGAAAATAGTATTTTACTAAACAATCCAATAGACTACTATGCGAGTGAATAGGCGGCATGATGTACACCTAAAACCTTTTCATCAGGAGAGTTATTATTCCTTCAACTAGAATTTAATAGTAAACATAAACTGAATAAGCTCTTCAATAGTTCAGAGACTTTTGAAGAGTTTATTTTCATCTGCAGATATCTAAACCATCTATGAATCATTACCTTTGCTCTCTTCTTAAATGAGGATAAATAAAGGAAAGAGAAAGACTAACCCCAATCCCTCATCTCAAACAAAAAACGGGCCGCTCTTCTTTATAAAGAGCGGCCCGTTTGTAAAATCTATTCTTCTTTCATTTCCGTTTTCAACTTCCGCAGCGGCTGTGGTGGGCAAGCCTTCTGGGTAAGACGGGAAACGATGATGATGGTAAGCAGTCCGCATACCATCGCAAGCGTACGGAATGGGAAGAGGACGACGCCGTCTTCGACCATTGGATACGGAAGAAATGCCGGCAATCCGAGAGCTGCTTCGCCTCCTCCTAAACGAAGGAAGAAGGAAACGCAAAGTCCTGCGATCGCTCCGTAGGTGTTGGCTTTTTTATCAAACAGTGCTGTCGTCAGCTGCGGGAATAACATACAGTAGACGAGGTCAGCACACAGATACCAGAGCGTGTACACACTGTCGATATTTAGGGCGACGATGGTTGCTGAGAGTCCAATAATGATAATAGATACGCGTATCGTACGCTTAATGTCTTTTCCAGTCGCTTTCGGTTTCACTAGCGGGCGGAAAATGTTCCATGCTGCCATGGAAGATGCGGAAAGAATGGAAGAGTCCATCGATGACATGACCGCTGCTGCTACGGCTCCGAGTGCGACGATTGCAATGCCGTATGGTGACATATAGTTGATGACGTAAGCGAGAATTTCGGAAGCGGCTCCAGGGCCTTCTGTTCCGTAGCTCGCCCAGTCAGCAGAGAAACCTGCGACACCGATCATAACGGCCGGTACGGCAAGAACAATACAGAGGATCCCGGCTGCAATGGAGAGCCACATCGCTGTATTTTCATTTTTCGAGGAAAGAACCCTTTGGAAATACACCTGCCAAGGAATACCCCCGAAAATGAGCAGCAATGCATAGTCCCACCAGTTCCAGTAAGAATTTCCCCAGTCCGGATCACTCCAGCCATTGAGCGGCGGGAAGAGATTCGTAAATCCGGCCATGCCTTCTTTGTAGGCTCCCCAAGCTTGACCGAGTCCACCGACTTCAGAGAGTGCAAATGGAACGACGAGGAATAGTCCGACGATAATCATGATGATTTGGGCTACGTCGGTGAGAGCAACGGACCACATACCTCCAACAAATGTATAGGCAATGGCAATAATAGCGGAGATGATGATGGATGTGGTGAAGTCCAGTCCGAGAATCAGGCCGAACGTTGTTCCAAGAGCAACGAGAATTGCAGCACTCCAGAATAGTTCTCCTAAGAGTGCAGGCAGGTAAAGAACCCCTGCAACTTTTTTTCCGAAACGTACTTCCAGTGGGTCGAGCATCGTCGTGAACTCGTACCTTCTCATTTTACGGGCGTAGAAAATACCTCCAATAATAAGGCTGAGTCCATACCCCCAAGGTGCCTGAGCCCAGACAATACCTGATGCGAACGTCGTCTCGGCTGTTCCTGCAATATATCCGCCGCCGACCCATGTCGCGGTCATCGTGAACATGGCGATCCACAGCGGCATTGATCGTCCGGCGACCATCATATCATTGGCGCTGTCCGATTTCTTCCCGGCGGTGATGGATCCGATGTAGAAGATGACAGCATAGGAGATAAACATAAATGCCAATGCTCCCCACTTCACATCGTTCCCTGTAAATCCTACATATAGTGCGACGATGAGAAGTAAACCTAAAAATCCCCATAATCCTGCTTTTTGAGCGTTAGTCTCCTGCTTTTTTTTGTCCTGCTCCCTGTCTGGCTTTGCAGATGGTTGAGGTTGCACGCAATCACTCCTTTGATTTATTTGTTTTGCTGCGAATCTGTTAAAAGGTAAACAGATCGATTTTAAAAAAGTAGAAACTCCACTAGAACCGGTTCTAGTTAATAAAATTAAAACGTTTAATAAATATTAAACAGTCAACGTCTATTACCTTAACGTAGAATAAATGTTTGTCAACTCACATTTCAGGGGGAATTGCGGCTCAGACTTATAGCGGCAAGGGATAGACAGAATTATAAAAAGTGAGAGAGGGAGCTGCGGTTCGACCAGTTTAGAGATTTTCGCAGTGCTGACACTAAAAAAGAATGAGCAGGAGTTGTTTACAACATAAAATCTCTATGATAGCATAAAAATTATTCAAAACGTTTTAAAAAAATTAAATAAAATAAACGAAACAACAAACGAGGAGGTACAATAATGAAACAAATGTTTATTAATGGAGCATGGGTAGACGCCCAATCCGGAAACTCAAGAGAGATCATCAATCCGTACAACCAGGAAGTTGTTGCGACTGTGGCTGAAGGGGATGCCGAAGATGCGAAGCTCGCCATCGCTGCAGCAAGAGAAGCTTTTGACAACGGCGAGTGGAAAGACACCCCGGGAGCGGAGCGCGGACAGAAAGTTCTCCGCATTGCAGAGCTGATTGAACGGGATAAAGAAGAACTTGCCGAACTCGAAACGCTCGATACAGGAAAAACAATGGAAGAGAGCCGCGCGGACATGGAAGATATCGCAGGAGTATTCCGCTACTTTGCAGGTCTTGCGGATAAAGATGGCGGCGAAGTGATTGAATCACCGATCCCGGACAGTCAAAGTAAAGTCGTTCGCGAACCGGTCGGTGTGTGCGGTCAAATCACACCTTGGAACTATCCGCTGCTTCAAGCAACATGGAAAATCGCGCCGGCATTGGCGGCAGGAAACACGATCGTTATTAAGCCTAGTGAAATCACTCCACTAACGACTGTTAAAGTTACAGAATTAATGGAAGAAACAGGGTTCCCTGAAGGAGTTGTCAATCTCGTGCTAGGAACGGGTGCAACCGTAGGCAACGAACTGGCAGAGAGTGAGAAGGTCGATCTAATTTCTTTCACTGGCGGGATTGAAACCGGAAAGAAAATTATGCAGACAGCGAGCGGAAACGTGAAGAAAATTGCGCTCGAACTTGGCGGGAAGAATCCGAACGTCGTATTCGCTGATGCGGATTTCGAAACAGCTGTCGACCAGGCGCTGAACGCCGTCTTTTTCCATGCCGGGCAGGTTTGTTCTGCAGGAGCGAGACTGATCATTGAAGATTCCATCCACGACCGTTTTGTGGAAGAACTCAAGGAGCGTGCGAAGCGGATTAAACTAGGGGACGGATTCAAAGAAGATACCCAGTCCGGACCGCTTATCACTGCTGAGCATCGTGACAAAGTCGAAAAGTATGTAGAAATCGGGAAGCAGGAAGGTGCGAAGCTGCTTGTCGGAGGAGCACGCCCGGAAGATCCAGAGCTTCAGGACGGCTTTTTCTACCTGCCGACGATTTTTACAGAATGCACGTCTGATATGAGAGTCGTACAGGAGGAAGTGTTCGGCCCGGTGCTAACCGTCGAGCGTTTCCAGACAGAAGAAGAAGCAGTGAATCTGGCAAATGATTCGATTTACGGACTTGCCGGTGCGGTGTTCACGACTGATATCGATAAAGCGGAACGTGCGGCAGCTAGTATGCGCATGGGTACTGTTTGGATCAATGATTTCCACCCTTACTTTGCACAGGCACCTTGGGGCGGATACAAACAATCCGGGATCGGTCGTGAGCTCGGCAAACCTGGACTAGAAGAATATACAGAAACGAAGCACATTTTCCGTAACGTGAAGCCTGAACCGATCCACTGGTTCAAGTAAACGATGACGATAAAATTTGATAAATTCTGAGGGGGTTCTACCTATGAGTGAAGCATACGATATTGTTGTAATTGGCGCCGGAAGTGCGGGATCGATCTTGGGCGACCGGCTGAGTGAAGACGGAAAGAAAAGTGTACTTGTATTGGAAGCGGGACGCAAAGACTATGCGTGGGACTTGTTGATTCAAATGCCTGCAGCGCTGCCGTTCCCTGCAGGGAAATCTCTCTATGACTGGAAATATGAGTCCGATCCTGAGCCTTACATGAATGGCCGCCGGATTAAGCATGCCCGCGGCAAAGTCCTTGGTGGTTCAAGCTCAATCAACGGCATGATTTATCAGCGGGGCAACCCGAAGGACTATGAGCGCTGGGGTGCTGACGAAGGCATGGACACGTGGAATTTCGCTCACTGCCTTCCTTACTTCAAACGTCTGGAGAACGCGCTCGGAACGGAAAAAGATGATCCCTACCGCGGCCATGATGGTCCCATAAAATTGGAGAAAGGTCCGGCGACGAATCCGCTGTTCCAAGCTTTCTTCAACGCAGCTGTCGAAGCGGGTCATTCCCGTACGGCTGATGTAAACGGTTTTCGTCAGGAAGGTTTTGGGCCGTTCGATAAGCACGTCTACAAAGGCCGCCGCATGTCCGCATCACGAGCATACTTGCACCCGGCGATGAAGCGCAGGAATCTTACGGTAAAAACGCGTGCATTCGTACAGCATATCGATATCGATGGCGATACAGCCCGTGGTTTGACGTATAAACGAAACGGAAAAGAGCACTACGTAAAAGCAGGAGAAGTCATCCTTTCCGGAGGTGCGATCAACACGCCGCAGCTTCTTCAAATTTCCGGAGTCGGTGATCCAGAACATCTTCGTTCAGTAGGCGTTACGCCGAAAGTAAACCTTCCTGGTGTAGGTGAAAACCTTCAGGACCACCTTGAAGTTTACGTTCAGCATTCCTGTCCGCTGCCAGTATCTGAGCAGCCGAACCTAAACAAAGCGCGGATGCCGTTGATTGGATTGCAGTGGTTACTAGGTCGGAAAGGGCCAGCGGCTACGAATCACTTTGAAGGCGGCGGTTTCGCCCGTTCGAACGACGATGTCGACTATCCGAACCTGATGTATCACTTCCTGCCGGTAGCTGTGCGCTACGACGGACAGAAAGCAGCAGTCGATCACGGGTTCCAGGTTCACATCGGACCGATGTACTCTGATGCCCGCGGCTCGTTAAAAATTCAATCGAATGATCCAAAAGCCCATCCAAGCATGGTGTACAACTACCTTTCAACGGAACAGGACAGACGCGAATGGGTTGAAGCTGTACGCGTGACTCGTGAAATCATGGCCCAGCCGGCGATGAAGCCTTATAATGGTGGAGAAATTTCACCGGGATCCTCCGTTCAGACCGAAGAGGAGATCCTCGACTGGGTTGCCGAAGATGCGGAAACCGCCCTTCACCCAAGCTGTACAGCAAAAATGGGACCGGCATCCGATCCAATGGCAGTCGTAGATCCGAAGACGATGAAAGTTCATGGTCTAGACAACCTGCGCGTTGTTGACGCTTCGGCTATGCCTTACGTTACAAACGGAAACATCCACGCTCCGGTACTCATGCTTGCAGAAAAAGCTGCGGACATCATTCGTGGTCAAAAACCGCTTGAACCTGAGCACCTTGAATATTACCAGCACGGAGTTCATCCAGCTGATGCCGGCACTGTAAAAGACTGATAACTGAATGACGAAACGATACGAAATCAGGGGCGTTGTGTATGCTCCTGATTTCGATTTATGGTATAGTAAGATCGGAAAGTGATAAAATTATATTAAATAAAATAAATGTTTAAAATAAAAGAACCAAAAGAAGTGGAGGCGGTTCTTTGGAAAAAAAGTCAGAAGAACTGATTGAAGAGGCGGAAGGAGCCGTCGTCAATTCGATTGCCGAAACGATGGACTTGTATGGAATCACTCCTTCAACAGGACGATTATTCGCAAGGATGTACTTCAAGCATCAGCCAATGACGCTCGATGACATGAAAGATGATCTTGGAATGAGTAAACCGAGCATGAGTATTGCTGTGCGGAATCTTCAGGAGATCAGCATTGTCAAAAAAGTGTGGCAGAAAAGCTCGCGCAAGGATTCCTTTATAGCGGAGAAGAACTTTTTTAAATATTTCTCTCACTTTTATGGAAACAAGTGGGAGCGGGAAGCCAAGCTGAACCTCTCTGCGATTGATTATGCAGAAGGGATTCTTCAGCAGGTGATGGACGACGAGGAAGCAGATGAAGAGACGATAGAAAGAGCGAAGGTTGATTATGAACAGCTTGAAGACTACCGGAAATACTGCAAGTGGCTCGAGCGGCTGGTCGATTCCATCGAGTCAGGAGAAATTTTCGACTTTTTGCCAGTGGAAGAAGCAGCTTCGGAGAAAAAGTAAATCAATGGAGAAATGAAAAGGGACGAGCGAGATCACTTTAATCGCTTTTCCCTTTTTTAGTAATAGAAGCATTATTAGGACAACAGCATTTATACATAAAATGGTTATCTTTTTAAAGCTCTTTTTCTCCTTGATCTTGACATTCTTTCTCGTGTTCAAACTTTTGCTTTTCCAATTCTAGTCTTTTTTCTTCGACCTCTAATTTCTTCTTTTTAAAGTCAAACTGGAGTACAAAATATAAAAAAATAAAAGTTAAACCAACAATTACCGAAATAAATAAAAACAAGTCCAAACGTATCTCCTCCTAGTATAAATAATTACTGAATCTGCCTTGCTTCTTTGTTCATTGAGTGTACGGATCCGTAATAAACACGAGCTATTATAGCTGAGCCCGTTATACTATTTACTCTACTTCTATAATACATAATTTTTTACAATCAAACTTCCAAAACCTACATTATTAATGCCTTATGCAAAATTTAACCAACTTTTTCTTATGATTAACCACCTCTGTTATCCAAAGGGATTGTGACTCCATTTTTAATAGTTTCGTCACTCTATCATGAACACTAATGGATTGCATATATTAAATGGATTAAAACATGAGATCAATGGTTCACTTTATCCCCACCTCCAACAGCCTATCCCTGATAAATCTTGCTATAATAGAAGAATAAATAACAATTCTTAATAAGGGAGGTGAATACTGTGAAAGATGTTCTAATCCAGTATATGAAACGTTTTTCCGACCTCAGTGAATCAGAATTAGTAAAACTGACAGAAGATGTTCCAGTTGCTGCTTTTAAGAAAGGAACGATCCTTTTACATCAAGGAGATGTTCCCCATAAATGCTATTTTGTTTTACAAGGGTGTGTCCGGCAGTACGCTGTCGATGCAAATGGAAATGAGAATACTTATAATTTCTTTACGGAAGAGCAAAGTGTAACGATCTTTAATCAGCATACTCCTGATAAAGTTTCTCCATATTCTCTTAGCTGTTTGGAAGACTGTACACTGGTTGCAGGTGATTTGTCTACAGAACAGGAAGCTTACGACATGCATCCGGTGTTAGAAGCGATGACTCGCAAAATGATTCAAGCAGATATGGGTGCTATGAGGGATGATTTCTCCTCTTTTATCTCTTCGACACCAGAAGAGCGATATCAAGCCTTGATGGCAAAAAGACCAGATTTAGTTGATCGTGTTCCCCAGTACCAACTCGCAAGCTACCTTGGAATTAAGCCGGAATCTTTAAGCCGTATTAAGAAACGGTCAGCAGCCAGCCACCTCAGGATTGTTGATTAGTAGTAGTCCATAGTCAATTTCCTTCCTTTCACCAATAACCATATACCAAAGCCTAATTCACCTATCAACATGGGAGCCATAAGAATTAATTCCAGCAGACCTGTAAAACTTTCCATCTGTGGCACGAAATTGTACATGAAATGAATCAGCGAGTAGCTGATGCCCGCTAAAATGACTAGAATGCTGATGACTTTTGGGATCTTTTTTGTATTCATTGTTACCAAGCCAACGGAGATAAGATGAAGCCCAAAAATGATTAATCCTAATGACCAGATGGCTTCAAAAGCTGTGAGTGAACTCATAGCCTGCAGGGCTGAAGTATCCGACGATATTCCTGACACTGATTGTTGACCAATACGAGCGGCTGTAAAAAGCTGTGCCACCGCAATCGCCAGAATTGCTGTGTAAAGTAATCGAAGCCCACCGGCTAATAAGGCGTAACTACGATGAAACGGCTTCAAGAACACATAAAAACCCCAGGCTACTACTACATCCGCAATGACAATGATCATCCATCCAAGTACCTCAAGACGAAACAACGATTGAGATGCTTGGATGTTTTTTAATGTAGTTACCGCATCTCCCTCAACGACCAATGAACTGTGAACATAGCCTTGGGCAAAAAAAGCCGCCAATGTCATGACCAGTAATGCGATCCCAGAAAAGATTGCTGCTTTCTGCTGCATGGTTTGGTGAGTTGTTCTCCTTGCTTTCATAAAACAACCTCCTCGAATTTGATTTCATAACTATTGTATTTTGTGTGAAGAAGAGTTTCATTGACTTAAATCAAGGAAGCTGAATTTTTTAGAGATTTTTTCAAAGGCATTTCATAAATGAATGGACATACGACCGGCAGGAACGTTTACCCTCCTTAAATAATAAATACACAAGGATAGAAGTTTGCTAGTTTCATTAAGAAAGAGGAGAGGAAGATCGAGCGCAAAAGGTTTTCTAGTTCAAAAAGTATTCTTGTCACAGCAAGTGAATTATGTATAAAATGAAACGACAGGTCATCAGATGTTTTATTACTTATTTTTTTGAAAGCGCTAACAGATTATGAATCTATGAAAGTTGAGGGATGTTCATGTTATTACTAGTCGCTTTGAGTGCAATTTTGGCTCCGTTCATTTTTTTAGTGCTCCTTCGAATGTCAGCTAAGAAGGGTATGTTCATAAGTGCGTTGATTGTTATTGCATTATCCTCATTCGTGTGGGGAATGAAAACGGATGCCATTGCCGCATCGGTTCTGCAAGGGGCTCATAAAACGTTGACGATCTTGTTTATTTTGTTTGGAGCCATTGTCTTGTTGAATACACTTCGCCATACAGGCGCGGTGAACCGTATTAATCAAGGGTTTAGAAATATATCAACAGATATGCGTGTACAAATTGTAATTGTAGCTTTTTTATTCGGGGCGTTAATTGAAGGTGCTGCAGGATTTGGTACTCCAGCAGCTGTAACCGGACCATTGATGGTTGCCTTAGGATTTACACCAATGGCAGCAGCGGCCATTGCTCTCATCGCAGATAGTTCAGCCGTGTCTTTTGGAGCGGTAGGAACTCCGATTCAAGTGGGGCTAAGTAATTTACCGGAGGCAGGGTTATCCTTTTATCAAGAGATAGGGGCTCAAATTGCATTTTTTGATTTATTTGCCGGTACGTTTATCCCGTTCATTCTCGTGGTCGTATTGACGGTATTCTTCGGGAAGAAAAAAGGTTGGAAAGATGCAATGGAGATGCTTCCATGGACTTTATTCATAGGACTAACTTACACTTTATCAGCATTTCTCTATGCTGTATTGTTCGGTCACGAGTTTGTTGCTATCTTAGCCTCACTTACTGGATTAGTCGTCGCAACATTTACAGCAAAGAAAGGGTTTTTACTGCCAAAGTCTTCGTGGCAGGATGCTCTTCAAGAGGATTTTGTCGTAGAAGAAAAAGCTTCCAGCATGGGATTGTTAACGGCTTGGGCTCCTTACTTGATGATTGTCGGGTTGTTGCTTATCACTAGAATTGTTCCTGACGTAAAAAATTTCACATTAAATTGGGTGGATTTGACGTGGACGAATATCCTCGGTGTCGATGAGATTACGTCCAAGTGGCAAGTCCTGTACTCCCCAGGCTCTGTGCTCGTGTTTGCTGCGGTGGCAGCGGTAGTGATTCAACGGAAATCTCTCCTTAATTTTTCAAAAGCGGCGAAGGAATCAATAATTTCTATGAAAGATGCAGCGTTAGCTTTAGCGGCCACATTAGCACTCGTCCAAGTATTTACAAACTCAGGGATGAATGCGAATGACCTGATCAGCATGCCTCAATACATAGCTCAAACCCTGGCTGGTGGATTCGGTTCCATGTGGGTGCTCGCAGCTCCATTTCTCGGAGAATTGGGTGCCTTTATTACAGGAAGTGCGACGGTGTCGACGCTGACGTTTTCCCCTATCCAATACAGTATTGCAGAAGAGACAGCGCTCGCGAAAGATACGATTCTCTCGCTGCAAGTGATTGGAGCAGCTGCGGGAAATATGATATGTGTTCATAATGTAGTGGCTGCAGGTGCTGTGGTTGGACTTTCAGGAAAAGAAGGCGATATCATTCGAAAAACGATTTTTCCAGCCTTGTTATACGGATTATTAGCAGGAATCGCTGCCTTATTCACAGCAGTTCTCTTTTAAGAGACCTTGTAAGTGAGGAAGAATGGCGGAATACATACTGATTGAGCGAAGAAAAGGGTCCGTGAAACCCCTCCTCATGCTTATAGTCGGAAAAGTGTAATGCTGAGTCTTTCCGGGAAAAGGGAGAAGAAGTTGGATAGATAGTAGACAGCTTTATTCTTTTGAAAAAGAGAAGCTCCTGTTAAGGACAAAAAGGAGGAAACATCAATGTCTGACCAAACCTCAGAAAATCAGGAAGCCATCAAGAAGATTAAAGACTTAATTAAAGATGAGAAGGTAGCGATGCTGACGACGGTATCGCCGGAAGGCAGACTCTTGTCCCGGCCGATGCATACGAAGGACGTAGAATTGGACAAGGAAGAGATCTGGTTCATTACCGAAAAGGATACAGAGAAATACCGGGATATCGAACGGAACCCTGCCGTTAACCTGGCTTATGCGGGGAACTCCTATGTGTCCATCAGCGGCACGGCTGAATTTGTCCAGGATGACAAGAAGAAGAAAGAATACTGGAATAAGATTGTCGAAAAAGTACTGAATACGTCTGCTGATGATCCGAATGTTGTACTGGTTAAAGTGACACCCGAAATCGCTGAATACTGGGAGTCCGGTATAAACGTGAAGACCGTGAAGGAATTCGTGAAAAAGATGGCCAGCAGTAAAACGATAGAAGAAAATAATGATTTAAAAGATACGGTCCACTTTGATGAAGACACGAAATAACTATCCTGCTGGGTAGAAAATGGGACGAACAGAGGCTCCACTTAAGCTGAATGCTTATGCGGGGCTTCTTTTTAACTTTTCGAAAAAATCAGTCGATTTTACATTGACTCCTCATTAAGTTTCATACATAATGATGTATTAATATAGAAGGTTCAACGGCGAAAATTGAAAGTAAGGATCACGGTGAACGAATTTTGATAAAACTGTGGAACGACTATGCTCTTCCGTCCTTTGAAGAAGGAAAGAAGGGCTTTTTTTACATAAAACTTGGATGGTGAATGATCAATGAGCAAGAAAAGGATCGTTGTCAAAATAGGGAGCAGCTCCTTAACCAATGCCAATGGAGGGTTAAGCACCGAAAAGCTACGTGAGCACGTAGATGCGCTTGCCCGTTTAAAGCAGCATGGGCATGAGGTGATTCTAATTTCATCCGGAGCGGTTGCAGCCGGATTCACAGATCTTGGCTATTCCTCACGTCCTGTTACGATTGCTGGAAAACAAGCAGCGGCAGCTGTCGGGCAGGGACAATTATTAAAAGGATATACGGAAGAGTTTAAAAGACATGGCATCGTTGCCGCACAATTACTGCTGACGAGGCAGAACTTCCTGCATAAAAAACAATATCAAAATGCATATGCAACCTTAGCTGAACTTTTAAAGCGTCATGTGATACCGATTGTAAATGAAAATGACTCCGTAGCCGTTGATGAACTGACCTTTGGTGATAACGACATGTTATCTGCGCTCGTCAGTGGTCTGGTGCATGCCGATTTTCTAATGATTCTCACAGATATCAATGGCATATATGAACAAAATCCACGAACACATCCAAATGCAAAAAAGTACACTTTCCTTCATGAGATCGAGGATCATTTAGTGAATGGTGCTGCTGGAGCCGGATCAAAAGTGGGTACCGGCGGGATGAAATCAAAAATAGAAGCCGCACGAACAGCCTTACGTTTAGGAGTGAAAGTATTCATTGGAGCGGGGTCAGGGGAGGAAAAACTGGTTGATATTCTCGCTGGAAAAGGGGATGGAACGTATATCGGTGACAGCTCTAAGTCCAGTATGAATCATGCGAAACAGTGGCTCTCGCTTCACTCCATTCCCAGAGGGAAAATTGAAGTGGATCATGGGGCGGAAACCGCGCTATTAAAGCACGGGAAGAGTCTTTTGCCTGCCGGGATCACGAACATTTTAGGTAACTTTAATATTCATGATGTCGTAGAGGTAGTGAACGTAAAGGGACAGCCGATTGGGAAAGGCAGTGTGAATTTCACTTCTACACAATTACTGGAAATTAAGGGGCTTTCAAGCACAGAGGCTATGAAAAAAGCTGATAGCAGCCAAAAGGTTGTGATTCATAGAGATTACTGGGTAAGTCAATGAGGAAAAAATCTGTGCAAGCTCATTCTGAGGGATTTTTTATGAAATGGGTGGAGGTTCTGTCCAGAATATCAAATGTTTTACCCAACAAGAAGGAGGCTCCTCATTAGTTGACCAAACTACTGAGGAGTCTCTTTCTTTGATTGTGCATCTATCGTTTTATATAAACAGCATGCTTCACGAATTAGAAGTGGAGGACTTTGATACAAAAGGATAAATCGGGTCACGTAAGAAAAACTCGTAGGTATTACCATCTACGATTCCGACGACCTTGTCACTGTTGTACAAGTCAATCATAAAACCAGCCATTTCTTTGGCCGTATGAAATTGAGGGACTGATTCATTGTAATTGAATTCCTCAACATCGATCGCTTGCTTAGCAAACTCCGTTTCTGTTGCCGCAGGTGCCAGTACTTTCGCTTTCAATTGAGCGCCTTTTGCTTCAAGCTCCTGGGCAAGACCTTCGGTAAAAGAGCTGACGAAAAATTTCGTTGCGCAATAAGTGACCGCATCCGCAACAATCGTGTAGCCGCCACCGGAGGACACGTTGATCAGCTGGGTGCCTTCCTTGTCCTGATAGTCACGAGCATAAAGGCTCGACAGAATCGTCAACGCTTCATTATTCAAGCGAAGCATTTTCTCGATTTTGGGAAGTTCCTGGTCACTGACCGCATCAAAATTTCCGAAGCCCGCATTGTTGATCCACGTTTCAATATCAAACTCTTTTAAGCTGTCGTACAATTTGTAGACTTCACTATTGTCAGAAAGGTCAGCAATACGGAGTTGTACATCCAGGGAAGAATCGATTTCATGAATGCTGGATGTTAACTCCTTCAGCTTTTCTTCTCTTCTCGCTGTAAGAATAAGGTTCTTTCCTTGCGCGGCGAAGGCTTTGGCTGTTTCATATCCAATTCCTGAACTTGCTCCTGTAATGACGGTGTATTTCATAACAGAGACCTCCTTTAAATTTGATAGGATGTAAGCTTACTTCTTAGGGTGCGCTTTAGTTGTGTCCGGATTAGTAGTGGTTCCACCGAACAACATCATCCAGTGGCAGCCTCGTTTTTTCAAATCCTGCTTTTGTCCCTTTGCCAAGAGAAATCAGCATGACAGGCTCATAGTCCTCTGGAACATCAAAGGCTTTTACGAACTCTGCTTCATCATACCCTCCCATTGGAACGGTATCATATCCTTTTGCTTTAGCCGCAAGCATAAGCTGCATAGCTACAAGTCCGCCGTCGATCATAGCAATGCGCGTCAATTTCGCTTCAGGAAAGTTTCCGTAGTTTTCAAGGATGCTGTTTACATACATTTCCTTCACATCCTCAGGCATGTTGCCTTTTTCAGCTATCTGGCTGTAGATTTGATCGGCATTTTTATAGGCCTTTTTATCGCCAAGTACAGCAATCACGACAGAAGCCTCAGTGATTTGCTGCTGGCCATTGGCAATAGGGGAGAGACGTTCCTTCTCCTTTTGATCCTCAATCACAAGAAATCTCCAAGGCTGCAGGTTGGAAGAGGACGGTGCAAGCATAGCGGTTTCCAGCAGTTCGCGGATCTCACTTTCATTGATTTTATAGTCCGGATCATATTGTCTAACGGATCGGCGCTCTTTTGCTATTGTTAAAAAATCGGTGTCTTCAAGTACTTTAGGCGCTTCGCTTGTTGTATCCAGATCTTTGACTTTATTTAAATATTCTTCTTTGCTCATGGATTTCTGAGTCATTAACCAGGTCTCCTTTATAAACTGTATTTAATACAAGAACAGTATAAGTTGATAACTGTTCTTTTGTCAACTACAGTTACTCGTTAAAAAAAAACGAAGCCATAAACGGTCGGTTTCGTTTTCAGCTGTCGAGAAAATCTCGGCAGCCAGATTTTTGGTTTCAATCAAGAAAAGCATGACAAAATGAAATGGAAATCGTAACGATGGAAGAACTTGTGCCAGAAAACCAAAGAAGTGAAAGGGAGTGAGAACGATCCGAAGAGTGATTCTTTATATCGGGAACATGGATTTATAGAATGAGAAAAGAGAAAGTGGAGCGTAGCTTTGCAGATTCAAAAGAACTGCATAAGTTGCGTTATGGCCGTTTGCGTGGAAAAGAAAAAGCTGAGGCCCGCTGGCTGTCAGCACATGAAAAAGATTGCACTCTATCGAGCAAAGGGGAGCGAGGTGAAGGAGAGTCTTTTTCTGTCTTTAAAACATACCAAGGGTCGAGGTACCTTCCACTCCTGCGGAAGAACGAGTGAGCCGAGATTGCCGAGCGTGGGTTTCGCGAGGAAGCTCGTCCGCGGAAAAGGAAGGGCCATCGCTCCTTTCGGTAAGAAAAACTTGTAGAAAACACGGGGTTCTCTACAAGCTGAAAATTAAACCAAAATGGTTTCGATTTATTTCTTCATGAGATCAGTTAAGGTTTTTTGTTCTAACCCTCCGAGAATCCACGTTTCCATTTCATCACGGAGTTCACAAAGCGCGTCCCTAGTGGAGGGGGCGAAGCATTCTTGGCTTTCCACACTTAAAAATTCTTTCGGAAACGTCTCCACCTTCATCGCTTCATAGACTTCTGCTAGAGTAATTTCACTCGGAGCTTTAACCAATGAATACCCACCGTCTCGTCCTTCTTTTGCTTGAATTAAACCGGCCTTAACAAGGTGGGTGAGAATCTTTCTTAAAAATTCAGATTTGGACTCAAGCTTTTCCGCAAGTTTACCACTGGGGCAAAGGCCTTCGTTATTGGCTAAAACAAGGAGAGCTTTAAGAGCCATGCCGAACCATCTTGTATTAGAAACTTTTTCTGCCATACGTTTCACCTCTTCGTTCTTCTCTATTTTGAGACATCTATAAAAGAAAGTCAAAGCTTCGAAGAGAAGGAAGGAGATAAGATGTTTCATTGGATTCCTTTTTCTTCCAACAAGTAATAGGCAGATCAATGAATCAGCGCTTGCTTACAACCCCTGCAGCAGCATACGATCCTGATCGCGGACCCGGTCAAACGCATTCACAAGCTCTTCCGGTACTAAGGTCCGCCCATAATCCCATGCATTTCGTTCAATTTCAGCTTGCAGAGCTTCTACTTCATCGTCTTCTCCATACCTCAGTGTTTTAAGATCGTGTTTATGTTTTTTGAAGGTTAAGTAGTAGCCGAGTTCATGGAAAACGATAATCTTTACGAGATTTTCCTCAGTTTCTTTCACCTTAATCTTGCTTATATATCCGTTTACTTGGAGGTAATTAAAGGTGAGGGTATTGGTAGATACGTTAAAGCTCATCGGAGCAGTCAATTTATTATTAATTTCATAGGTGATATCCAGGTTATGCTTCTGCACAATCTCATCAATGATTGTTTCAATATTCCATATGTACAGCATTGTCGTAAACACGCTCCTTTTTAATTTTTTCACGAGGATCACTTTTCCTATAATATACAGCCCCTTAAGGAAATTGAAAAGTGCTTCCAGCTTTTTACCCAAGAATTTTAGTAGTCCGGCAAATGGTTTACTTCTCTCTTGCTTTGAACAGATTACATAGCTTCCTATTATATTATGAAAATCATTCCGCTTCTGAAAAAAATGTTCTGAATCCATTTATTTAGACTTGCAAAATAATGTATAGGATTATATAATTCGTAATGATTACTATTTAATTAGACTATAGGAGTGAATTTTTGTGAAGAAGTTATTTTTTATGTTCTTACTGTTAATGGTTTTCGGAGTACTTAGTGCGTGTGCTTCCAATAATGAAGAGGATAAGTCTGCAGGCGAAGAGGGGGAAGAGGTACATAATAACGAAAACGGGGAAAAGCCAACGGTCGCCGTTTCGGTTGTGCCTGAAGCTACGTTTGTGAAGAAAGTCGCTGAGGATAAAGTCAATGTAGTGACCATGATTCCTCCTGGTAACAGCCCGGAAAATTATGAACCGACGTCTGAATTGATGAACGAATTTAGTGAAGCAGATGCGTATTTTTCCATTGGTGTTCCGACTGAGGAGGCAAACATTCTCTCTCAGAAAGACTTAAACAAAGATATGGAAGTCGTGAACTTGGCTGATGCAGCTGCTGAAAAGTATGAAGAACGTCAATTCCCTTCAGGAGAAAGAGATCCTCACGTATGGATGTCTCCGAAGCGGGTAGAAGTGATGGTCGACAAAATTACGGAAGAATTAGTAAAGCTGGACCCGGATAATGAGGATTTTTATAAGGAAAATGCAAGTTCTTATAAGGAAAAATTAGAAGCGGCTGACCAACAAATCAAGGAAACATTGAAACCAATGGAGCAGCGGACTTTCATTGTCTATCATCCTGCTTTTGGATATTTTGCTGAAGATTACAACCTGGAAATGGTTCCTCTGCAGGAAGAGGGAAAAGAGGCAGCTCCTAAAAAAATGGAGGAAATAATTGATCTTGCCAAGGAAAAAGATATAAAAACGATTTTTTATCAAGAGGAAATGAGCTCGAAACAGGCAGAGGCTGTTGCAGAGGCCATCGGCGGTCAAACGGAGCAAATTTCACCTCTGAATCCTAATTATATTGATAACCTGGAGAAGATGGCTGATACCTTCAAACGGGTGTTGGAACAATAAAATGAGAAACGTCATTGAGGTGAAAAACCTAACGGTAAGATATGATCAAGTGACCGCACTTGAGAATATTAACTTATCAGTTAAAGAGAATGAATTTCTGACGATCATCGGTCCTAATGGCGGGGGCAAATCTACTTTATTAAAAGCGTTGTTAGGACTGATCCCGATCAGCAAGGGGCAGATAACAACAAATGTGGATGGACGCGAGAAACGAGGAACAAAGCTTGGCTATGTTCCTCAATTCGCTGCGTTTGATCAATCCTTTCCAATTTCCGTATTTGATTTAGTACTGACAGGCAGGTTTCAAAAGAAAATCGGGCTTTTTCACAGGTATTCCAATATAGATAAGCAGGCGGTTAAAGATACTCTTCACCGGCTTGAGCTCGACCATTTAGCCAAGCGTCAAATAGGAGAATTATCCGGGGGGCAATTGCAGCGCGTGCTAGTAGCAAGAGCTCTTGTATCTCATCCTGCTATTCTATTATTAGACGAGCCGACAGCCAGTGTAGACAAAGCTTCCACTCAAAGCATTTACGACATCTTAAAGGATTTGCAAAAAGATATGACGATTATTGTTGTTTCTCACGATACGACTGTTGTATCCAGCTATACGGAAAAGGTGGCTTGCTTAAATAAACAGGTTTATTACCATGGCGATCCTGATATGCCTGAAGAAGCTGTACTTGCTGCCTACGGAAGTCATGTAGACTTGGTAACTCCCCATTCTCATCATGAACAGGAAAAGACACATCACAGCTTTGACAGGAGGGAGGGGTAGTATGTGGGAATCCATTTTTCACTATGCTTATCTTCAGAATGCATTGATTTCGGCTATTCTTACTTCCGTTGTTTGTGGGACGATAGGAACCATTGTTTTAGAAAAACGAATGCTGATGCTTACCGGTGGAATCGCACACGTTGCTTTTGGGGGGATAGGCCTTGGATATTTGGCCGGTTTTCCACCATTCATAGGAGCCGCGCTTTTTTCTGTTGGATCTTCTTTAGGTATAGGGCGGTTAAGTCGAAATGCCAAAAGAAATGCGGATATACTAGTCGGGTTAGTATGGTCAATGGGAATGGCTTTAGGTGTGCTGTTCATTTCATTTATGGACGGTTATCCCCCTGATCTGACTTCTTATTTATTTGGAAATATTTTAACTGTGCCGAGCTATGAGGTTAAAGCTATGATCGTCATTACGGTTTTAGTGGTTAGTGTCATTCTCGTCCTTTTTCACGCTTACAAAATTTATTTGTTTGATGAAGATTTTGCTAAGGTTCAAGGTGTGAAGGTAAATGTTTTGGAATATGTCCTTTTTATCCTGCTGGGGTTAGCCATTGTCGTTTTGATACAAGTCGTCGGGTTTGTCCTTATTTTTGCATTAATTACTTCTCCTCCAGCCACGGCCAAATTTTTTACTAAAAACCTGGGCGTTATGATGGCCGTTTCCGTAGGGATTTGTCTGCTGTTTACGATTGGAGGATTATGGTTGTCGTATTCTTTTAATATTCCATCAGGCGCGACGATCATTGTACTTTCCGGCTGCTGTTATTTCTGCGTATATTTCTTTAATAAAGTACTTTTATCTCGAAAAGCAGCTTGAGCTTTTGGCAGAAGTGAAAAACTCCAGGTAGAAAGATTATTCATCGATCTAACTATTGATTGGCAGCTCTACTGTTGAAAAGGGGTAAATAATGAGTGTTACTCAGCACAAAAAAGAAGCACCTGAAAATGTGAATTGCAAAGTCATTTCTGTTAGTGATACACGTTCAAAGGAGACAGACAAGAGTGGGAGATTCATTATAAATCTGCTAAAAGAATCCTTCCACACTATCAAAGATTATCAAATTGTACCAGATGATTATGAAGTCATTTTGGACGCTGTAAAGGCCGGGGCTTTAGATAAGAAAATTGACGTTATTCTAATAAATGGCGGCACAGGCATAGCTAAGCGTGACGTGACCATCGAAGTGGTCCAAGACTTAGTCGAGAAGCAGATTACCGGGTTTGGTGAGATTTTTCGTATGCTTAGTTATTTAGAGGATATTGGATCTGCAGCTATTCTGAGCAGAGCTGCTGCAGGTGTATATCTAGATACGGCTGTTTTTTCTATGCCGGGCTCTAGAGGAGCGGTCAAATTAGCAATGGAAAAACTCATCATTCCAGAGATATGCCACGTTGTAAGAGAAGTTCACCTTCATAGGAAAGAAAATAAATAAGGGAAAATTTCTGATAAGTCTTTAGTTTTCAGATCAGATTAAATCCCCCTCAATCGTTTGATTGAGGGGGATTTTCAGTTTGTCGAACAGTTACTCCCATTTTTATAGGAGAGGAAGGGGGGAGTTGCCTTGAGAGGAATAATAACAGCTTATAGAAAAACTATAGAGTTTCTCTACAAGCTGTAGTTTGTGTTCTCTTTCTTTTACTTCGTTTTCATTGGATTAAACTTAACAGGTTTCCATGTAATAATAGCCCCATGGAAGTGATGAGGATAATGGTATTTTCCTTCTTTAAAACTAATGTAAGGATCGATACATTTACTTATATCTGCTTCCTGGAAATTTTGATGAAGCAATTTACTGGAGCATTTTTTTATTAGCTCTGGATAAGAATCAAAGGTGTACTCTCTTTTTAAGGGGACTAATTCACAATCCGCACGAATTCCCAGCTCATAAAGCAGGTTGAGTAAATGAATATAATCTCTTCTTGGATGCTTGATGTTATAACCATATTGGTTTTCTAAATCAAGGTAATGGGGCTGTAAAGGACCTGTAGTCATTCCGATTAAACATCGCTTGGAAGCATGATTATTAATATTTATTAATGCTTGCTTGATTTCAAACATTCTATAAAAACAATTAATACCTAGGACGATGTCGTAAAGTCGGTTCCCGTGGAAATTCTCCCATTTTTCGTGTACGGTTAATAGATTTTTATCGTATTCTTGGGATTTTTCAACTAAATATTCCAAAACAGCTATCGAACTATCAACGACTGTTAAAGACTGGACTTGTTGAAGCATCGGAAAAGTATAATTTCCCCAGCCCGGCCCAATTTCCAGGACATGATCTTCACCGCTGATGAATTGAGAAATGCGGTGGAAAAATTGTGCTGCAAAAAGGTCAAAATCGTTGGATTCTTTCTTTTTGTGCATAAAGGTGCTCCAAAAAGATTCTTCAGCTTCATCACTTATCATTCTTTCTGGCAACTGGCCTTCCCAGTTTTTCATACCTTCTTGCCAAACGTCTTCGAAATTTATTTGGGGGATGATAGTTGGTTTCATTCGCTTCCTCCTTTTTATGCTGGTCCCAATACGGAGATTCTTATTCCGTGTAATTCACTATGAATGGCTGCATTCACACCATAGACTCGTTTCATTGTTTCTTTAGTAATGACTGCTTCTGGCGGGCCGGCGATCAACTTCTTTCCGTTGTCTACTAAAATGATAGAATCAGAGAATCTAGCCGCTAATTCTAAATCATGAAGGACAAGAATCACGGTATATCCTTCCTGTTTGGCAAGTGACTTAGCCAAGTTTAATACCTCAAATTGATAACGGATATCCAGCGCTGAAATGGGTTCGTCCATCATAACGATAGAGGTTTCTTGAGCTAGCACTCGTGCAATTGATGCTTTTTGCTTTTCTCCTCCGCTAATTTCATCTAAATAAGAATTTGATAAATCTGAGATTTCCAGACTGTTCAGGATTTTATTTACAATCTTAAGATCTTGTTCCCTTACTCCCCATGTTAGATGGGGTCTTCTTCCCAAGAGAGCATAATCCATTACGGTCATGGGAAAGGTTATACTTGTTAATTGGGGGACGATACCAATTAATTGTGCTCTTTCTTTTAATGAGCAGGAAAGAATATCTCGATCTTCAATGTAAACGGTATGTTTCTTAAGTGGATAAATTCCTGCTAATGATTTCAAAATGGTTGATTTTCCTGCTCCATTTGGACCGATAATTGTAGTAACTTTCCCTGTTTCAAAACAATGGGAGAACTCATCTACAACTGTCTTTCCTCCAATTTTGTTAGTTAGTTGGCGGGCTTCGATCATTATGCTTTAATACCCCCTATGCCCAATAATCTTTCTGTTTTCTCATTAGAAGGTAGATGAAAAACGGAGCCCCTAATACAGAAGTAATAATTCCCACCGGTATTTCTATCGGAGAAATAATCGTTCTGGCCAGCGTATCTGAAAGGAGCAGCAGAATAGCTCCGATGGTACTTGCACAAGGCAGGAGGAAACGGGTGTCTGTTCCTATAATCATCCTGCCAATGTGAGGAGCTACAAGTCCTATGAAGCCTATAATTCCGGTAAAGGCAATGGAGGCAGAGGCTATTAATGTGGAAAGTAATAAAGTCATTACCCTCAGCTTTTTTATATCTATACCTAAGGACTTTGCAATCTCCTCACCTGAAGAGAGGGCATTCAAGTCCCAGGAAAGTCTCCAAAGTATGAGGAAGGTGACTAAAACTAATGGAACTAAAAAATTTAACACTTCCCAGCTCGCCCCCCAAAACCCTCCCATTAACCAAACCATAAGGTCTTTTAATGCAGCATTTGAGGAGAAATATTGCAAGGAAGAGACCCCGGCTGAGAATAATTGTCCAATGGCTACCCCGGATAGAAGAAGTACAGTTGTTGATCCATTTTTTAAACGGGATATTCCATAAACGGCAAACACAGCTATACATCCAAATATGAAAGCATTCACTGCAATTACCCATCGTTCACTAGATACAATGTTAACCCCTAGGATGCTTGTACTAAGAACAATGGATAAAGCTGCACCAAACGCTGCCCCGCTGGAAACTCCTAAGGTGAATGGGCTTGCTAAAGGGTTGCGTAAAAGAGCTTGCATTAATACTCCGGCACAAGCTAGACTGATACCAGTAATGACTGTCATCAGTACTCGTGGTAGTCGAATGTGGAAAAAAATGTACTCGTTTGCGGACTGTTCTCCACTGGATAATATCTGCCATTGGCTAATCAGTTGGTCCTTCAAGTTTATTTCGACTGTGCCGATCCCTATAGAATAAATAAATGAGGCTAAGAGTAAAAAAGACAAGGCGAACAAGACTAGAAGCTTTTTCCTTGCAGCTTTTTTGTAGAGACGAGTTGAATCTAAATGCGCTGCGTTTTTGTCGGAGTTTAACATCGCGCTTAGTCTTCCTTAGGGGAATAATGCCAGGTTCCCTTGTATTCAACGCCCAGCCACTTCTCGAAATATTCTTCTAGATAATCAAACGGTTTAATATCCTGGAATTTTTTGGGGTATAAGTCTTTAGCTAATTGCAGGGCTCCGATAAATCTTTTGTTGGATCCTATTATATCTGTATGGTAAATGAAAATGTTTTTGGTTTTAGAGGCAGTTAACTGACTAACTGAGGTGTTGTCTATAATATTGTTATACACATCTTCAAACTCCTGATTATTTGAAGTTTCATATCCACCAAGCCAAGTCCCGTGTAATGTAAGTACATCTGGATCTTTCTTTAGAACGTATTCCTCATCCACTAAAACTGTTGTTGATGATTCTTGGCTGTTCCACTTTACGTCGGCAGCATCTTTCCCGCCAGCAAGGATCGTTGCATAGCCTTCTCCGACACCTGGATTTCCGGCTGTCGTCTGGCTCGGAAAAATACGATATCCTCCTTGAGAATTTAAAAAACCGACTGACAGAGCCATTACAGATTTTTTCTCCTTATCAGGAATTTCAGAGACGCGATCTTTTAGTAATGTCTCTAACCCCGTTTTCCACTCAATAAATTTAGCGGCTCTATCTTCCTTATTAAAGAGCTTTCCAAGCAGCCTTAATTCATCATTCATTTTTCCTGGGAGGTAATAGTCCAAGCGGATAACTGAAATTCCTGCAGGCTCTAATTGAGCTTCAAGAGTATTGTCTGGGCGGTTTGTATAGGTGAATACCACATCTGGATCCATACTAATGATCTTTTCAATATTGACTTCTGACGTTTCTCCTAAATCAGGAAGATCATCGTAATGTAAGTAAGGATTGTTTTCTAGAGTTGTGTCGCCTGTTGCGACCACATGGTTGTCAGCCCCCAAAATGGTTAATGCCTCTGCTATATTGCGATTTAATACGACAGCTTTTTCGATAGGAGCATCTACTGTAAATTCTTTACCGGCAGAGTCAACTGCAGTTATCGTATTTCCTGAATCTTTGTCTTTATTGTCAGTGGAAACCTTCTCTTCCTTACTATTACAAGCACTTAGAAATAATAAAATGAATAAAGATAATAAAGCGAATCTTTTCCACATTTATTGAAACTCCTTTCGCTGATCCATAGAATTTGCTTTGCAGCTTTACGTAAGCAATGGGGTCCATTGATGGACCCCATCTTTTTTTTCAATGTAACCCAATCCGGGAAATGGATAATGACAAACAAATAGCAGAATACCCTGCTCTTCTGCGAAATCTAAGACGGCTTTTCTAGTCTGTCGTCCTTTTTCAGGTGATTTTTCCAACCCAATATGAGAAGAGAGATGCCTGAGTGCTGCCGGGTCATTTAAAAGGTCTGATACGATGAACAGCCTTTGATTCTCCGAATATACCATTACAGAGAGGTGCCCATAAGTGTGTCCAGGAGTATGAAATAGTCTGATTCCTGGGTATAATTCCATGTCTTTGTGAATAAGGGTGATGGAATCTTCTAACATAGACAGAATGCTGTGTTCTTTAGAAGATTTATCCGCTGCCCACATTTCCCATTCTTCGACATGTAGATAATAAGTGGCATTGGGAAAGGCTGGCTTATCCTTTATGACGGCCCCGCCTATATGGTCTAAGTGTCCGTGGGTTAGAATGACTTCATCAATATCGTATCTGCTAATTCCGTGCTTATTTAAAGCTTGAATTAGCAAACCTGCGTCCTTGCATTCACTTCCAAACCCTGTATCTATTAGAATGTTTTTGTGATCTATTGAGATACAAATAAAATTCAAAGGGGCGTCAAACTCGGCAGGAAATTGGTGAGTGATATGGTCAGGAGTATTAGCGAAAAAAAACTCTTTAGTCACCGGCATTCCTCCGTCAGAAACCACCAAAGCATTTAATTCCCCTATACGTAAAGGATATGTTTTCATAGTTAAACCTCCTGTTCAAAATGAGAAAATACAATTTATTTAGATACTCTTTTTACAGTTTCTAATGTTTTTGGTACACCACTATACACATTGTTCTCCCTTTGAAAATACTCTCCATTAAAGGAATGACTGATTTTGCTAGTCAAGTCCTCATTGTTAAGCAAAAGTTCTATTAATAAAGGTACGTCAGTTGGATGCAGATCTTTATACCAAGTTCCTTTTGGATAGTCGATGACTACACATTTATCGTGGCATCGCCCGTTACAACGTGTGCGGGTCGTGTGTATTTTTTCGTCAAGCCCTTTAGCAGATATTTCTTCCCGAAGAGCGAGCGTTAATTCCTCAGCACCAGCCTTGTTACAGCTGCTGCCATTACAAATCATTAAGTGATGATTTGTATTGCTTAAATCCCATGTCGCCATTAAATAAACCTCCTAATTTCAGGGTAAATAGTAATGATTACGATTTATGATTAATGTATTACATTCTATCCTCATTTCAGGAGACATGCAACAGTTTTTAATCGCTATGAGCTGGATAGAACGTAATAAGGAGAATAGGGAAGCGCTGGTTATAGGTACTTTATTCTTGTTCTTAAGCCGATTAAGTGATAAATTAAGATCTAAAGGAATAAAACGTAATGATTACGATTTAGTATTTTGAATATAGTAGAGGTGTAAGTGAAACCATGAGTGATTATTTACTTAATTTACTAACTCGCCGGATTGTAAGTACGCTGCCTAAAAAACAGAAAGACATCTATACCTATGTAGTAAAGATTGAAGATGAAATAGCTGAAGAAGCTGCTACGAAAACAGAGTTTATGAACCGTCTCCAACATGACAATCCTCATGAGCTTGCAGCAGAACATTTTGGACTGACTTTATTTGAATTACTACAAATGATGAAAGAAATTGAGGAAGAAGTTGCTCGCCAGCTTATTCCGATGATGGAAGCTGTTGAGTGGATCGACTGCACCGATTTAGTTGGGGCTAAGTCGGAATTAAAAGAAAATCAAAAAGTATTTTTTGTACCACTTCCACAGTAAAGGAATGAGCCAGAATATTAAGGAGGGAACTAACATAGCTATCAAGATTTACAACACATTGACACGTCAAAAAGAGCTATTTCAACCGTTAGAAAAAGATAAGGTGAAGATGTATGTGTGTGGTCCGACTGTTTACAATTATATTCATATAGGTAACGCTCGTCCGGCGATCGTATTTGATACGGTGCGTCGCTATTTTGAATATTCAGGGTATACGGTTCATTATGTCTTAAACTTTACTGATGTTGATGACAAATTGATTCATGCAGCAAAGCAGCTGAACGAGGAAGTCACAGACGTCGCGAACCATTTTATTACAGCTTATAAAGAAGACGTCGGAGCACTCGGTGTAAAAGAAGCTGTCGATCATCCACGCGTCACGGAAAACATGGAAGGAATTATTCGTTTTATTCAAGGTTTAATGGACAAGGGATTTGCTTATGAGGTTTCCGGCGATGTTTATTTCCGTATTCGTTCGTTTGATCATTATGGTAAACTCTCACACCAATCTCTTAACGAACTAAAGTCGGGAGCAAGGGTTGAATTAGGAGAAAAAAAGGGAGATCCCTTAGATTTTGCCCTTTGGAAACGAGCGAAAGAGGGAGAAGTCTCTTGGAACAGCCCTTGGGGAAAGGGGCGTCCGGGATGGCATATCGAATGCTCGGCGATGGTCAAGAAATGCTTAGGAGATACAATTGATATTCATGCTGGCGGACAGGACTTAATCTTTCCTCATCATGAAAACGAAATAGCCCAATCCGAGGCGCATAATGGAAAGTCTTTGGCTCGTTATTGGATGCACAATGGTTATATCAATATTGATGAGGAAAAAATGTCTAAATCACTCGGCAATGTTATTTTGACCCGTGAACTAATGAAGAAACACGATCCGCAAGTCATCCGTTTTTTTATGCTGCTCGTTCAATACCGTCATCCGATCAATTTTAGTGATGAATTGTTAATAGAAGCCAAGAGTAGTTTTGAACGTATTAAAAATTCCTATAAGAACATTAAACATCGTAAAACGACATGTATGAGCCTAAAAGATGATCAACAACCTTGGCTGGAAAAAGTGCAGGCTTTTAAATCGCAGTTTATTAAAGAGATGGATGATGATTTTAATACGGCGAGCGCAATCACTGTATTGTTTGGATTAACTAAATCAGCAAATCTCTATCTTCAAGAACGACAAACACACAAAGATGTATTGGATGCTTTTGAGAGCACGTTTGAAGAACTGACCGGAGTACTCGGCCTGGATCTGGGTCTTCGGGAAGAGCGGGTGAATGAAAAAATTAACGCCTTAATTGAAGAGCGTAAGCAAGCCCGTAAGAACCGGAACTTTAAACGGGCTGATCAAATACGTGATGAACTAAAAGAACAAAACATTATTTTGGAAGATACACCTCAGGGAACACGTTGGAAAAGAGACACTCACGAATACAATGACTGTACGCCGGATCCCGGTGGCCAATTTTATGCAGCTGAAGAAGATGGTTTACAAGAGTAAATAGATTGTTTAAAATAAAGCGTAATGATTACAATTTGTGTTTTTGTAGAAATAACCACCTCAGATGAGTATATTACTTTTATGTAAGTAATAATTGCGAATTAGGAGGGCGGATCATGCTGGATGATTTATATCGAAAGATTGTAATGGATCATGCAAAATATAAACGGAATTTTGGGACACTGAACGAAGAAGGAGTTATTCATGAAATTCCTTATAAGAATCCTACATGCGGAGATGTCATGGTTTTATATTTGCGTGAAGGAGACAGTGGAATAGAAGAGTTATCATTCGAAGGCGAAGGGTGCAGCATTAGCATGGCTTCCTGCTCAATGATGACGGAGCTTTTGAAAAACCACACCGTCGAGGAGTGCCGCTATAAAAGACAAGCTTTTGAACGTTTAATTAGAAATGGTGAATTAGAGGATGAAGTCGATTTAGGCGACGCGGAGTCCCTTCAAGGAGTACACAAGTTACGCGCCAGGCACAATTGTGCGCTTATGCCTTGGCAGGCCTTTGATAAATGGCTAAAGGAGCAAGGACATGAATGAAATTGAATCCAGAATACCGGTTACAATCGTGACAGGATACCTCGGGTCAGGAAAGACTACTTTTCTTAACCACATCCTTAAAAACACAGAAGAAAAAGCTGCTGTTATTGTAAACGAGTTCGGGGATATAGGAATTGACGATCAGCTCATTGAGCAGACCAATGAAGAAATCATCGAAATTAATAGTGGCTGTATCTGCTGTAATGTTCGTAAAGACCTTATTGATACATTGTCCATGCTTTCTTTTTCCAAGAAAGAAAGCATGGTGGAGTATGACCGGGTTATCATTGAAACGACGGGACTTGCTGATCCTGCTCCAGTCGTACAAACATTTTTAATGGATAAGGATATGATTGAGGACTACGTTATTGACAGCGTCTGTACTCTGGTAGATGCTCAACATATTTCCAGGCATTTAGATCATCAAGGCGAAGCTTTGAGTCAAATTGCTTTCGCTGATACAGTGCTGGTCAATAAAATCGATTTGGTGGATCATGATCAGCTTGAACATCTGACCAAAAGATTAGAACGAATCAATCCTACAGCTTCCCTGTATTTATGCAGAAACAGCCAGATTTCTCTGGATAAAGTGTTGGATACTTATTCTTTTGATTTACAGGAAAAGATCAGTATTAATCCTGACTTCTTAAACGAAGACCACCATCATCATGAGGATGAAGTATCTTCCTTGTCTATCCGGGAAGACAAGCCGCTCAGTCTAAAAAAGCTTAATCTATGGTTTTCCTTTCTTGTCCAAATAGAGGGGGAACGGTTATACCGCTACAAAGGGGTATTGAATATAGAGGGGGAAGAAAAGCGTTATGTTTTCCAAGGTGTTCATATGCTTTTTGCAGGGGAAGCAGGGAGTGATTGGGGAAAGAGTTCTCGTCAAAGTGAACTTGTCTTTATCGGAAAGAATTTAGATAAAGACAGGCTTACAGAACAATTCAGAAAATGTGTGGCTGAATGAAAAAATTTTTGTATTTTTTAAATCGTAATGATTACTTTTAAAAGGGGGGTTCCATGAAAAAACATTACGATGTACTCGTTGTAGGAGCAGGTGCTTCCGGAATTGGCGTAGGAATTCTGCTGAAACAGATGGGGTGTGAAAGCTTCCGTCTTATCGACAGAGGAAAGATTGGCGAATCATTTCGAAGATGGCCGAAAGAAATGCGGTTTATCACTCCTTCTTTTCCATCACAGGGATTTGGCCAGACAGACCTGAATGCGGTAGCTCCGAAGACTTCTCCAGGTTACACACTAAATCAGGAGCACCCGACAGGAGAAGACTATGCAGAATACCTGGAATTACTCGTAAACCATTATGAACTGCCTGTAACGACTGACTTGGAAGTAAAAGAAGTGACCAAATTGGAATCCGGGTTATTCGAGTTGACGACTTCCAAAGGGACAATCACCAGCACGTTTATCATTTGGGCAGCCGGTGAATATCAATATCCGGATTGGGATGTGTTTCCGGGAGCAGAACTATGTATCCATAATAGTCAAATTCAATCCTGGGGAGAAATGGAAGATGATGACTATATCATTATAGGGGGCTACGAAAGCGGTCTTGATGCTGTATATCAGTTGAATCAATACCATAAAAAATCCCGGCTGTTGGCAAGAACCTCTACTTGGAAGCTTGACAGTAGTGACCCTAGTACAATTTTGTCACCTTATACGTTCAATCGTATCCGCGAATCACTTCCTGATAGAAGAATTAAAATATTTGAACATCACACCGTCCAGTCAGTTAGTAGAAAAAATGACATCTACTTTGTGCAAACAAGTGAAGGGGAAGAATTTACCACCTCTACGCCACCAATACTGGCAACAGGGTTCAAAGGAAGTACTTCGATCATTTCTCATTTATTTGACAGTGGCAGTCACGGGGAACCTTTAGTGAATAATCAGGATGAATCGACTCAATGTGAAGGCTTATTTCTATGTGGACCTGAGCTGCGTCACGACAGTCATGTGTTTTGTTTTATATATAAATTCCGCCAACGTTTTCCAGTAGTTGCTGAAGCGATCGGCTCTCAATTGAATTTGGATCTGGATATTCTGGATTTATATAAAAAAGAAAGCTTTTATTTAGACGATCTTACGGACTGTGGAGAGCGATGCGAATGCTGACAGATAAGAGTATTGAACCAGGAGGAACAATCGCATTGGCCGGGCTTGAATCTGTAGGGAAGTCAGCCTTGTTCAGACACTTAACAGGTGATCAGACTGGTGTAGAAACCAATGTCAAAGGGTCTACTGTAGTGATTTCTAAGGGAAGCATGAAAAGAGATTCCAGAATCAAAGTCGTGGATACACCAGGAATCCGCTTTAAAGATGACAGCATTACGACTCAAATGGCTTTAAACCAAATTAAACAGTTAGATGAAATTATTCTTGTGGTCAAAGCATCCAGTCTAAAAGAGGAGCTGCTTCTATTAGAAGAGCAATTGCAACTCAAAGGAAAAAAAGTCGTAGTTGTAGCTACTCACCGGGATAAGTTTCAGCCTAGTGAGGAAGATCAGCTTTTTATAAGGGACTTATTAAATGTTCCTATCGTTTGGTGTAACAGCCGTTCATTGAGTACGAATGAGCAGAATGAAATCTGGCAGGCTATCCAATGCTCTTCCAACTGGGAGCTGAACAATAATTTGTTATCATTTCTGCCTGCTCAACGAGAGGAGAAGCGTTCCAGCTGGCTGGAATCCTTGTTAAGTAAACAAGTGATTGGCCCTTTCCTGGCTTTAATCATGGTTTTATGTATGTTCGCGGGACCTGTATTTATCGCTTATTTACTGTCCAGCTATTTTCAACCTATCTCAGAAAGGCTTTTATTAAATCCTTTAAAAGAAGCTTTTATGAATTTCCCGGAATTTTTCCAAGTATTATTGATTGGCAAATATGGTGCTTTAACGCTCGGGTGGTACTCCTTTTTATGGGCTTTTCCTGTCGTTTTTCTAATCGGTTTAAGTGTGGCCGTAACAGAGGAGACAGGGGTTCAGGAACATATGACTCACGCGCTGAATCCATGGTTAAAGAAAATTGGTCTGACAGGGAGGGATTTGGTTCCCGTTCTTACTGGCTTTGGCTGCAATGTCGTAGCTGTCATGCAAAGCAGAAGCTGCAGCAGCTGCACAAGAGGAGCTTGTATTTCATTAATCTCCTTTGGGTCTGCCTGTAGTTATCAAATTGGAGCTTCGTTATCGTTATTTGGTTCAGCTGGCCATCCAGTTTTGTTTATCCCTTATATATTTGTTTTGTTTATTGTGGGGGCTGTCCATACAAGGATTTGGGAAAAAGGTTCCGCTCCTCTGACTCCTGTGCCATCCCTTCCATATTTGCAGTCTATTACGTGGAGAGGGATAAAGTTTCGATTAATGGGTATTTTGAAGCAGTTCTTAGGTCAAGCCATGCCCATTTTTATTATTATTTGTTTCATTGCTTCCCTGTTTCAATACATGGGAGTAATGAAAGGAATGGCTGCTCTCTTATCTCCTTTGTTAACACTGTTTTCGTTACCTGAGGAAGCTGCACCAGGTGTCGTGTTTTCTTTTTTTAGAAAAGACGGCATGATGGTCCTGAATGAAGGGCAAGGAGCTCTTCTTCAAACATTGGAAATATGGCAGATCTTTTTAATTGTGTACTTGGCTTCTACCTTATCTTCATGCTTGGTCACCCTCTTTTCTATATACAAGGAAATGGGGCTGAAACAAGCCGGCAGCGTATTGGTTAAACAAATGACAACATCGGTTGTCAGCACGCTCATCTTAGCTGTCTTTTTTTCTGCTTTATTTAAATAACTTTTAGGAGGAACAGAATGGAAAAGAAAATACCTGTAACCGTGTTGAGTGGATATTTAGGAGCAGGCAAGACAACACTTCTCAACCATATTTTAAATAACCGGGAAGGACTAAAGATTGCCGTCATTGTGAATGACATGAGTGAAATTAATATTGACGCTGATTTAGTAGAACAAGGGGGTCACTTCTCAAGGATCGAAGAAAATTTAGTCGAAATGTCCAACGGCTGCATCTGCTGTACTTTGAGGGAAGACTTACTGATTGAAGTCGAAAAGATTGCTAAGAACGGAAACATTGATTACATCGTGATTGAATCTACAGGAATCAGCGAACCTGTCCCTGTTGCTCAAACCTTTTCATATATCGACGAAGAACTAGGCATCGACCTTACGAAATATTGTCGTCTAGACACGATGGTTACGGTTCTGGATGCTTACCGGTTTTGGCATGATTATGAGTCCGGGGATCGTCTTCTGGATAGAAAACAAGCAGTCGGAGAAGAGGACGAGCGAAACCTTGCCGATCTGCTTATTGACCAAATAGAATTCTGCGATGTGCTTTTATTAAATAAATGTGACATGGTAACGAAAGATCAGCTCGATTCATTGACGAAAGTCGTTAGAACGCTGCAGCCGGAAGCTGAAATCATTCCTACCACCTACAGTGAGATTGAACTATCAAAAATTTTGGACACCCATCGGTTTAATTTTGAAAAGGCAAGCCAATCAGCTGGATGGCTTCAGGAATTAATGGCAGGTCCGGAGCATCATACGCCGGAAACGGAAGAGTATGGAATTCAGTCTTTTGTATATAAACGTCGGCTCCCTTTTCATTCCAAGCGTTTTTACGAATGGATCAGTCGGATGCCGACAGCAATTGTACGTGCCAAAGGGATAGCCTGGTGTGCGACAAGAAACAAATTGGCGCTTTTGCTCTCTCAGGCTGGACCATCGGTTTCTGTAGAGCCGGTTTCGTACTGGGTGGCATCACTCCCTAAAGAACAAAAAGATCGTACGATTATGCAAAACCCGGATATACTCAATGATTGGGATGTAGAGTATGGCGACCGAATGATCAAGCTGGTCTTTATAGGAGTAGAGCTTGACCAGGAGACAATCACAAAAGAGCTGGATCAATGTTTATTAACGCCTGAAGAAATGGATAGTGACTGGTCTGAATTGGAAGATCCATTTGTTTGGGAAGTGGGACCAGCCTACTAAAAGAAGAAGGTGTGGACATGATTTTATCAAGGCAGACCATTATCAAACATATAGAGGAAGGACAGCTGGTCGTCGAGCCTTTAGACTATGCTCACATTCAGCCAGCCTCTGTTGATCTCGAATTAGGCAGACATTTTATGGCAGTGGATGAACACACCACTGGTAAGCTTTCAATGAAGGAAAAAGCTTCCTACCGCGACATTTTTGTTGGTTCAGGAGAACCGATCATTATTCCACCGCATTCCTTTATGCTTGCGACATCGAAGGAGTGGGTGAAATTACCGAATCATCTTACAGCTTTTTTGGAAGGCAGAAGCTCCGTGGGAAGAATGGGATTATTCATTCAAAATGCTGGATGGGTCGATCCTGGTTTCGAAGGGCGGCTCACTCTGGAACTTTACAATTCTAACCGGGCTCCCATCGAATTGATAGAGGGACGGAGAATTTGTCAATTAGTGATTGCGGAGGTTGATGAGCCCACACAACCTTATAAGGGTAAATATGCTGGGCAAATGAGTACAACTGCAAGTGAAGTGTATAAAGATGAAGAGAATCATTTTTTTAGAAATAAATCGTAATTATTACATTTAAGGAGTGTTGAATAAAATGGCAAAGAAATCAAAAATTGCAAAAGAAAAGAAAAGACAAGAGATGGTGAAAAAATATGCGGAACTTCGTAGAGAGCTGAAAGCAAAAGGAGATTATGAAGCACTGAGAAAGCTGCCGCGTGATTCTTCCCCGACACGGTTAACAGGCAGATGTGAAGTAACGGGCAGACCTCGTGCGTATATGAGGAAATTTAAAATGTCACGCATTGCCTTTAGAGAATATGCTCACAAGGGTCAAATTCCTGGCGTTAAAAAAGCAAGCTGGTAACAGAAAGGGGTACAGTTATGTATCAATGGATCATCATAGGTGGAGGAATTCAAGGGTGCTGTGTAGCCACCCGCCTGCTTGAAGAGAAAGTGAACAAAGAAGACCTTTTAATCATCGACCCTTACCCGGATCCCATGCACATGTGGCGAACATTAACAAATAAAATTGGGATGCCTTATTTAAGGTCTCCTTCTGTTCATCACCTGAATGCCGATCCGTACAGCTTGGGTAAATATTCCCGTGCGAACGACTACGCGCAACCCTTTAAGGGAGATACGAACGTCCACGTTTGGACATGTTCAATCAGCACAGCTTAGACACAATGGAAAGTGTGGGGGTAAGCGAGTGTTGGAGACAGGGAACTGTAAACGGGATTTCAAGGGCTGATGATTTGTGGCAGGTCACCACCTCTGATGGTCAAAGCGTACAAGGGGAGCGAGTTGTGCTGGCTATGGGAGTGAATCAAAAGCCGCGCTACCCTGACTGGGCCAGTAAATTCGAAAGTACAGAGCTGTTAAGCCATGTATTTGAAATGGGAGAATCCCTTCCCCATGAAGGAGAGGTAGTTGTTGTGGGAGGGGGATGACAGCTGCTCATCTCGCCTTCACGCTGACAAATGTAAACTCTATTCAATCCGTTGCCTTAGTCAAGCGGCATCCTTTTAGGATTAAAGATTTTGACAGCGATCCTGGCTGGCTCGGTCCGAAATATTTAAAGAACTATCACCAAGTGGACTGTTATGAAAAACGACGAACGCTTATTAAACAAGCAAGACACACGGGTTCAATCACAAGGGAGCTTCACGTGAAATTAAAGCGGCAAATGAGAACAGGTAAACTTCATATTCATACAACGGAAATCGATCATGCTGCACCGATGAAGGATTCTGTTAAACTTGTGACGTCCAATAGAGAAACCATTATCGGAGACTATTTGCTGCTTGCTACGGGAGCCGAAGCAGACGTACCCGGAAAAGGTTGGCTGAAGCCAATCATTGACCAATTGAACCTTCCTTGTGCTCCTTGTGGTTTCCCTATTGTGAATTCTTCATTGGAATGGAAAGATGGGCTCTTTGTTGCTGGAGCTCTTGCTGAATTAGAGGTAGGACCTGTATCAAGAAATATTTCGGGGCTAGAAAAGCAGCAGATAGGATTGCGCAAACAGCATAGGGGGAGTAGAAATTGTCAGGTAAAGTACCAGTTACTGTGTTGAGTGGTTATTTAGGGTCAGGAAAAACGACATTATTAAATCATTTGCTGCACAATAAAGAGGATCGTAAAATCGCCGTCATCGTGAATGACATGAGTGAAGTGAATATTGATGCCAGTATGGTGAAGCAAGGCGGATTCAGCCGAACGGAAGAAAAATTGGTGGAATTACAAAATGGCTGTATCTGCTGTACTCTCAGAGAAGATTTAATTAAAGAAGTGGAGAAGCTCTCCCAACTTGATATCGATTATATTGTTATTGAATCGACTGGAATATCAGAACCGATTCCTGTGGCGCAAAGCTTTGTTTATGAGGATGAAGAGCTTGGAATTCATCTAGGTCAACACTGCCAATTGGATACGATGGTAACGGTTGTAGATGCAAATCGTTTTTGGGATGACTACCGATCAGGAGAAAGCTTGCTGGATCGTAATCAAGGAGCAGACGAAAGTGACGTAAGAGAAGTTATCGACCTGTTAATCGACCAAATCGAATTTGCCAATGTAATCCTTTTGAATAAAGCAGATCTAGTGAGTGAAGTGAATCGAGAGGAATTAAAAGCAATATTAAAACAATTGAATCCTGATGCACAGGTGATCGAAACTAGTTACAGCAAGGTTCCGCTGAACACTGTATTACATACAGGGTTGTTTGATTTTGAAAAGGCAAGTCAAGGCGCGGGCTGGATAAAGGAGTTGAATGAGGAACATGTTCCAGAAAGCGAAGAATACGGAATTGGCTCCTTTATTTATCGCAGGAAAAGGCCTTTCCACCCAGAACGCTGGATGAACTGGCTGGAAAAGTGGCCGGATGGAATTGTACGAGCTAAAGGGTTTTTTTGGCTTGCCTCGAGAAATGATATTTCCGGGTTGCTGTCACAGGCGGGATCGTCCCTTTCGATTCAAGGAGCGGGAAAGTGGATTGCCGCTTACCCTGAAGAGCAGCAAATGGAAGTATTAAAAGAGGAACCAGAAATAGCTGCGCGCTGGGATGAAGAATACGGAGATCGATTGACAGAGCTGGTATTTATCGGGATGAATATGGATGAAGAGCAAATCATTAAGGGATTGGATCAATGCCTGTTAACTAACGAAGAGATGATAAAAAACTGGAATGAAATGCATGACCCATTGCCTCCTTTTCAGGATGAGTCTTCCCTGGAATAAATAAATGGATAGCTGAACATGGGTGAGTTGTTACTGGAGAAAGTCCGGTAGTCAAAACGGTCTTACCCTTAGACAAAAGGTGGGAAGGGGGTGCGTCGTTAAGAGAGTTTATCTTTCAATGGAATCTCTGGTGAAATTCACCCCACCCTTAATCCTTATTTACAAATAAGGCAGTTAAATTGTGTCGAGTTTCTTTATTACTTCGATTAGTGAATGTGGCCGGCATGCTCCGATAACCTTTGGGCTAAATCTATGATTTCATCCCTGGCAGCTATCTGTTTTTCTTTCCAACTATTTTCAAGCATCGTAAAGCTTACTCCGGCAATAATTTCGTTTGCATGATTATATACTGGTGCAGCAATACAATAGAAGCCCATGGCCCCTTCTTGACTTTCACTTGCATAACCTTTTTCTTTTATCGTCTTCATTTCCTCCCAGAGGCTGTCTAAATTATCTAAGGTGTAAGGAGTTTTTGCTTCTAACTCATAAGGATATAGAGTTTTTAATTCCTCCAGGTCATATTTCGAGAGCTGGGCTTTACCTATGGCTGAGGCATAGGCAGGAAATTTCATACCTGGATAAGTAGCGAGACGAAGTGGGGAGCTGCCTTCTTTTTTAGCTAAATAAACAACATTTCCACCGTCTAAAATCCCTAATTGGATATTTTCACTTATTCGATCAATCGACTTTTCTGATTCTAAGTAAAACGATTGTAAGATATTAAATTGACGGAAATAAGCCGCACTAAGCCCGCCCAAGGATGGTCCTAATGAGTAGGTGTCTCCTTTTTCCTTCACAATCCACCCCAATGTCTCCAGCGTATTTAATAAAGAATACATGGTACTTTTATTAATCTCTAATTCTTTCGATATGTCGATTAACCGCAGCTTGGATGGCTGAGTAGCAATTAAATTAAGAATTCCATTGACTCGTTCTATGGCAGGTACCCAATATTTTTGTGCCATAGGATCCCCCCTTTATCATGATAGTTTAGTATAATAAACTTTGTGTTGTATTTTAACATATGGATGGAGAGACATAAAAAAGCATGGATGAAAACAGATAAGATGGTTTCACCCATGCTTTCTATGAATTTTACAATGGGACACTTTTAGTTAAGCTGGGTAAATAATCACTCCAACGAGGGTAATCACTATAATGACCAATGAAACAAGTGCTTCCCCTAACGTATACGTTTTAAAACCGCCACGGATGGAAAAACCGGAGAGTTTTGTAGTAATCCAAAATCCACTATCATTGACGTGACCGATACTGATTCCTCCAGATAATGCAGCCATTGCTATCCAGACTGGATGGACAATTCCTGAAGTAGCAGCACTTGCCATAATTGTCATTGCAGTAATACCAGCTACTGTTCCTGATCCTTGAGCTACGCGGAAAATAACTGCAATGAGATAGGTGATTAGTATGAGAGTGATGGGGGAGCTGGTGTTTTCCGACACCCCTCCAATTAAGGTTTTTCCTACCTCAGTCGTCTCAATGACCTTTCCAAGAGCACCTCCTGCTCCTGTAACAAGTAAAACAATTCCCGCTGTCTGCAACCCTAGAGAGGAGGCTTCGTCTTTCTCTTTTTTATCCATAGACTTAGATGCAATGACGTAAGCTAGAATCACACCGAACAGTAAAGCAACGATACGATTACTCAAGAAAGTAATAAAACCAGGGATTTCTGTTAGATTACTGACATATTCACCTTTGACTATGAAATCGAAAACGGTTCCGAGCAAAATCAAGATAATGGGTACAAGAATGGGCAAGAGAGACAGCAAGAAGCTTGGTCGTTGAGCCGGGCTCAATTGATCAGCTTTAGTCTTTTGTAATTTCATTTCTCCTTCCACATCTTTTTCATTATTCCACAATCCTTTATCTAAAATAAGGAAAAATACTTTCATAACAATTAATGAAGTAACCAGTCCGATAGATAACCCCGCGATTGTAATTACACCTAAATCCATATTCAGGATGCTGGCAGCTGCCAAGGGGTTCGGGGTAGGAGGGACTAAGGTATGGGCAGTGGCGGCACCTATAACTAATGCACCAATGGCATAAGGCAGCGGTTTATTTAATTCTTTCGCAATAGCTACCCCTAAAGGCACCAGGATAACAAAAGTAACATCAAAGAAAACGGGGATGGATAAAAAGAACCCTGTCAGACCTAGCGCATACATCGCCATTTTCTTAGGTGATTTTTCAATCATAGAATGGGCGATCGTGTGGGCTGCGCCCGAATCACTCATTAATTGTCCTATGATCACTCCAAAGCCGATGGGTAAACCAATTGCTCCCATCGTTCCACCGAAGCCTTCACCTATGGCATTCACCGTATCGACTAAACTTAGCTGCATGGCAATTCCCATATAAAGGCTACCGATAATCAAGCTAATTGCAGCATTGATTTTAAACAATAGAATAAGGATTAATATGATAGAAATAGTAATCAACAAATGCATGACAGCCATTGGCATATCTCCTTTTTGATTAGTAGTAAACGCTGTTGACACCAAGAAACCCTCTCTTGGTTATGTTTGCGCTTTCATTAGTTGTGTGATAAACCTCCCATCAACAGGCAATCCAAAGGGGGTTACCTATTGTGGGAGTGTTAGTTATGATCATTCTGTTGAAGAAACAAAGCTGATTGGCTGACCCTTTAGGACTTCTGCCAGCCCGGCTTCTTTATTTAGTTCAACTCCAAAGCCTGGTTGATCACTCACTTGTAATTTACCGTTCACGGGGATTGGTTCATCTTTGATTAACGGATAAAATTGTGGTTCAATTCGGTCAGCCTCAGGACTCATTACGATATATTCTGTAAAAGGACTATTTACTTTTGTAGTGACATAATGATGGCTGTAAACGCCACTTCCGTGAGGAATGACTAACTTGCCATAGCTTTCAGCCAGGTTGCCGATTTTTATTAGTTCTGTTAATCCGCCACACCAACAAACATCTGGCTGGATGATATCTAAATCACAATACTCAAGTAACAAACGGAAACCATATCGTGTGGCTTCATGTTCTCCTCCCGTCACCATGATGTTATTACCTGCACGTTTTTTCAGGTCTCTATAGCTCCAATAGTCATCTGGATTAAAACACTCTTCTATCCATTTGAATCCAGCTCGTTCAGAAGCTTCCATCAACTTTAACGAATAGGGAAGGTCGAGGGACATCCAGCAGTCCCACATGAGCCAAAAATCATCGCCAACTCGATTTCTCATGTCCTCGGCCATTGCAATATTCTTTTTCAATCCAGCTTCCCCGTCGGAGGGACCATATTTGAGAGGCATCTTTCCTCCGATAAAGCCCATTTCTTTTGCTAAATCCGGACGGGGACCTGTAGCATAAAACTCCAATTCTTTTCGCACTTTACCACCAATCATGGCATGAACGGGTTCTTCCCGCAGCCTTCCAAGCAAATCCCATAACGCAAGGTCTATAGCGGAAATAGCATTCATAACAAGCCCTTTTCTTCCATAAAACATCGTTGCACGATACATTTGATCCCACATTTTTTCCACTTGCTCTACGGGCTGGTCCAGAATAAAACGATCTAAGTGATTCATAATTATCCATGCCGCCGGGTATCCGCCTGTAGAAATACCAAAACCAACTTCTCCATTATCAGCTTCAGCCTCTACTACAATGGTCTTTAAGGCATTGATGCCAAAGCTTGTCCTCGTTTCTTTATACTCGGGGTAAATACTCATAGGGGTTGAAATTTGTTGAACAATCCAATGGTCCTTGTCTTGATCATGATAATCTCCACCGCCGCCTTCCACTACATAGGCTCGAATAGCGGTAATTTTACGTCCTGTAGTTCCCACGGACAATCCCTCCTAATTAATTCGTGTTATAAGATAAATAGACAACATGGGTTTGTAAGTATTCATTTAAGCCGTGCTTTCCATCTGCGCCGCCAATCCCTGATTTCTTCCAGCCTGCATGGAAACCTTGGATCGCTTCAAAATTTTCACGATTGATATAAGTCTCACCGAATTGCAGTTCTTTACTTGCTTTCATCGTCACATCCAGGCTTCTAGTGAAAATCGAAGAGGTCAGCCCATATTCACAGTCATTAGATAAGGCTATGGCTTCGTCTAAGTCCTGGAAAGTTGCGATAGGTAAGACGGGTCCGAATATTTCATCCTTCATTATAGCCATTTCATTATTCACATTTCCTAATACAGTCGGCTCATAGAAGTATCCTTTTTCTCTTTCTATGCGTTTGCCGCCTGTAAGTACTTTCGCGCCGTTCTCGACTGCTTCCTGTACCATCTTTTCCACTGATTCTAGAGATTCTTTATTTACAAGGGGTCCCATGTCTAAATCTGGATCTGAAAGAGGGTCCCCGCATTTAGTTTTTTGCATTTCATTCGTCACTTTTTCAATAAATTCATCCTTTACTGATTCATGGACATACACTCTCTCTGCGCAATTACATACTTGTCCGGAATTGATGACTCGGGATGCGACGATTGATTTGACTGCGAGATCTATATTTGCATCGTCCATAACAATGGCTGGAGCCTTACCACCAAGTTCTAAGGAGACTTTTGTAATGTTGTCGGCAGCTGATCGCATTACTTCAGAACCAGCATTATAGCTCCCTGTTAAACTAACCATCCCAACCTTAGGATTCTTGGCCAGCTCCTGGCCGATGGTTTTTCCACTACCTGTAACGATATTGATGACTCCTTTTGGCAAATTAACTTTGTCCAGGATTTTGGCAAACTCCATCGCATTGTTTGGAGAAATGTTACTTGGCTTCAGCACAACTGTATTTCCTGTAACCAAAGCCGGAGCTGCTTTACGAGCAATTAAGAAGAAGGGGAAATTCCAAGGAAGAATTCCTGCTGTTACACCGATCGGTTCTTTATGAACAAGGATATGTTCATCTTGTCGATCACTTTGTAAAATCTCTCCTTCAAAACGTCTGGCCCATTCAGCCATGTAATCGATATAATCTGCTGTAAATTCGACCTCTGTTTTAGCAAGCTCGATGGTTTTTCCCATTTCTTCAGAAATTGTTTCAGCTAAATCACTGACGTTATTTCTAATTTCAGAGGAGATCTTTTTCAAGTAGCCAGCCCTCTCGACAGCAGGGAGCTTTGCCCATTTCTTTTGTGCCTCTTCCGCAGAATCAATCGCTTTTTTAACATCTTCCAAACTACCTTTTGGTATTTCCGAAATAACCTCCTCTGTAGCGGGATTTATTACTTGATTTACCTCAGTGGAACTTGAATCAACAAACTCTCCATCAATGTACATTTGATATTTCTTTAGGGTTGATTTCATTTTTCTCCTCCTATTTAAATGGAATAATTAATGAACCGCTTACAATTTAACGTCTACATGAATATCCCGTAATACTTGGGAGACTATATCTTCGATTTGATCGATTTTTTCCTGACTTAAGGATCGTACGGGTGGCAATACATCGGTTGAAACTTCTATGCCCCTTAGCTTAATGGCCTCCTTTGCCACGTTCATAAATGGGGAGTCTAATTTATAAAGAAGGGGCAGCCTGGCTAAGTTTTTGTGAAAGTTAATCATTTGTTGGTAATCCCCTTGTTTGAAAGAATCATAGATCCCCACAGATAATTCAGGAGCAAAGGATGCCGTTAATGGGATAGAACCGTCTCCGCCTAGAGACAGAGTATTTAAAAAGTGATCATCATACCCTGAAAACACGGCAAAATCTTCTCTTTTCTTTTTAACTGACACTATTAATTCTCTTGTATGGCCAACCGATTGAACCGTATCTTTTATTCCTACAATATTAGGATAGGCTTGTGCCAGTTGTGAAACGAGTTCCGGAGAAAGGTCACGCCCGGTCAATTCAGGAAAGTTATAAAGGATAATAGGCAAATCAACATTTTCCGCTACTTCAGCAAAATGCTGGTAAAGGCTGTTTTCTGTAAGAGGAAAATAATAAGGGTTGATAACGACAACTCCGTCAGCACCTGCTTCGGATGCGTGGAGACTAAGTTCTATTGTTTCCAGAGTCCCTGGTGTCCCTGTCCCGATTAATACGGGAATTCGCCCATTTGTGTACTGGATGACAAATTCCGCTGCTTCTTTCCTTAATTCCTTAGACATTTGACTGAACTCGCCGCCGGAACCTAGAAAGAATAAGCCATCCACGCGGGAGTGAATTAAAAAATCTATTAAATTTCCCATCCCCGCTTTATCTAGCTGGCCGTTTTTATACAGAATAGTAGGGACCGGGGGGATGACCCCGTGAAATCTTGTTTTCATTTCGATGAACCTCCTAGATAGACATTTGTTATAAGTGCTGAGTATGCGCTTTCAAAATAAGGTGATACTAATTCACAACCTCCTTAGTTTAATATATAAAACCAAAGTTATAATACTGAACTTAATGTAACACAAAATTCAGTCTTTTATCAAACAGTTCTTTTAAATTTTTTCGGAAAAGGGATCAAATTAATAAGGAGGCAAAGAAGAGCAATCAGTCGAAAGGAGGGGAGATGAATCTGACTTTTACATTCAAATAGACTTTCAGTTAGTGGGGGAAAAGGTAGTAAAACTGGATCGGTTTCTTCTAAGGTTAAGAAGTTTGACTGATGATATAGAAAAACACAGCCGCCAAACATAGAAGCAGTTTTGTACCGTTTCACCCCCAGGCTTAAGTATCACATTAATCATCCGTGGCAGTGAACCACAGGAGAATGAAGTTTTTAACTAAATCACGTATAATTGTTCATAGAATTCTTATTATGATTCAACGGAAAGGACAGTTGGGATTGAGTACAAATAAATCTTTAGAGCGTTGTCTAATTCTAATTAATAAGCTCGCTGATTATCCAAAAGGATTGGGGATTACGGAATTATCCCATCATTTAGACATTCCTACAACTACGGTACACCGTATTGTTTCTACACTACTTAATTTTAATATGGTAAAGAAAGATATCAATACAGGGAAAGTATTACTAGGAATGCACATGGTTTATTTAGCTTCAAAAATTATTGATAGTATTGACCTTCGAGAATCAGCTAGACCATATCTAGAGGATTTGAGAGACAAAACGAATGAAGTGATCCATCTTTGTGTTCGGGAAAATGAAGAAGTCGTCTATATCGATAAAGTAGAAAGTAATCAAAAGGTAAAAATTGCTTCTAAAATTGGTTATCGTGCAAATTTACATTGTACTGGAGTTGGAAAAGCCTTATTGACTGGGTTGGAGGATGAAGAAGTAAGAAAAATATTAAAAAACAAAGGTATGACAAAATATACTGAGACTACAATCATCGATCCAGAACAAATGATCAAGCATTTACATGAAATTAAAAATAAAGGTTATGCCATTGATAACCTGGAGCACGAAGCAGATATAAGGTGTGTAGCTGCACCAATACTTGATTACACCAATAAAGTTATTGCAGCAATTAGTATTGCTGGACCAGAAACGAGGGTTACCAATCAAAAAATTGAGCAAGAATTAGCTCCATTAATCAAAGAAACAGCTCTCTCCATCTCAAAATCTTTGGGTTACATAAAGTGATTGCAATTTTCTGAATGTTGTTGACTTTCAAAAAAGTAAGCGTTAACATTTAAGGGAATCAACGTTCGATCAATTAAATTTCCGTTAAAAAACCTAAAATATTCAGCTTATTTAGGTTTTTTTAATACCACATAAACGGAAAGGCTTTCCGTAATACGGAAAATTTTTGATTCGGAATGGAATTATATGCTAAGAAGCCTAGAGAAGGGAGGCGCACGATAACTATTCGGTTATATTGAGTTATTTAAAAGAATCAACGATTTGGCGAATTATTTATTAGTGAATTTGAATTACTGGCTGACTTGTTTAATGAGAAGGTGAGATTGGTGAAAAAACAATTAACCCAAGGGAGGAAGATAATGATGAAAAGAGTATTATCTCTTATGTTAATCGTTCTATTGTTTGTAATTACTGGGTGCAATGCTTCCGGTTCAGCCTCAAGTCATAACAGTAATAAAGGCAGTATTTCTGATGGCCAAATAGAATTAATCGTTCCCTACGCAGCAGGTGGTGGCACAGATGCTGTAGCTAGATCTATCGCTAAAATAGCGGAAAAAAAATTAAATACTTCTATAGGAGTAGTTAATAAACCAGGTGGTGGTGGAGCTGTGGGTATGTCTGAAGGTGCTAACGCAAAACCAGATGGACACACGCTAACACTCGGAACAGTGGAGTTAACAACCCTCCCTCATTTAGGGCTAGCTAACTTTACATATAAGGATTTTACACCTGTTGCCCAACTGAATTTTGATCCGGCAGCTATTACCGTCCCTGCAGATGCACCTTATGATACTATTCAAGAATTTATTGATTATGCGAAAGAAAATCCTGGAGAAATTCGTGTAGGTGGCTCCGGAACTGGAGCGATTTGGCACTTAGCCGCGGAGTCTTTTGCTAAAGCAAACGGAATAGACTTAAAGTTTGTCCCATTTGATGGAGCGGCTCCTTCAATTACGTCATTACTTGGAGGGCATATTGAGGCGGTTTCAGTAAGTCCAGGTGAGGTCTTAACACAAGTAAAAGCTGGAAAATTGAAAACATTAGCAGTTATGTCTGATGAGAGATCAAAGGCACTTCCGGATGTACCGACTTTAAAGGAGGAAGGGGTTAAATCAGTAAATGTAGGAGCGTGGAGGGGAATTATTGCTCCAAAAGATACACCAGATGATGTAGTGAAAGAACTTGAAACCGCATTTTTAGAAGCCGCAGAATCTAAGGAATTCAAAAAGTTTATGGACAATAACGGATTAGGTATTAAGACGAGGAGCAGCGAAGAATTTAAGGAAGAAATGAGAGGAAGCAATGAATCATTTAAGGAATTAATTCAATCATTAGGTATTGCTAAGTAGTAAGAGGTGATGACGAGCTTGACTTAAATGGATCAGTTGTTCCTCTTCCTACCTGTTTATGTGAAAAAATATTATGAAAGTTGAATGTGGAGGACTTACTAAATGAAACCAAAAATTTACATTAACAAACCTATACCTTATGAAGTAGAACTTTATATTGCCACTCACTGTGATTATTATAAGCGAGATAAAAAATTAGATAGCACAGACAAACAATTTCTTGATGAATTTAAGCAGGTGGATGGCCTCTTAACCGCAGGGGAAAATATTGATGCTAGGTTATTAAACTCAGCCCCCGCCTGAAAGTAGTAAGTAATATGTCCGTTGGTTACAATAATTTCGATATAGTTGAAATGCGTAAGCGCAATATTTTAGGGACCCATACACCTCACGTTTTAGACAATAGTGTTGCAGATCTGGTATTTGGCTTAATGCTGTCCACAGCTCGGAGAATACCGGAATTAGACCAATATGTAAAGCAAGGGAGTTGGAAAGGTGGAGATGACTCCAACCTGTTTGGAATAGATGTCCATGGTTCCACTCTAGGTATTATTGGCATGGGACGAATTGGGAAAGTCGTAGCTCGGAGGGCAAAAGCAGGATTTAACATGAATGTAGTGTACCATAACAGAAACCAAAATCCTCAGATAGAAAATGAATTAGGAATAGCTTATCGAGAATTAGAAGACTTGTTAAGCGAATCTGATTTTGTATTACTGTTGGTTCCTTTAAATGAAAATACAAAAGAGTTTATACGCTTGGAGCATTTTAAATTAATGAAAAAGACGGCAATTTTCATTAATACTTCCAGAGGTCAAACAGTGAATGAAAAAGCATTAATCCAGGCGTTAAATGATAAAGAGATCCTGGCAGCCGGCTTAGATGTTTTTTATGAAGAGCCTCCAGCTTCGACCAATCCACTGTTAGAAATGCCAAACGTAGTATCGCTTCCCCATATCGGTACAGCTACTAGTAAAACAAGGGCTGATATTGCTATGTTAGCAGCTAAGAACTTAGTCTCTGTTTTAGAGGAAGGTTACTCAGAAAATATCGTAAAGGAGTTAAAACCAAACCGGTAGGATTAGATTATTGTATCAAACTATTTAAATGACTTAATAAATAACTTCTGTGCCTTCTCTTTAAGATTGTCTTTCTAAAATTATTCTTTCGCTGAAAAAAAGGGGGGAAATTGTGAAAAAGGAAAACACGATTATTAGTATAATAACAATTTTATTAGGTGGTTTTTTTTATTATTGTACGTTGGATTTTCCAGGTCCTACAGGTACGGAAACAGGGCCTGCTTTTATGCCGAGAATATACTCGATAATATTAATGGCATTGGGTACTATTCTTTTGGTTAAAAGTTTATTTTTTAAAAACGAAAATCCTAAACCAAAAGTTAAAATAATATTCTTGTATGTAGGCCTATTCCTCGTCTACGTTATTTCCCTCCCCTATATTGGGTTTTATGTCAGTACCGTTGCTTTTTTAATTTTTATCCTTTGGATTGGGAAAGTAAATAGAAAAGTTTATTTCATTTCTGTACCATTAGGGGCAGTTTTGTTTATTTATGTTTTTTTTCAACAATTATTAAATGTACCTTTGCCGCCAGGAATTTTAATATAAAGGAGGGATTAAATAATGGATATCATAATAACTGCAATTGGTAATTTTTCTGATTTCCACTCTCTATTAGCTATAATAATAGGTTGTGCGATAGGCATATCTATTGGAGCTCTTCCAGGCTTAACAGCAACTATGGGAGTGGCATTAATATTACCCGTTACTTTTAGTATGGAGCCCATTGCGGGGATTCTACTTCTCATAGGTGTTTATTTTGGGGCAATATATGGTGGTTCCATTGCAGCAATATTACTTAGAACACCAGGTACCCCATCTTCAGCAGCAACGGCTATTGCAGGGTATGAATTGACAAAAAGAGGGTTTGCCTACAAGGCACTCACTACTGCAACACTTTCCTCTAGTATTGGAGGAATATTAAGTGTATTCGTTCTAATATTTATTGCTCCACAATTAGCCAAATTCGCTTTAAACTTCAGCGCACAGGAAACCTTTGCTTTAGCGGTATTTGGTTTGGCTGTAATTACTAGTGTAGCAGGAAAATCTATGGTGAAAGGTTTAATTGTTGGAGCGGTAGGTCTTTTAATCTCCACGATTGGTACGGATCCAATGGGAGGCTTTCCCCGTTTCACTTTCGGAAACTATAATTTAACTGGAGGAATCAATTTTATTCCTGTAATGATTGGATTATTTGCGGCAGCTCAAGCTTTTCAATCATTGGAGGAGCTAATTTCAAAGCGGAATGTAATTCAAAAGGTGAAAAAAATATCATTAAAGTGGGAAGAGTTTAGAACTATTATTCTTACAATTTTAAGATCCACGGGTATTGGAACATTCATTGGAATGATCCCTGGGGCTGGTGGAGATATAGGGGCATTTGTTGCTTATAATGTAGCTTCAACCTTCGCTAAAAACAAAGATGAATTCAATAAAGGAAACTTAGAAGGTGTAGCTGCCCCGGAAGCAGCTAATAATGGTTCAACGGGCGGAGCCATGATCCCTTTATTGACTTTAGGGATTCCAGGTGATGCAGTTACAGCTGTGTTATTAGGAGCATTAATGGTGCAAGGAATTCAACCTGGCCCTCAGCTCTTTCAACAAAATGGAGAAATTGTTTATTCATTGTTTATAGGAATGATTTTAGCTAATGTAATGATCATGATTTATGGATTGCTTGGAATTCGTTTATTCGCTAAAGTACTAGCTATACCAAAAGCGATATTGACTCCTGTAATTTTAGTTTTATGTGTAGTAGGCTCATACTCCTTAGGGAATAGTATGTTTGATGTTTATGTCATGCTAATCTCAGGTATCATAGGTTATTTGATGCTGCGGTATGATTTTTCAGCATCACCTGTCATACTAGCTTTAATTTTAGGTCCCATGATGGAAGCAAGCTTAAGGCGGACATTAGTAATGAGTAATGGAAACATTTTTTCATTTTTTACAAGACCGATCTCCGCAATTTTATTAACACTAGCTATTATTGTTTTGGTGTTACCATTGATATTAAAATTATTTAAGAAGGATAAATTACTTAATGGCTCTGATGAATCCTCGAAAGCAATGTAGAGTGTCAATAAGGTCTTTTATTGATGAAAGCAGAAGGGAATAATCGCAAATTCAGACATGGGGTAAAACAAATACACGCAGGACTTCGAATAAATGTAACTATTATCTTTTAGGGCCTCAGCATCGATTTATGAAGGGATGCTGAGGTTTGATTTTTGTGTTAAATTTTGCCGATAATTGAATAATTGGAATAGATAGAAGGGAGCCCTAAGCAATACTATAAGTATTGCTTAGGGCTCCCAGTTACTACGTAAGTTTCATTATTTTTTTCAAAAGGGTGGAGAAGAGGGTCTTCCTTTTTTCAATATTAATTGTACTGAGGTACCTTCATCGCTTTACGCTGCTCATTTCTAATTGTTGCCTGGGCTGCTGCAAGACGTGCAGAAGGAACTCGGAAAGGGGAGCAGCTGACATAATCCATCCCTAAATCGAAGCAGAACTGAATCGATTCTTTCTCACCGCCATGCTCTCCGCAAATACCGGTTTTTAGTACAGGGTTTGCTTTTCTGCCTAGTTCCACGCCACTTTCCACAAGTTTGCCTACACCTTCCTGGTCTAATGATACAAATGGGTTTCTTGGTAGTACATTGTTTTCCACATAATGCTGAAGAAATTTTCCTTCTGCATCGTCTCGGCTATATCCAAAGGTGGTTTGAGTCAGATCGTTCGTTCCAAACGAGAAAAAGTCAGCTTTTTCAGCGATTTGATCTGCTGTAAGTGCGGCGCGGGGCGTTTCAATCATGGTTCCAATTTGGTAGTCGAATTCTTGGCCTGTTTCGTCTTTAGCTTGTTCAGCCATCTGATTGACCAGTTGACGCATTTCTTTTAGTTCGTTTACATGGCTGACCAATGGAATCATGATTTCTGGTTTTACTTTAATTCCTCTTTTCATTACGTTGGCCGTGGCATTAAAGATGGCCTTGACCTGCATTTCGTAAATTTCAGGATGGATCATGGCTAACCGGCAGCCCCTGAGCCCTAACATAGGATTCGATTCCTCTAAGAGCCTTACTTTTCGTAAAATGTTTTGCTTCTCTTGTAACTCGCTTGCGTCAGCGTTCTTCATTTGCAGCTTGGTTACTTCAATCAAAAGGTCTTCTTTATCCGGTAAAAACTCGTGAAGGGGAGGATCCAATAATCGTATCGTAATGGGATGTCCCTGCATCGTTTCAAAAATGGTCTCAAAATCCTGCTGCTGCATGGGCAGAAGCTTATCGAGAGCTTCTTTGCGTTCTTCCATAGTTTCAGAAAGAATCATGCTTTGCACCGTTGGGATCCGAGAGGAATCCATAAACATATGCTCTGTTCGGCAGAGTCCGATGCCGACAGCTCCAAATTCGAGTGCTTTTTGTGCATCGACTGAGTTATCAGCATTTGCCCTTACTCCCATTTTTGTTTCTTCATCGGCCCAGCTGAGCAGTAATTTAAATTCGTCCGAAAGCTCCGGTTCAATCATCGGAATTTCTCCAAGAAAGATTTCTCCTGTTGTACCGTCTATCGTAATGGTGTCGCCATGCTTTACAGTGGTAGATTCTACGTTGAATTGCTTGGAGTCTAAGTTAATCTTTAAGGATTCACAGCCGCATATACAAGCTTTTCCCATACCTCTGGCTACAACCGCTGCATGGCTTGTCATACCACCCCGACTTGTAATAGTAGCTTGGGAAGCCACGATTCCATGGATGTCCTCAGGTGTTGTTTCCGGGCGGACGAGGATTACTTTTTTCCCGTCTTTGGATAATACTTCGGCTTCATCCGCATCAAATACGACTTGGCCTGTGGCTGCTCCCGGGGAGGCGGGCAATCCGGCGGCTAACTTTGTCAAGTTGTGTTCAGGGTCGATGCGGTGATGAAGCAGCTGGTCGAGTTGATCAGGATCGACGCGTAAGAGAGCATGCCTTTTATCCATAATGTTTTCCCTTACCATTTCCACGGCGATTCGGATAGCTGCCTGGGCAGTCCGTTTACCTGTCCGAGTTTGGAGGATAAATAACTTTCCGCTTTCTACGGTAAATTCAATGTCCTGCATATCCTGGTAATGATTCTCTAACAGCTGACAGGTTTCAAGCAGCTGCTGATAAACATCCGGCATATCTTGTTCCAGCGAGGCAATGGGCTGAGGTGTTCGAATTCCTGCAACTACGTCTTCCCCTTGCGCATTAATCAAGTATTCGCCATAAAGTTCAGACTCCCCGGTGGATGGGTTGCGCGTGAAAGCTACTCCCGTACCAGAATCTTCACCCATATTTCCAAATACCATGCTTTGAATATTTACTGCTGTACCGAGATGACCGGGGATATGGTGAAGACGTCGGTACAAAACAGCTCGTTGGTTATTCCAAGAGTCAAACACCGCATTGATCGTAAGGAATAATTGTTCCCTTGGATCCTCTGGAAAGCTTTTTTTTGTATAGGTGAGTACAATGGTTTTGAATTCTTTGATCACTTGCTTCCAATCTTCAGCTGTTAGTTCTGTATCGGAATGGTAACCTTTTTCTTCGCGGGTATCTTCTAAGTGCCGTTCGAAGTAATAGTTATCTAAACCAAGCACAACATTACTAAACATTTGAATAAATCTGCGGTAGGAATCATAGGCAAATCGAGAATTGTTTGTAAGTTCAGCCATTCCTTCTACCGTTTCATCATTCATTCCGAGGTTCAAAACAGTGTCCATCATTCCAGGCATAGAATGTACGGCGCCTGACCGAACAGAAACAAGAAGCGGGTTTGTTGGATCCCCTAATCGTTTTCCGGTTTTTGCTTCGAGTGTTTGGAGGGCTTCGATCACCTGCATTTCTACTTGGGACGAAATGACCTGTCCTGCCTCGAAGTAAGCGTTACATGCCGCAGTAGAAATTGTAAAACCATAAGGAACCGGTAAGCCAATACGGGTCATTTCAGCTAAATTTGCCCCTTTACCACCTAGAAGTTCCTTTTCGCTGCTTCCAGCTTGATCAAACATGAACACAAATTTCTTATCCATTATGCAAAGCTCCCCCTTTTATTAAATAAGGCTAATATTAGATCAGCTGTCTCTTCTATTGCCTTATTAGAGACATCAATGATTGGACAACCGATTTTTTTCATTATGTTTTCAGCACACGTTAGTTCTTCAAGAATTCGATCGAGCGAAGCGTAATTGGAAGGCGAGGTAAATCCTAAATTTTTTAATCGTTGTTTGCGGATTTGATTTAATTTCTCAGGTGAAATGATCAACCCGACACATTTGTTTTTCGGGATCGAAAAAAGTTCTTGAGGAGGTTTGACCTCTGGGATGAGAGGCACGTTGGCCACCTTGAATTTTTTATTCGCCAGATACATAGAGAGAGGGGTCTTTGATGTTCTTGATACTCCAATAAGTACAATGTCTGCTTGTTTCAGCCCTCGTACGTCCTGTCCGTCATCATACTTCACGGCAAACTCGATCGCCTCCACTCTTTTGAAGTAGTTCTCATCTAACGTTCTCATTTTGCCTGGTTGACGATTGGGTTCCATATGAAATTTTTGAGTAAATGCATCCATCAGAGGATACATTAAATCAACAGCAATCACTCCTTCTTCTTCTGCCTGATGATCAAGATACTGCTTCAAATCCTGCAGGACGAGGGTATAAGCAATAATGGAATGACTGTATTTAGACGCTGTAATGACATTATTAATATCCTGTTTATCATCCACATAAGAAAAATGCTTAATCACTACATCCTGGCCAAAAAATTGACATGCCACAGCTTTTACCATTAACTCAGCTGTTTCCCCGACTGAATCTGACACGACGTACACCGTTTCTTGTTTAGTCACAATCAATCTCCCTATCTATAAGTAATAAATGAGGCAGCAGAAGACGAATGAAGTAAGCAATTTTTTGATATTCCTATAAGTTCTCCCTCCTTAGGTATGAATGAATATGACATACTAATAATTTTGATTCGCTTAATGTGACATACTATTTAACTGAATAGTATAGTATCATTATTTGTGACTTGTTACAACAAAAAGATCGATAATGTATGGAATTATTTTTTTATTGTAGAAGAAGAGAGGATAGAGAAATCTTATTTGTTTCAATCAAGAAAAGCACGACAAAATGAAATGGAAATCGTAACGATGGAAGAACTTGTGACAGAAAACCAAAGAAGTGAAAGGGAGCAAGACCGATCCGGAGAGTGGTTATTTATTTCGGGAAAATGGGTTTATAGAATAAGAAAAGAGAAAGCGGAGAGTAGTTTCGCAGATTCAAAAGAACGGCATGGGCTAACGTTTGCGTGGAAAAGAAAAAGTAAAGGTACAGGCGCTGATGGCAGCTGTCTGTCAGAACATGAAAAAGACTCTCCTCCATCTCTAGCTAGGGGGCTAGGTGAAGGAGAGTCTTTTTCTGTTTAAAGAATATCAAGCGAGGTCCTTCCACTCCTGCGTAAGAACGAGTGAGCCGAGATCGCCGAGCGTGGGTTTCACGAGGAAGCTCGGGCGCTCGTCCGCGGAAAGGGAAGGGGCGATCGCTCCTTTCGGTAAGAAAAAATCTTGTAGAAAAACACGGGGTTTCTCTACAAGTTGCGAACCTTTTAAAGGTTCACCTTTTTCGTGGCTGTCATGGTTTATAAGAAAAACAGCACAAAAGATTGGAGATAGATCTGCACCATCACATAAAAAGCAATCGCGTATTTATAGTTAAATAATAATCCATTTTTTATAATGCTCAGCCTGTTTACCGAACTCAAAATAATCGACGGTAAAATCAGTGGAGAAAGCATAATCGAAATCACGCTTCCTGACGTTATTCCAAGGACGACGATTTCTGGCGGGTAGGGCAGGTCCACGCCTTGCAGAATTCCAGAGACGAGTACAATAACCGTCAATGGACCAAGACCGATAAAACCTAAAATGATGACGACAAAAGGCAGAACCCACAGGAAGTTTAAGAAGGGTACCGCATCAGTGACATAAAAGAGACCATCAATAATGTATTTGCCATAGCCTGATTGGTTTACGGCATCAATTAAAAAACCGGCTGCTAATAAAATCGAGAACTGCTGGGCTTTGTCTGGAATGTTTTTAGCTGCATAGACTTTTCCGTTCTCGAAAATCGCCGGGATTCTTCTGCGAACGATAAAGTAGAGGAAGATCCAAGCTGTAATAACAATCGGGATAATAAGCAGCAGCTCTACTTTCCAAAGAGCATTGAGAACAAAGATGGAACCGAACAACGTGACAAATAGAAAGCCGAATTCGAGTGCATTTCGATGACCGTTCGTATCCTCTTCTTTCGACTTGGCAATTTTACTCAACTCCTCCTGGATGCCGGCGGTAAGATCTATTCCGTAATGACGTTCTTGAAAAGACGAGAAGAATACGGATAACAAGATACCAGCGAAGGAAATGACAAATCCCTGGAGAATGGATAAGGCTAACGATGCCCCCAGTGTATGAACAGCAAACACAAAGCTTGGAATGCTGATGACCCACATCGTTGTTAAAGAGAAGGCGCGGAGCAAGGCGGTACCTTTATAGTTTTCCCACGCTTCTCCTTTTTGACTGCTTAAGAAGTCATCGATCATGCTATAGACCATAGGAATAGCGCCAAATAACAGGAAGTACGAAATGATCTGGGTTATGACCATCATCCCAAAGTAAAATTTGCGGCTTGTATTGAGCAGGTTTTGAGCAAAGTTAATGACCGATTCAATGTATGGCTTTTCTTCTAATACCCAGCTGATCGCAGGAACGATGAGCAAGAGAGCAATCAATCCACTCATGACAGAAAATCCTGATACGGTTCCTTCTATAAGAGACGTACCTGCGGAAAGGTGAATGATTAAGGCAATGACCAGCAGCAAAAGCGAAATCCCGGCTTGTTTGACAGGCAGAAAGAAATAACCAAGTAAAAAAGCTGCCAGTCCGAACAGCGAGAGGGAGGTTGCAAGCACTTCAACTTCTGTAAAAGAAACAATAAAATGCATGATGACATATAAGCTGATAAACAAGGTATATCCTCGTTTTGCCATTTGTACCATAATTGAAGCTCCAATCCTCGTTCAAAGTAGTAACCGTACATATCGTAACATAGAGACCTTCCATTCGCTTCACTCGTGCATTTATAAGTTTAATAGGAGAAGAGATTGAAGATAGAGTTAATTACGATGAAGCGTTTTCAATGTCATCCTTACATGACAGTGTTAAGATAAAGCTATCAACAGAAAAGAGGTGTCTTTTTTGAAAAAAATCAAGTTAGGAAGCAGTGATCTGGAGGTAGGCGAGATTTCTTTAGGCTGCATGCGCATGAACAAACTAAGTAAAAAAGATGCATCGGAAGTCATAGAGAATGCGCTTGATTGTGGTGTGGATTTGTTTGATCATGCGGATATTTATGGCGGAGGGGAATCAGAATCCGTTTTTGCAGAAGCTATCAACATGAACGATGATGTACGTGAGAAGATGAAGCTGCAGACAAAGTGCGGAATCCGCAAGGGTTTCTTTGATTTTTCGAAGGAACATATCCTGGAATCTGTAGAAGGGAGTCTGCGCAGGTTAAAAACCGACTATGTCGACAGTCTTCTCCTGCATCGTCCAGACGCCTTAATGGAACCTGAAGAAGTAGCTGAAGCATTTACAAAATTAAAAGAGAGCGGAAAAGTACGTTATTTTGGTGTGAGCAACCAGAACCCAATGCAAATGGAACTGTTGAAAAAGTATTTACCGGAGGATTTGATCGTCAACCAGCTTCAGTTAAGTCTCGTACATACCCCTATGATTGACGCAGGTTTTAACGTCAATATGCAGAATGACCCTGCCGTTGTGCGGGATAGCAATGTGCTTGAATATTGCCGGTTGAACAATATCTCCATTCAGGCGTGGTCCCCATTCCAGCATGGCATGATTGAAGGGCCGTTTATCGGCAATGAAGCATTTCCTGAGGTAAACGCAAAGCTGCAGGAATTAGCAGAGAAAAAGGGAGTTACAGATTCAGCGATTGCGATCGCCTGGATTTTACGTCACCCGGCGAACATTCAGCCGGTGGTCGGCACGATGAATAAAGGCAGAATGCAGGACATTGCCAAAGCTTCAGCTATCGAATTAACGAGAGAAGAATGGTATGAACTTTACCTTTCAGCGGGGAATGACCTGCCTTAATTAATGCAGATGATAGACGCTTATCACTTTTTTTAAATACAACTGGAGGAGTTCATAGATTTCAAGGCGATTACCTTAATAGGTAGTCGCCTTTTGTCTTAGGCACCACCTATACAAGTAAGTAAGAAAAGCCATATATATAATTATAGACTTTAAGAAAGAGTGGTAATATGGCTTGCGTGATCATCGGTACAATCAGAATTAATAGTATAAGTGGCGGCGTTGTGAATTTTGGAGATGCGCTGTATATTTCCTCCGAAACGATAGAATTCGGACAAACAGGAAATAATACCAGCCCATTCACTCCAACTGGAGTAAATGACGGAGGAAGTGAAGCAGGTACCGATCCAAATATTACTTAGTAAATTCGGGTCACTTTTTAATAACACAGCAATTGTCAGAGAGTTATAGTTCCAAACAAGTTGGCCTCTTCCAATACCCTTGGTTGAGCCTTCTTTTGTTTTTATGTAGTCATTCCCTTTGATAGTTACATAGAGAACCGTAATCATCATTTCCTTGAGTCAAATCTGACTTATTTTAACCCTATATTGTTTTATATAAAATTCAGAATATTGATTATTATTAAAATATATATAAAGGAGGAAGCGGAGATGTCCTATACGGCAAGCTTACATTCATTCATAGAGGCTAATGGAGAGCACTATATTGCTCTGTTGAAAAAAATGGTTCAAGAGCCTAGTAAAGCTGGAGCAGAGGCAGGAGTGCAAAGAATTGTTGCTGAAAGGTTGGCCGGGAAAGGGTTTGAGGTGGACCAGTGGGAGCTCGATTATGAAACTCTTTCCAAACATAAGGAGTTTTGTGCATCTCGTTCAGACTTTAAAGGCAGCGAAAATGTCGTAGGTGTCCTGAAAGGAGATGGGGGAGGGAAGTCCATTATCCTGAATGGTCATGTAGATGTAGTTCCGGAAGGGGAGCAGGATCAATGGAGGATTCCCCTTATTCCGGGGAAGTGGAAGACGGGAAGCTTTACGGACGTGGTGCCACTGATATGAAAGGGGGAAACCTTGCTTCTCTGCTGGCGATGGAAGCCATTCAAGCCTCAGGTATCAAATTAAAAGGAGATGTGATTTTTCAAAGTGTAGTAGAAGAAGAATCCGGAGGTTCAGGAACGTTAGCTGCTATTGAACGTGGTTATCGTGCAGATGCAGCACTCATTCCGGAGCCCACAAATATGCGCATTTTTCCTAAACAGCAGGGTTCTATGTGGTTTAAAGTCCATGTGTATGGAAAATCCGCTCACGGGGGTACACGTTATGAGGGGGTAAGTGCCATACAAAAATCGTACAGGGTGCACGAAGCGCTTATCGACTTAGAAAGTGTAAGAAACCAAACTCTAGACAGCCCGCTTTATGAAGGAAATCCAATCCCAGTACCAATAAATGTTGGAGAAATTGAAGGTGGGAACTGGCCGTCCTCTGTCCCTGATCAAGTGACTCTAAAAGGTAGGATGGGGGTTGCTCCTGGAGAGTCAATGAGCAGCGCAAGACACCAATTTGAAAGCCACTTATCCCGACTTGCAGAGGTGGATTCCTGGTTTGAAGAAGCGCCTGTGGAGGTTGAGTGGTTTGGGGCGAGGTGGCTGCCGGGGGAGATTGAAGAGGACCATCCATTTTTAAGTATCTTAACGGATGTTTATCACTCTCAAACAGGAGAAGCTCCTGTTGTAAAAGCTTCACCTTGGGGTACTGATGGAGGGTTACTGACGGCCCTTGCCAATATTCCGACCGTAGTATTTGGTCCGGGTGAAACGAGTATGGCTCATTACCCTAATGAGTACATTGAAATGGATAAAATTTTTGCCACTGCCTTAATTATTGCGGAAACCCTATTGGAATGGTGTGAAGTTTCACGAGTAGAGGAGGGTGTTGGTAATGAATGTTGATGTATTGATTTTATTCTTGAACTGCATTTTGACTACGGTTATTTCATCAGTAGTGGTCATGTTCATTTTACGAAAACAGTACAAGCCCGCGATTCAACGACTTGAACGAGAACAAGAGGAACAAGCGGATTATCAAGATTCAAAATCGGTCAATGGTTAAATACTTTCTGGAGGTATCCAATAGATGACTACAGGTGTGTTTTTTGCTGTACTGGCAGTTTATATTTTAGTAGGCGCTGGAATTACCAGGCTGGTAAAAAGTAAAGATGATTTCTATGTCATGGGAGAAAAAGGGACGACCCTGTTAATTGTCGGTACATTAGCTGCTACCTATTTAAGCGCAGTAACCTTACTTGGGATATCGGGAACCTCTTATTCGGAAGGTCCCCTCGTGATTGCAGCTTTAGGGTCTTTCGGTGCCTGGTTAGGAACGTTAATTGCGGTGGTTTACATCGGTCGAAAGATGAAGGCGCTCGATTGCAAGACTATGCCTGACTTTTTCGATAAACGATTCAAGAATAAAACCGTAAGTGTGATCGCAGTATTAATCATGATTGTTGGGTTGTTAGGTTATGGAGTCATTCAACTGATTGGCGCAGGTCTTGTTTTAAGTGAAGTTACGAATATATCATTTCCTGTCATGATTGTTATTTTTACAGCGGCTTTATTGATCTTTTGTGCCCTTGGAGGCATGTATGGAGTTGTCATTACTGATACTTTGATGTTTTTTACCATGCTTGCCATTTCGGTTGTCATTGCTCCATTTATTATTGGAAAAGCAGGATTTGAAGAGATGAAGGCCCTGTCCGACACGATTCCGTTATATTGGACGATTGAAGGCGCAAAGGAACGTCCTTTAGGTTGGTCTATTTCCCAGTTTCTCGTCTGGATCCTGTTCTTCTCCTGTACTCCAGCTCTTGTATCACGTGTCTTCCCAGCTAAAAATGATTTTGTGATTTTGAAAGCTGCTGTCATCGGCGTTTTCTTTGCACCGTTTATGCAAGTGGTGGTCTTTATCGCTGCTGGAGGCATGCGTGTGCTTCAACCTGGAATTGAGAACACCGACAATGTGATGATTATTGGATTTTTAGAGCAAGTTCCTGATGTGTTAGGTGGAATTGGGCTAGCTGGGTTAATGGCGTCCATTATGTCTACAGCCTCTACGTTATTTGTTCTTGTTGGATTTGCTTTAGCTCGCGACTTGTATGAAAACTTGAGAAAAGAGCCCTTGAGTGAGAAAGATTCACTTAAGGTAGGTCGCTGGGCACAAGTAGTGGTAGGGATTGTGGTTTGTCTAATTGCTGTCAGCCGTCCTTCTGCAATTTACTGGATTTCGATATACGCCGGTGCAATCTTTGGAGTAGGCTGGCTACCGACGGTTATCGCAGGTCTTGAATGGAGGCGGATGAATAGTAAAGCGGCCATTAGCAGTATGCTCTCAGGTGTTGTTTCATTTATTGTTATTTCAGAATTAGCGAGCAGAGGGATCATTCATTTACCGGTTCACATCGATGCCTTAATGATTGCTTTCGCTATATCTACCCTTGTGCTGCTTGTGGTTGGCTTTGCAACCAAACCTGCTGCTCATGAGCTTGACTATTACAAAGAAATGAAGAAAGTTAACTCTTCTACTTCTACCATTAAGTCGTTTGCATCTGAGAAGAACGGGCTGGCTAAATTAAAGAAGCAGTACAAACAAACGATGGGAATTGCTGTGGCATTTATAGGGATATCCGTGGTGATATGGGGATTCTTTTTTCTAAAGCTTGGTTTATAAGGGGCGAGCATAATGAATGTGGAGAGATTAAAGCGTAGATTTAATAAAATGGCTGAGATTGGTGCGACTGAAAGAGGAGGAGTCCAGCGTCTCGCCTTAAGTGATTTAGATAAAGAAGCACGGGATCTTTGGATGAAGTGGGCTAGAGAAGCGAACTTCAATGTCCGCTTTGATGATTTTGGAAACATGTACGCACGGTTAAATGGTCGCTTTCCAGAGAAACGGCCGATTGTTCTTGGCTCACATTTGGACAGTGTACCTCAAGGAGGAAGGTTTGATGGTACGTTAGGTGTGCTTGTAGGGTTTGAGATTATGGAGAGTTTAAAGGAACGAGAGCTGGAGCTTCAGCACCCTGTAGAAGTGGCAGTTTTCTCAAATGAAGAGGGGGCACGCTTTCCCACTCCTATGTTAGGAAGCGGGGCAATTACCGGTGTTTTTACAAAGCAGCATGTGTATGATATGAAAGATAACAATGAGCTAAGGTTTGAGGATGAATTGAAAAGAATTGGATACCAGGGAGAAGAAACAAACCGTCTGAAGCAGGTAGAGGCCTTTATCGAATTGCACATTGAACAGGGGCCGGTCCTTGAATCGAGAACTATTCCTGTTGGGGTTGTAAAGGGGATTCAAGGATTATCGTGGCATCAAGTTCAGTTTAGTGGAGAGTCTGATCATGCTGGGACGACGCCATTGGATCATAGGAAAGATCCACTTCTCAGTGCAGTTAGAGCTGTTTATCGAATTAATAGCTGGGTGAACAGCTTGAATGATGAAACACTTGTTACATTTGGTAAATTCCATACAATGCCTGGTACAATCAATGTCATTCCAAGTGAAGTCACTTTTTCTATGGATATCAGGCATCCGGATCGATCGACTCTTCTTAATCGAGTGGAGGTGGCAAAAAGATTAGTAAGGGAAATAGCACTCGAAGATGACACGTTAAGCCTTTGTGAAGATCTATCCTTTATGCCTCCCGTCGATTTTGACCATTCCTTAATAGAAACTCTAAAGGAAAGCTGTGGTCATCAGGGGATCGAGTACTTAGAGTTGTTTAGTGGAGCAGGGCATGACGCCATGTATTTAAATCGCTTAGGCAGGACAGTTATGGTATTTACTCCTAGTACAGGGGGCAAAAGCCACTGCGAAGAAGAGGAAACGAGTTGGGAGGATATCAAGCTGGCCAGCGCAGCCATGGAACAAACCGTTGCTAAATTATCCTTATCACGTCAAGAAATAATTGACACTTAAGCCAATCTATATCTTTGCTATACTTTTTACTAGAAAAGGATATAGGTGATGAGATGCATGTAACCGAATTACAAGATAACCACTTATTTCGGGAAATCGTTGAACATTCGTTTGATGAGATTTTTGTAACGGATCATAAAGGAATTGTTTTGTATGTAAATGAAGCCTGTGAAAAGAATTACGGGATTGCAGCCAAAAAGTTATTGGGAAGAAATGTTGAAGATTTGGCTGATGAGCTTTTTACTCCTTCTGCTACTATTGAAGTCATCAAAAGAGAGCTTCCTGTAGAAATTATGCAGCGGACCACGAAGGGGAAGCGGTTGTTCGTCAAATCAAGACCCGTGTTCGATTCTACCACAGGGAACCTCATTAAAGTGATCAGCTATGCTAGAGACCTGTCGGATATGACAAAATTAAAGTCAAGAATTCACGCTCTTGAAAAACAATTGAAAGAGCATCAGCAGAATTCTCAGGAATCTGCTTTCACCGATGTTATTGCGGAAAGTAAAGGAATGCAGCAAGTGATCAAGTTGATGGGTAAAGCTGCTCGTACCGAAGCAACTTTATTGATCAGGGGGGAAACAGGCGTAGGAAAAACTGTGCTTGCAAAGAAAGTCCATGCGGTAAGTGATCGAAGTCAAAGTCTGCTTCACGAAGTGAATTGTGGGGAACTCCCTCAGCAAGTATTGGAAACTGAATTATTTGGAAACCCAGAGCACAGCTTAGAGGGACTGATACAACTTACGGATGGGTGTACGCTGTTTTTAGATGAGATTAGTGAGATGTCCTTAAGCTTACAATCCAAGTTATTAAGAGTGTTAGAAACGAAGCAGATTTTCACGAATAATAAAAACGTGAATATAGATATCCGGTTTATTTTTACGACTAACCAGGATTTAGAAAAACAGGTGAGGGAGGGACAGTTTAGAGAAGATCTTTACTATCGTCTCAATGTAGTGCCCATTGATGTGCCCCCACTAAGGAATAGAAAAGAGGATATTTATCCGTTGGCCCACCATTTTCTAAGGAAATTCAATGAAAAATATCACCAGCATAAAAAGATTTCACCTATTGTTATGAATGCATTTTATGAATATGAATGGCGTGGGAATGTTCGAGAAATGGAAAATCTTATTGAAAGACTTGTTATTACATCGGATACGAATGAAATCACGATCGATCAGCTTCCAACCATCATAAAAGCTGGATCGATCTCTCATGCGGATACATTGCCGGAGAAGCTGGAAGAATTAGAGAACTATTTAATTTTAGAAGCTTATGATCGATATGGGTCAAGTTATAAAGTCGCAGAAAGTCTTGGTATAAGCCAGTCGTCTGCAATAAGAAAAATCAGAAAATATATCACGGAGAAGGAAGCTGCTGCAGAACATAAGGGACGGTAGTCTAAAGTGTAAAATGATCAGCAGAAAGAATGTCCTTGAAAAAAGCACTTTCATTTTCTTGAAGAACCAAAACGAGGACAGGATATCCAAACTGTCCTCGTTTCCTTTTATTCTGCAGCCAATTCTTGTTGAGCAGCACTTTCTTCTGGTGCCTGTTCCACACGCTTAAGAAAAAAGGAAAGGACTAAACTAATCAGCCCGAAGATTAACATAGCAAAGTAGGCATCATTAATGCCCTGTATGGATGCTTCCATGATCATATGTTCTTTTGAGCCACTCACTGATCCGCTGCTTACCATCTCCTGCAGATGATCTTTTGTTCTGCTTGTCATAATCGTTACTAAGAGAGACGTTCCGATGGCACCGGCTACTTGTCTTGCGGTGTTGGAGATGGCGGTGCCGTGAGCGTTCAGGCTGGCAGGCAATTGGTTCAGTCCAGCCGTTTGAAGCGGCATTAAAAACAGGGCCATTCCAACTCTTCGTCCGGCATACATCAGGATGAGCGTTGTATAACTGATCGAGTCGGTCAAATTTGTAAAACTGTATGTCGTAGCCAGAACGATGGCAATGCCGATAATAGACAGCCATTTGACCCCAAACCGGTCAAATACTTTACCGATGGCAGGACTAATCAATCCCATCAATAACGCCCCAGGAAGCATGAGGGCGCCAGACTCCAAGGCCGTAAAGCCGCGTGCATTCTGCAAGTACAACGGCAGCAAAATCATGTCGGCATACATGACGACTGTAATCGTGCAATTAATAATGGTCGTCAAGGAAAACATGTTGTACTTAAATGCCTTAAGGTCAAGGAATGGTTCCTTTGAAGACAGCTGTCTTAATGAGAAAACAGCGACCATAACAAAGCCGACAACTAGTGAAACGATCACTTCCGTATTGGACCAGCCTTGCTGTCCTGCTTCACTGAATCCGTATAGAAGACCGCCAAATCCGATCGTAGATAAAAGCAAGCTCGTGAAATCCATTTTACTTTGGGTTGTTTCGGAAACATTTTTAAGAAATATAAATGCACAAATAATAATTACTACAACGAAAGGGATCATGCCGTAAAACAATACTTGCCATGGAAAATCATCAAGAATGTAGCCGGCAAGTGTCGGTCCGATTGCCGGAGCAAAGATAATCGCCAGCCCGACCGTTCCCATGGCCGTACCTCGCTTATGCGGTGGGAAGAGGGACAGCACTACGTTCATGAGTAACGGGATAATAATCCCGGTGGAAGCCGCTTGAATAAGTCGTCCGGTAAGTAAGACAGCAAACACAGGTGCCACCGCCGATACGATCGTACCAGTAAGGAAAATAAACATCGCAGAAAGAAACAGCTGTCTTGTGGAAAAGCGTTTCATTAAAAAGCCTGTTACCGGAATCAGAACCCCGTTAACAAGCATATACCCTGTCGTCAGCCACTGCCCTGTTGAAGCCTGAATATCAAATGCTTCCATTAAAGGCGGAAGCGCAACCGTCATGGTTGTCTGGTTAAATATCACAAAAAAAGCTCCCAAAATCATAATCGTTAAAATAGGGAGTTTCTTAATGGAATGTGTGTCTGTTGCAGCACTCAAGTCCATCCATCCTTTCATAACCACAGAAGATTTAATTTACACTATGTTGTATAGTAAACGTAATATAAACTAGATTATAGAACAGCCTACTATTGACTACAACAAACAATTATTTATCATGTGTTTATTAGTTTACAGAAATTTAAATTTTGTAGCTTAAATAGTTGATTTTTACAATCTTAGTGGAATAAAAGGGGAAGATTTTAGATGGATAAAAGAGTAGACCCTCGTGTGATCCGGACACGCCAGCTGCTGAAAGAGGCTTTTATCGAACTCTTGAAAGAAATGGACATTGAAAAAATCACTGTCAATCGTCTCGCAGAACGTGCCACAATTAATCGGGTGACGTTTTATTTACATTATCGGGATATTCCGGACATGCAGGAAAAGCTGGCAGATGAGATGGTTCAGGAGATTGCATGTGTATATGAATCCGCAAAACAGGAAGCTAACAAAACGACAGGATGGAAAGTGATCGAGAAAACTCTTGAGTATATAGCTGGAAATGCTGATTTTTATAAGGTTGTCCTTACTTCAAAGAACATCCCCATCTTTAGAGACCATTTATTAGCCTATTTAACAGAGAGGATTGTTTCGAGGATGGAAAGCAAGGATTCATACGCTCAAAAAGTCGGTATTGAACAAGATTTTTTAATTTGGTACGATTCCTCAGCCCTTATCGGGACGATCATTGCGTGGCTGAAAAATGACATGCCCTATACACCGGAATACATGGCTAAGCAATTTTATTTAATAAGGAACCGGGGAAGCAGTGTTGAGTATGGGAAAGACTAGCGTTCTGATGAATTGTTGAATTGGATATAGCACAGATAGCACGAGGGTTCTTATAAATGTAAAATATAATGACCTGAAAACCTTCGTACGAAATTTGATCGGCAGAGCAGCATGATCACAAAGATTGGTGTCGTTAAGCTCATTTGAGGGAATAACATTCAAATGGACGCAGAAACGTCAAAAATGATTCCTGTCTATTATTAGAAAGGAGAATCTCAATTGCATGCGTTTATTACTCCTCAAAACATTTATCACGGAGAAAACGCCATTGAACAACTACGGAAGATTTTACAAGATTTGCACGTTCAACAAGCCTTTGTATTAACCGATCCGATGTTGAAAAAATTAAAAGTGACTGAACCTCTTGAAACCATTTTGGAAGAAGAAGGAGTTCACTATCATTTATCTACCAATGTCGTTCCTGAACCGCCGCTTGCTACTGGAAATGAAGTGCTTCAGGAAATTCGGGAGACCGGGCCGGACCTTGTGATTGGAATCGGCGGCGGAAGCGCGATGGATCTCTCTAAAGCTGCGGCAGTGCTTGCAGAGCATGAAGGGACTGTGGAAGAATATCTAAATCTAACCGGGACGAAGGAAGTTCATTCTCCCGGTATCCCAACTGTACTAATCCCGACTACGGCTGGAACAGGTTCTGAAGTGACCGATATTGCTGTTTTTTCTTTAGAGGATACGAAAGATGTCGTGACGAACAAGTACTTACTAGCCAATTATGCTATTGTAGACCCGCAATTTACTTATTCACTTCCGGCAAAGGTGACGGCAGCAAGCGGGGTAGACGCTTTCACTCATGCGCTTGAAGCATTTACTTCCGTGAATGCGACACCAATGACAGATTCACTTGCATTAGACGCGTTGACACGGATTGTAGGGAATCTCCGCAGTGCGGTATGGAATCCAAAAGCGTATGAGGCACGTAAGGAAATGTCTCTTGGAAGTTTGATTGCAGGAATGAGCTTTTACAATGCAGGCGTGGCAGGAGTCCATGGACTTGCCTATCCACTCGGAGGTTTATTTAAAATTCCTCATGGTGAGGCGAACGCCGTGCTTTTACCTTATGTGTATCATCGGATCTGTCCTTCTTCCTTAGATAAAATGTATAAGCTGGGAGAGGTTTTTTCGATTTCCTATGAGGGGAAAGATAAAAGACAGGTCGCTTTGGAAGTCGTCCAGGCGCTGCATGAGTTGGTAAAAGACGTAGGACTTCCAACGTCGATTTCTGAATACAGCATCACAGAGGAAGACATTGAAGGCTTAACAATTAATGGCACGAAGCAGACAAGACTGCTTGCCCGCAGTCCGATGCCGTTTGATGAAAACAGCATTCGAAAAGTCTATCAACATTCGCTTCGGGGCTGGGAGTAAGACTTAATTTTAGAAACTAGAGGAGGAAAAAATCATGGGAGCAAATGAACGTCCGTTACATCTATTAAACTACATTAATGGGGAATGGCAGGGTGATAATCTGGAAACCTTTGATGTCATAAACCCAGCTACAAATGAATTAGTTGGGACGATGCCAAACGGGACAGAAAAAGATGTACTGGCAGCAATTGAAGGAGCCGATGCTGCATTTAAAGAATGGAAGAAGCTTTCTGCTGAAGAACGGGCCGCGTATTTAGAGAAAATGTACGCCCGACTGATTGAGAGAAAAGAAGAAATTGCTCAAGTCCTTACTGAAGAAAACGGCAAGCCTTTGAAGGAGGCTAGAGGAGAAGTCTTGTATGCGGCATCTTTCATTAAATGGTATGCAGAAGAAGGAAAGCGTGTCTATGGGCGTACTATTCCGTCGAAAGGCGAAGGTCAGCGCATTCAAGTGATTAAGCAGCCTGTTGGTGTTGTGGCAGCGATTACCCCGTGGAACTTTCCTGCTGCAATGATCACTAGAAAGCTCGCTCCTGCTCTCGCCGCAGGGTGCACTTTTATTGTTAAACCGCCAAAAGAAACTCCATTAACGGCAGCAAAGATTATGGAATGTGCAGAAGAAGCAGGTATTCCGCGCGGTGTGGTCAATATGGTTCTCACACCAAACGAAGCGTTCAGTGAAACGGTTCAGAAGAGTAAAGTCGTGCGCAAGCTGACCTTCACCGGGTCCACTGAAGTTGGTAAACTGCTGATGAAACAAAGTGCGGATACAATGAAAAATATTTCCCTGGAGCTCGGTGGGCAGGCACCGCTTATCGTATTAGATGATGCCGACGTAGAGACCGCTGTAGAAGGAACGATCGCATCAAAATTTAGAAATGCCGGCCAGACCTGTATTTGTGCAAACCGAATTTACGTGCAGTCCGGTATCTATGATGAATTCGTAGGTAAGCTTAAGGAAAAAGTTGCTGAATTGAAAGTAGGGAACGGCTTAGAGGAAGACGTGGACATCGGCCCGCTCATTAACCAAAAGGGGTATGACAAAGTAGTACGTCACGTAGAAGACGCCGTGGCAAAAGGCGCGGAAGTGCTTGTAGGCGGTAAAGGGCATCAAACCAGCGAACAAGATGCTCCTTTCTTTGAACCTACGCTGCTGATCAATGCAAAGGAAAATATGCTCTGTATGACAGAGGAGACGTTCGGCCCGGTCGTGCCTGTGCAAAAAGTGGAGTCTGATGAAGAAGCCGTCCGTCTCGCAAATGATACGCCGTTTGGCTTGGCTGCTTATTACTTTACGGAAAATATGAGCCGCGGTACGAAAATCGGCGAAGCTTTAGATTATGGAATTGTCGGCTGGAATCATGGTGCTCCATCCGCAGCCCAGGCACCTTTCGGGGGTACGAAACAAAGCGGCTTAGGACGAGAAGGCGGAGCGGAAGGTATCGAGCCTTTCCTTGAAACGAAGTATCTTTCCATTGGAATTAAATAAGTACATGGGAGGTACTGCTGGTCGAACTCCAAAGAGCATTAATTCACAGTAACTGTAGAGAGAAGGCACTATACGAATACTTCTAGTTAATTGGAATAAACCTTAATCTCTATCTAATAAAGGACTTGTTGAATGCTATATTCTCCAAGTCCTTTTTGTTATATAACTAATTAGCTGCATCGAGAATCGTATCATCTACTTCATCTATTCTATACATGATACGATACCATTAGATAAACCTAGGAGGAAATTACAATGACGAGAAAGCTATACTATGAAGATACTTACGTAACCGAATTTAAATCTAGAGTTGTAAAAATAGATGAGGATCATCACGGACTCTTTGTAGTACTGGAAGAGACAGCGTTTTACCCTTCAGGGGGCGGACAGCCTTATGACAAAGGGATGCTGGATGGAGTGGAAGTCATTGATGTGGAAGAAGTGGAGGGCGAGCTCCGTCATTATGTGAAGAAGGGGTTTCCGGCAGGTACAGAAGAAGTGGAAGGAAATATCGACTGGAAGCGGCGGTTTGACCATATGCAGCAGCATCTCGGGCAGCACATCATTTCAGCCGTTTTTGATGACCAGTATGAGATCCCGACCACTAGTTTTCATTTAGGAGAAGATACGGTGACGATCGATTTAAATACAAATAAGCTGTCAGGAGAACTTTTACAAGAGGCGGAGAAGCGGGTAAACGAAATCATTCGTCACAATCATCCGGTTGTAACTAAATGGATGTCTGTAGAAGAAGCTCAGGAGTATCCGCTTCGTAAACCACTTGCAGTAGAGGGCGATGTACGTCTTGTTATTATTCCTGAGATTGATTACAACGGGTGTGGAGGGACACACCCGAAGTCCACTGCAGAAGTAATGGCTGTAAAGTTTCTAGGTTGGACGAAGAGCAAGAAACAGGTCCGCCTGGAGTTTGCCTGTGGAGATCGGATTCTATCTAAATTTGAACAAAAACACCGAATTCTAACCGAAATGAAACAGCTTATTCCTAGACCGGAGGAGCAGTTGGTGGAAGAGGTGGACCAGCTGGTCAAAGTAAGCAAGGAAAAAGATAAGAAAATTACTGATCTTGAGGATCAATTGCTTCAGTACGAAGCGAGAGATATGATCTCAGTAAGCAATGGAGCTCAAGTAATAGAGCGCGTGTTTCAGGACCGCTCAATCAAGACGCTTCAGTCGCTTGGAAAAACGATTGTCGAAGAAGCGCCCCATGCTTATCTCATCCTTATAAGCGAACAGGAAGAACAGCTGCAATTTGTACTTGCCCGGGGAGAAGAGATCGATCGAAATATGAATGAAATTGCCAAGCAGACGATGCCGTTTATTCAAGGAAAAGGTGGAGGAAAACCGAACTTTGTGCAGGGGGGCGGTAAGCGAGTAATCGATGGAGCTGCTTTTGCTGAACAGGTAAAAAAACAATTGTAGGTTTCTGAAAGAGATGGTACTAATAAAATTCTTCTTTATAAGTTTTGAACAATAAATAATGACTTATCGATAACACTATCATTCATATATTTAAGGTTGTCTGGTGAAAGTAACACTCCAGACAACCTTTTTTTAATTAAAGAGTTATTTTAATAGATTGGCAATAGAGTTCGCTTTATCTTTTAATTTCGGAGCCAAATCAATCATTTTTTCCTTAGTGAGTCGATGGTAAGGTCCTAACAAACTGACAAATCCTATTAACTCATCTCTCTCATCCAGAATTGCAGCGGATATTCCATTTTCGCTTTCATCCCATTCTCTTAAAGTTAAACTAAAACCATATTTACGAATCCACTCTATTTCTTCTTTTAACTGGTTTGTTTCAGTAATGGTAAAAGAGGTGACTTGTTTTAAAGGTCGTTCCAGGATTAACTCAAGCTCCTCACTAGGTAATCGGCTCAATAGTATTTTTCCGTTGGACGTGCAATGTGAAGGCAAAAACTTGTTTACATAATTAATAGCCCGGATGCTGTAGGGGGCATCGATTTGATCTATGGTAAGCGTGCCGTTGTGTTTAGGGACACTTAAAAGGACTGTTTCATTGGTTTCATCTCTAAGCTTCTCAAGAATAGGACGCGCTCTTCGAATCAATGGTCCATACAAATTAGTTTTTGTAAATAAACGATAAGGTGCATATCCAAGTTGATATCCTTTGGTCACAGGATCTCTTTCTACATAGTCAAGGGATTCAAGGGTTTCCAGCAGGCGCCAGACAGTTGTTCGATTGAGGTCTGTTATTTCTGTGATTTGATTAATCATCATAGGAGTGGGACTGTCCGCGATAAGCTGGATAATAGTAGCGGCTCGAACGACAGATTGGATGGAATGATTTTTAGTAGTATTCATACTGAAATTATAGCGCACTCACTAAACCTTGTCATTAAAGGGCGTTTCACACACGCATAAACAAAAGTTCATAAATTTCAAAAAAGTATTGACCAACTTGAAAATACTGGTATATAATTTCTTCAAAAGTTCATTAAAAGAACAAATAGTTCATATTATGAACGGAAGAAGGTGTTTCGTTTGGTGTTGAAAACGCTTTATAAATAGAAAGCTTTCCTTCACTAATTTTAAAAAACACAATTTTATATGTGATGGCTGATCTCCTGGCATTAACGTTTAATGATTAAGTACGTAGGGGGAATAATAGTGAAGATGAAAGCTGCAGTAATGGAGTCTGTAGGTAGTCCGCTTCAAATTCAATGTGTTGATTTAAACAGCCCAAAAGCAAACGAAGTACTGGTGAAAATAGAGGCAACTAGCATCTGTCATAGTGATCTGAACGCATTAAACGACCCTGAAACTCCTACTCCGACGATTTTAGGTCATGAAGGTGCAGGTATTGTTCATGAAATCGGCCCGAATGTGAAACATGTAAAGGTAGGTGATAAAGTAGCCTTGAATTGGGTTCCTTACTGCGGTGTATGTGAGTATTGCACATCAGGGGATTTTCATTTATGCGAAGAGGCATTCGGACCAATGTTTAATGGAACTTTACTTGACGGGACAACTAGACTGAGCAGGAACGGAGAACGCATGTATCACCATTCTTTATTGTCCACATTTGCCGAGTACACTGTGGTTCCCGAGATGTCTTGTGTGAAATTACCAGATGATATGCCTCTTGCCCAAGCTTCGTTAATTGGCTGCGGTGTGGCTACAGGGTACGGAGCAGCTGTGAATGCGGCTCAAGTGAGACCAGGTACTACTGTAGCAGTATTTGGAATCGGAGGAGTAGGAATCAACGCTATCCAAGGAGCCGTTATTGCAGGTGCAGCTAAAATTATTGCGTGTGATGTTAAGCCAGGAAATCTTGAAATCGCTAAACAATTTGGTGCTACTCATACAGTTCACGTTGGAGAAGAAAAGGCAGATGAAGCGTTAAAAGAATTAACAGGGGGGATGGGTGTTCACTATGCTATTGATTGTTCCGGAAACACTAAAGCTACCGAAAGTGCATGGAACGGGGTTAGAAAAAAAGGCGTTGTAGTAGTCGTTGGTGCTTATAATGCTTCGATGATCGTCAACCTGCCGGCAGGAGGATTCCATCGTGTAGGTAAAGTATTAAAGGGGAGTTTTTACGGAGATATACAGCCTTTTCGAGATTTTGTTACCATTGCGAAGCTTTATTTAGAAGGTCGCTATAAATTGGATGAGCTTATCTTGAGCCGTATTCAACTCGAAGATATTAATCAAGTATTTGATTCTTTCCATGACCACAGCTGCGTGAATGTTGGCCGATCATTGATTGAGTTCAAAACGCAATCATTGATGCTCCCTAATGTAAGCGTTACCAAGAAAGTGGGCAGCTTCTATGCCTAAGTTGCGTCACGCCGTTTTCTGGCCGCCGTTTTTGCTGTTGATTGGAGCAGCTGTCCTCAGTCTTTTTAAGAAAGATGTGTTTGTTCAAGTAACGACTAGTGCAAATAACTGGGTCATTAATGAGATGGGGTGGTTGTTTAGTGTTGGCGGGTTATTGATGGTTGCTGGATGTGTGCTGGCTTATTTTTCTCCATTGGGCGATGTGAAAATTGGAGGAAAAGATGCGAAGCCAACTTTGGGGATGATGAGCTGGTTTGCTATCGCGCTTACGACCACAATCGCAACATTAACATTCTGGTCTTTGGTAGAGCCGGTTTATCACTTATCACAACCTCCGGCTTCTTTAGGGATCGAGCCTCATACTCCAGAGGCTGCAATGTTTGCTCTTTCAACAATGTATCTGCATTGGACGATCACACCATATGCGATTTATACCGTTCCAACCATTGTTTTTGCATTTTCTTACTATAATATGAAAAATCCATACAGTTTAAGTTCTCCTCTCGTTCCTTTACTTGGAAAAAGGGTGATGAGCGGGAAGGTTGGTAGTCTTGTAGATGGGATCTCCTTGTACACGTTAGCAACGGGAATGGCCGCTTCGATGGGAACAAGCATATTAAACCTATCAGGAGGGATCAATTACGTATCTGGGATTAAGAGTACCCCGGTCTTATGGGCAATTGTAGCTGGTGTAGTTATGTTTACGTTTGTAATTTCTTCCTCTACTGGTTTAATGAAAGGAATCAGATATCTTTCGAACATTAATATGAGAGCGTTCGTGCTGATTACTATATTTGTATTTATTGTCGGCCCAACAAGCTTCATGCTGAATGCAGGAACAGAAGCATTTGGAAATTTTCTTTCTAATTTCTTTGAAAAAAGTTTATTTACCGGAGAGTTATCCAAAGATTCTTGGCCGGGATCATGGACCACTTTCTATTGGGCGAGCTGGTTTGCCTGGGCAATGATTATTTCTTTGTTTCTTGGAAGAATTGCCTATGGTTATAAAGTGAAAACTGTGATTCTGGTAAATTTTGTTTTCCCTGCTATCTTTGGTGCCGTTTGGATAAGTGTCTTTGGAGGAACCGCTGTTTTTATGGATTTGAATGGTGGAGGGCTGACGGAACTTCTTACGTCCAGTGGTCCGGAAACTGTTTTGTACGGCGTGTTTGCAGCTCTGCCTTGGTCGAAACTAATCATTCCTTTCTTTATTTTTATCGTCTTCGTTACGTTTGTCACTGCCTGTGACTCAAACAATGCTGCTATGAGCGGCATCAGTTCACACGGGATTTCCCCGGAAAATCCTGAGCCTTCTACACTCATTAAAGTGGTTTGGGGAGTTACTGTCAGCATCATTTCGTGGACTATGATTAGCTTTGCTAATATTGATGGGGTTAAGATGCTGAATAACCTGGGAGGGGTGCCCGCATTGTTATTAGAATTAATTGTGTTTGGTTCTTTAATGAAAATTGCCAAAAATCCATGGGCGTATGACAAAACCAATTCTTATAGAGAAAATAACAACTTCATAGCGGAGGTGAGCGGAAAAGAGCAGACGAAAGAATACAAGGATGCGTCTATTTAAAGAAAAATCTATTTTCCAAATTATAGAGGAAAGGATGAGAAAAGAATGAGCGTGAAGAGCAAGAAATATGATGGTAAATTTGGTGAAGCATACGGTGGAGATCTGCCGAATGGAGTCCATATAAATGTGGTGTTGAGTGAAAGAGGAAGTAATGCTTATGCAGAAACGATTCGCTCATTGGCTAGTCCGTCCAAAGGACACGTTCCTTTTCTTGCCTGCTTAGGTGCAAATCAACTTGTAAGACCCACTACAATCGTAGTGAATAAAGTAACCCTTGAAGATGAAGAATATGGACGTTTTTTTTCCGGTGCGGCGCAGATCGGATTAAGCCAAGGAGTGCTGGACGCTGTTAAAGAAGGATATATTAGCAAAGAAGATATTGAAGATCTTGCATTGCTTGTTGCCTGCTGGGTTGATCCTGATGCCAAAGATGAAACTTCCATTCGTTTAAATTCAAGAAGGGCAATGTTTGATGCCATAGTCAAGGCGATCCAGCCGGTGACCGACACGTATGTACAACAACAACTTACTTTCTATGAAAGTGCTCGGAACAATTTCTATAAAGGCGATTGATTAAAGGGGGATAATTAATGAAAACCAGTACGGAGCCATTAAATCTATTAAACTATGTAAACGGTGAATGGACAGGTAAATACTCAGCAACCTTCTCTATCATCAATCCTGCTACAAAAGAAATAATTGGTACCATGCCTGATGGGACAAAGGAAGACGTACTTGGTGCTATTGAAGGAGCACAGGCCGCATTTGAAATATGGCGAAGATTCACTGCAGAAGATCGCTCCAATTATTTGGAAAAATTTTATCAGCGGATCATTGAAAGAAAGGAAGAGATTGCCCGAATCATTACTTTGGAGAATGGAAAACCATTGAAAGAAGCTAGAGGCGAAGTCTTATATGCTGCTTCCTTTGTTAAATGGTACGCAGAAGAAGGCAAACGAGTCTATGGAAAGACTATTCCTTCGAAAAGCAATGGTCAAAGGATTCAAGTTTTGAAACAACCTTTGGGAGTCGTTGCAGCCATTACTCCATGGAATTTTCCAGCAGCTATGATTACTAGAAAGATGGCTCCAGCCCTTGCAGCAGGCTGCACATTTATTGTGAAACCTCCCAAGGAAACTCCTTTAACAGCGGCAAAGTTAATGGAGTGTGCAGATGAGGCCGGCCTTCCAAGTGGTGTCGTAAATATGGTGGTCACACCAGATGAAGTGTTTAGTGAAACGATCCAAACAAGTGAGGAAGTTCGTAAACTAACGTTCACCGGTTCAACAGAGGTGGGAAGGCTGCTTATGAAGCAAAGTGCGGATCTAATCAAAAATATTTCCTTGGAATTGGGAGGTCAAGCTCCTCTTATAGTGCTGGATGATGCTGATATAGAAAAAGCGATTGAAGGAACGATGGCATCCAAATTCAGAAATGCCGGACAGACGTGCATATGTGCAAATCGTTTATACGTGCAGTCCGGGATCTATGATGCGTTTGTATCCAAACTAAAGGTTAAAATTGAGGAACTCCAGGTAGGAAATGGTTTGGAGGACAACGTAGATATAGGTCCTCTCATTAATCAGGCAGGTTATGATAAAGTAGTTCGTCACGTAGAGGATGCATTAAAAAGGGGAGCGAAGGCAGAAGTTGGCGGCAAAGGTTATCAAAATGACGTTCAAGATGCACCTTTCTATCCACCAACGCTCCTTCTGGAGGCAAAAGAAGACATGCTTTGCATGAAGGAAGAGACATTTGGACCCGTTGTACCGATCCAAAAAATAGAATCGGATGAGGAAGCCATTCGATTAGCTAATGATTCTCCGTTTGGTTTGGCCGCTTATTATTTCACAGAAAGCATGGCGCGAGGCACGAAATTCGCTGAGGCATTAGACTATGGAATTATCGGCTGGAATCATGGAGCTCCATCCACAGCTCAGGCTCCATTTGGAGGGATGAAACAAAGCGGCTTAGGAAGAGAAGGAGGATCAGAAGGTATTGAAGCCTTCTTGGAAACAAAATATTTATCTATTGGTATAGACTAAATGAAAAAAGGTTTCGCTCAAAATGGGCGAAACCTTTTTTTATCCATTGAGAATTTAATGGTTCTGTAAATATAAGTAAATTTTGTAAAGCGAAAAATTCAGGTTCACAGGTCCTTAATTCCTAGTAATTTCAAATATATGCGACATATTCAGCTGAATTCTCATTAATAATGAAAAAAATGACGATTCTTAGGAAGAATCTCCTAATTTAAACGTTTACACTAAGGTACATTCTCATAATAATCCATTAATCTTTCTCTCTTATAATTTTAGGTGTAAACCAAATGAAGGAGGGAAAAGTAGTGAAAAAGTTTCAAAAAGTGTCTGTCGTGTTTTTCATTTTTCTTCTTCTTGTTTCGAACTTATCACCATCAGTTTTTGCTGAATCGGGTCAAAAAGAAGAAACCGCTGATGTAAAAGCAACTTCTGAATATAGCCAGTATATTCAGAATGCAGATGGTGACCGTTTAGAGATTTCTGATGTCAACCCAGATCCAGTAACGCCGTTTCCTGGAGGGAGAGCGGGGTTGTATGACTGGGAGCAAGGGGAAACCTTAACGATTACTAGAGGGGAAGAAATCGCTGGCTGGGGAGTTACGCTCATTGTAGAGGATGGAAAATTAGTCAGCTACATCGACTATTACGGAAACCAGTTTTCTAGTGAACATCCGGATGGAAAAGCATTAGACGCAGGTGCAAGGTATATCAGCGGCATACATATTCCTGAAAATGGATATATTGTGTTTGTTGGAAATCCGACGACAGATAATTCAGGAAAAGATATGAGAAAAGAAGCGCTTGCCTTTGCCGAAAATCAATTAGGCAGGACGATCGAACTGAACGGGGTAGACATTCCTGAAAAAATTCCTGAAAAAAGGAAAACGTTAACCGATGAGACTTTATCCAAAGGCATCGATTATAAGGAAATGCAAATTTCCAATTTAGACAGCAGCGACATGAACGAAAGAATGAACATCGTGAAGGCTGACCTGAATAAGGATAATGTCCATATCACTACATCCTCTGCGTTAGATCGAGTAGTGGCAAGAGAAGAGGTTTTAAAACAAGCCCAGCGTGAGAAACTCCAGGGGACAGAAGTTGTCGCTGGTGTCAATGCTGATATGTTTAACATGCAGACAGGTATGAACATGGGACTGCAGGTGAAGGGACAATCCCTGTTAGTTAATCACTCATCCCCTTCGCAGGTAGAGATCCATCCCGTATTTGGAGTAGACGAAGATAATCAAGCCTTTGTTGATACTTTGTCTATGGAGGGGACGATCCAATATCAAGGAGATTATATCGACATAGACGGCTTGAATCGAAACGAGAATGCTCATAACAAGCTGATTCTTTATACACCAAAATTAACTCAATCAGGCAAGCTTGAATTTCAGGACCGAGATGGAGATTTTGTTAATGATGGGGCTCTTGCTGTTGTTAAAGGGATTAAAAATCCTGGCCAGTTAAAAGCGGGACAAACCTATCAAGGAACGATTGACAAGATTTATGATTCAGCAGAAGAAATTGAAATTCCAAAAGATGGTGTGATCATCGGAGGATTTAATGACAAAGCAGATGTCGTAAAGAGTACGATGCAAGAGGGTACGAAAGTTTCGTTTACCTTTAACCTTTATAAAGGGAAAGATCGTACGCTCGCCAACGATGTCGTCGTTGCTTCTTCAGGCTATAACTGGTTAGTGAAGGATGGAAAAGCTTTAACAAAAGAAGAACTTTTACAGAGTTATGGAAGCGCCCTAGTCACCGCCAGTAAGGCACGTACGGCGATTGGTGTGACAGAAAAGAATGAGGTGATTGCCGTAACCTTTGACCAGCCAAGTACACTTTTTGATGAGAGTGACGGCGTGAGTCTTACAAAAATGGCGGAAGAAATGGAGAAGCTGGGAGTTGTCAGCGCAGTCGGATTAGATGGTGGAGGCTCTACCGAAATGATTGCAAAGCGTGCAGGCTCTTCTAAACTATCGACTGTCAATCATCCAAGTGATGGAAGCTCACGCCCAGTTTCAAACGCTATCTTGTTTGCTTCTAACATAGGACGTTCACAGCATGTTGGACACATCTATGTAGATAAAGATATTACCATCTATAAAGGCGCACAATTTAAATTTGAAGCAAGAGTGACAGATGAGAACGGGCATACACTTCCTTCTGACTTTACTTCAGTGACATGGTCAACCGATGCGGGTGAGATCAATCCAGATGGTGTACTCACTGCTTCTGACCAATCCGTAGATGGGACAGTTACAGCGAAAGCTGGCGGTATCGAAGGAAAAGCAAACGTCCAAGTTACCGATACCATTGATAAGCTTGAATTCAAGCATAATGGAGACCTTATTGTCCAGAAGGGTGATGAAATTCATCTGGATTTAAATGCTTACTATAAAGGGAGCAAAATCTTAATTGATAACAAAGTTGCTGAATGGAAGGTCGATAAATCCATTGGGACGGTGAGTGATGATGGTGTCCTCACCATTACGTCTGAAAATGGTAAAGGGGAAATCACAGCTAAGATCGGAGACCAGGAAATCTCTTCATCTGTGATTGTCGGTTTAACCGAACAAATCGTCGATGATTTTGAAACGTATGATATTAGTGGATACCACTTATCAGGTTTCATGTTTGATAAAACACATTATGGAGGAATGGATAGCAATCCATCATTTTCCACTGAGCATGTGAAATCTGGTAACCGCAGTTTAAAGGTTTCCTATGATTCCAGCAAATGGGCAAGAAGGTATAATGGAACGATTAATATTGTTCCCCACTGGTATAAAGGCGATCATTGGACCGATGAACAAGCGGAAGAAATGTACCAGTCGTATAAAACTGATATCATGCCGAAGAAATTTGGTTTCTGGTTATACGGGGATGGAAAAGCCCCATGGGTACGTTTGATTTTTGACGTCAATGGTTCGAAAAAAACATTGGACTCGGTATGGAGAGTGGACTGGACCGGCTGGAAATACCTTGAGGTGGACATTCCTGAGTCGTGGGAGCTGCCGATTGTCTTTGACTACATGTATTCCGTTGAGACGAATAAGAACATCGATGATTATTCCGGAACGCTCTACTTAGATGATTTGAAATATATCTATACCGATCAGGAGCAGGATAATAACGGGCCGGAATTCTCAGACATCAAGCCATCTGCGAGCACCGTATATAAAGATAGCTTTGAAGTTTCCGCAACCCTGACTGATAATCTATCAGGAGTGAATCAAGACTCCATTCAGGCTTGGGTCGATGGTGAAAAAACAGATTATGAATATGATGCTTCAACAGGGAAAATCAGCCTGCAGGTGAAGAATTTAGCAGAAGGGGAGCATACCGTAAAGGTGGAAGCGGAAGACGAGGAAGGAAATCTATCTGTTCCAAGCCTTGAGCGGACGTTTACAGTAGATTTAAGTGAAGACACAACTCCGCCTGTCATTGATGATGTGGCCCCTGTTGAAGGTGTAAACGTTCAATCGAGAACACCTCGCGTATCCTTCAAGGGCAAAGACAGCCAAAGTGGAGTGAAAGAGGAAGACATTCATGTAATGATGGGTGATCAGAAACTGGATGTTTATTACGATGAGGCTACAGGAGACGGGTATGCACTTGGTAGTCAACCATTTAAAGATGGTCAGCATCACCTTACCATCACCGCAAAAGACGAAGCAGGAAACGAAATGGAGAAGGTGGATCGTACGATTACGATTGAGTCCCTTAAGCAGCCTGATGATCCTGATCATTTCCAGGTTTCCGTCATTCCTGATACGCAAGGGAACCGTTTTTCAGATGAAGTATATTCAAGAGTAGCTAAAGAAGATACACCTTTTGCCATTCATGTAGGAGATATTGTCGATACAGCCTTTAAAGACGAGTACGAAACCGCGGAAAAATACAAGGATATGCTTAAGAAACCATTGCTTATTGTACCGGGTAACCACGAATCTTTCCAAGGTAATCTTGATTACTACTATGAGTACTTTGGCAGCCCAACCTATCATTTGGAATATGGAAATACTTTATTTATTGGACTGAACACAGCTTACGGCCAAAGCATTTCCGTATCTGATTCCACGCAGTTCCATTACTTAAAGCAGGTTCTTGATAACAATGATAAGAAGAACGTCGTCGTGACGAACCATGTCTTGACGAAAGATGATTTCGAAACGAAGCATGAAATGAATCCAAAAGACGCCAAGCAGTTAGAAACAATTTTAGGAGATTATAAGAAGAATCATCCTGATTCGAATGTTCAAGTATTATTTGGCCATCTTCATACCCTTCAGGAATGGGAAGTGGATGGCGTGACCTACACGGTTACAGGGAACGCGGCCTCGAAGGGTTACGTTTCGAAGGAAGAAGGCAATCTCTTAGGTACAGGTCTATTAAAAGTAAGTGATGATCAGCTGAACTATAAGTTTAAGCCGTTGCTCACTGAAGTTTACATCGCAGATGACTCTCTTCGCAATAAAAAAATGAAAGTAGCAACGGGCACAAAACGATCTTTGAAATTGTTCGGGGATTTCCGGGAAGTAACGAGCAATTACATGGTAGAACTCACTCAATTCCCTAATGTCGAGGTTGAATGGAAGTCGAGTGATGAATCTGTTGTGAAGATTGATGATCAGGGAGAAATGAATGTCCTTAAAGATGGAACGGCTGAAATCACAGCGACAAGTGGTGAAAAATCAAGTACCATTACCATCGATGCCGTCGACCCTGAAGATGTATCGTTAGGAAAAATTATCATTCAAGGAGATGGAGAAATTACGGTTGGAGAAGAACAGCGTCTAGGTTTAACGGGAATTGATTTGTATGAGAATTCCTTTGCCCTTGATGGCAGTCTGGCTGATTGGACGTCCAGTAATGAGAACATTACGGTTAATGAAGAAGGCGTCATAACAGCTGAAAAAGCTGGAACGACAACCATTGAAGCTGATTATGGAAATCTAAAAGCTGCCACGTCCATCGAAATAAAAAGCTCTGAGAACGATGAAGACGACGGTGGTGAACATACAGGAGATAAACGGTTATCTGGTGATGACCGCTATGAAACAGCTGTAGAAATTTCAAAACAAGGCTGGAAGAAAGCAGATACAGTAGTGATTGCCCGCGGAGATAACTTTGCAGATGCTCTCGCTGGAGCACCACTTGCTTATAAAGAAGATGCGCCGATTCTTCTGACTTCAACGGACCGCCTTCTTACAAGCGTGAGAGAAGAAATCCAGCGTCTCGGAGCAACACACGCGATTATTCTGGGAGGAGAAAATGCTGTTTCCAGTTACACTGCGTACCAGTTGGAAGGAATTGGGCTGGATGTAGAACGAGTTCATGGAACCGATCGCTTTAAAACGGCAGCATACATTGCCGCCCGCTTAAATGGGAGTCCGGAACAAGCCATTGTAGTAAATGGACATAAGTTCCCGGATGCATTGTCGATTGCTCCCTACGCGGCTGAAAACGGTTATCCCATTCTTTTAACTGAGAAGGATCATTTGCCTGCTGCAACAAAGAATGTCTTACGCAGTGTGTCGCAAACCGTAGTGGCAGGAGGAGAAGGAGTCGTAAACAACGATGTCTTTAAGGAATTACCTCTAGGGAAACGCTACAGTGGCAAGAACCGATTTGAAACGTCTGCTGCTATTGCGAAAAACTTAAATAATACGGCTGAAACAGCCTTTGTCTCCACTGGCAATAACTTTGCGGATGCACTAGCCGGATCAGTGCTGGCAGCTAAATTTGATGGAGCATCCTTGTTAGTAAATAACGATCATGTCCCTGATAGCATAAAAGAAGCTTTTGATGATTTAGGCCCCACCAACATCTATATCTTAGGTGGACCAAACGCTGTAGGGGAAAATGTTGAAAAAGAACTTGGCTTTTCTGAACAAGAATAACGAACAAGCAGGCTGGAGCCAAACTCCAGCCTGTTTTTTTGTGTTCCTCATTATATAGTTTTGATGAAGGAAGTGTTCTAAATTCTTTTGTACGCTTTTTATCGAACTTATCTTCGTCAATTGTGAACAATTTTGGGATTTTTATGAAAAATAAAGAATAATTAGGAAGAACGTGATATGATTCTTTCATATCCTATTATTGCTTCAAGGATGTACATTTTTGAAAGCGTTTTATCAAACTAAAAGAGGTTGATGAAAAAGTGACAATGCAAGTGAAAGAAGCTTCCATTTTTGATCACATGGGAAACAAGATCATAACTGATGACCGGGAGATCGCGATTATCGCCAAAATGGAAGATCCAAAGATTGCTATATTGGGAAATGTGGTCAGTGATGAAGAATGTGAAGCGCTTATCGGTCTTTCCAAAGATCGAATGAACCGATCGAAAATCGGATCAAGGCATGAAGTGAATGACATGAGAACTAGCAGCAGTACCTTTCTTCCTGAGAACGAAGTTACGGCCAGGATCGAAAAGCGGATGGCGCAAATTATGAACGTACCCGTAACCCATGGAGAAGGAATGCACATTCTCAATTATCAACAGGGTCAGGAATATAAAGCCCATTACGACTACTTTAGAGCAAAAACGAGAGTAGTAAACAATCCAAGAATCAGCACGCTTGTCCTTTACTTAAATGATGTAGAAGAGGGAGGAGAAACCTACTTCCCGCATATGAATCTATCTGTTTCACCTCATAAAGGGATGGGCGTCTATTTTGAATATTTCTACTCCGATCCTGAAATTAATGAACGGACCCTTCACGGAGGCTCTCCGGTGACAGCCGGTGAAAAATGGGCAGCCACGATGTGGGTGCGGAGAAAGCAGTACAGGTAAAGAGACGGGATTGTGTTAAACACAAAGGAACCTTCCTAATAAATAAACTCCATTTATTCGCTTATTCAAACACCTTCAAAGCATTGGAGGTGTTTTCTTGTATGAAAACGTCTAATAAAGCTTAACTAGAGAGTATGATCCAGGCTGGGCTTTGTAGGACGCAGATCGTTCGTCCATTTGTAGAAATTTCCCAATGTTCCCTCTCCTGATGTATTGAAAATATACCCTTAATTTTTCATTATCCTTTAATGGTTAATCCTATTAAAATTAAACATATACAGGTAAGCATTCCTTTTAAATCTCTATTTTTGCATCTTGCTTTCCTATTCATCTCATAGTAATCTTGTGGTCTATTGAAAGGAGTGGGAGACCATGCCGAAAGTGGTCATCTTAGCTGAAAAGCCTTCCCAGGCCAAAGCTTATGCTGAGGCGTTTACGATACAGGAAAAAAATAAAACGTATATACAATTAAAGCCGGATGATACATTCCCCGCTGGAGCGACGATTACGTGGGGAGTCGGCCATCTTGTCGAATTAAAGGAACCTCATGAATACAAACCGGAATGGAAAAGGTGGAAGCTTGAGCAGCTGCCGATTGTTCCTGACCATTTTCTTGAAAAAGTTTCGAAAGGAAAGTGGGAGCAGTTCCAAGCCGTAAAAAAGCTGTTCCAGCAAGCAGATATAATCGTCAACGCAGCCGATGTCGACCGCGAAGGATCCAATATTTTTTACAGCATCCTCAGGTTAACCGGTGTTAAGGGAAAAAGAGTGCAGAGGCTGTGGATCAATTCTCTAGAAAAGGATGAAGTTCGGAAAGGGTTTAGGAGCTTACAGCCTAACGAAAAGGACTTGAGGTTATTTGATGAGGCAAAGGCCCGTCAAATCAGTGATTGGATGGTCGGGATCAACGCAAGCCGTCTGTTTACACTGCTTTTGCAGAAAAAAGGATTCCAAAACCACTTGACCATCGGCCGCGTGCAGTCTCCTACCGTTTACTTGATTTATCAAAGACATAAAGAAATTGAAAACTTTGTTTCAGAACCTTTTTATCAAATCGAGGGGCTGTTCCAAGCTGACAAAGGTTCTTATAAAGGCTTAGCTGAAATTAAGGATAAGGATAAAGCAAAAGTCCAGGCCCTGATGGACAAACATGATTTGAAGGAAGACGAGGATACGAAGGGAATTGTCCAAAGCATAGATAAAAAGACAAAGCATCAGAAAGCACCTAAGCTTCATTCGCTGTCCACTTTGCAAAGTGTAGCGAACAGACGCTGGAAATACACGCCATCGCACGTGTTAAAGACGGTGCAGAAGCTCTATGAGAAACGCTTTGTCTCTTACCCGAGGACGGACTGTAACTTTATAACGGAAAATGAGTTTAGTTATTTAGTTAAACATGTGAACCAGTACCAGGAGACTCTGAACGTTTCGTTTACCCCTGCTTCCCTTAAACCGAATAAACGGTATGTGAACAGCAGTAAAGTTCAGGAGCACTATGCGATTATCCCGACTAAATCGGTCCCCACACAAAAGAAGCTGAACGCATTAAGCCGTGAGGAGCGCAATATCTATCAGGAGATTTTAGCAACTACGCTTGCGATGTTCCACGGCGATTACGTGTATGAAGAGACTGTGATTTTTACAAATGTTCATGAACTTTTGTTTAAAACCACAGGAAAAAGAGAGGTAAAAAGCGGCTGGAAAGAGCTGTTTCCAAAGCCCGCAAAGCAAAAACAGGAGAAAGAAGCAATTCTGCCTGAGCTCCAAAATGGAGAACAGGTAGGGGCAGAGGTTCACATTAAAGAAAGCATGACGCAGCCGCCGAAACCCTACACCGAAGGTCAGCTGATCAACATGATGAAAACGTGCGGAAAGCTGATGGATGATGAGGAAGATGTAGAAATTTTAAAGGAAGTCGAGGGTCTCGGGACAGAAGCTACCCGATCCAGTATTATTGAAACGATCAAAACGCAGAATTATATTGAAGTGAAGAAAAATATCGTAGCGATCACAACTAAAGGGATCATGCTCTGTGAAGCGATCGAGGGAACGCTTTTATCCAGTCCTTCCATGACCGCAAAATGGGAATCGTATTTAAAGAAAATTGGAACCGGCGAAGGGTCTAAGCAAATGTTTATTAAGCAGACAAGTGAGTTTATCGACAAGTTAATTACAGAAACTCCAGGATCCATTCAACAGGTGCAAGTAAAAAGCACCGGGGAGAAAAATAACTCCAACAGTCCCATTGCGAAATGCCCTGCCTGTTCCAGCGGCATGATCATGGACCGGTATAAATTTTATGGCTGCTCCGCCTACAAAGAAGGCTGTAAAGTGACTTTTCCGAAGAGGTTAGCAGGCAAAGCGTTATCGAAAAATATGATCAAAACGTTGTGCGAGAAAAAACGTACGAAAGTGTTAAAAGGGTTCAAGGGAAAGAAGACGTTTAGTACAGCTTTAAAACTTGATGAGGATTATAAAATAAAATTTGATTTTGGAAAGCAGACCGAAAAATAATTTAAAAAGAGCAGTTCGCCAACTGCTCTTTTTTTTGACTATGAGAAGAATTAATCACTTGCCAATAACTCCATCAATTCCATCGCATTCGCTGTGTTTTCTGCATCTCTGCGTACAGCAGCAACCTTTTCTCCCTCATTGATCTCCATCCCGTCAAATAAGCGATTGTCTGGTACAACTACGCCGTATATATGGTCTGTTTGATTTTGTTCCGTAGTAGAATGAAGGAGCTTGTTATCTTGTACCTTCTTATTGGAGGATTCCAATTGTTCGAGCGGTTTGAACATGCCTCCCTGTACATGTTGTTCAAAAATGTTTTTATCCATAATGTACACATCTGGCCTTTCCGTTGCGAGAATCGCGACGCTTTTCTCTTGTCTTCCCCTATTCATGGCATCCCCCGACCCGCCAGGCAAGTAGTTAAGGGTGATTTTTACCCGTTGCCAATCAGGAAATTGAGCCAGCATGTTTTCTGAGAGCTGGTCTTTATCTGCTTCAGCATCGAAATAACCTCCGTATAACATAATAGATAGGTCTGCTGGAGGGAGGCTGGCCATGGCTTCCTGCTCCTGACGGTGATTGAGGAAGTTTTGGACAGCTATAATGCAGACAATGATCAAAACAACGGCGCCTAAGGTATGAAATTTATAATAATGAAAGAAATGGTCTGCTTTTCCCTGGAAGGATCGAAGTTCCTTCTGGGAATTGGAGCCGGGCTCCCTGTGCGACTTAATGACTTGATAGGCGTCATTAATTTTGTCTATATCAAAAGGTTTCGTCTTGTTGTCTTGATTTTTTTTATTAGCGTGCTCTCTTTTCACCCAGATCATGTATTGCTTATCGATTTCTTCATCTGAGGATTTCTCTGAAACTCCTAACGTTTTATAAGCCTCTTGAAGATCCAACTAAGACTCCTCGCTTTCTTTAGCTGACTTTTAGCAGCTCTTAAAAGGTAGTTCATTTATAAAGATAACGCAAATTGAAAACCTTTGCATTCTCTAAACAGGTTCATTTAGCGTGAAACATCATAATTTGAAGAGTATTTAAATAGCTGGTCCTAACTTTTAGCAAGTATAGAAGACCTCGCTATAGCTTTAACTATGGCGAGGTCTTTGTTTGAAGTTATATTTTCATTCCCACCTGAAAGTTCTGCTGGCAATGAAGAATGAGACCGTTAACCAGCCCGCTAACGTCAGCCAATGAGGCCAAAGCTCAAAAAATGAGGTTCCTACATTCATCGTTTCACGGAGAGCCGTGCTGAGATGAGAGATCGGGAGAATATTGACAAACGGCTGGAGGTATTCCGGCATATCGTTGATCGGGAAAAATACACCGCCTAAAAATAACATAGGAAAGGAGGCGAAGCCCGCAATAGGGCCGGCACTTTCCGGGTTTTTAGCAAGGCCGGCTATAATAAATCCGATGGCCATAAAGGCAAGCGTGCCCAGAATAACGAAGGTTAACAGTGCAAGCCAGGAGCCATTCACTTGAACATGGAAAAGCAGACTGGCAACAATCAGAACAAGTAAAGCCTGCAAACCATTTAATATCACCCGGGCCGTAATTTGTGCAGAAATAAATGTCGAGGCTTTAAGGCGCGTCCCTTGCATTCTACGGAGGATTCCGCGTTCACGCCAAGCAGAAATTTGGCCGGCGACGCCGTTCATATTATTATTCATAATCATCATAGCTACAATCCCTGGTACAAGGAAATCTATGTAACCGAGGTCCAATGACCGGACGCCTTTAGGTTGAACGGCTACAACTGGAGAGTAATTTTCAATGTTTTTACTGACTTGGTCTACCGCTGCATTGACGACAGTAAGTCCTAACTGTGAGGCTTGGGCATTCGTTTCATTGTAATAGACTGGCAGCTCAACCGGTTTCGATTGGCCGGATTGCAGACTTTCTCCGTAACCAGAAGGAATCTCCATTACGACCTGATAATCATCTTGTTTCAGTTCTTCCAAAGCTGCTTTGACGTCTTTCGTTTTATTCACTTCGATCGCTTGATTTTTCTTGAAGGTAGAGATCAGCTGCTGAGATTCCGGTGATCCATCATGGTCAATTACGTCCATGGAAATGGTAGTGCCGCCGCTGTTCCCGAGAAAGGATCCCAGAGTAAGCATTAGAATGATTGGAAAAAGCAGCGTAAAAAACAGAACCTGACGATTTCGTCCAAAAATCCTTAGCTGTGCTAAGGTTAACTGCCAATAAGCCTTCATTCTCGTAAGCTCCTTCCTGTCATATGTATAAAGACATCCTCTAAAGTTGCGGTTCTCGTCTGCAAGTCTTGTAGATTAATATTTTTTTCCTTGGATTGTTGAATTAAGTCAATCAGAGTCGCTTGCAGGTCGTTCGTATAGAGGACAAACCATTCCTGCCTTCGAGTGATCTGGGTAACTCCTTGGAAATCGTCAATTAACGACTCGTCCTCACCAGAGGCAAGCGTAAATTCAACAGCGCTATCTGATTGAAGCGCTCTGACTAAAGCCGTTGGCGTATCTAACGCAATTAAGTTTCCTTGATCCATAATTCCAATCCGGTCACACAAAATGTGTGCCTCATCCATGTAATGAGTGGAAAGCACAATGGTTTTCCCTTTTGCTTTCAGGTTTTCAATGATATCCCAAAGTGTTCTGCGCGCCTGAGGATCTAATCCTGTAGTAGGCTCATCAAGGAAAATAATTTTAGGATCGTGAATGATCGCTAAAGCAATCGCAAGACGCTGCTTCTGCCCTCCTGACAATCCTTTAATGCGATTCTTTTTCTTTTCCGTTAACAGCATCTCATCCAGTAACTCCGGAATCGATACGTGTCTTGGATAGAAGCTGGCATACAGTTCCATAATTTCATGAACGGTTAATAAATCAAATAAAGAAGTGGATTGGAGCTGGACACCAATGACTTCTTTTACATCGCCAATTTGTTTACGGATATCATATCCAGAAAGGGTGGCTGTTCCGCCATCCGGCTTTCGCAGACCGACAAGCATTTCAATTGTCGTAGTTTTCCCGGCACCATTTGGGCCAAGCAGACCGAAGACTTCCCCGGATTTGACGCTGAACTCAACGCCATTAACTGCGGTCAGCTCTCCATATTTTTTCACTAGTCCTTCTACCTGGATCATAGATTCTGCCATAATTTCAACTCCTTTCCTCTACACTATACTATGAATTCAGCAAAATTAGTTGAAGTGTTTTTTGTGTATCGTTCAATGGACTTGTCTTTTTCATAGAAAGGTGTAGTCTATCGCATTCTCAATTATTAACAGCAAGGTGTTGATTTTGAAGAGACTTTCTAGTGATCGATGAATTGAATAACTATTTCTTGTTGAATGTGCAACTAAAGACACAACTAGTCCGTAAATTTGTACAAAAGAAAGACAGACTTATCTACTGTTTTGAAAATAATAGAAAATAAAGTTAATTTCATGTTGAAAATAATGAACTATTCTTTTTATAATGAAAGCGCATACAAAATGAGTCGAAAGGCGTTTAGTGATGCTGAAAAATGTTTTGGACAGTGATAATCAAGCAATTAAATCTGTCATTCGATTAATTAAAGAAAAAGGCCCCCTTTCCAGGGTGGATATTTCTAAACAACTGAATATATCAAAGCCTACGCTTACCCGGATTATCGAGAAGCTGATGGAGGCAGATATTCTGAAGGAAAAAGGGCTTGCCGTTTCTACGGGAGGGAGAAGGCCCATTCTTCTGCAATTTAATGAAGATTGCAGCTATGCCATAGGCGTCGAACTGGGACGATCAGAAATAAAATTAGCTTTAACGAATCTTATTGGCCGCTGTCTTTTCTATTCCACAGCAACTGCAGCTTCAAATAGTTCGTTGACCACCATTTCTAAATTGGTTAAAACGTTGATGAAAGAAGCTATTAACGAAACAAACGTAAACCCTGCTTACATACTTGGAGTGGGAGTCGGAATGCCAGGTCCTTTCAATGAAAAACCGGATGGAACCATTTCTCCTCCTAATTTTTATGGACTGAGGGAAATTGCGCTTAAGGAGAAGTTAGAACAGGAATTACATTATCCAGTAACGATCGATAACGATGCAAATATTGCTGCACTAGCAGAAAAATGGTTTGGTGCAGGAGTGGACTCTTCCTGTTTTGCATTTGTGATGGCGGATGTAGGAGTCGGGACCGGGCTGGTCGTTAATCATGATCTCTATCGAGGGGAAAACGGAGAAGCTGGGGAAATTGGTCACTCAACGATTGATGTAAACGGGGAGCGCTGCGTGTGCGGAAACGTTGGTTGTCTTGAGACATTTGTGTCTATTCCGGCGATTCTAAAAAAACTAAAGAATCGTTTAGATGATGAGCGTACTGATTTATTTGCAGAGGAATTATCTTTAGAGTCTATCCCTAAAGCTCACCGCAATCATTCTTTGCTTGCAAAGGAAATACTGGAAGAAACAGGGTTCTATTTAGGGGTGGGAATAACGAATGTAATCAATCTTTATAATCCTGAAAAGATTATTATCGGAGGAAAGGTAGGGAAGCTTCATCCTTTGATTAGAGAAACCATAAGAAACCCCGTTAATGAACGTGTGATCGGATCTAACGGAAAACGTACCCCCATCGTTACTTCTACATTAAAAGGAGGGGTCGTCCAAGGGGCAGCTGCGCTGGTGATCCACCATACGTTTTTTCAATAGAAACCCAGTTGTGTAGAAAGGAGGACAAGGTGAGCTTCGTATGTTTATCTAAACGAGCTTTTAATAAATAATAAGGAGGGTTACATTTAGTGGGAAAGAATAAATGTTGTTATTGTGTGTGCCTGACCGGAATTAGCACGTTGCTATTTATGATCCTTTTGTGTATGATCCCGGCTCAGACATCAATCGTGACTGCGGCTACTCAGACAAATTTTTCTTCTTCCTTCGAAGAAAACGACCCCCAGCTTACGTGGGAAAACAGCGTGTTAGAAGATCCCTCAGGGAATAAGATGTCTTCAGGAGTAGACGGTAATATTCCGAGAGATTTAATTCAAGGTGATATTACTGACCATGTAACGAAAGTAACGGCAAGCGCAGAAAATCCACCTAACGAAATTGCAGCAAATTTAATTGATTATACTTCCCAAACGAAATGGTTAGCCTTTGAACCAACAGCATGGATTCAATTAGAGATGGATAAACCTATAGCAGTGGTAAAATATGCGCTAACATCTGCGAATGACTTCCCAGGAAGAGATCCGAAAGATTGGAAATTATACGGATCCAGCAATGGTAAGGACTGGGAGGAAGTCGATTCAAGGCAAGGTGAGGATTTCCCTGATCGTTTTCAACGTAAGCTGTTCGAATTTGCAAATGACCAGGCCTATCAATTTTACCGCTTTGAATTTACAGCGAACTCTGGAGATGGATTGACGCAGCTTGCAGAAATTGCTTTATCCAACGGAAAAGATAAACCTGCACCACCGCCTTCTGATATGAAAAGTCATATTGGTGATGGCCCTTCAAGCAGCTATACGGCAAAAATGAATGTAGGGTGGACTGGCTTACACGCCTTAACCTATCAAGGATCTCACCAATCTGACGACCGTGCCTATTCCTATAATAAGATATATGACGTGAACGTAAAGATTACACCGGAAACAGAGCTTTCCTATTATATCCACCCCCAGTTTATGGATAAGGACCAACTTGATTACTCCAGCACTTTCGTATCGATCGACCTCTTATTTTCAGATGGAACTCTCCTCAGTGATTATGATGCGAAAGATCAGCACGGCATAAAACTAACCCCCCGATCCCAAGGCAAATCAAAAACACTTTACCCGAATCAATGGAATTATAAAAAAGCTAACATAGGGAACGTCGTCAATGGAAAGACGATCGACAAAATTCTTTTGGCTTATGACAACCCAGAGGGCCCCGGGGTCTTTAAAGGAAGCATAGATGATATTAAAATCATCGCCCACCCTGAAGAGAAAAACTATTCCAGCCCTGTCGACTACGTAAACATCTTAAGAGGCACTAACTCTAACGGCACTTTTTCCAGAGGGAACAACTTTCCGGCTGTCGCTGTTCCCCATGGTTTTAACTTCTGGACACCGGTAACAAATGCAGGATCAACAAGCTGGCTGTACAGCTATCAGCAAAGCAACAATGAACAGAACCTCCCGGAACTTCAAGCTTTCTCGTTAAGTCATGAGCCAAGCCCATGGATGGGAGATAGGCAGACGTTTCAGGTGATGCCATCTGGGGAGAAAACTCCTACTGCTGATCGTGAGGAAAGAGCCCTGGCATTTAAACATTCCAATGAAGCAGCTAAACCAAGTTACTATGGAGTTACCTTTGAAAATGGAATAAAAACTGAAATGACCCCTACGAACCATGCGGCTATGTTTAAATTTACATTTAAAGAAGACCAATCCCATCTCATCTTTGACAATGTGACCAATGAAGGAGGTTTAAATCTTCAGGCTGATAACCAAACGTTAACCGGCTATTCAGACGTGAAAAGCGGTCTCTCCGCAGGCGCCACTAGAATATTTGTATATGCAACATTTGATCAACCTGTAGAGAAGAGCGGAAAGCTAAAAGGGAATAATAGAGACAATGTCGCGGGGTATTTTACTTTCGATACAGATAAAGAAAAAACGGTGAATATGAAAGTGGCTACTTCACTAATCAGCATCGAACAAGCTAAAAAGAACCTCGCTCAGGAAATTGGCAAGAAAGATTCTTTTGAAGCCATTCAAAAGAAAGCGGAAAATTTGTGGAAGGAAAAGCTGAATATTATTGAGGTTGAAGGGGCATCTAACGAGGAGTTAGTCACTTTATATTCTAATATGTATCGGCTCTTCCTATATCCGAACGCAGCTTATGAAAACACGGGTACTGTAAACCAACCTGAATACGAGTATGCAAGTCCTTTTTCAGAACCCGAAGGTGAGAGCACTCCTTTGGAAACAGGAGCAAAGGTCGTAAAAGGAAAGCCCTATGTGAACAATGGGTTCTGGGATACGTATCGAACAGCTTGGCCGGCGTACTCCTTATTAACCCCGCATGAAGCGGGGGAAATGATCGATGGTTTTGTTCAACAGTATAAGGACGGAGGCTGGATTTCAAGATGGTCGTCTCCCGGCTATGCGAATTTGATGGTAGGAACGAGCTCGGATGTAGCGTTTGCAGATGCCTACTTGAAAGGAGTTCGAAATTTTGACGTAGAAGCCTTTTATCAATCTGCCGTAAAAAATGCCTCGGTTGCCAGTGAGAATCCTAGTGTAGGCAGAAAAGGTCTGGAGACATCTATTTTTAATGGGTATACTAGCACGGCTACTGGAGAGGGCATGTCATGGGCGATGGATGGCTATATTAACGATTTCGGAATAGCCAACTTAGCTAAATCCCTGGCAGACAATGCCCGCAGAGGCAGTCAGGAGTATCATCGATATGAAGAAGATTACCAGTATTATATGAACCGGTCACAAAACTACGTCCACATGTTTAACCCAAACACGGGCTTTTTCATGGGAAAAGATCCGTCCGGAGATTGGCGATACACGGAAGACGACTTCGATCCTAAAGAATGGGGCGGAGATTATACCGAAACAAATGCGTGGAATATGGCTTTCCATGTTCCTCAAGATGGACAGGGACTCGCAAATTTGTATGGAGGAAGAAAAGCGCTCGCAGACAAATTGGATAAATTTTTTTCTACGCCAGAAACGGCTCAGCATCCGGGTCATTACGGTGGTGTGATTCATGAAATGCGTGAAGCGAGGGACGTGCGCATGGGGATGTACGGCCATAGTAACCAACCGTCTCACCACATTCCATATATGTACGATTACGCGGGACAGCCGTGGAAAACTCAGGAAAAGGTTAGAGAAGTGTTGTCCCGTCTTTATATAGGAAGTGAAATCGGTCAGGGGTATCCGGGGGATGAAGATAATGGGGAGATGTCAGCCTGGTATTTATTCAGTGCTGCCGGATTCTATCCTCTGCAGATGGGCATGCCTGAATACGCTATCGGTGCCCCGTACTTTGAAAAAATGACGATCCATTTAGAAAATGGTCATGACCTTGTAATTAAAGCTCCAAACGTAAGTGATAAAAATAAGTACATCCAGAATGTAAAATTAAATGGAAAAACGTACAATAAGCTTACTATCTCCCATAAAGACCTGACGGATGGTGCTACGCTTGAATTCAAGATGGGTGAGAATCCGTCAAGCTGGGGGACGAGTGAAAGAGCTCTTCCAACATCTATCACAGATACGGATACAAATGGAACATCTTTACTTCCTGAGCCAATGGATGATGAAACGAATGAATGGGTCAAGAATGGCGAAGCTGAAGTTAAAACTAGTGGCAAGGGTTCAGCGGAAAACTTATTGGATAACAATTCTGATACATCAATCTCATTACACGGTAAATTTCCCTGGATTCAATTCCATATTAAAAAAGGTACCCACAAAGCTAAGATGTACACGGTAACGAGTGCCAGCGAGGAATCTAAAGATCCCTCAAGCTGGGTGCTGTTTGGATCGAAAGACGCAAAACACTGGGAATTGTTAGATTTACGCCACAATGAATCCTTTCAATGGCGGCAATTCACTAAGCCTTTCCGTATTCAGAGACCAGGGGATTATTCCTATTACCGATTAGTAATGATGAATAATAACGGAGGTTCATCTACCTCACTCGCTGAGCTTGAGTTATTAAGTTATGACAAACTTACAGCTGAATTTTCAAAAGTAGACCAGTCATTAGAAAGCTTTGTATCCAACGGTAAATTACCTCGTTCATTAAAGAGCAAATTATCCAAGAGGTTAACGATAGCGGAGAAGCAATATAATAAAGGTCACGAATTTCGCGCTATGAAACATCTGGACCTCTTTATAAGAACAATAAATAAGGATAAAAAGGTTTCAAAAGAAGTAAAAGAGAAGCTCAATGGCGATGCAAACGCGCTAAAAGATTTGATAAAACGTCAATCGCCTCCATTCTGGAGACCAAAGCTATGGGATAAAGATCTGAAAAAGTTCAATTCCTCTCAGTTATCAAATATGCTGAAATCAGGGGATTTTAAATCTCACATGGAATTACACTTATTCGAGAAGTAAAACTTTGAGAATACAATACCAGGCAAAAGATAAAGACGGGAAGAGCCTTGCTAACAAATGTTAACAAGGCTCTTTTGTATACTTTATTAAGAACAAAAAAGTCAGAAGAAGTAGAAAAACAAACAAAACAATGGTAAAATATGTAACATAAATAGAGAGATGGGGTTGTGCTTTTGTCACTCATGTGAATAAACACTTGTTATGAAGGGATTAAATTCTCTTTGATCTACTTGAGACTATCCTACATCCAAAGAGTTCATTTGTTCTTAATGTCGAATGATGAAGCTTTGAGTTTATTCTCATGTCGAATACAGGAGGTTAAGGGTTTAATGATTCGAGTAATGGTTGTCGATGATCACGCTGTATTGAGAGATGGAATTGTTCATGTTATCAATTTAGAAGAAAATATGAAGGTAGTGGGGGAAGCTTCTGGCGGCGAGGAAGTAAAAGCGAAAGCTGCCCATGCAAAACCAGATGTCATTGTAATGGACATTCATCTTCAAGAAGAATGTGGTGTAGATATTACAGCTTATTTACAAGCCCATCATCCTGAGATTAAAGTACTTATGCTGACGGTGGCAGATGAAGATCATTATCTCCAGCGTTCCCTGGATGCTGGAGCAGCAGGCTACTTACTAAAGGAAATGACCAGTAAAGAATTAGTTTATGGAATCGTAAATGTTTGGAAAGGCCATTGTGTGATTCCACCCTCTATGACGAAGAATCTGCTTAAGAATTACAAAAATAGAAGGGATTCATACACAGGCGATCATCCGCTTACTCATCGTGAGAAAGAAGTGTTAATGGAATTAACCAAAGGATTAAGCAATAAAGAAATTGCTCGTACTCTTTTTATAAGTGATAAAACGGTAAAAATACACATTCGAAATATTTATAAAAAATTAGAAGTAAAAAGCCGCTCCCAGGTCATGCTGTATGCTATTCAGAAAAAGCTCATCCCTCCAATGAATGCCTGAGAGAATTGTTTTTGTAAGAAAGCCCTCTTTTGAGGGCTTTTTTTAATGTTGAATAAAGTACTAGTTCATCTAGTACCAACGGAATACGGGTGGGTATACGTCTTTTTAGTTAGTAAAATATTCCGAACGGATAATAGGTAGAATTTTCAGAATGATTAATAATGAGAATAAGGAACGAAGCAGTCAGTCAGGACGGAGGAGATTCATATGGCACGTTGGAAAGTATTAGATCGAATGATGCTTATTACTATTGTCGTCTGTCTCAGCTTAGTAATCGTTTCTCCCTATGTAATGAGCACACAGGCAGCTTTTACAGCTGGAGAAAATAGGACGATGTCCATAGCTGCTGCCCCTGTTTTTCCAGATACAGTGGAAAATAAAATTGTACATTTCAAGCAAACCATTGATGAAGCTGCTCGTATATACGAGCAGTTATTACATAAAAAAACGGGAGATTCCTTGATTGAAATATCCCAATCTTTTAACCAGCTGCAGACTGGATCTGAAACTTTTGTAGCTAAATGTAAGAATTTAGAAAAACAATACAATGAACTCCTTCATTTTTTTAGTGAATATGAAAATGTTCAAGCTCCTTTTTTAACTAAAGGAAGGCAGAAAATGAACATTCTATACAAAAAATACGAGAAGATGGATATTCAAATCCTGGAGGACAAAAGAGTTAGATGGGAAGAAAAGAAAAACAAGATTTTGAAAGAAATAGAAGAAGAAACAAAGAGAGTTAAGGGTGAAAAAGAAGAGAAGCTACAACATAAGAAAGATCAGAAAAGAGAAAAAGAACCATTAGATAAACCAGAGGAAAAGACAAAAACAGTGGATGCCCATCAAAAACCATCAGATAAGAAGAATTTAAAATCAAGAGGTCAAGAATTGAAAGAAGAGAAGAAGACAAAAACTGCGGATAAGCGGACTGAGGTTGGAGCTGAGAAAGAAGATACGACTCAAAACGCTAATGATCAGAAAAAGAAAGAAATTCAAGACGAAAAAACAAAGGAGAATTCAAATGAAAATCATGTGGAGATGGATGAAAAAAACCCTCTCTTTCCTTAGTGTTTTGTTAATTGTTATACTTGCAGTTTTTGTCATTGCGGTAAAAGCGAGCGGCGGGGAGCCAACAGTGTTTAACCATCAAATAAAGACGGTATTATCGGGTTCTATGGAGCCAGCTTTTCAAACAGGTTCAATTATTGCGATAGAGTTAACAAAAGATGCCCGCGAGTATTCAAAAGGCGATGTGATTACGTTTAAAGACAAGAATAAAAACCTGGTGACCCACCGTGTCGTGGAAGCGAAGCGGGTTAAACAAGAAGCGGTGTACAAAACAAAAGGGGATAATAACGACGGACCAGATTTAGATCCTGTTCTCTCAAAAAATGTAGTAGGAGAATACACAGGCTTTACGATTCCTTATGCGGGATATGTATTGAATTATGCCAGCTCCAAGACAGGTTCCGCTTTGTTAATGTTTGTCCCGGGTATGCTGGTGTTTTTATATGCAGTGATTTCTATAAGACATTCTATTATTGAATTTAAGAACGAACAGGAAACCGCCCCACCGAACCAATAAGCGGGATTACCTCTTATGTTCTATTACATAGGAGTGAAAAGATAAAAGGAGGAGTTTATATGAGTTTTTTCAAGAAAGTCAGCATGGGAATGGTAACGGCTTCACTAGGCTTATCTTTAATGGGAGGAGGGACTTATGCTTATTTTAGTGATACGGAGACCACCAATAACACATTCGGCCTAGGTACTTTAGATGTTTCTGTAGATCCGCAGGTGATTGTTGATATTGATAATCTCAAGCCGGGTGATCGTGTGCTTCGTGAATTTAAGCTGGGAAACGAAGGAACATTGGATATAAAGTCTATTAGTCTATTAACGAAATATAACGTATCAGATAGTAAGGGAGATAATGCTGGACAAGATCTTGGGAAACATATCCGTGTTAATTTTCTATGGAATTGGGACAAAGAAAGCGAGCCTGTTTTTGAAACGACGTTAAGCGAATTGCAGTCGATGGATCCTGATGTCGTGGCAAAAGATGTTTTTGATCCTTTATGGGAAAAGCATGGAGGTTTAGATGTTGGAGATGAAGATACGCTATGGGTGCAATTCGAATTCGTTGATAATGGCGAAGAACAGAACGTCTTTCAAGGGGACGATTTGAATCTGGAATGGAAGTTTAAAGCAACACAAACTGAAGGCAAGGACTACGAATAATGGATCATTGAAAATCTAAAAAGAGGGTGATTATCTTGAAGAAGAAAATAGTTTCATCGACGTTAGCACTCACACTTGCTCTGACGGGGCTCGGGGCTGGAGCAGGCACCGTACATGCAGAACAAAGCAAAGTAAAAATAAATAAGCAATATCAAACCCCTTCCTACATTATTGAGAAATGGGAAATGCCAAAGGTTCCATCAATAAAGAAGGTAACTCATTCTCCAGAAGACATTACATTTGCATTTCTTAACGCTCACAAAGATCAGTTTAAACTTAAAGGAAACATGCAGAATAAATTTAAAGTCGTGGAAACGAAGAAAGATAAGATAGAAGAAACGACCCATGTTCGTCTAGTTGAAGAGCACGAAGGTGTACCGATTTATGGATCTTCCCAAACGGTCTCTTTAAACGAGGATAAGCAAGTCAAAGCGTTCTTTGGCCAGGTAGTACCAAATTTGGATGAAAAAGACCTTAACGCGACCCCTGTACTTGCTGCTGATGAAGCAGAAGAAATTGCCAACGCTTCGATTCAAGAAAAAATAGGAGAAGTGGAGGCTTATGATGCTGAACCATCAGGGGGACTCTACTTTTATGAACATGATGGTGAATTCCATTTAACCTATGTCGTCAAGGCTTCAACTTCTACTCCTGAACCCGGTTATTGGCACTATTTTATCGACGCGATGACTGGAAAGATCTTAAACAGCTATAATGCCATTGATCACGTGAAGGCATTTGGTGAAGGTGTTCTTGGAGATAAGAAAATGTTCGAAGCTACGTATGCTGATGGAGCCTATCATTTATATGATTCAACGCGAGGAGAAGGGATAGATACTTTTGACGCACTACACCTTTCGCCCGACTGGTTTAACCTTTTTTCTCAGCTTTTAGGATATCACGGTGAAGAGGTAACCAGCGATCATAAGTTTTTCTCAGACCCTGCTTCTGTAGATGCTCATGTGAATGCTGCTAAAGTATATGATTACTATCAGTCTACTTTCGGCAGAGACTCTTTTGATGATGAGGGCGCAAGACTTATCTCATCGGTTCATGTTGGTGAGTCTTGGAACAATGCAGCTTGGAACGGTGTACAGATGATGTACGGGGATGGAGATGGAATCACCTTCCTTCCATTATCGGGAGGATTGGATGTCATCGGTCATGAATTGACTCACGCTGTAACGGATCGAACAGCTGACCTCGTATATGAAAATGAACCTGGTGCGCTCAATGAATCCTTGTCCGATATCATAGGTTCAATGGTGGACCGTGATGATTGGTTAATGGGAGAAGACATTTACACTCCTGGAGTGGAAGGAGACGGACTCCGTTCGTTGAAAGATCCTTCTTCTGTACCAAATCCGCTTGATCCAGAGAAAGGATATCCCGATCATTATAGTGAACTCTATACAGGGGACTTAGATAATGGTGGTGTGCATGTTAACTCTAGTATTAATAACAAGGCAGCCTATCTTGTATCCGAGGGCGGTACCCACTACGGTGTGAAAGTAAAAGGAGTGGGAAGAAAAGCAACCGAACAAATATATTACAAGGCGCTTACAGATTATTTAACGGCAACCTCGGATTTTAGTATGATGCGTCAAGCAGCCATCCAGGCAGCAGGAGATTTGTATGGAGAAAATTCAGAGGAAGTCACTGCTGTAGTAAAAGCCTATGATGCTGTAGGAGTGGAGTAAATCCGGCCCTAAAAGAATAATAGATTTTTTCTAGATGGAGGAACTAGTAAATTAGTTCCTCTTTTTTTATTCTTTCTCGAAGAGGGAGGTTCTCTGCAAGTTCAATAGCATAGAAAGCTTTTCGTGCCTCCGACAAATATTAGTCAAGGCGTTTGACTTTAAGGTAATATGATGATTCTATGGTAAAATATCCAATGTTTCTGAACTTAGAAGGTCGCCTATTTTGTAGAAAAAGAACTCCATGAATAAAGTTCAATTTATCATCCAGTTAAAAGGGTGAGTTCTCTTTACTGCAGCAATAGGTGAAGTGACATGCTAGACGTGAACTAAGAAGAAAAGAGAGTGAAAATCATGAATAAGATTGGTGTATTAACAAGCGGAGAAGACGCTCCAGGGATGAATGCCGCGATTCGTGCAGTCGTACGATCCGGCTTATATTATGGGAAAGAAATGGTTGGGATAAAATACGGTTTTGAGGGAGCCATCAATGGTAACATACAGGAAATGGATGCAGGCACTGTAGGTTCTATCCTTCAAAGAGGAGGTACCATCCTGCAATCGAGATTGTGTGAAGAGATCTCAACTGATGATGGACAGCGAAAAGCAATTGAAACATTAAAAAAGTCAGGCATTGATGCCCTTGTAATTATTGGTGGCAGAGAGGCATTACAAACGGCAAGAGAATTAGCGAATAAGGATTTTCCGTGTATAGGGATTCCAGCTACTATTGATAATGATATTCCTTGTATCGATGATTCCATAGGCTTTGATACAGCCTTAAATACGGTCATTGATTACATTGACCGTATCCGTGATACGGCTTCTTCCCACGAGAAAACATCGATCATAGAAGTGATGGGAAAGGATACCGGTGCCTTAGCATTATGGTCGGGCTTAGCTGGGGGAGCTGAGAATATTTTGATTCCTGAAAAGAAAGAAGACGCAGAGGATATTGTGGAACACGTGAAAAGCGGAGGCGGACGAACGAAAAGGTACAGCATCATTGTAGTAGCAGAAGGCATTGGCAGGGGAACCGATTTCAGCACCAAACTGAAAGAAGAAGCGGGTATTGATTCCCGAGTCATTGTATTAGGCCATACCCAGCGCGGCGGGGCTCCTACGGCTAGAGACCGGGCGTTAGCCAGTCGTCTAGGGGCTTACGCAATCGATTTATTGTTAAACAACGAATCGGGAAAATTGGCTGGATTTCATAATAATCAACTAGTGAACTATAACTTAGCGGAGGTTTTTACACAAAAGCCACGCATTGAGGAAAGTATGTATCATCTATCTAGAAGGTTATCTTTATAACAGAGAGTAAGCGGATCGTGATGCGTGAAGCTTGCAAGCAGTCATGGCAGTGTTACAGTTACAGTAGAAAATCATTCTTTTTAGAAAGGGTGGATATCATGAAAGTACTTGTCGTAGGGGCAAATGGTCAAATAGGTAAACACGTGGTTTCTTTAATTCAAGACAGTGAAGGTTTGGAAGCGAGAGCGATGATCCGCAAAGAAGAGCAGGCCGCTTCTTTTGAAAATCTAGGGGCGGAAACAGCAGTGGTCGATCTGGAAGATGACATCAAAACGATTTCAAAAGCAGCAGAAGGTGTAGATGCGGTTGTTTTCACGGCAGGTTCTGGTCCAAATACAGGGAAAGACAAAACGATTCTTATTGATTTAGACGGAGCTGTGAAGACAATGGAAGCGGCAAAAGCAGCAGGTGTGAAACGGTTTGTCCTGATCAGTTCATTTGATACGAGACGGGAAGCCATCCAGGCTGCTTCCGAATCCTTTGCTCCATATGTGGCTGCCAAGCATTATGCGGATGAATGGTTGAAGAGAGCGGACTTGGATTATACGATAATCCATCCCGGCAGACTTACTAATGACAAAGGAAAAGGTCAGGTTCATGCAGCGGTAGAAGTAGAGAGAAATGAAATTCCAAGGGAAGATGTGGCTGCTGTCATCGTAGCTTCACTAGAGAATGAAGCTTCCATAGGCAAGGAATTTCAAGTCGTGACTGGAAACACGAAGATTGAGGAAGCGGTCGCCTCTATTTAATAGCTGCATAAAGCATCAAAAAGGCAATCTGCCATCGTGGCAGGTTGTCTTTTTTATATCATATTGATCTCCAGTCATAGGTTTCACAGATGAGGGATTATCCTTCATTGTGATATAATATCACTCAAATGCTTCATAAAAAATACTGAGAAAAGCTTCAACTTACGAGAGAAAAGAGTTATGGATGAAAAGGTTTTAGTTTAAGCAAGGCGCTTAAACTTATTGAAATTTTTTGTACGGGAGAGGTCAAAATGAGCTCGAAATCGGATATGAAATTGTTCACTCTAAATTCCAACGCACCTTTAGCACGTGAAATTTCTGAAATTCTCGAGGTGCCATTAGGAAAAAGCTCGGTCGTCCGTTTTAGCGACGGCGAGATTCAAATCAATATTGAAGAAAGTGTGAGAGGAGCGGATATTTACTTAATTCAATCTACCTCTCAGCCTGTGAACGAGCACCTAATGGAACTGCTGATTATGATCGATGCTATGAAACGCGCGTCAGCAAGAACCATTAATGTTGTAATCCCTTATTATGGATACGCCAGACAGGACAGAAAAGCCCGTCCTCGTGAACCGATCACAGCAAAATTGATTGCGAACTTACTCGAAGACGCAGGGGTCTCCCGTGTCGTTACTTTGGATCTCCACGCTCCGCAAATCCAAGGTTTCTTTGATATCCCTGTTGACCAGCTGCTCGGTGTTCCAATCCTTGCAGAATACTACAAAGAACAAGGAATCGAAGACGTCGTGGTCGTTGCCCCGGACACGAGCGGTTTGAGCCGGGCAAGGAGAATGGCCAATATATTAGATGCTCCAATTGCTTTCATAGACAAACGACGACCTGAGCCCCATGCAGCTGAGGTCATGAATGTAGTTGGTTCTATCGAAGGCAGGAATGTCATTATTGTCGATGATATGATTGATACGGCGGAAACCATTATTCAAGCGGCCTCAGCTCTTACAGAAAGCGGGGTAAAGAATATTTACGCCTGCGGTACTCATGCGGTATTATCAGACCCTGCTGTCACTAAAATCGAGAATTCACCTGTAAAAGAACTTGTGTTTACTAACTCAGTTTACTTACCAGAGGAGAAGAAGATCGACAAAATGAAAACTCTATCTGTCGGGCCGTTGTTAGCGGATGCGTTATTAAGGGTGCAGCATGAGGTTTCAGTAAGTGCGCTGTTTAATTAAGACAATAAAGCTCGTGTCAGATGGCTTCTGCTTGTAAGCAGCGGCCATCTTTTTTTGTACGTAAAGTTAAAAGATCTTCACATGATAAGTGCCCCTTCTACCCATACTAAACGTAGGAGGAGTCTCATATGAAAATTGCTATCCTAACTTTAGGTTTTCTATTGTTCCAACCCTTTATGCATGTCAGTGCCCTATCTATAACTGATAATGGACAAGAAATTATACAAGTTGATCGACAAGATTTCTTGTTAAAATTAGAACCGTTCATTGATCAGGAAAAAACTCAGAAGTTTGTTGAAAAATTGGACAAACGAATTAGTGAGGATCCTGTTAATGCCAAGATAGGCGAGTCAGGAGAAATTATTTCAGGGGTAAACGGCTATAAAATCCACCAGAAGGAGTTAACAGAACAGCTATACGCATTTCTGTATAGTGGAAAGCAGGCGGAGATCAGAATACCGAAACTTGCTGTTCATCCGAAAGTAGATAGTGAACTGCTTGCTGAGATCCGTACGAAGCAGATCGGGCATTATGTCACTTATTTTAATTCCAACAATGAAGAACGCTCTCATAATATCCGGCTTGCCTCTGAAGCGCTTGACAGCCATGTTGTATTTCCAGGAGAGGTCTTTTCTTTTAATAAAGTAGTTGGAAAAAGGACGAAGGAAAAGGGCTACAGAAATGCCCCGGTCATTGTGAAAGGGGAAGTAACGGAAGGAATTGGTGGAGGCATCTGCCAGGTTTCTTCAACCCTGTTTAATTCAGTAGACAAAGCAGGGGTCAAAGTGATGGAGCGTTATTCCCACAGCAAACAAGTTCCTTACGTCCCGCCTGGCCGCGATGCTACAGTGAGCTGGTATGGTCCTGACTTTACCTTTAAGAATCAGTACAACCAGCCATTGCTGATTCGATCAAAGGTATATGGCGGTCAAATGAGTATTACGATCTACTCTTCTGAAGTGATTAATTATGATCCTCAAAGTGTGCCGGACGCCAATAAGAAGCTGCCTGAAGAAAGCGATCAATCGTCTGATCCTAAGTAACGATGGGTATTCTTGTACCATTAAACTAAAGGCTGCGTGGCAGTCAGAACTTATTTCTCATTTTCATATAACTTTTAATACGCCTTTCGTTCGTATGCTATGATATTCATTAATTGAAACGAACAAAGGAGGACCGCAGCGATGTTTACTTTAAGAAATGCGATACGTATGCGGTTAGAGGAAATCCAGGAAGAGAAAAAGCACCTGTGGGAAATGATTGATCAGCTCACTAATGAACAGCAGGAGCTCATCACACGTCTTGAACGCTTTGAGCAAAAAGGTGAAATCAAAGGAACATCGGAAGAGGATGAAACAAAGGTGAGCTCTGATCGTGGATCGGACGTGCTATCAGAAAAGCGAACAGGGTCCATGAAGGAAAATAGGAAATCCTTGAGCCCTGAATATGTCCTGCCTACAGACCCTGCGTCCTACTCAAAAGATGGCGCAAAAAGCATGAGCTACAAAGAATTAACGCAAATACTAGTGGCGTATGCAAAGAAACACCATAATCAGGTCGACCATGAAAAGTTCAAGCAGTACTTGAAGGATCACTATCATTTTACACCGGAAAACTTTTCCCATCTGGTTTGGCGGGCAAGGAAAGAGGATCCGCGGCTTCGAAGCTTAATCAGCGGAAATCGACAGGTGACGATATTAGAAAGCAGTAAAGAGAATGAATGAACGTCTGTATGAAAAACACCTCTCAAAGTCGTTGATACGACTCTGGAGGTGTTTGTTAATTTAATCACTTTATCGAATTTTTTCGCACCTCTGAATGGCTTTCCATTTGATCTGTTTTGTTTCTGTTGTAAAACCAGAGGATAATTTCGGTCAACACAATTAGAATGAGCGATAGACCAAACAAAGGCATGATTAATCCTAAAAAGGCCATCATAGCAATAAATCCTATAGAAACTCGCTTTGAAATTTGCGGCGGAGAGGATAGTTTTCCTTTCTTTTTTCGAGCCAGCCAGGTTTTCACTCCCATGAAAATGACGGTAAGAAAACTAAGGCACACTAAGAGATTAAGGACTTTATTCAACCAGCCAAATAGATGCCCTTCGTGAAGAGGAATCCCCCATGTAAACCATTTTTGTAAGATCCCGTAGTCTTCATAACCCACTGTAGAAATCATCTTGCCGCTGTATTGGTCAAAATAGGTGGTTACTTCTTGATATGGGCTCACATCGAGGCCTGTTACTCCACTATTGCTTCCTTTAGCAATGGTAAACACACCTTTTTCATCTTGGGGATATACGATAGAATATGGTTTTATTATCCCTTCTTTGTCTGCCTTTGCCATCAATGTCTCGATATTTATTCTTTGCGGTGCAGTAGTGCCTGAAGCTTCCGTTTCCTTCTTTGTGGCAGAACTAGGCTTCTCGTCTTTTCTGGTTGCCCAAGGAATTTCGTTTACTTCAGAGGTTGGTGGGTTCTGCTTCAATTCTGGAATTCCTATTGCCGGGTAATTATGTGCTGCAGTGTAGATCTTGTTTCCCATAACTGCAGACCACGGAAGCCCGGTGAAAATAATAATTAACATTGGAATTGTAATGATCGTTCCTATAAGGGCATGCCATTTTTTGAACTTTTGCCGTTTGTTCATTCGCTCTTTTCGCTTAAATACTTTTCCTTTAATAGTCATGTAGATCCCTGATAATAATAAGAAAACGGCCCAGCATGCGGCTAATTCCACTAAGTAGTTAACGAATGTGCCCCCTACGAATAGAGAACTATGGAAATTTCGCATAAAATTGGAGAACGTATATTTTGCATTCTGGCTGCCGACCATTTGATAGTGATCATCGAGAAATACATACTTTTGTTCTCCTTGATTATTGGTCAACGTCAAACGCAGGTTATAGGGATCCTCCAAGACGATGACTTTCGATAATGAATAATTTGGAAAACGGTCTTCCGCTGATGAAATTCCTTCATCAATAGTTAGCTGCTCTTCCTTTGTACTATTGTCAAAAAAGTAATGGTCATAGACAGCATTTTCAACATTGGTATAAAACAAGTAACCGATTCCGCTAAGCGTCAAAGTAATGAGCAGAGGTGTTATAAAAAGCGCAGCATAAAAGTGCCAGCGCCAGAAACGATTGTAAGTACCAGTATTCACTCTTTCCCCTCCATTATTGATTGATTGTAACGCGTTTATTTTATAGATTGTTTGTGAAGTTTGGATGAAGTTTTAAAAATATTGTCATTGCACATGTGCCTTTAGATCCTAGGACCTATAAAAGTGGAAAATTTCTTGTGAATACTTCGCAAAGATTTCAAATTTTTCATATATACTAATGTCGTTGGGCAAAGTTGAATGAAGGAAGGACAAGAAAACTTATATGACGAGAATCTCTTTATTAAGCTTCGTATGCCTTTTGTTTCTGCTTTCAGGCTGTAAAAATGAAACATTAAATCTCCCTGAACAAGCAGAAGACGCCGTACTAGTCTCTCATCTAAAAGACAGCGGGCTTTCATTCATAAATAAAGATACCGAAAGAGTGCTGGGCTCTGTGAAGTTGGATTCCGCCATTGCTGCTATGGTGAGGATTCACAAGTCTGAAATTGCATTTACAAGTAAAAATGAACATGTCCTATACTTATTAAATACTAAAAGTGGAAAGTTAAAAAAATGGGGAGATGTAGGTTCGGGAGTCAATGAACTCATATATAGCCCAGAGAACCACCAAGTGTATCTGGCCGATAGCGATAATAATCAAATTCAGGTTTTTGATACAGAGAGAGAAAAAGTAACCGTAAAGATCCCAGTAGGAAAGTTTCCTTTATCCATGACGATCGATCATAAGAAAAACCTTCTCTATGTACTCAACCAGCAGAGCTCTTCGATTCACGTTATTAATTTGAATACATATAAAGTGATCGATGAGTTTCCCACTCCTCATCTTCCTGAGGGGCTTCTATTAAAAGGGTCTAAACTATTCGTAGGTGGCCATGGTCCTGTTCACGGAAAATTAAACAAGTACGTATATATATTTGATCCATCTACAGGAGAAGAAGTTGGGGAAGTAAAGGTTGGTTTAATGCCCGTAAGTTTTTACAGTCCTTCCGACAGCTCTGAGGTCTATGTTGTTTGTCACGGGTCCAGTGAACTTTACAAATTTTCGGTGGCTGACCCTTCAGAAACCCATAAATTAAAAGTTGGGACGAATCCTTTTGAAGTGACGGGCAGCGATAAGCGGATTTACGTCTCCAGTATGGACAGTAACTCCTTGTCTATTATTAATAAAGATTCCTTTCAAATAACATCGAAAATTAATATCAGCGGGGGACCATTCTCAATTATTGAAGGGGGAATTGCTGATGAACATTCTGGTCGTTGATGATGAAGAAAATATGGTGCAGCTCATCAGTTCTTATTTAAAAGCACATCATTATCATGTGTATTCAGCAGGTGATGGCATTGAAGCAATTGATTTACTGAGGGAGAGAGCGATTGATTTAATTCTTCTTGACATAATGATGCCGAACATGGATGGCCTAACTGCCTGCCGGCAAATACGCGATTTTTCTAACATTCCCATTATTATGCTCACTGCAAAGAGCAACGAAGATGACCGTGTGACAGGTCTGAAAATGGGAGCGGATGATTACATTATAAAGCCGTTTAGTCCAAGAGAGTTAATGGCCAGAGTAGAAGCAGCTCTTAGAAGGACGCAAGGCTATAATAAAGGCAGTGAAGGAGTATTTCAGCGTGATGGGTTAACTGTTGATTTGAATGGTCATGTCGTTCAAGTAAATGGTTCAACGATCAATCTGACAAGGAAGGAATTTCTCCTCCTCTCCTTCCTGGTGCAGCACCGGGGCCAGGTTTTCACTAGAGAGCAGATATTAGATCACATATGGGGGTTAGAAAGTCTAGGCACTACCAGAACGGTGGATACCCATATTAAGACACTCAGGCTGAAATTAAAGACTGCTGGTGACTACATTCAAACGGTTTGGGGGGTTGGGTATAAATTCACTTAGACAGTTCATGAATGATATAGGATTGAAACAAAAGATTTGGCTGACTATCGCGGCTGTGTCGCTCATTACCGTTGTTATTAGTCTTGGGTTGACTTATTTTTTATATCAAAAATTTTATGTGGATGAACAAAAAGAACTGCTTTTTCTGCAAGGAAGAAACCTTGAAAAGATCTACATAAGTGAAGGAGAAGGAGAAGGCTTTCAGCAACGACTGAATTGGATCAACAATAATTCTAAAGCCCATACGATTTATACGAAGGATCCTATGAAATTAAGTGCAGCTCTTCCTTATGAAAAAAAACTGACGGAAACTCTTATCACTTTTAAAGAGAGACAGCAATTATTGAACGGACAAACCGTTACGATGGTTCGAAAACATCCAATGTTTGAGAAAGACATTTTAGCTGTGGCCATTCCGCTTAAGGATCAGGATGAACTTTCAGGTGCGCTTTTTTTGTACATGCCTCTCGAGGATGTGTATGGACCGTTTAAATCAATTCGGTTAATTTTAACAGCTGCTCTTTTAATTATTTTATTCGTTGTAGTTTGGGCAGGGAGGAAGATCGCAAGTCAAATCATTCAGCCGATTAAAAAAATGGAAACGATTTCGGAACGAATGGCGAATGGGGATTTTTCTAAGCGGATCGACACTACTTCTTCAGATGAAGTAGGGGCATTAGCTAAATCCTTTAACCGTTTAGCTGGTTCTCTAGAAGATGTTGAAAACCAGCGGAAAGAATTTCTTCAAAATGTTTCCCACGAACTTCGAACACCGTTAAGTTATATGCGGGGCTATACAGAGGCCATTTTAGAGGGAGTGGTGGACTCCGAAGAGGAACGACAAAGGTATCTTCAAATTATCCATCAAGAAACTGCACGTTTATCAAGGCTTGTCCATGATTTGCTTGATCTTGCCCAATTGGAAGGCGATTCCTACCCGATGAAGAAAGAACCTATTGCCTTTGCTCAATTAGTAGCTGATGTAGTGGAGCGGTTCAAACTTAGAATAGAAGAAAAAAATATAGATCTAAACTTACACCTTAATGAGGAGGCCATTATAGAAGGCGATTCAGATCGATTAGAACAAGTTGTCAGTAATCTGTTGGATAATGCGATCCGGTACTCAGAAGAAAATGCAAAAATTAATATTTCAGTGGACCTTTCCGGGGATGAGGTGACCCTGAGCCTTCAAGATACTGGGAAAGGCATTCCACAAAAGGATTTAGAAAATATTATGGATCGTTTTTATCGAGTGAATAAATCTCGAACAAGAATTGAAGGTGGGGTCGGCCTCGGTCTTGCCATCGTTAAGCAGATAATTTTGAAACACGAAGGGGACATTAGGATTCATTCAACGCCTGGGGAAGGAACGGTCATTGTTTTAACATTTGGTCCGCTTGATCTGGATAAATTCTAATAGGAAAGGGTTTTTTAAAATGAGAGGCATTGTTTTTGCACTTCTTGCCGTATTATTTATCTTGAGTGCGTGTGGAGGGAAAATAGAGACTAATATGTCAGAAAAGGTCCAGCCCTTTAGGTTTACGACTGAAGAACAGAAACAACTAAGTAATAAAGATTTAGAAGGCCAGTGGTGGGTTGCCGATACTATTTTTACAAGCTGTAAAACGGTATGTCCCCCGATGACAAGAAATATGGCTGCTCTGCAAAAGAAAGCCAAAAAGAAAGACTTGGATGTCCAATTTGTGTCGTTCAGTGTTGATCCTTCACATGACACTCCGAAACAATTGAAAAAGTTTGGGGATAAGTTTGGTGCTGATTATAGCAATTGGACGTTTTTAACGGGATACGATTTTAAAACGATTAAAAAATTCTCAATCAAATCATTTCGGAATTTAGTGGATCACATTTCAGGTTCAGATCAAGTCATGCATGGAACGAGTTTCTTTTTAATCAATCCAGAAGGGAAAGTCATAAAAAAATATAAGGGAACGAGCAATAAAGAGATGGATAAAATCATCAATGATTTAACAAAAGTCCAATAGAAAGTGGAGAGTCATTTTATAAAAAGGAAGTTAGTCGTATGGTTCTTTAGATAGCAGGCGTTAAAAGCTTCCATAGAAATTTCACTTACGCTTGTGGCACATCTAGTTTTGCAGGAACATGCAACCTTAACTCTCGGCTTCCCCTCCGTGTTGAATCATTTTGTGAAATAGTGATCATGATTAACTGGAAAGTTGAAGCTGATGCTTACATGAGAAATCCACCCCCTTACTTGAAAATGATTCTCAATATCATTATGATAAAGGTAATTACATAAAAGGGGAGCGAGAGCAATATGCATGATGTGATCATTATTGGTGGAGGACCAGCTGGGCTGTTCTCTGCGTTTTACAGCGGATTACGAAAAATGAAAACAAAAATCATCGAGAGCCATCCTTTTCTTGGTGGCAAAGTACACGTATATCCTGAAAAAATGGTGTGGGATGTCGGTGGTGTTCCGCCGCTTTCAGGTCAGCAGCTCATTGATCAACTCATTGAACAAGGAATGACGTTCGAGCCGGATCTTGCTCTAGGTGAGAAAGTGAATTCCATTGAGAAAGAGGATGGAGTGTTCAAAGTGTGTACGGATTCTAATCAAGAGCATTATTCAAAGACGGTGATTGTTGCAGTTGGTGGAGGGATTATTGAACCGAAAAAGCTTCAAATCCATGGTGCTGAGAAATTCGAGGTCAGTAACCTGCATTACACAGTGCCTTCGTTTCAACGATTTGTTGGGAAACGCGTTTTAATTTCTGGAGGCAGCCATTCGGCAATTGACTGGGCGAATGAACTGGCACCTCTTGCCGAGAGAGTCGAGTTAGTTTATCGAAAAGAAGAGTTAAAAGGGCATGAAGCGAGTATTGAGTTGTTGATTGAGCAAGGTGTACACTTGCATGAGCAGTCTTCGATTCAAGCCTTAACTGCAGCTCCTAGTGGGGACAGGATTGAGCAAGTAGTTCTTGAACATCCGTACGACGGTATTAAACAGGTGAAGGTCGATGAAGTAATCATCAGTCATGGTTTTAACCGGGATGCTTCTCTATTAAATGAAAGCCCTATTGACTTAGATCGCGTAGATGATTTCTTTATTAAAGGAACTCCTCTAAGTGCATCCTCTGTGCCGGGACTATATGCAGCAGGCGATATTCTTCATCATGAAGGAAAGCTTCATTTAATTGCCGGGGCGTTCCAAGATGCTGCTAATGCTGTCAATCTTGCCAAACAGTTCATTGATCCAGACGCAAATGCCCGTGCCATGGTTTCCTCCCATAATGAACGGTTAGATGATCACAATAAGAGGCTGAAAAAGCAGCGCATCGCTAATCTATAAAACAAGAAAAGACAGAAATGAGTAAAAACTCTGTAAACGGGTTTGTCGTATGAGGGTTAAGAAGTGTAGATGGGGTATAGAATTGGCTTTACTGGGGAATGTGTCCGTACTAGATTCAATGATCTTGACAATAAATATCGATAATGATAATCTTTATCAGTGTTAGAGAAAAAAAGAGTAGCCAAATAGCAGGCTACAATGAAAAAGTCGAATGTAGGAACCAACTATGCTTCTTTGGGTTCAAAAGTCTTGCAATCAGTTTCTTGTTGGGAAGAAGCTGTTTTGCCGGACTCACTAATAATAGAAATGGACGTTGCCCCACATTTTTCTCCATCTTCATTATGGACGCAATTCTTCACTTCACATAAAACATCTAAAGCCAATTCTTTCACCTCCTTATAATAACTATAACATACCTGCAACTACATAAAGAATTTGGTATATTTTGCAGAGGCAGGCTGATAAAGAAATAGGAAGAGCACCAGCGATATTGTCCTTAACTTTGCTTAGATTTGATTTTCTAACATATCCTTCATTTTAATGGTAGATTAGGCTTCATAGGTAAATATAAAAAAGACTGGTTAAGTCGCGTGAACGTGGCTTAACCAGTCTTTTTTTAAAATTTTCATACTAAAATTCAAGAAAATGTATGCGCTTTCAGTTATGATATATGAAAAGGAGGGGTGAACAAAAATGGAGCAAAACCCAGTTCATTATGATGGGCGTGGAAATTTAGATGAGAAGGTAATTCCAAAGGAGAAAGAAGTTCTTGAAATCACTGATGAAATGAGAAAAAATATAAGCGGAAACCCATTTGAATTAAAATAGATGCAGCTGGATTTGTCAGAAATGGCAAGTCCATTTTTTTGCGAACAAATAAATTGACCGGGAGCATTCGATCTTTTATGATAGTAAACGTGTTTTGATATCTTCAATTCAAAATATATAGCCAGACCAATACAAGATGGACCAGGGAAGGGGAAATAATTATGGCAAAAGTATTATATATCACAGCTCATCCACATGACGAAACAGCTTCTTTTAGTATGGCGGCTGCGACATCCTTTATAGATACGTATAAGAATGTAAACAAAGAAGACGAGGTTGTTCCTATTGATCTTTATAAAGAGAGCATTCCTCATATTGATGCGGACGTTTTTCAGGGCTGGGGCAAGTTGCAATCCGGGAAAGGCTTTGAAGAACTAAGCCTTGAAGAAAAAGAAAAGGTCAGTCGTTTAGCTGAGTTAAGTGAGCAGTTTATCGATGCCGATAAGTATGTTTTTGTTACACCTTTATGGAACTTTTCATTCCCACCGGTAATGAAAGCCTATATTGACGCTGTTGCTGTCGCAGGAAAAGCGTTTAAATATACAGAAGAAGGACCAATTGGACTTCTTACAGATAAAAAGGCGCTCCACATTCAAGCGCGCGGCGGCATTTACTCAGAAGGTCCGGCTGCTGGACTTGAAATGGGCCACCGTTATTTACAGACGGTCATGAATTTCTTTGGAGTGCCTTCATTTGAAGGATTATTTGTTGAAGGGCATGCGGCAATGCCGGATAAAGCCGAAGCTATTAAGCAGGATGGTATAGCACGTGCCAAAGATTTAGCCCATACATTTTAATGTAGAAAAAGGTTGTTGAGCCAGGCTCAACAACCTTTTTTTATGCTGCATTTTTCTTTTTGGAGTGACGATCATACTTGTTAGGATTCCTCATAATGACAATGAGGGAAAAGATACTTAAGATGCCCAGGAATAAGGCAGGAAATCCGCCAAGGTAGGAAAGGGTCCGAATTCCGCCTAAACCGAGCGTCGAGATGAAGATAAGCGCTACGGCACCGACGATAACCCCCCAAGTAATTTTGATAAACACCGGTGCTTCCTGAGAGCCTTCCGTTATTCCTGTTGAGCTGATACTTGCCATCGCGTTGGTCGTCGAGTCCGTTGCCGTGACAAAAGAAATCATAACCGCGACAAGATAAAGCAGGATGATTATCCCTGAGAATGGCAGCTGATCAAGCATGGCATAAGCCGCTGCTCCTGATCCTTGATCGGCAATGACAGCAGCTATATCTACCTTCCCGGTCATTTGGAAATTGATGGCTGTGCCACCTAGGACTGTCATCCAGATAACGCTGAAGAAACCGGGGATGACAAAGTTCATCATGATGACTTCTTTGACGCGGTATCCGTAGGCAATTCGTGCAAGGAATACAGCTGTCACTGGAGCCCAGGCCATCCAGTTTGACCAGTAAAATGTCGTCCAACCGCTCGCCCAGTCGTCGCTTGCGATTTCACCGGTAAATAAGGCTTTTTCAAAGAAGTGGGTGAGAAAGCCCCCGAAGGTTTCAGTTCCAGCACTGAACATATACACGGTCGGTCCGAGGATAATCAAGGCTGCGATAATGATGTAATACAGATAGATATTAAAATCCGCGAGAATTCGGATCCCTTTTAACAGACCTGTACTGGAAGAGATAATAAAAGCAATGGTACCGATGATCGTAATGATGATCCATAAGGTTTTGTCGTTATCGATGCCAAAGAGTGAATGAATGCCGCCTCCCATATTCATAACAGATGTCCCAAAGGAAGAGGAAATCGCAGCAGCAACGGCAAATAAAATCACCGCATCGACGACTACATTGATTTTGTCCTGGTTGTATTTTCTTAGTGCCGGTGATATTTGCGAACCTACACTAAAGGAACGTTTCATATTATAGTATGCGAATGCAAATACAATCGTAGGGAGTGAGTAGAAGGCGTAAGGGATAAATGTCCAGTGAAGATAGAGTGTTTCCATCGCAAATTTTGCCGCTTCTGTGGACATCGGCTCAATCCCGAGCGATTTTGGAGGGGAGGTTAAGTGAGAAATCGGCTCGGCTGTTCCCCAAAATAAGATGCCAGCAGCGATCGTTGTCGTTAAAGTGATAGCAAACCATGTTTTCCGCTTCAATAATGGTTTTGCTTCCTCTCCTCCGATTTTGATGTTTCCGAGCGGTGAGAAATAAGCAAGAATAACTAGAATCACACAAGTAACCCCGGCAAGGCTGAATACCCAGCCGATTTCGTGGGTCATAAAGTTTTGAGCTGCCGTCGTAACTTTTAAAAACCAGTCATAACTGACAAAGTTTAACACAATCGTAATCAATAACAAGATGAAAGCTGGTAAAAATACCGTTGGACGTATCATATGACTTTTTAGCTTATTCATATTTTTCCTCCTTGATTTTGAAACAATTGGGCTTCATAAACTAAGGATAAGCCCGGTTCGTATTGTTAGCGTTTTCATGAATCTGGACTAGCAGAAGGGCAAAGGACGTGCCTTCTCCTAGAAGTAAGTAAATAAAGAAGGCTGCTATCAAGCGGGGAAGGAACCTTCTACGCTTGACAGCCTTCTAATAGGGAAACAATTAATCTTCCAGTGGAAAGATCGTGCCTTTGTTCATAATGCCATTCGGATCAAAGGCTTTTTTCAACGTTTCCAGGATGTAATAGGAAGAACCGTATTCCTCCTTAATCCATGGTGTCCGGTGTTTGCCGACACCATGGTGGTGGACCATCGACCCGCCGGCATTAATGGTCTCTTCTACAATGATTTTGTTAATCGGGTAATGGTACTTCGTGATTTCTTCTTCAGGCTTGATATCAACCAGGTCATAATAATAAACGAAGTACATATTTGTGCCATTCATATAGCTGTGGGAGGAGTGGCCGCCGAGCATCGTAATATTCGGAATTTCTTCGCGGACTCTCTTAATGCAGCGGTCATAGATGTCGTGAATGACACCCCAGGATCCAGAAACTTCTGTTGTAAAACCGATGTTGTTGGTTTCCTTAATTTCTTTTCGTTCTTCAACGACTTTCGCCGGATCCCAGTTTAAGTTTTCAAACCAATTTTGGATGAGACTGCTGTCCACACGTTCACTCTCTCCGTATTTACTAACGATGTCCTCAATCGCTTGTCCGGTAGCTTCAGCAATAGGCTTTGGACCTTCTGCCATGAAGATCAGCACGCATTTGCCCTTAGAAAAATCAAAGTGATCCGCTCCGTCTTCCGGATCATACAGGCGGGCAACTGACGGACGATAGCCTTCCACCATCACTTCGCGTAAAATCTCAAACCCCGTTTTCATATCATCGAGCAGATACCCATAGTACTGGTTGTTCTCTGGTTTATATTTGAAAATCTTAACAGTGACTTCAGTGATGTAGCAGAGGGCTCCTTCGTTTCCGATGATCACATGGCGGATATCAGGACCAGCAGCCCGGCGCGGGATATTTTTAATTTTTGTAATTTCTCCATTTGGGAATACCGCTTCTACACCTACGACCATATCTTCAATACCGCCGTACAGTGTAGAAAGCTGGCCGATGCTTCGAGTGGCTACTAAGCCGCCCATTTGGGCAAGCGGTTTAGACTGTGGAGAATGACCGGTCGTTAAGCCTTGTTCACGCAATTGGTCTTCAAGTACTTCCAGTGGTACTCCGCATTTCACGGTGGCAAGCATGTCGTACGGATCGATATCAACGATGTTGTTCATGCTTGAGCCGTCAATGACTAAGGAGTTTTCTACCGCCGTTTCAAGGCCGCCTTCTGTAGCAGATCCCCCTGTCTTTGGCACAGCGTTAATGTTGTTTTCATTCATGTAGCTTAAAAGCTGGGAAACTTCTCCAGCGGTTTTGACCTTTACGACAGCTGCAGGGAGCGGCTGGGTATAAATACCGTGAATGGTTTCATATTTTCGGAAACGGTCGACGCTGTTATCTTTGAGCACAGCCTCGTCTGTAATGACTTGTTCCTCCGGTATGATCGCTTTTACGTCTTTCACGATTTGCTCTTTTGTTAATGGCATACATAAAACTCCTTTACATTTAGAATGGGTATGAAAATCGTTATCCGTTAAAAAAGGAATGCGCTTTTTTTAAGATTCCATCGGTGTGGTTCGAGATTTGCTGGTACACTTCCTCATTCATCTTTGTATAGAACTCGTGATTTTCCGGATGTGGGGAAAATGTATCATCTACGTCCACCATCTCTTCTATCGCTTCATGATAGCTAGGATAGATCTCCAGGGCGACAGCTGTGTTGATCGCAGCTCCTAAGCTGGCAGAGCCTTTGACCTTGTTTCTCATAGCCGGGAGTCCAAACACATCAGCAAACAACTGCATCATGAGATCCCCTTTGGCTCCACCGCCGGAAACAACGATCTGATCAAGCTCTGTATCTAGTTCTTGTATCATGTTGTCGACATTCGTCTTCATCGTCAGCGCAATGCCTTCTAAAATAGAGTGGTAGATATGTGCTCGCGTATGACGGCCGTCAAAGCCGAGCATCATTCCTTTTTTATACGGTTCATCTGCAGGGGAAAGCCAGTCCAGAACGGTCATCAGCCCATCACTTCCAGCAGGGACTTTTTCAACTGCTTCATTGTTTAAAAATTCCTCCGGGCTTAAGTGAAGACTTGCTGCTTTTTTGGATAATTCGTCTCCGAGAAGTTCTTTAAACCAGCTGACCGTCCACATGCCGCGTCTAATCCCTTCACTTTCATAAAGATATTCATTAGGGATGGCGGCAAAGTTCGTCCAAAAATGATTCGTCTCTTTAGGGTTCTCATGGCCGGTAATCATTCCAGCAATATATGTGCCTAAAGAAATTAAAGCGGTGCTTTCAGATAACACTCCTGCCCCTAAGGCTTCTACAGCTTTGTCATTTGCCGTTGCAATCACTGGAAGCTGTTCAGGCATCCCGGTCTCTCTTGCTGCTTCCTTTGTAATCTGACCTAAGACATTTCCGGGAAGTTTTAAATCAAACAGCATCTCACGGGGGATTTGGTAAGTGCGGAAGACTGCTTCATCTTCACTCCAGTCCCAAGTATCTGTGTCAATGGGCCACATCCCCTGGTAATTCCCAGCAGAATCATGAAGCTGCCCGGTCAGACGGTGGGTGATATAGCCGGATGAAGTAGTCACATATGAGACTTGTTCATCCAAATGTTCGTAGGGTTTTGACACGCGTCCATCCATCCAGCTCATAGCAGGGGAGGCGAGCGTGCCATCCTTTTTTAGAAGACAGCGGACGAATCGAATCGTACACAATCCAACTCCGATAATATCCTCTTTCCTGCCAGGGAAGCTCTCCATTGCCTGTTTACTTGCTTCACAAAGTGATTCCCATAAATCGTCATCCGGGTGTTCAACAATTCCCGGTTGAGGCAGGTTCATGGGCTTAAGGGGCTGTGTACCTTCGCTTACTACCTTTCCGTGTGTGTCGAAGATTACTACTTTTGTACTTTGGGAACCTCCGTCAATCCCGATAATGTAACGTTTTTTCATTGGTTTATCACTCCTTTCCGGTGAGATATGCGAAGCTAGCGGACGAGGTAGCCCCCATCAACAGCTAAAATATGGCCGTTCACATAGTCAGAAGCACGACTGGAAAGGAAGATGGCAGCACCCATTAAATCCATCGGTTCTCCCCAGCGGTTAGCAGGAGTATGAGCAAGCACTTTATTATTCGCCTCTGGATTATTTCTTGTTTCAGTGGTCAGCTCTGTCGCATAATAGCCAGGAGCAATCCCGTTAATTTGAATGTTATATTGGGCAAGTTCATCACAATACGCCTTTGTGAGCCCTGCTATGCCGTGCTTGCTTGCTGCATACGCCGGGGACCCTTGACCTCCGTGAAAGGAAAACATGGAACAGATGTTAATGATTTTCCCGCGGCGTTTTGGGATCATCGTTTTTGCAGCTTCGTGGCTGACTTCAAAAGCAGCTGTTAAATTGACTTGCAGCATAGGATCCCATTTTTCACGGCCAAAATCTTCAAAAGCAGCGACGGTATTCAGTCCGGCGCTGTTGACGACGATGTCAGGCGCGCCCAATGTTTCTACGCATCGCTCTATGACTCGTTTGGCTGCTCCATCTTCGGTAATGTCTACTTGCATAAATTCCATGTGTGTTCCTTCATTTTCAATTAAATCTTTCGTCGTACCATCATCCTCTGTAAGACTAGGGATGAAGATATTGGCCCCGGCTTTTGCCAGGGCGAGTGAAAAGGCTCGACCAAGACCGGAATTTCCTCCTGTAACAAGAGCGGTCTGTCCTTTCAAAGAAAAGAAATCCATTGAGAAATCCGTGATATCCATTTTCAGTACACCCCTCAGGTTGGTTTTATAGCACAAAAAAAGAGAGAAAAGCAGACTTCCCCAAGGGAAGTTACTTTTCTCTCCGCTCTAGTAACTTTAGCTGTTAATAGTATATGAGTCTATTGTCTGACTGTCAACCGCTGTTCTCCTCCTTAGCTTTGGGAGACGATTGTCCTTTTAACCCGTAAATCTTTTGTTGAAAGGACAAATAGGCTATAATGGCGTACAGAGAAACTACGGAATGAGGAGAAAATTATGAGGAAAAATGTGGAGCAGGCATTGGAAGAAAATCCGATTATTGCTGCAGTTAAAGATGATAAGGGCCTCGATGAAGCGATTCAAACGGAATGTCACGTGGTTTTTATATTAAACAGTGATCTCATCAATGTTGGCGAAATTGTGGAAAAGGTAAAGAATCATGATAAGCTGGCGTTTGTTCATATCGACCTGCTCGAAGGAACATCGAATAAAGAGGTTGCTCTTCAATTTTTAAAAGAAAATACAGATGTGGATGGAATTATCAGCACAAAAGCTCATATGGTTCATGCAGCCCGGGACTACGGATTCTATACGATTCACCGGTTTTTCTTAGTGGACTCGTTTTCCTTCCGCAGTATGGATAAGCAAATCGCTCAATCCAACCCCCACTTTATAGAAATTCTGCCAGGTATGATGCCAAAGGCCATCGGGTGGGTAAAGGAAAAAGTGAATATTCCGCTCATCGCAAGCGGACTTGTTTGCGAGAAGGAAGATGTGGTAAATGCCATTCAGGCAGGAGCCGTCGCGATTTCTTCCACAAATAATGTAGTTTGGTATTTATAAGAAGCAGCTGACATTTGTCAGCTGCTTCTTTTGCTTTGATGCAAAGGGGGATCCATCTATAAAGGATTTCTGAATGGAATTATTGAATAAAAAGGAGAATCACCTTTTGATCGATTAATCGATGGATCAATTCCATTAAAGGAGATGAAAAAGATGAAGGCAGTCATCCAAAATGAATTTGGGGATCCTCATGTCCTTACATTTACAGACGTGGAACGTCCTGAAATTGAAAAAAACGAAGTGCTTATTGAAATCGCCTATACTAGTGTCAACTATGCTGATATCAAAAAACGTGCAGGAAAGAAAGGAAAAGGTGTTTTTCCGTTTATTCTCGGCTTAGATGCGGCAGGGACAGTAGTAGAAGCATCTGCTGACTCTCACTTCTATAAAGGGGACCGGGTGATTGCTTTTCCGAGAAGTGGTTCCTATGCCGAGTATGCGGTGGCCAAGGAACAGTTAGTGTTCAAAATCCCGGACCAACTATCATTCGAACAAGCAGCAGCCCTGCCCACTGTATCAATGTTAAGCTACATTCTTCTTCATGAAATTGGCCAGGTGAAAGCAACGGACACCATCGTAATCCACAGTGCTGCTGGCGGTGTCGGCTCAATGCTTGCCCAATTTGCCAGAGCGGCCGGGGTGGAAAAAATTATAGGAACTGTCGGTAATTTGGCAAAAGAAGATTATGTTAAAAATTTAGGCGTGAACGTTGTATGCACGTATGACAACTTTGCTGAGGAAGTATTAAAACAAACCGATCATCGGGGAGCGCAAGTAATCTTTGACTCTGTTGCGGGGGAAGTGACCAGCAGGAGTCTGGATTGTTTAGCGCTCTATGGCACGCTTGTTCAATTTGGCAACAGCAGTGGAAAGGCAGGAACGTTCAAAACAAGTGATGTCCATAGCAGCTGCCGGAATATAAAGGGATTCAGCTTAGGCACAACAAGAAAACATGCCCCAGAACGATTGGCACCAGTTGCACAAAAAGTAGTGAAACGATTTGCTTTAAACGAAGTTGAGCTTCCTGTTGCACAGGTCTTTGATTTGAAGGAAGCTGAACTCGCTCATCAATTAATGGAAAGCCGTAATTATGCAGAGAAAGTTTTGTTAAAGGTATAAGAAGAGGGATTTAGAAACAGCATTCAGACAACTGGATAAGGAATATATTGTTAATTGGTAGGTAGTTTGTAATAATTGTTAGTAATCGATGGTTTTGGGGGGCATAGATGAAAGCAATTCGAGTGTTGCTGTACTATTTCATTGGTTTATTTGGAATCATTGGTGTAAGCATCATTCCCAAGGTAATGGAGGAGCATGGCTTTATTTCTCCAGTAGAATTCAGCCAAGCGTACTTTCATTTTTTAATCAGTCTGCCGCATCACGAGACGTGGGTGTACCACTTTGGAGAACGAAGTGAAGCCATCCTGCCTTACTTATTTCCACCCTATGTATATTCTATGAAGATATTTACCGGAGCTATTGCTTTTGGATTTGTAGCAGCATTATTATTAGGCATCGTGACGATGCTTTTACCAGCATGCTTTCGGAGAGTATTGATACGGTTATCTCAACTATTAGAAACCATTCCAGAACTATTATTTGCTTTCGGCCTTCAACTTTTCATTGTCTATATTTATAAGCAGACCGGTGTTTTACTTTTTCATTATGCCAATTATGAAAGAGAAATAGTGCTTCTTCCTACCTTTACGCTGTCGATCCTCCCTATGATTTCTTTTTATAGAATATTACTTTTTTATATGAAGGAGGAACAGCGGAAGGAGTATGTAGAGTTCGCGAGGAGTAAAGGGATCCGATCGTTTGCGCTGATTCTCAATCATATCCTCCGCAATTTGCTGCCGTACCTATATCAACATGGAAAGATCATTATTTGGTCGACGCTTTCCTCACTGCTGGTAGTGGAATACATATTTAATATTCACGGTCTGACGGCCTTTTTATTAGAAGATTTTCGGCCTATTGTTATAGCCGTAGCCCTTACTTTTCTTTTTACTCCTTTTTATATTTTGTTCTATGTCTTTCAAGAATGGGAGCAGAAGGAAGAATTCAAGCCAATATCTGTCGGCCCGGTATTCATGCCTTCATGGTCGATAAGAAGTGCCATCGCTCAATTAAACGGTAAGTCAGTAATCAGGACGGCAATGAAATGGATAAAGTCCATGCTGCGCTATTTAAAAAATAAAAAGGTACTTGGAGGACTCCTGTTTCTAGTTGGCTTTTCCTTATACAGCTTTATTTACTCAGCTTTAAAAAATAACGAGCTGACTCAGAAACGATTTCTATACGGTGAAGATGGAAAGATCTCAGATATTCCTCCACATCCGCCTTCTTCAGAATTTTTATTAGGTTCGGATCAATTTGGGTTCAGCATTGCCGATAAGATTGTCTTCGGAGCCAAATATACGATTCTCTTTGCAGCGGGAATAGCAGTTCTCCGAGTGATAGTCGGTTTCCTTCTTGCCATTCCCTATGCTTATTTTCTTCACGGGAAGTGGAAGCGAGTGATCGATCATATGGTGAATGTCTTGTACTTTCTGCCTTTAAGCATCTTAGCATATTTATTGCTTAAGCCTGTATTATGGGGATTTAAAGGGGACTGGCCGCTCGGTTATCATGAGCGTATGCTTTATGAAATCATTCTCCTCGCGTTATTAGCTGTACCTTTAGTTATGACTGCTATTGGAAATGAGATGAAGTTGATTTTGCAAAGGGAATATGTGACGAATTCCCATGTGCTTGGCGGGAGAGGCGTTCATGTATTCCGAAAACATGTCCTGCCGGAGATCGCCTCCAGGTTCGGCATCCTATTCGGTCGGCAATATATTCAAGTGTTACTCCTTTTTGTTCATTTAGGCTTGTTTCAATTGTTTTTCGGTGGAACTTTTGTCAACCCGCCTGACCCTCCCATGTCTGTATCGTTTGAATGGTCTGGTCTTTTAGGAGATGCTAAAAACCTTCTAATCACTGGCCCTTACTGGATGATCATTCCTGTGCTAGGTGCATTCATGGTCATTATTCTCACAATGCAGTTCATTGTAGAAGGGATCGAGGAAGTGCAAGCTGTACATTATCAAAAGACAAGGAAGGAGAATAAAAAAGAAGCCAACCGTACGTATTCATTAAGAAAATCGAACGATGAATCGTTTTTGTTTTATAACAAAAGCGGAACAGATGGGGATTAAACTTTTATCCGCTTTCTAGTGAATGAAGGAAAAAGAGTCTAAGATTAGAAATAAAAAGTACTTCACTATTGGAAGGGAGAATGAAGGATGAAGCAAATCATCGCTTTAGGCGGCGGAGGATTTTCTGAAGAACCGGAAAATCCACTTCTGGATGAATATATTTTGCACCAAGCTCAAAAAGAAAAGCCGAAGATCTGTTATGTGCCTACCGCCAATGGAGACTCGGATATTTGCATTTCATGGTTTTATGATTTCTTTAAGAAACAAAACTGTGAACCTTCTCATTTGTCCTTATTTAAACCACCTACACGAGATTTAGAAGGGTACGTGTTAGAGAAAGATATTATTTATGTCGGCGGAGGAAATACGAAAAATTTATTAGTTCTATGGAAGGAATGGGGCTTGGATTCAATCCTTAAAAAAGCATGGGAGCAGGGAGTTATTCTTGCCGGCATTAGCGCAGGATCCATTTGCTGGTTTGAAGATGCCATTACAGATTCCTATGGCGATCAACTGGAGCCTATCCGTTGTTTAGGGATGATAAGCGGGAGCAACTGTCCTCATTATGATGAAGAGGAAAAGAGACGGCCTGCTTACCATAAATTTATGGCCGAAGGGAAGGTAAAGCCCGGGATAGCAGCAGATGATGGTGTTGGTCTGCATTACATGGATCAACATCTGCACCGGATTGTAAGCTCGCGGCCAGAGGCAGGAGCGTACCACGTTTCTTATGAGGGTCAGAAAGTTAAAGAGGTACCGCTGGAGACGGATTATCTGGAGTGATAAACCTTTCAAGGATTATTTATTAGAACTGTCGAAGTAAACATAAATATATTCATTAAAGGAGGGATAGAATGATTCAAAAGCTCGGTCAAGTTATGCTTTATGTAGAGAATCAGGATGAAGCCGTCGACTTTTGGACGGATATAATGGGGTTCATGGTGATCGCTGATGAAAATGATGGTCAAGGAATGAGATGGATAGAAGTTGCTCCGTCTAAGGAGGCCGAAACAAGCCTTGTCCTGCACAATAAGGAATTGATTGCCAAAATGCAGCCGGAATTAAATCTTGGTACACCTTCACTCATGTTTTACTCCGAAGATCTTCAACCATTGCATCATAACTTGGTCCGTAGAGAAATCACGGTTGGAGAGATTGTAAACATGCCTTCTGGAAAAGTATTTAATTTTGCGGACTATGAGAATAATTACTTTGCAGTCATGGAAAAAAATGAAGACGTAAACAGCTGAAGAACTTTGTTAAAACTCTTCAGCTTTTTATTTCGCTTTGCAGCGTTTCAGTATAAAACCTTTAGGGACATGAGGTGATCTTATTTGTTAAACGAGGTTGGAAAGTTTGAAAGGGAAATAAGGATTAGAGACGCACAGCTCAATGATGCGCAGCCTATTCTGGAAATTCAACGAAGTGTCACTTCTGAAGAGAAGTATTTCATCACTGGTCTTAAGGAATTTAATAGAACAGTTGAGGATGTAGAATCATGGATTGATAAACTGCTTCAGAATGATAGAGAAAGAATATTAGTGGCTGACCTGGAGGGAGAAGTAATGGCATGGGCTGCTTTTCATTCGAACGATCGGAAAAAGCTAAAGCATACGGGCGCTGTTGCCATGATGGTTGGCGAACAGTTTAGAAATAAGGGCATTGGGAAGCAGCTGATAGAAGAACTATTAGAATGGGCCACTCATCATATTTTGATTGAAAAGGTATCCCTCGGTGTATTTTCAACCAATGAAAGAGCCATAGCCTTATATAAAAGCTTTGGATTTAAAGAAGAGGGGCGTAAGTTAAAAGAAATTAAGTTCGCAGAAGATCAATATGCTGATGATGTCTTAATGTATAAATTTGTTTAAGTTCCTGAGTATGTGAAGGATTCAGTTGCGTTATCTTTTGCGTTCGGCGGATCGAGGGGGGACAGAATGAACGAAGACTGGGAGAAATTTAAAGGGATGAAGGGCTGGCATTGGACAGGGATTTATGCAGGAAGAATGGATACGTTTTTTAAAAAGGATCTGAGTCTAATATGTGTAGACCCCGTCTTAGAGTTTAAGCATCCGTATTCCACAGGAATATGCTACTTTAAATTGGATTGGACTGAGAATGAACCCGGTGATCATCTGTTATTCGTTCACGCGCAAAAAACACCGGCACCAGTAAATTATGAGCAATCAGATCACCCGGAACAAAAGTATCTCATCTTGGATTCTGGTTTTTCTTGTGAACCCAATCTCGTAAAAAGATTGATTGGTTATGGTTTTGAAGATGAAGGGGGCATCTTTTTATCAGAGGTTGTGATGGAGCTTGAGGAACGCTTCATTACTATCAAAACCGGTGCAGTGATAGAAGTACATGTGACGGAAAAAAAGCCTGAGGGTTTGGGAGAATGCATCTTTTCTTCGTGAACAGCAGGATAAATGTCTCTTGGAAATATACGTGTTTAAACCTCCAACGAAAAGGAAACTAAGATGGAGTAGACTTTTCTTTTAAAGAGAAAATTCTCCAATAGGAGGGTAATCAAGATGAATATAATAAAAGGAAAACTTGGCCTGGGTACGGCACCTCTAGGAAATATGTACAAGGAAGTGTCTGAAGAAGAAGCCAGGAAAACAATCGATACCGCTTGGGACCAAGGAGTCCGCTATTTTGATACAGCTCCTTTCTACGGGGCAGGATTAGCCGAAATTCGTCTCGGAGAAGCTCTATCCCAACACAACCGGGATGATTATTTCTTAAGCACGAAAGTAGGCAGAGTCGTAGAAGAGGAAACAGAAGAAAAAGAAGGACTGTTTGCGTATGGACGCAAAAATAAAGTCAAAGATGATTACAGCGAAGATGGAACGCTTCGTTCCATCGAACAAAGTCTCGAACGTTTGAAAACGGATCGATTGGACTTTGTGTATGTCCATGATGTGTCCCCGGATTTTCACGGAGACGAGTGGGTTTCAAAATTTGATACAGCGAGAAAAGGAGCCTTCCGTGCTCTGACCCGCCTTCGTGAAGAGGGAGTAATAAAATCATGGGGTCTGGGAGTCAACCGGACAGAACCAATTGAAATTGCTTTGGAGTTGGAAGAAACCCGTCCAGATTTATGCTTGCAGGCGACTCATTATACGTTATTAAACCATGAACACGCACTGCTTAAGCTGATGCCGCGAGCCATCGAACAAAACGTCGGCATTGTCGCTGGTGCCCCTTACAGCTCAGGAGTGTTAGTGGGCGGAGATCATTACGAATATGAAAAGGCTCCCGGAGAAATTCTTTCAAAGACGGAGCGCATTAAACAGATCGCTGCAAAGCATGACGTAAGTATGAAAAGTGCCGCCCTTCAATTCTCCATGGCTCATCCTGCAGTAGCCGCAGTTATCCCCGGTACTACTCAAGCTGCCCATGTGAAAGAAGACGTGGCAGCCTTTAAGGAGAATATTCCAGCTGCTTTCTGGCAGGAATTAAGAGAAGAAAACCTTGTATCACCAAAGGCACCACTGCCAATAGATTAGTAGAGAAGGTCACCCTAGTATGGTGGCCTTTTCATATGAAAAGACGTTGATGGCAGGTCATACCCTTAACTGCCTGGTTGTTTATTTGATAAATTTGGAAAAAACGAAACCTTAACCCGCTATGGCCCGTACTTAAAGGAAGAAGGGGAGTGAAAAGGTGAAACCAGAGCGGCAGGATATGCCTGTTGTGTTTTATTACATTTTTTTAGTGCCTGCATTTCTATTCGTTTATTATTTATTTGATTCTTTTGGCGTGTTTTCTGTGATTATCGGCAGGTTCGTTGATTCGGAAGCTTTGAACCAGGAAGTGTTCCTTACATATAACTTAGTCTACTGGAGTATTTCTATCTTACTTACTGGAATTACGGCTTCTATTTTAGTTTTTGCCGGGTATGACCTGTATGGAAAATTTCGCAAATCACATGAATAATTTGTGCTCATTTCCTGCCGTAAGGATGGCTGGAGATGAGTTTTTTTGTGAATCACACAGGTTATTCTTCGATAGATCCTTACCGGAATGCTAAAGTACTACGGGCTCAATCCGAAGTGAAATATTCGTAAGATAAAAAATCAAGAGTCTGAAGGTTAAAATAATCTTTTAGAACAAAGGCTGCTCCGCCCATCGCACAAGCCGATTCACCCAATTGTGAAATTCGGATTTCTTCATAATTATTAATTTTAGAATGTAATTTATTTTTGATCTCTTCAACGACGTTGGGATTCTTATTGATTAAAGCTCCGTTTAGAACGATTCTCTGGGGATTAAAGATATTGATAATATTATTCAATCCATAGCTCAGGCTGCTTAAGTAATGATCGAATGGTTCTGCAAAACTCGGATGCTCGAGTAGTTCCGCAGGTGAGCTATTGTGGATTTTTTCCGGAAAATGATTCGATAATTTGTGTAATAACTCCTTCTCTGAGGCATACAACTCCCAGCATCCATGATTGCCACACGCACATGTCGGTCCATTAGGGTCAATGATCATATGGCCAACTTCTCCAGCAAAGCCTTGAAACCCTCGATAAATTGAAAAGTTATTAATAATTCCAAGCCCAATTCCTGAGAATAACGTGATGCAGAATAAATCAGAAATATTTTCAAAATAGACATGCTCTCCGTATGCACTCAAATTAGCATTGTTATCGATAAATACCGGTGTATGAAAGGTTTCTTCCAATCTTTCTTTTGCATGAACATTCGACCAATGATGTTTAGGGGTGAAAATGATTTGACTGTCATTATTAATGATTCCGTGGATCCCTACACAAACTCCTATTAAGCCTCTTGGCTTGTGTTTCTTATTAAATTTGTTGATTAAGGGTAATAGATGGATCTCTATTTCGTTAATTATCGTTTCAAAATTATTGTTAGTAATAGGTAAACAGATATGGTGAAAAGGGTTTCCTTTAAAATCTAAAAAAACGCCGCGGATCACTGTATCGTCAATATCGATCCCTATGCTGTAGCCTGCCTGGTCGTTCATTTCGAGTAAGATTGGCTTGCGTCCCAGTGTTACACTTTCTCCCACCTTTTGCTCCACCACAATTTCTTCTTGAATTAACTCATTGATTTGCACGGAAACGGTAGCTTTATTCAATCCTGTACGCCTCGATAAATCACTTCTGGAAAGAGATTTTTCTTTTAGGATGTGTTCTATTAAAATGCGGCGGTTCATCTGCTTTATGTAACTCGCATCTCCCTTACTCATTAGCTATTCAACTCCTTAGCTCTAGAATTTTTCAGTTAGGATAGATTTTAGCAAAACTTTAAATAAAGGACGAATTATAAAAAAGCGCGATTTGCTCTTGAAATATAAAACGCTTACATTTATCATAAACTCAATGATTTGTTTAGTAAACAAACTAATTATAATTTGGCAGAAAATGAAGACTTCTATTCCAAAAAAATGTGACCAGTCACTTTACATAATAAGCAGCACCCAGTCTTTGTTCATAATCTAGTAAGCTCTAACAAAAGTAATCCGTTCGTTTTGTCGTTTACACACGCTTTCGCGCTCTCTTTTTTTAAAACGGAGAAGCATTAAAATGATACAAGGAGGAAATAGTTATGGGTTGGATCGTTAGTAATCTCCCAATCATATCAGTAGTTATAGGAGTGGCATTGCTTTTATTCCTGAACATTCGCTTGAAATTCAATGGTCTGCTAGCATTACTGGTGGCCGCAATTGTCGTAGGTATATTAAATGGAATGAAGCTGACAGCGGTCGTTGAGTCGATCAAAGAAGGGTTCGGCAGTACGCTTGGTAGTTTGGCACTCGTTATCGGCCTTGGTGCTGTATTAGGGAAGTTGATGGTAGACTCCGGGGCTGCCCAGCGTCTAGCCACCACATTATTGAACAAATTCGGAGCAAAAAATGTGGAGTGGGCCATCTTAATCATCGGCGCCATCTTCGGGATTTCTGTCTTTTATGAGGTAGCTTTCATCATCCTGGCACCTCTTGTTATTAGTATAGCAATTGAGGCAAAAACCCCTTATATACGTTTAGGTGTTACGATGGTGGCAGCAGCAACGATGTCTCACAGCTTATTCCCGCCTCAACCAGGACCTACAGCTCTTGTTGATGCCTATGGTGCTGATATGGGAATGGTGTACATTTTAGGAATCATCGTATTCATTCCCTCTGTCTTATGTGCAGGGCTCATTTTACCTAGGTTATTGCGAAACATTGACCACCCGGTGCCGCCTCTATTGGAAAAACCAAAAGAATTTTCGGATGAAGAAATGCCTGGATTTTTAATCAGTTTATTTGTTCCTTTAATTCCAGCGATCATCATCACTGGTGCTACAATCTTCAATGTATTTATTAAAGAAGGTACATTTCTTTATGAAATTGTAAATTTTTTCGGAAGTGCTGAAATTAGTTTGCTGCTCGCAGTGTTAATCGCTATTTATTTATTCGGACTTCGAATAGGACGGAAAATGCCGGAGATTATGGAGTCATTCTCAGGGGCTATTAAAGGGATTGCTATGATCGTCTTTATTGTCGGGGGAGGAGGAGCTTTCAAGCAAGTCATTTTGGACACGGGTGTTGGTGATTATATTGCTGACCTCATGCAAAATACCAGCGTCTCTCCGTTAATCATGGCATGGTTTATAACAGCCCTGATTCGAATTGCTACCGGACAAGGAGTCGTATCCGCAATTACAGCTGCAGGGATCGTCGGACCGCTTGTTGATACGTTTGATGTAAGTCCTGTATTGATGGTATTAGCTACGGCAGCAGGAAGTAATACGATTACACACGTGAATGATGCCTCTTTTTGGCTGTTCAAAGAGTATTTTAACTTATCTATTAAGGAAACGTTTAAAACGTGGGGGCTTCTTTTGTTTACCAACTCAATTGTCGGTCTTGGTACAGTGTTGATTATTAGTTTATTTTTGTGAAAATTATACTTATATGGAGAGGTCCTAACCCATTTAGAACAAAATACATTAGTCGCGCCCTCTGACAAGTTTATGTCTCGGGGCGTTTTTTGTGGGTGTTAAAAATAGGATCGAAGTGCCTTACAATAACTCTTCAATACATTGCGATGAAAACGGATACAATTAGTTCGGTTGAGGTGATACTATGTTTTACAAGGAGGCGCAAAGAGTGATGATAAGCATCAGAAGTAAGAAAATTATTGATGAACTACTCAGTAATCCAAGTATTAAGAGTATCGATCTGGAAAAGAAATTAAATTTGACAAGCCGACAGCTTGGTTATAGTATCCAAAAGCTTAATGACTGGCTGATGTCAAACAGCCTTCCTGTAATAGAAAGAACAAGACAAGGTCATTTTCTTATTAGTGAAGATGTATTTATTGCCCTTCATGGTGAAAATTCTATGAAGCCTTCGCAAGTGCTAACGGAGCAGCAGCGTGTTTATATCTTAATTTTGATGGTCGTAAGCTCTCAAGAAGAACTTTCGCTCAACCATTTTACCTGCGAGCTGCTAGTCAGCAAGAATACAATTTTAAATGATTTAAGACAAGCGCAAGATTACTTGAATGAATATGAGCTCTCCATCCAATATACAAGAAAACACGGTTACCGCTTAAAAGGTAAAGAAATTCAAATAAGAAAACTATTTATTGGGATCATGCACGAAGTGTTGCAATTGAATAGCATTAAAGAAAAATTGAATGAAATTACCCAAATTAATGAAGGTGATATTCATAAATTCATAAAGCGTATTGAAAAAGTGGAGGACACATTAAATATAAAATTTACAGATGAAAAATTAGAAATGATGCCTTACATCATCATACTCATTCTTAGACGAGTAAACCAAGGAAAAGAGATCATCACAAATCCGATCAACTATGAAGATCTAGTAGATACAAAGGAGTATCAAGCTTCTGAAGAGATCTTTTGTGAATACCGGTCATTCCCGATTGCTGAGCGGTTGTTTATTACTTTACACCTTTTAACAACAAACGTTCATTCATCTGAATTAATCACAGAAGAACCAATACCTAACTTGATGCCCGCGATTAATGAAGTCCTTCATATGTTTGAAAAGAATGCCTGTATATATTTTCAAGATCGGCAGCAGTTATTAAACAGTCTTTTTCAACATATTAAACCTGCGTACTATCGAATCAAATACAATCTGACAGATACCACCCTTACGTTCCAACTGCCTGAGAGCAACGAATTTAAAGAATTAAACCATTTAGTTAAAAGGTCAATTGGATCATTAGAAAAGCTTATCGGAACCGAAATACCTGAAAGTGAAATCACCTATATTACGATGCTTATTGGCGGGTGGATGAAAAGACAGGGGAAAAGTATCGAAAAAAAAGTAAAAGCGATTGTCGTATGTCCTCAAGGAGTATCCGTCTCTAGGTTAATGTTTAATGAATTGAAAGAATTGTTTCCTGAATTTATTTTATTAGATTCCTTATCTATTCGCGAATTTGAAAATTATGACTTGGATTACGATTTAGTTTTTGCGTCAAGTTATTTAGAAACAGAGAAAAAGTTATTCTTAACGAAAGCATTTTTAAATGAAGAGGATAAGCGACGTCTTAAGAAACAGGTGATGCTTGAGACTAATGGTTATTTATCCAGTCAAATTGATATGAATGAAGTCATGGATATCATTAAAAGTCATTCAAGGATTGATGAAGAAGATGAATTATTAAAGGACTTACAAAATTATTTGAATCGGGACGATCAATCCTCCCTTAAACAAACGATAACTCCTAGTAGAATGAATCTTCTTGACTTAATAAGGAAGGATACTATTGTTCTTAAAAAGACAGTGGACTCGTGGGAAGAAGCACTAACAGTTGCTTCCAAACCATTAATTGATAATGGGAGCATTTCGGAGAGTTATTTAGAGGCTATGTTAAATAACAAGAAGGATCCCTATATTGTAATTAGTCCCCACGTGGCAATTCCTCACGCTTCACCTGAAGACGGCGTGCATGAACTAGCAATGAGCTTATTAAAGATAGAGGAAGGCGTAGATTTCCAGGGAGAAAGGATCCATTTGGTCTTTATCGTAGCAGCCATTGATCGAAAATTGCATATTCGGCCGCTTACTCAATTGACAAAACTTGTGACTAATGAAGATAGAAAAGCAAGAATTATTCATTCTCAAACACCTGAAGCAGTACAACTTAATTTACAACAAAACCAGAAATCATTTGAAAGGGGGTGAGAACAGTTGGATGTAATAGTTAACCCCAAGCTACGAGTAAAGGACTCAAAGGAAGCAATTGAACGATTAGGCGGGCAAATGTTAGATGCAGGATATGTGAAGGACAGCTATATCAATGCGGTTTTACAAAGAGAAGAAGTACTGCCGACGGGGTTAAAAACCGGGGAAACAAACGTAGCTATTCCGCACACAGATGTAACTCATGTGAATAGATCTGCTTTATGTATGGCTACTTTATTTGAACCCATAACGTTTCGTTTGATGGAAGACCCTGAACAGAAAATAGAAGTCTTCCTTGTGTTTCTTTTAGCAGTAAGTGAGCCAGAAGAACAGACCCAGTTACTAAAGAACCTAATTTCGATTTTTCAAAACAAGGAGCTGCTATCTGAAATGATAAATACAGACAACGAAAAGACGTTAAAGCAAAACTTACAATCTTCTTTAATCATGGTGTAAGCCCAAGATTATATAACATTTTACTAGGAGGAATGAAGGATGAAAACATTTAAGATCTTATCAGTTTGTGGTTCGGGGACGGTAACTTCATCGATGGTTGCAGAAAAAGTAAAAGAGGAAATGGAAGCGCGTGGTTTAAAAGTAACTACGAACGAAGGGAAGCCGACGGAAGCCTTAAGTTTTGCAGAAAGTGGGTTGTATGATTTGATCACGCATACAAGCCCTCTTCCTAAAGCTGACTATGGCATTCCGACCATTAGTTCAGTTAGCTGTTTGACAGGTATGGGAGAGGAAGAATTTTTTGATGAAGTAGAAGAAACGTTAAAGTCTCTGGAAAAGTAGCATTTCATTTAAAGAGTAAAGAAAGGAGTTTTCCATAATGCTTACTGCCTTGCAATCGTTTTTTGATGCTTTTGGAGCTCCAATCCTGGTACCGGTCATTATTGTGATCATTGCTTTTGTGCTAAAGGTACCTGCCAAAAAAGCTTTAATGGCTGGGTTATATGCAGGGATTGGCTTACAGGGGTTTATGTTAGTGCTCAATTCATTTACACCTATTATTTCTCCAGTTATTAAAAATATGGTGGAAATCACCGGGATAAATTTGCCTGCTTTTGACGTAGGTTGGCAGGCTACATCTATTGTAGCCTTCTCCACACAGCCGGGAATGTTATTCTTAGCCGTTGGTTTGATTCTGCAAACAGTCCTTTTCTTGGTGAAATGGACAGATGTTTTTCAGCCCTCTGATTTATGGAATAACTACTCTTATGCAATTTGGGGGTCAATGGTTTACATCGTCACAGATAGTATCATTTTATCTTTAAGCTGCATGATTCTCCTAAACTTGTACAGTCTGCTTATTGCTGAATTAATGGCGAGAAGATGGTCCACGTATTATGGCTACCCAAATGCCACCATTATTGCGATGCACAATATAGAAGCGACTATTTTTGGCGTAGTTACTGATCCATTACTAAATAAATTAGGTCTTCATAAAGCAAAGATTGATCCTGAATCTTTACAGAAGAGATTGGGTATCATCGGTGAGCCGATAACTCTGGGATTCTTCCTAGGTTTAATTATTGGGTTACTTGGAAACATAAATAGTCTAAATTCGATTGAGTCCTGGGGAAAGGTTGCGGTTGTAGGAATAGCTACTAGTTCTGTAATGGCTATTTTCCCAAAAGTCGCCGGGATTTTTTCACAAGCTTTTATTCCAATAACTGATGCTGCAAGAAAGTCTACTGCTAAAAAAGAAAAAGACTCCGGACGTGAATGGTATCTCGGAATAAATGATGCAGCAGGTTTTGGTGAACCAGCGACTCTCACATCAGGACTTCTATTAATTCCTTTTATGGTAGTGGTCGCGTTTATCCTGCCTGGCAATGAAGTAATACCGGTTGTAGATTTACTAGCGCTTCCGTTTATGGTTCAAGGGCTGGTCTCTATTACTAATGGGAATATGGCTAAAGTCGTCATCAATGGGATCATTTGGTTTGGTTTAGGTTTGTATATGTGTACTTACACCGCCCCGTTGTTCACAGATATTGCTACCAATGTAGGTATTAATTTACCTGAAGGCGCGCTTTTGATCACAAGCTTCAATATATTAGGAAAGCCATTAATGGGACTAATATTTTTGGCCTTTTTAAGTGCAAATCCAATATTTATCGGGATTGCAGTAGTTGCTTATTTTATCCTGTGGATTTTGTTTAGAAAGAATAAAACAGCAATATACAACTATCTGGATCGTCAAGCAGAGAAAAACAATCCGGAGATCAAAGAGGATGATATAGCATCAGAGGCTTAGCCATGTAAGGAGGAGAAATTATGAAAGGTAAAATGAAAGCATCAGTACTTCATGCACTGGGTCATTTTGAAAATGAACTTGTAGACATTCCGCAAATAAGTGAAGATGAAGTATTAATTAAGGTGAAATATTGCGGAATTTGCGGTTCTGATGTTCCCCGATCCTTGATTACTGGGGCAAGAAAATATCCGCTTATTCTAGGACATGAATTTTCAGGGGAGATAGCAGAAGTTGGAAGTAGAGTAGATGAGGTTAGAAAAAATGATAGAGTAGTTGTTGCTCCACTAGTTCCCTGTGGTGAGTGTGAACATTGCAGAGCAACAGACTACGGACTATGCGCTGATTATAACATAATTGGCACAGGAAGTAATGGGGCTTTTGCAGAATATGTTAAAGTTCCGAAAGAGCACGTGTTACCTATCCCAGAGCAGTTGGATTTTGAAAATGCTTCGGGAATTGAGCCTGCGACAATTGGTTATCACGGTTTACAAAAAGCAAATATTCAACCGGGTGAAACTGTGGTTGTAGTTGGCTGTGGATCGATTGGTCAATTAACCCTGCAATGGGCACATATATTTGGAGCCTCCACAGTTATTGCTGTTGATATCTCTGATGAAAAATTAGCCATGGCCAAAAAATTAGGTGCTGATATCACGATAAACGCGAAAGAAGTAGATCCGGTAGAAAGGATACGAGATTTGACCGGGGGCGGTGCTGAAGTTGTTGCCGAAACAGCGGGAAGTACGATTACCCAAGAGCAGGCAATCTTAGCTGCTAAGAAAAAAGGACGAGTTGTCTTTCTAGGAATCACGCATTCAGGACTGGAGTTAGCAGAAAAAACGATGGACCATCTGATGCGAGGTGAAGTAGTTGTTCAAGGGTCTTGGAATTCATACACTTCCCCTACCCAGGAATTGCGTGGAAAGCTGCTTTAGATTATTTAACTAAAGGGGAACTTAAATTTAAGCCTATGGTTTCCCATAAAATTGGAGTCTTTGAAACAGGGGAGTATTTACAAGGCATGGCAGATCGTACATTGCACTTTAACAAGGTGCTTGTTTCTCTTGAAAATTAATATACTCCTACGCTCAACACTTTAATTATTTAAATGAAAGGAGTGAAGCTAAAATGCTGGAAAATTTAAAAGAAGAAGTTTTACAAGCGAATTTGAGTTTACCTAAACATGATTTAGTTACTTTTACATGGGGAAATGTAAGTGGTATTGACCGCGAGTCCGGATTAATTGTGATCAAGCCAAGTGGAGTTAAGTACGAAGATTTAACGGCAGCAGATTTAGTCGTGGTTGATTTGGAAGGGAAGAAGGTCGAAGGAGAACTGAAGCCATCCTCTGATACAAAAACCCATGTAACTTTATATAGAAATTTTAAAGAAATCGGAGGTGTTGTTCATACCCACTCCACGTGGGCTACGACTTGGGCTCAGGCGGCATGCGATCTTCCTGCATTAGGAACTACTCATGCGGATCACTTCTTTGGTTCCGTCCCTTGCACAAGACATCTGACCGAAAAGGAGATAGCTCATGATTATGAGTTAGAAACGGGGCAGGTGATTGTAGAAACGTTTAATCATCGAAACATTAATCCGAACCATGTTCCTTCTGTTTTAGTCGAGAGTCATGGACCGTTTTCGTGGGGCGAGAATGCAAGTAAAGCTCTAAAAAATGCAGTTGTGTTAGAAGAAGTTTGTAAAATGGCTTACAATACATTTAACTTGAATTCTGAAAGGTCGGATCTTGATTACATGCTATTGAAAAAGCATTTTTTTAGGAAACATGGCAATAATGCCTATTATGGTCAATAATTTTTAAAAGACATGCGGCTGTCACGCCGCATGTCTTTTTTTAGTGAAGTCTACAATCCGTGTGTATATTTTTTATAGATATCGGTACCGTTTTTATCAAAATGATAAGTATCACTTGATAAAAATGATGTCCATAACTACTGCTCTGCTTCCTCATTTGCTACGCTCTAAATAACAAAAGCAAGGAGGAATGATTAATGAAAAAAACACTGCTCACGGGTTTATACGCCGGAGTGATTGGTGCAGTGGCAGCGCTAGCAGTTACTTATTTGTTAGGGACAGCAACGGGATTGTGGTTTGAGCAGCTTACGTGGTTCTCTATTGGTGGTGCAGCCATTTTGGCTAATATCATGGGTGCGCTTATTTTTTCGAAGTTTTTTAGAAAAACAAAAAGAGCTCGGGGGTACTATGCGTTGTTAACCTTGGGAGTTACTTTATTAATGACCATGAATGATCTGGCAAATCCACCAGCAGTAAAGTTCGGCATTATCGCGCATCCTGTGCATGCCGTAGTGGCTGTACTTACTATTTGGCTCGTGCCTGAATGGTTGAAAAGTGAAGATAAAACTGAGCGAAGTGTTCCAAGGCGATCCAATGTCGCAGAATAAAAAAGTAAAGCTGAATTTTCTTAATCTTGTGGTATCATGTGAGTAAAAGGATGAAGGAAGTAAATCCCATGTCAGGAATTAAACTGCCGCGAGAAACGGTTATGTTACTCCCCCCTTTGATTTCTTTGATTATGATCCCACAGCCTACGATTTACAACTATTTATTGTTTTTTATCTTCGCAGCCGCCCACATCATCAGCATCATGAATGAAAGACACCGCACATTTTATATCATTGTTCAACTCACTGTCATTGCCATGCAAGGAGCTTTTTTCAGTCCGTGGGAACTCATCTTTGGATTTTATCCTGCGATGGTGATGGGGATATACCCGACGTATCGTCAAATTACGAAGCTTACATTGCTCATGTTTGGATTCTTTTCAAGTGCTGCTTTGTTTTATTTTTCAACCACTTCTGACCATGTATTTCTTGGGTGGTATTCCCTCCTCCTGATGCTTTTCTGGCTTCCGTATATGGAAAAAATGCGGAGGAAATCGAAGGAAATGAGAATAAAGCTTCAGTGTGCGAACGGTGAAATTGAGCGGCTCATTAAGAATGAAGAGCGGCAGCGGATTGCCCGTGATCTCCACGACACACTCGGTCATACCCTTTCATTAATCACTTTGAAGAGTGAGTTAGTAGAGCGAATGATTGATCGAAATCCCAGCCAGGCTAGAGCAGAATCCCGTGAAGTTCAGCGAATATCGAGGTCTGTTTTGCTGCAGGTACGTGAGCTGATCAGCGATATGCAGACGATTGAGATTGATGAGGAGTGCAGTCGTGCCGTGCAGATTTGCAAATCTGCAGGAATCACCTGCCATTTGGAACAGCATGGACAACTGGAGTCCTCTCCAGTGATCCGCAATATTTTGAGTATGTGTGTAAGGGAATGTGTGACAAATGTAGTCAAACATAGTGCTGCGAAGGAATGTACCATTGTGATCAACAACAGCCCCGGAGCATGCACGCTTCAAGTGGAGGACGATGGAATTGGAATAGCGAAAAAGGATTATGGACAATTCGGCAGCGGTTTACTGGGCATGAAAGAAAGACTCCTTCTCATAGATGGACAGCTGGAAGTGTCTGGCAAGGAAGCGGAAGGGACTATCATAACGATTACTGTGCCTAAAGTTAAAAAATCAATGGTATCGGAGGGGATCCAGTGAAGCTTATCATTGCAGAAGACCAGGGAATCCTTCGAGGGGCCATCAGTCAATTACTGGCGCTGGAAGAAGATATCGAAATTATTGGCGAAGCAGAAAACGGGGAAGAGGCACTTCGATTGATTCGTGAAAAACCGGTGGATATCGCTTTGCTCGATATTGAAATGCCTTTAGTCAGCGGCTTGGACGTCGCTGAAAGATTAAATGAAGAAGGAAATGAGTGCCGGATCGCGATCGTGACTACTTTTGCACGAAGCGGCTATCTGCAGCGGGCAGTAAAAGCAGAAGTAAAAGGATATTTGTTAAAGGATATGCCTGTCTCCGACCTTGCCGAAGACTTAAGAAAAATTTATAAAGGGCAGCGTGTTTTCAGTCCTCACCTCACGTTTTCGATGATGGAAGAAATGAACCCGCTCACCAGACGGGAATCCACCATTCTCATTCACTTGAAAAATGGCGATTCAGTCAAAGAGATGAGTAACATTTTATATCTTTCTCCAGCAACGATCCGCAATTATATATCTGAAATCATCCAGAAGCTTGAAGCAAGAAATCGTATGGATGCCATCGCCATCGCTGAAAATAAAGGCTGGCTGACTAAAGAAACATTTTAAGATAAAAGAATTTTAAAGGAGGATGTACCAATGTATCAAACGATTGAAAGCTTTGTCAGTGAATATGAGCATGAACGGACGCTCACCTTGAATCTTTTAACGGCTTTAACCGATGCTTCCCTTTCCAAAGAAGTAGCTCCGGGCTATAGAACGCTCGGTTCGCTTGCCTGGCATCTCGTTCCTTCCGGAGGGATTCTTTCCCCAACCGGGTTGCGTTTTGAAACAACTGCTGAACAAAATGCGCCTGCCTCGGCTTCAGAAATTGCTCTGGCTTACGAGAAAACGTCTCAATCGTTAATAGATGCCGTGAAGAAGCAGTGGACGGATGCCGCTTTGCAGGAATCAGCTACCATTTACGGACAGGAATGGACGAAAGGATTCACACTTGCTGTCTTCTTGAAGCATGAAATTCACCATCGTGGTCAGCTGACGATTCTTATGCGTCAGGCCGGGCTCCCTGTTTCCGGTGTATATGGACCAACGAAAGAAGAATGGGCAGCAATGGGAATGGATTCACCAGGATAAAATGGAGATTTGGCAGTCTGTCTCAAAACCGGCAGGCTGCTTTGTCTGGTTTAAAAAACGAAGTGATGACTTGTTTTAGTGAGAATAAAATTTTGAAATAATTGGATATGAAATGATCCTTCATTCAGCTTACAATGGGAAGAAGAGGAGGGGAAATCATGTATTTGGGAGATATATGGATTCAAATTGTGATGCTGGGGATCCTCATACTTGTTTTTACCTTAATCTTCAAATGGTTATTTTCACGAAAACAGTAGAGCAGCTGGTGTCCGGGTTCATTTTTGCCATGCAAGGGGCTTTTATGGTATATTATCTTTAATCAAAACAAGAAGGGATGATGGGTGGCCGATGCGTAACTAATCTTATTTTTTATAAAGGTTGAAATCATATATTTCAAATCTTTGCGAAATAGGATTAGTCTGCCCCATTATCTATATACGGTTAAGCTATTAACGAATAGCTTGTTTGCTGTTGCACAGGTATGACTAATCCTTCCCAATGAATGGGGAGGATTTTTTTGTTCTCCCCTTTATGAAAGGAAGAGAATATGAAGGAACTAGTGAAATTATCCAATGTAAGTTATGAAATGTTGGAAGTGCCCTTACTTGACCAATTCAATGCAGCTGTTCAGCAAGGGGATGTTATTGGAGTCATTGGCAAAAACGGAGCTGGAAAATCAACACTGCTGCAATTATTGCATGGTGATCGGACTCCTTCAAATGGGCAAATTCAATGGCTAAGAAATGGCTTAGTAACTGTCATGGTGGAACAAGAAACCCAATCTCATTCTTTGGAAGATGCGATTCCCGGAGAAATGAAGCTGCTTGAGAAGTGGAACGTACCTTCTGTAGAGTATTCACAGTTAAGCGGCGGAGAGAAACTGAAAGCACGGCTGGCAAGAGGACTTGCTAAAGGAGCAGAACTCTTACTATTGGATGAACCGACCAATCATCTCGATGAATCCAGTTTAAACCAGCTTAAAAATGAATTTGCCCACTATCCAGGCACGATAATTTTAGTGTCCCATGACCGGTATTTTTTGGATGAAGTGGCGACTAAGATCTGGGCAATCGAAGAGAGGAAATTGATTGAACATAAAGGAAACTACTCGAGCTATATGGAGGTGCGAAAACAAAAACGGCTGACTCAGCAGCGTGAATACGAGAAACAGCAGAAAATGAAAGAACGGATTGAAGGACAAATGAACGAGCTGACGTCCTGGTCCAAAAAGGCTCATGCTCAGTCAACAAAACAAGAAGGGACAAAAGAGTATTACCGAAAAAAAGCGAAGAGTATGGATAAGCAAGTGAAGTCCAAACAAAAGCGTTTGGAAAAAGAACTGGCAAAAATCAATGCAGAGCCTGTAGGATCTGAGTATGATGTGCGTTTTTCATTACAAACTACAAACAAAACGGGTAAGCGTTTTTTGGAACTGAAAGATGTATCCAAATCGTTTCAAAACCGTCTTCTCTTTAAAGGCGTCAACTTGACCATTCAGCATGGAGAAAAGGCTGCTCTTACCGGCCCGAATGGCAGCGGAAAAACAACGTTATTAAAAATCATTATGCAGCTGGAGAAAGTGGAAGGGGAGATCTGGGTATCTCCCTCAGCAAATATTGGCTACTTAACACAGGAAGTCTTTGACTTGCCGCTTGAACAAACGCCGTCTCAGCTTTTTTATCAAGACTCTTTTGCGGAAAGGGGGAAAGTGCAAGCCTTAATGAAGCATTTAGGTTTTACGACCTCCCATTGGACTGAACCTATTGGAAATATGAGCATGGGCGAACGCGTCAAGTGCAAATTAATGGCTTATATAATAGAAGAAAAAGATGTACTCATTTTAGACGAACCTACCAATCACCTGGATCTGCCTTCCCGGGAACAGCTGGAAGATACACTGTCGGAGTATAAGGGCACAATGATCGTTGTCTCTCACGATCGATATTTTCTGGAAAAAACAACGCAGCACCGGCTTGTGATTACCGAACAACATATAGAAAAGCAGCTGGATGGAACCCCATCTCATAAAGAAGAAGGAGAAGAGCGACGCTTGCAGCTTGAAACTGAAAGACAGGAGATCTTAGGGAAGCTGAGCTTTATGACGCCGAATGATGCAGCCTATGCAGAACTGGATGAGAGGTTTAATGAGCTGACGAAACAAATAAATAAGCTTTCGTAAACGATTCATTTAGAAACTAAAAGCAGACCATCAAGGGAGAGGTCTGCTTTTTCATTTGATTTCTTATATGCTAAAAGCCGCAGGTATTCCGTAGTATTGGTTTTGTAAATAGTTGTGAAAGGACTCGGCATTTGGAATAATTGGAATTAATTCATGGTTTCTTGAAAGGAATTGGGATGAAGATCGAAGGAAGGAGCAAAGCAGATGGTCGTTGAATTGGAAAATGTATCACTTCGTCGAGGTGATCGATGGATATTAAAAAATATAAACTGGCACATTGAACAAGGGGAACATTGGGTGCTTCTCGGACTGAATGGTTCTGGAAAAACGTTTATTTTAAACTTGTTAAACGCCTATACGTTTCCAACGCAGGGAGAGGTGAATGTATTAGGTCTTCAATTCGGTAAAACGTACCTGGCGGAGCGTCTCCGAAAGCAAATTGGATTTGTTTCTTCTGCAATCCAGCAAAGGTTTCACGAAGGGGATAATGCGTTTCAAGTGGTCTTAAGCGGTGCATTTGCTTCGATCGGCCTTTATGAAAGACCCACAGAACAAATGAGAGAAAAAGCCATTCGGTTACTTGAAGAACTAGGATGCATGGAATATGCGAATCGGAATTACGAGACCCTTTCTCAAGGGGAAAAACAACGAGTATTAATCGCCCGGGCGTTAATGGCAGAGCCGTCTCTTTTAATTTTGGATGAACCGACAAATGGGCTTGATTTTATCGCACGCGAGAAGCTGTTGGGAGCCATTGAAGACCTTGCTGATCAAGCGAAGGCTCCAACGATGATCTTTGTTACTCATCACGTCGAAGAGATTTTACCCGTCTTTCCTAAGACGCTGTTATTAAAAGAAGGAGAAGTTTTTGCGAAAGGTCCAACAGATCAAATGATTACCAGTCAGCAGCTTTCCGGCTTTTTTGATTTACCGGTGGACGTAAATTGGGAAAACGATCGCCCGTTTTTGTCTAAGGTCAAATTCGAAAAGAATAAGCTGTATTAATGTGCCTCGCAAGCTAATCTTGAGAAAGGAGTTTCGTTCGTGACTGAATATACATACGACTCATTTGTAACCTCAGGAGATTTTACGTTACTGCGTCCGGTTTTTTTGACGATGCTTCTTTTCTCTCTCGGGCTTTTTTTCTTTATAGTCATTCCTAAACTGAGAAAACTCGTCAATGGCTTAGCAGTAACAGGGGTATCCATAGCTATGATCATCGTCTCAGCACAATTATTATACTTTAGTGGCATCATCGTGGACGAATTAGGGCTGGGCGGGGATATAACAGCTGCTAATCTATTTATTGCTATTTTAATCCTCGGAATGGCGAATCCGCTGCTATGGTTTTACACTTCTAAATAAAAAGCGACTTTCTAAATTAATGGTGAAATAGTGTTGAGATACCTGATCTAGTAGGGTATCTCTTAATCTTGTACAGGTCGTTTTTACCACTGTAAAAATAACAGCTTTACGACTTCGGCAAAACTCTTTAGAATGAAAGTATCAGAAATTTTAAAAAAATGACATGAAATTGTAATAATTATAGCAGCAGTCAATACGACAATGATCTTACTCTATGTTAAAGAGATGGCAAAGGTTGGTTCTTTAAGACTACCGACTACTTGAGGGAGAGATTGTTATGAGTGGTCTTTACAAAGTGTTAATTGTGGATGATGAAATGCTGATCAGGCAGGGCATCATTAATTATATTGATTGGGAGCAGGAAGGTTTTGAGATTGCCGGGGAAGCCTCGAATGGTATTGAAGCTCTGGAAGTCATGGAGGAAATCGAGCCTGATATCGTGATTACAGATGTAGTCATGCCTGGAATGGATGGAATTGAACTCGTAAAAGTGCTGAAAGAGAAGTATCCCAGTGTGGAAATTATCGTATTAAGCAGTTTTGAGAATTTTGATTACGTTCGTTCTACTTTTCAAAATGGTGTCGCAGATTATATTTTAAAGCCAAAGCTTAATGGCACGGAATTAATTAAAACGCTCCGGAGGATTCTGCCTCAACCATTGCCATTCAATGAAATGAAGCAAAGCTCTTCATCCTTAGAAGAACTGTTAAAAAAGAGGATGCTTGGTTCTTCGTTAACGAGCGGTGAAGAAGATGAATTACTCGAAGGGCTCCCTTACAGCCATTTCCGTTTTGCTGCCGCAACCGTTCTTGACGATCATGAAGCGGCTGATTTGGAAAAATGGAATCTCGAGTTAAGAGAGCGTGTGAATCATATTGAAGGCTTATTTATCCCTGTAAATGTAAGCGATACCACGATCGTTCTGCTTAATTTTAATTCAGACAAACTGTCTGATCTTCAACAAAGCTTGACCCGGCTTGCTGAAGACTATAGAAGAAGCGGTGCAAATATTTCCTCGTTAATGAGCGGATCGTTCACGTCCATTCAGGACTTAAAAACGGTATATGAAGACCAGTTGCTGAAACTGAAAGATTACTTATTTTATTTGGATGATCCCGTTCTCTTCTATGATTCTCTTCCGGTGTTGGAGAAACAACAAAAGTCGTTTAATTTAAGCCGGTTTATTGACAGCTTTAAGCAGAAAAAATTCGATGCAGCCATCTATTCCTTGGAAGAACACGTCAACCGTCTCATCCATGACTATACGATCGACATTTTTGAGTTTAAATCATGGCTTGAGAATATTATTTTCAACATTATCGTCTTATTAGGAAATATGAAATATGACGTAGATGAACTCGAGTCCTTAAAGTACCAGTACTTTGAGGAGATCAATGAAGCGAAGCATGCAAAAGGAGCCATCAGCTGTTTCCATGAGTTTCTGGAAAGAGTCAAAAGGATTGTCCAAGTAGAAACCAAAAAGAGCTGTCCGCCTAATATGCACCGGCTGCTTCAATACATTGATGAGCATTATGCAGAACCGCTTTCTTTAACGGTTTTGGCGGAAAATTTTCATTTTAATTCGTCCTATTTGTCCAGTTATTTCAGCACCCATCATAATGTTGGGTTTAGTGATTATTTAAATCAAGTACGCATAGAGAAGGCGAAGCAAATCCTGCAGTCTACTTCTGTGGCTGTCAGCCAGGTCAGTGACATGGTAGGATATTCAGAACCGAGTTATTTCTGTAAAGTATTTAAGCGGATGGAAGGATCGTCTCCTGGTCGTTACCGCAAGAAAACTCCAGCTATGAATTGAGGTCAGGCTATGGATAGGTTACTGGTTATCATTAGACGAAACAGCTTATTTCTCAAAATGTTTCTCGTGATGCTTCTTAGTATTGTAGCTGTTTCCGTTTTAATTACCTTCAGTACAATTCGTATGTCGAACAATTTATTTATGAATACCTTCAGCATTACAAACACGAAAGTACTGACACAAATCAAACAGCAGTTTGAAAACTTCAGCTATTCCGTTGTTTATACAGCGATGAATGTCGAGAACAATGGCACAATAAAACGAATGCTGACTAAGGAAAATTTAACATCTTTGGAAGCATCGAACTCTTTTTACACAATAGAAGAGCAGATGGAGCGGATGTATTACGACCATCCTAACGAAGCGAACATGATGATATTAGGGAAGAACGAACGGTTGTTTAATATGAAATACATGAACTGGCCGGTGCCCGCTGATACGTTAATTCATCACCGAATTACGCAGGAAACGAGAGCACATCCGAAAGAGATTCTCTATCAGTTTGTTCCGGCAGGCGAAATTACAAATGGCAAACCGATGATTGTAGCGACAAAGGCACTTATGGAGAGGTCTACTAACAATATCTATGGGTATTTATTTATTCCTATAAGGGAACTTGACTTGAGGACTTTTTATGAAGGATTCACGAGTAAAGGAAATGACGTGCTCGTCGTTAATGGCAGCGGGCAGATCATATCAAGCAATGACACGGATCTCATTGGTAAGAGAGAAAAGGAACTGCTTACACTTGCGCAAGACACGGAAGAGAACAGTCTGAAATATAAAAATGTCCACGTATTTGGCAAGGATTATATGTTGTTGACGGCTTCGTTACCTGCCCTGGATATGTATCTCGTGAACTTAGTTGATAAAGAAATGGTTCTTGAAAATTTAGTCGATACGAAAGAAATCGTTCTCATAAGCGCCGCTATAGTTCTGATCGCGGTCAGCATTGTATTTATCATTTCCAGACGGATTACGAATTCCTTAAGAAGACTAGTCAGACAGATTTCAAACATGGCGAAGTATGATTTCAATGTGCCCGTCGATGAAAGCGGAGGGTACGAAGCTCGAAAGATCGCCCATGCTTTTAACTATATGCTGAATGAACTGCAGGAGCACGTAGAAGTACTGCTGAAGACACAGAGAAACCAAAGAAAAGCAGAACTGGAAGCCTTGCAGCATCAGATTAATCCTCATTTTTTATATAACACCTTAACTTCTGTTAAATTTTTAGTGAAGGAAGGCAAGAAGCAAGAAGCATTTGACACCATCGATGCATTAATCCCGCTTTTACAAAATGCTTTAGGCAACGTTGATGAGACCATTTCCGTTGAACAAGAAGTAACCAATATCCATAATTATGTCCTCATTAACCAGATGAGATATGGGGATCGAATTAAAGTGAATTCGCTGATTTCCCCCGACTGTCTCCACTATCATCTGCCGAAGCTGGTCATTCAGCCTTTTATTGAAAATGCGTTTTTCCACGCCTTTACCGAGAAGAAACACGGCTATATTCAGATTATGATCGCCCAGCGGGACGACAAACTGGTCTGTGAAGTGATTGATACAGGGGATGGAATGAAAATTGATACTATGCGCCATAAAGGAAAGCGGCAGCTATTCAGTGGGCTCGGCGTACGGAATGTACATGAAAGGATTCAATTATTATACGGCCGTGACTATGGGGTGGAAATATCCAGTGAACTGAAAAAAGGAACAAAAGTAAAAATTATTCTGCCTTTGTTAGATGAAAATTCTAAAAATAATACCATAACTAAAAATAATCCCAAAAAACGTTTTCTTGATGGAGGGAACTTCTAAAGATAGTTAAATAAATTTCTAAAGATCGTTCTAACGGTCTTTTTTTTTGAGTGATAAGATTGAATCAAGCGTAATGATAGCGCTTACAACAATCAGGGGGGATATGAATGAGTAAGGTTTTTCAATTTAAGAAAAGTTGGATTTTATTAATTTCTATAGTCGCACTCCTTGCTTTGGCTGCATGTTCATCAGATGGTTCAAGCAGTGGTTCAGGTGGAGAGGAACCAGATAAGATTACGGCCTGGGCATGGGATCCGAATTTCAACATTGCTGCTTTGAATCAGGCTAAGAAAGCGTATGATGGCGATTTGAATTTGGAAATTATCGAAAATGCTCAGGATGACATTGTCCAGAAATTAAACACAGGACTAAGCTCGGGCACCATGAAGGGGATGCCAAATATCGTACTAATTGAAGATCAGCGGGCGCAAAGCTTTTTGCAATCATATCCAGATGCGTTCTACCCAATTGATGATTACATTAACCCAGATGATTTTGCCAAGTATAAGCTTGCACCTACGAGTCTTGATGGAAAGCAATACGGCTTACCCTTTGATACCGGGGTTACTGGACTATTTTTCCGTACGGATTATTTGAAAGAAGCAGGCTATACGAAAGAAGACTTAACGAATATTACGTGGCAGAAATACATTGAAATTGGAAAAGACGTCAAAAAGAAAACGGGTAAAGACATGATTTCTTTAGATCCAAATGACTTAGGACTTATTCGCGTGATGATTCAAAGCGCGGGTTCATGGTATGTGGAAGAGGACGGGAAAACAGTCAATCTAGTTGATAATGAACCGTTAAAGATGGCATTCAAAAATTATAAAGCGATGATGGAAGCGGATTTTGTGAAACCGAACTCAGATTGGAGCCAGTTTATCGCTTCATTTAACAGTGGCGATGTTGCGACGGTGCCAAGCGGAAACTGGATTGGACCTAGTATTGAAGCAGAGGATTCCCAAGCTGGAAAATGGGAAGTTGCGCCGATCCCTAAACTTGATATGGAAGGTGCGGTCAATGCCTCCAACCAGGGAGGAAGCTCCTTCTACGTATTGAATATTCCAGGAAAAGAAAAAGCGGCTAAATTCCTGGGTGAAACCTTCGGTGGAAACAAAGACTTCTATCAGGATCTTGTCACTGAAGTGGGAGCGCTTGGGACATATAAGCCTGCCGCAGATGGAGAGGCCTATCAATCTAAAAATGACTTTTTTAACGACCAACAGCTGATCGCTGATTTCTCTAAATGGACCGAAGAGATTCCAAGTGTCAACTACGGCATGCATACGTACGCGATTGAAGATATTTTGGCTGCAGAAATGCAGAATTATTTAAAAGGGAAAAAGCTGGAAGATGCCTTAACAGACGCTCAAGCCCAAGCGGAAGCTCAATTGAAATAAGGTGCACGTTCTTTCCGTAAAATTTAACGAGAAAACAGCAGCAAATTTTTAGGAAGAGAAGGACCTTTTTACTGCAATAACAAAGGGAGGGATTCTGAGAAAGGGACGTTTCCTTTCAAAGAATCCCTTTCTTTAAAAAAACCCTTCTCTTCCAGGTTAGGAGGATCGATGAATGAAAAAAACAGCGAAAAGCTTAAGTGTGCCTTACACAGCAAAAAAAGCACCGGCAGGCGGGCGTTTGAAAAAGAACTACATCGGATGGCTGTTTATATTAATCGCTACAATAGGAATCGGGTTGTTTTACTTTTATCCGATGATCCAAGCCCTGCTTCTTTCTTTCCAATCGGGTATGGGTGCGAACCTGGAATATGTAGGGCTGGATAATTACATCCGGCTGTTTAATGATCCGACCTTCATTGCAGCGTTAACAAATACATTTGTTTATTTGTTGATCCAGGTTCCAGTCATGATTGTTCTGGCTTTATTTTTTTCTGTGTTATTAAATGATGCTACGTTAAAATTCCGAGGGTTTTTCCGCACGGCTATCTTTCTACCGTGTGTGACTTCTCTTGTGGCCTACGCCGTCCTGTTTAAGTATTTGTTTGGTCTTAACGGTTTAGTGAATCGGTTTCTTATGGATTTATCGATTATTTCCGAGCCTTTGAACTGGCTGTCTGACCCTCTTTTAGCAAAAATTACGATCATAATAGCAATTACGTGGAGATGGACAGGCTACAATATGATCTTTTACTTATCGGCTTTACAAAACGTCGATCGCTCGATGTATGAAGCCGCTAAAATAGACGGCGCATCGGCAGTGCAGCAATTCTTTTATATTACAATCCCTATGCTGAAGCCGATTATTTTATTTACTTCGATTATTTCTACCATCGGTACCCTGCAGATTTTTGATGAAATCATGAATATTACCAATGGAGGACCAGGTAACGCTACGCTGTCTATCTCGATGTACATTTACAACCTCTCCTTTGAATACAGCCCTGATTTCGGATACGCGGCAACCGTTTCTTACGTCATTGTGATTCTGATTGTGATCCTATCCCTCATTCAATTTAAAGTGGCAGGTGATGATAAGTGAACATAGTAAAGAGAATAGCAACTTACGCGTTTCTAACGATTGCGGCGATTGTGTCGATTTTTCCATTCTTGTGGATGATCGTCAGCATGACTAATAAATCAGTCGATGTCACTCAGGGACGATTAATGCCGGGCACCTATCTTTTTGAGAATTTAAAAGTATTATTTGAAAATGTCCACATGGTGACGGCTTTAGTGAATTCGACCATCATTGCGGTGATCACTACTTTTCTTACCCTGTTAATTGGCTCGCTTGCCGGCTATGGGTTTGAAATTTTCCGGACACCGGGCAAGGACCGGGTCTTCAATATTCTCCTGCTGTCGATGATGATTCCATTTGCGGCGATCATGATTCCGTTGTACCGGTTGTTCGGGGGATCTCCTCAAGTCTGCCTTTTTTCGGGATTGATACATTGGCTGCAGCGATTTTACCAACGATCATCACAGCGTTTTTTATCTTTTTATTTCGTCAGAACACGAAAATGTTTGCAAGGGAATTAGTTGAAGCAGGAAGAATGGATGGATTAAGTGAAATTGGCATCTTCTTTAGAATCTATCTGCCGACAATGAAAACAACGTATGCAGCTGCAGCGATCATTGCTTTTATGAATAGCTGGAACAATTATTTATGGCCTTTAGTCGTCCTGCAGTCTCCTGAAAATCAAACGATTCCACTGCTCATTTCCAATCTGGGAGCAGGGTATACACCGGATTACGGGGTAATTATGAGTGCGATCGTGATTGCCACTCTGCCCACTGCTTTAGTTTTCTTCTTAATGCAGAAGCACTTCGTAGCCGGAATGATGGGCTCGGTAAAAGGCTGATCACTATTAAAATCTATTTGTTTATAGGAGGTAGGAACCTTGTCTCAACTTACTCACGATTGGGAAAATTTACAGGTGCTGCAACGCAGCCGCAAGTCTGAACGTGCTCATTTTATCCCATTTGAAGAAAAGGAAAGCGCCTTAACGTTCGATAGAAAAAAGGCTTCCTCATTTAAACTATTAAATGGGATGTGGAAATTTCATTATGCAGAAAGTCCTTTATCGGCACCCGATCAATTTTATAAGGAAAACTATGAAACTGGAAATTGGGATGATTTATATGTTCCTTCGTCCTGGCAGATGCACGGTTATGGGAGGCCGGCCTATACAAATGTTGTCTATCCATTCCCTGTCGATCCTCCTTATGTGCCGAGTGACAATCCAACCGGTTCTTATATCAGGGAATTCTGGCTTTCTGAAGAATGGATGGATAAACAGGTGACGATTCGTTTCGAAGGGGTGGACAGTGCTTTCCATCTTTGGCTGAACGGTAAGGAAATCGGCTATAGTCAGGGAAGTCGTACACCTTCTGAGTTTGACCTCACTTCCTATATGAGGGAAGGGCAGAATAAACTGGCTGTACGTGTCTACCAGTGGTCAGATGGTTCTTACATTGAAGACCAGGATATGTGGTGGCTCAGCGGGATATTCAGGGACGTATACTTGCTCGCTGCTCCTAATGTACATATCGAGGATTACTTTGTGAAAACGACTTTTGATGAAAATTACGAGCATGCGACGCTCCAGGTGGAAGCAGTCGTTGAAAATGCAAGTGATACCGATGTTTCCGGTTATAAGCTTGGGTATCAGTTACTGAATGAGAAAGGCAAGCTTACGCTGGATCAGGAAAGTGCCGGCATCTCCATTCCTGCCGGCAGTAAAAAAAAGCTCGTACAATCGTTTCAGGTCCACCATCCACTCAAGTGGTCGGCAGACGCTCCTTACTTATATCGCTTGCTGCTTTCCTTAACAAAAGACGGAGAGTTGAGTGAAGTCATCCCGTCTAAAGTAGGATTCAGATCCGTGGAGTTAAGAGATGGTTTGTTTTTAGTGAATGGAAAAGCAATCAAGCTGAAGGGGGTAAACCGCCATGATCACCATCCAGATTTAGGTCGTGCTGTCCCTTTGGAATGGATGGAGGAAGACGTGAAGCTGATGAAACAGTACAATATCAATGCTGTTCGGACGGCTCACTATCCGAATGATCCCCGATTTTATGATTTGTGTGATGAATATGGATTATATGTCATCGATGAAACTGACCTGGAATGCCACGGGTTTGATGTGATCGGTAAATGGGATGCTCTGAGCGATGATCCTGAGTGGGAAGCTGCTTACCTGGACAGAATCAAGCGGATGGTGGCCCGGGATAAGAACCACCCTTCGATCATTATGTGGTCGCTCGGAAATGAATCCGGCTTTGGCCGTAACCACGTGGCTATGGCAGAGTGGGTAAGAAAATTTGACGATACGAGACTTACTCATTATGAAGGTGAATGCCGCGCCATAACAAGGTCGGAAAGCAACTATGATCCCAAGAGAGACCCGGAAGCGTCTGATGTGTTTACAACGATGTACACCTCAGTGGAAGTCATGGACGCTCTCGGCCGGCGTGACGATTTAACAAAGCCTCACATTTTGTGTGAGTATGCACATGCCATGGGGAACGGTCCAGGAGGTCTCAAGGAATATTGGGAGACCTTTTACAACTATGATCGCCTCCAAGGCGGATTTGTCTGGGAATGGCTGGATCACGGCATCAGACAGGTCACTGCATATGGCCGGGAGTACTTTGCGTACGGAGGAGATTTTGGTGAAGAACCGAACGATTCCAATTTTGTCATCGATGGACTCGTGATGGCTGACCATACACCTTCTCCTGCACTGATAGAATACAAAAAAGTTATAGAGCCGGTGCTCGTGGAAACAGTGGATTTAGAAAAAGGAAAGGTGAAAGTCACCAACCGTTATGATTTTATTTCGCTTGATCATTTGCATGCTGTCTGGTCCATCCAAGCAGCTGGGAGGACTACGGCAAGCGGCGAATTGTCATTGAAGGACCTGGAAGCTCAGTCGAGTCAAGTGTTTGAATTGCCCTATGATCTCACCCAATTTCATGGGACTTATGAAGATCATTGGTTGAATCTTCATTTCACGCTTCGTGAGCCTGAAGCGTGGGCTCAAACCGGCCACGAGGTAGCCTGGGCACAGTTTGAACTGCCGGTCCAGAGAGGCGAATCTGTAGAGGATGCTGTTTCTACTTTTCGGCCACTAAAGGTAGAAGAATCCAACCAAAATCTAGTTGCTTTTGGCGAGGATTTTGTAGTCCGTTGGGAGAAACAGTCCGGGATATTAGCTGAATGGAACGTTCAGGGAATGGATCTGATTCGAACAGGCCCGAGTTTGAATCTATGGAGGGCACCGATTGACAATGATTTATGGGCACAAGTGCATTGGAAGGATATCCCTTCTATTAAAGAGTGGAAAGAATCAGGCCTGAACCGTCTTCAAGAGCGGATTGATTTTGTTACTCATCAATCTCTAGGAGAACATGAGCTTGAGGTTAAGGTGGGGGTTCGTGTGGCCCCGCCGGTTCTGGACTGGGGGATAGCCGCTACCTATACGTATGTGGTTCATGCAGACGGGGCAATGGATATCGACATAAAAGGTGAACCTTATGGAAAGCTTCCGCAGACCTTCCCGAGAATAGGTGTAAAGCTGGAAGTTCCAGCGATGCTTAATCATGTGACCTGGTATGGACGTGGTCCTGGTGAATCGTATGTAGACAGCAAAGAAGCAAACGCTGTCGGGGTGTGGAAGAAAAAAGCAGAGGAATTTTATACGCCCTATGTTTTTCCACAGGAAAATGGCAGCAGACACGAAGTCCGCTGGGCTGAGATGAGTAATCAGGCAGGAGCGGGCTTACAGTTCCAAGGAAAACCGAGTTTTGATTTCAATGCCCAGTATTATACACAAGAAAACTTGGAGCAAGCCAAGCATACTTACGACTTAGTCAAACAAGAGTTCTTAACAATTCTGATTGATGACAGGCAGCATGGTTTGGGTTCAGCTAGCTGTGGACCGGACGTTCTGGAGAAGTACCGGTTGAAAAGCGGACCTTTCCAGTTTGGGTTTCAAATGAAGCCCACTAAATAAAAGAACTGCCACTACTTCAAGACTTCACATCCAGACTGCCTGCTCCCTGTCCAGTACAGGATGGAGGCAGTCTTCCTTTGTATGCAGAATGGATCGTTAAGGAGGTGAACTTGCCGGTTTAAGAAGGGGATGCCAGTCTTTTGAACGAAACTCTTTGAAAAGGAGATAGACTGTCTATGAAATTGACACGTGTAGTTCGCCTGTTAACCTTATTGGCCATACTTTTTTCCATTGTCACTCCAGTCTCAGCTGACCGGTCTCCTGCTGTAAAGATCAAAGGCGGAAATTTGACGATGGCTCCCGGTGAATTCTCTGTACTTGAATTTTCGTCGAGGCATAAAGAATGGATGAAAGACTACTCCTGGGAAGTCAATAAAGAGAATGTAGTGGAAGTCGATGAAAAAACGGGAAGAGTGGATGCGCTTGGTACAGGAAAAGCGATCATTACTTTGCACGGAACTTTTAGAAATGGAAAGGTTTTTAAAGACCGGGCTCTCGTACGGGTTAAGAGCAGAGGAACACCCATAGTCGCACCGGTTAAAGAGCTTCAAAACAATAACCGGCCTGATTTCATGATGGGAGCAGATGTGTCCTCCTTATATAGAATTATGGAAGCTGACAAGTCCTTTTATAATCTTCAAGGGAAGAAGTCTCATTTGTTTGACATTCTCTCTGAAAACGGAGTGAATTGGGTTCGTTTGAGAGTATGGAACGATCCTTATGATCCCTTCGGAAATCCATATGGCGGTGGAAACAATAATTTGGATACGACCATCGCTTTAGCTAAACAAGCAAAAGAACGGGGGATGAAATTATTTGTCACCTTCCATTACAGTGATTTCTGGGCTCATCCCGGCCAGCAGATCAAACCGAAAGCATGGGAAGACCTGAACGGGCAGGAACTTGTGGATGCAGTCGGAGATTATACAACGGAATCCTTAGAAAAAATGAAACAAGCTGGTGTGTATCCAAATATGGTCGGGATCGGCAATGAGACGAACAGTGATATTTTAGAGCAGTCGTTTCACCTCACTTCAGAGGGCTACATGAACCCGCAGGCTGTAAACATCTTGAAAGCAGGAGCAGCAGCGGTCCGCAGGACAGATCCAAATGCGAATGATCCCGAAAAGAAAACGCTCGTATCTTTCCACTTAGCAAACGGAAATAATACGTGGCTTTATGAAAGTTTTGCAAAAGCCATGGAAAAAAATCATGTGGATTACGATGCGATAGGAGCTTCTTACTACCCTTCTTGGCACGGGACGTATGATGAAGTGTTATCGAACTTGAATCATATAACAGAAGAGTACGGAAAATATGCCTTTATTGCTGAGACTGCCTATCCTTGGTCAATTAAGCAAAACGCTGGAGATGATACGCCGCAAAATTTTAAGCCGGGGGACGTGAGTACGGTTGGTCTGGCTGCTTCGGTTCAGGGGCAGTCCACAGCACTCAGGGAAGTCCTTAATGTTGCCGCAAGTATTAAAGATAAGAAGGGCCTCGGTGCTTTTTACTGGGAGCCCGCATGGCTGCCTGGTAATACAACAGGCTGGGCCACTCCTTATGGAACAGGCTGGGAAACGGCCGGGTTGTTTGATATCAACGGTTATGCCCTTCCTTCCCTGAAAACTTTTCAATTAGTCCGAGGAAACCAGTCCGTACCAAAAAGTGCTGACGAGTATGAATACGGCTGGGAAACAGAAGTGGTAATTAATGAAGGCGGCAGTCTGGAGCTGCCGGCAAAGATCGCAGCTGTAAAATATAATGGCATGATGGGTGATACAAAGCGTACCATTACCAAACAGCCTGTAGAGTGGAACCAAAGGGATGTGGCCCAAGTCGATGTTCATACTCCGGGGGAATATATCGTCTTTGGCAGTGTGGCTGGTAAAAAACATCATGCATTTGCTCAAGTTATTGTAAGAGAATCAGATTCTGCCAAGGCGGATGCTCCAACGTTCAGTGTTCCGGATGGCAGCGACGTGAATGTCGTTGATGGAGACGGCTATTCTTATTCCACAAGAGAGGTGGTCAGAGGCGGCAGTTACATTAAGCTCTCGACGAAGACACCAAATGCAGGAATCTATTTTACGCTAGATGGAGCAAATCCAATTGATGGAACGGGAGCTACAAGGCAGCTCGTAGGGGCTCCTTATATCAAACCGTATGATTCGATCCGGGTCTATGCGGGACCTATTCAAATCTCGCAAAATGTTAAGGTTCAGGCAGCAGCAAAAAGAACCGGTTACCATTATGTTTCCGGACAGTGGGGTTCAGAAAAGGACATCCTTGACTACAGTCCGGTAGTAAGTCACAGCTATAAAGCTGTTTATGATTACCGGAATGACCTTCTGTTTAACGGAGGATTTGAAACTGGAAATTTAAAAGGATGGAAGTTAAAAAGTAACTCAGAGAATGCTCAAGTCATTACCCCGAATGATTACGTAACCTATGCCTATGCCGGGGATCACTCTTTTAAATTTTCCCTTGATCAAGGGGATAGAATGAGTTTAAGCCAGAATGTGCACAGGATTCCTGATGGCGAATACAAGCTTACGCTATACGCAAGAGGAGATAATCAAACGTCAGATCAGACAGAGATGCGGCTATCCGCGTTTACAAAAGGAAAACGATATACGAGCCATGTTGAGACTGCAGTCGTTCCAGGAGGTAAAATGATTTGGAGAAAGTATTCGGTTGAACATATCAAAGTAAAAAATGGGCAGCTGAAAATTTCATTCGATGCCAGGACAAGCAGTGCTTATACAGGTTATCTTGACCATGTTGTGTTAGAAAAAATGTAGGTGCAGCTGACTCCCTTGTTATTTGTTTAGGGAAAGCAAGGGAGGGCCTTCTTACGTTTAACCTAATTTAAAGGGAGAAAGGTGATCATATGGAGAAGAGATTTCAACCAGTGAGTACTAAGGTTCCAAATATGCTGCATGGGGCGGATTATAATCCTGAACAATGGGAACAGTATCCGGATGTATTAGAAGAGGATCTTCGATTGATGAAGCTCGCTAATTGCAACGTCATGTCTGTTGGTATTTTTTCCTGGGGAAAGATTGAACCGGAGGAAGGCGTTTTTCGTTTTGAGTGGCTGGACAACGTCCTCGACAAGCTTGCCGAGAACAATATCTATGCGTTTTTAGCTACACCGAGCGGAGCTCGCCCGGCATGGATGTCCGAAAAATATGAGGAAGTGCTTCGAGTGGGTGCGAATCGGGTACGGAATCTTCATGGGCTGAGGCATAACCATTGTTATACTTCTCCTGTCTACCGTGAAAAAGTTTCAATGATGAACAGCAAGCTCGCAAACCGCTATTCCAATCACCCGGCAGTGATAGGCTGGCACATCTCCAATGAATATGGGGGTGAATGCCACTGTGATTATTGTCAGGAGGCCTTTAGAGGCTGGCTGAAAAATAAATATAAAACGCTCGATCAATTAAACCACAGCTGGTGGACGACGTTCTGGAGCCATACATATACCTCCTGGTCTCAAGTAGAATCACCAGCTCCGCATGGAGAAACAATGGTACACGGCTTGAATTTGGATTGGAAGCGCTTTGTGACCGATCAAACGCTGGATTTCTACAAACACGAAATGAAGCCTTTGAAAGCGGTCAATCCAGACTTGCAGGTAACGACGAATTTTATGGAAGCTTTTGAAGGACTGAATTACGCAAAATTTGCGGAGGCACTGGATTTTGTCTCGTGGGATTCTTATCCAACCTGGCATGATCAGGAGGGGATATTGAACAGGCTGCATGGGTAGCGATGAATCACGATATGTTCCGCTCTATTAAAGATGGCCAGCCATTCCTGCTCATGGAAAGTACGCCAAGCCTAACGAACTGGCAGCCTGTAAGTAAGCTGAAGCGACCGGGAATGCATTTACTTGCTTCTATGCAGGCGGTGGCCCACGGTTCGGATTCAGTACAATATTTTCAGTGGCGCAAGAGCAGAGGCTCAAGCGAAAAATTCCATGGAGCGGTAGTCGATCATGTCGGAAAGGAAAATACAAGAGTCTTTCAAGATGTTGCTGAAGTAGGAAAAACGCTTGCACAGCTCGATTCCATTGTAGGGACGACGGTAGAGGCCGAGGCTGCCCTGATCTTTGATACGGAAAACAGATGGGCAGTCAAGGATGCACAGGGACCGAGAAACGAAGGCGTTCACTATGAAAAAACAGTTGCCGATCATTATCAAGCGCTTTGGAAGCAGGGAGTACCTGTCGATGTTATTGATATGGACAGAGATTTATCGAAGTACAAATTAGTCATTGCGCCGATGCTGTATATGACAAAGCCGGAGGTTGGGAAGAGGATCGAGAAGTTTGTGACAGAAGGCGGCACATTCGTTGCGACTTACTGGTCCGGAATTGTTGATGAAAATGATCTTACACATTTAGGGGGCTTCCCCGGCCCGCTTCGGAAAACGCTAGGGATTTGGTCAGAGGAGATTGATGGTTTATATGACGGCCAGACAAACGCGATTAGAGTAGAGGGAAATCGTTTAGGATTCAGCGGAGAATATACGGCTTATGAGTTGTGTGACTTGATTCATTTAGAAGGAGCGGAAGCACTCGCCTATTATCAGGAAGATTTTTATGCGGGCCGTCCGGCACTTACCGTAAACGAGTTAGGAAGTGGCAAGGCTTATTATGTTGCTTCCCGCAATAAACAGCCGTTCAATTTAGATTTCTTGTCTCATGTAGTCGAAGATATTGGGATTAAAAAAGCGATTGAAAGTAAACTGCCGGAAGGGGTGTCAGCCCATAGCCGCACAGATGGAGAAAATGAGTATGTGTTTCTTATGAATTTCGGTGCCGAGACGCAAGTCGTGGAACTTCCGGAGGAGCGGTTTACTGCACTGGTTAACGGAGAAGCGATTGATGGGAAGCTGGAGCTCCCCTCCTTAGGATTGTCACTTTTAAAAAAAGAAATCAAATAAAAAGGTTTTAGAGGGAGGGATTTCATGTTACAAGCAAAAAATGGAGAATTTTATTTAAATGATGAACCTTTTCAAATTCTCTCGGGGGCGATGCACTACTTTCGAACCGTACCGGAGCATTGGGAAGACCGTCTTCAAAAATTAAAAGCACTCGGTTTAAACACCGTCGAGACCTATGTGGCCTGGAATATCCACGAGCCGAAAAAAGGCGAGTTCAATTTTTCGGGCTTGGCTGATGTGGAGCGGTTTATTCAGGTCGCCGATGAGTTAGGTCTATATGTCATTATTAGGCCTTCTCCTTATATTTGTGCAGAGTGGGAGATGGGAGGGCTTCCTGCCTGGCTTTTGAAGGAAAAGGAGATCACCCTTCGCAGCAGTGATCCTGTCTATTTAAGTCATATCGCCGAATACTATAAGGTGTTGCTTCCGAAATTCGTTCCTTATTTATATCAAAATGGAGGGCCGATCATCGCCATGCAAATCGAAAATGAATATGGCGCTTACGGGAACGATCAGGTGTATTTAAATTTTTTAAAGGACGAATATGTGAAGCATGGCATGGATACATTTTTGTTTACTTCTGATGGACCGGAATTTATAAAACAAGGCTCTCTGCCGGAAGTGACGACGACGTTAAACTTCGGTTCTAAAGTGGATGAGGCTTTTGAACAACTGGAAAGGATGAAGCCCGGATCCCCGAAGCTCGTTGCTGAATTCTGGATCGGCTGGTTTGATTACTGGACAGGGGAGCACCATACGAGAGATGCGGAGGATACAGCCCGCGTCTTTAAGGAACTGATGGAGAAAAAGAGTTCAGTGAACTTTTATATGTTTCATGGCGGTACCAATTTCGGCTTCATGAATGGCGCCAATCATTATGATAGGTATTATCCTACGATTACCAGCTACGATTACGATAGCTTACTGACTGAAAATGGTGAGGTGACGGAAAAATATCGCGCAGTCAAACGGATACTCAGTGAATATACGAACGTTCCGGCAGACTATGAAAGCAAGCTTACATCTAAATCCTATGGCACCGTTTCTATGCAGGAATCTGTCAGTCTGTTTGATGCACTTCATCAAATCAGCAGCCGGATCGAACACCTTGCCCCTCTTGCCATGGAAGACATCAATCAATCATACGGCTATACGCTTTACCGTACGGAAATCAACCGGCACGGCGAATTAACAATGGGGATTGATGCGATCCAGGACCGGGGGTACCTCTACATTAATGGACAGTTTCAAAAGACGGTGTATAAAAATGATGAAGAAAAGGAAATGACTCTTTATTTTCCGGAGGAGAGCAACACGCTGGAAGTGCTGGTGGAAAATATGGGAAGGGCGAATTATGGCGAGCACTTAGCCGATAAAAAAGGATTAGTTTATAACCCTTGGCTAGGGGAGCAGTATTTTTTCAATTGGGAAATGTACGCAATAGAATTAAATACTCTGCCTGAAGATTTCATTGGTTCAGGGCAGCAAAGGTTCCCAAAATTTTTCCGGAGCACCTTTGATGCGGAGGGAGTTCATGATACCTTCGTCGATTGTGAAGGATTTACAAAAGGGAGTATATTTATCAATGGCTTTCATTTAGGAAGATACTGGAACCCAGCAGGCCCGCAGCAACGACTCTATCTGCCTGGTCCTTTATTAAAAGAAAAAAATAATGAAATTGTAATCCTTGAGCTGGAACATACGGATACGGAAAATATTCATTTGTATGATAAGCCTAAATTAAGTAAAAAGTAAGAAAGCGGGTCCATCTGAAGCTTGCAGAAAACCTTCGGGTTTTTTGCAAGCTTTGTAATTTGGATTTGTTAGTTTAATTATACCCATGTGGGGTAACTATATTATTGCAAGATAATTTTAGGAGGTGTAGGAATGTCTCACGAAAAATACCAATCGCTAATCCAGACTTTACATGATTGTATGGAAGCATGTAACCATTGTTACAATGCTTGTCTTCAGGAAAATGATGTGAAAATGATGGCGGAATGTATTCGGTTGGACAGAGAATGTGCAGATTTCTGCGGTTATTTAGAGCAAGCTTTAGGAAGAGGTACACCGTTTGCAGAAGAATTAGCCAGTGTTTGCGCCAGGATATGTGAAGCTTGCGGAAATGAATGCAAAAAGCATGATCATGAGCATTGCCAGAAGTGTGCGGAGGCATGCTTTACATGTGCAGATGCTTGTAAAGGTATTGCTTAACTACAGTCTCTATGAAACGATTCTGCCCAAACCAGTAAAGGGTTTGGGTTTTTATTTTTCTAACCTGCATGCTACAAGATGATCACCCCGATTAAAATTAAACCAATATAAAAGAGTTTTCGTCTGCTTGCTGTCTCGTTAAATAACAAAATCCCGATAATAGTGGTGGAGACAATAGATGCACCTGACCATATCGCATAAGCAATTCCAACTTCCATATATTGAACAGCAACTGTGAGGAAATAAATACATAAACCAAATAATAAAAAAGAGAGCAAGCTTGGGATCCACCGGCGGAAACCGGCGGATTTTTTTACAGTGATTTGGCCAGCAGCAGCTAATAATAAGGCAGTAATTAAATAAATCACGATGAAAACCTCCGTCGATTATACTCTAAATCCAAATGATTGACGTTTAGTCCAACTATTCCCGTCAAGATTAGAATGACTCCTATCCATTTATGAATCGAAATGGATTCCCCTAAAAACAATATGCCGATGACCGTGATGAGTAAAGTTCCTCCACCAGACCAGAGTGCGTTCATTAATCCGAGTCCATGGTTTTTAGTAAGTAGAATATACAGGACCAGGGCAAGAAAATAGCAGACGATGACCATGATACTTGCGCTTAGGTTAGTGAAACCATTACTGGTTTTCATCAATGATGCTCCCATAACTTCTAATACAATTGAAAGTCCAAGCCAGGCGTATCTTCTCTGCATAATCAGCTTCCTTCCAGATGAATAGACTGCTGTTATTTAGAGGATAACGCGTTTTGGTGAGATCATGTAATATGCGTTTTTTATTTTCACATAACCTATGGTTATACTTAATAGTAGAAGTGAATCTATGTAGTTGCTTTTTCACTTTGGCTAAGGATGATAAAAAGGAGGAGGAAGTTAATGCTGCTTCACAAATTGAAGTATTTTATCGAAGTCACGAGGCAGAAAAGTTTTACGAGGGCTGCAGAATCCTTGTATGTTTCCCAGCCGGCCTTGAGCAAACAAATGAAACAATTGGAAGAAGAGCTTGGTTTCCTGGTATTTAACCGTTCCGTAAGAGGGGTGGAGTTAACGGAGAAGGGGCGGGCGCTTTATACCGACCTTCTGCCGCTTTTTACTAAAATTGATCAAACCATTCATCAGTATCTGCACCATGATAAAATTCGCTTCGGCTCGACACCTTTTCTAAGCAGTTATTTTTTACACAACTATTATGACAAACTTCAGTATACGAACTTTCACGTGACCGTCATTAAAGATGACAGCAAGGATCTGCTTCCTCTTTTACAGGCACGGGAAATCGACGCAGCGATTATTCAAGGTGTTCCTTCGTCCCCTCAACTGTACTCCACTTTATTATTTCAAGATGACTTTTTAGCGGCTGTTCCGGTATCTTCTCCTTTGGCTGCCTATGAAGAAATAACGTTGGAACAATGTATGAGTGAAACGCAAATTATTCCGCCAGCCGGACCACTAGCCAAGCAGATTCAAGAATATAGGCGCAATAGAAATTTTAAAGGAAACATTTTGGAAACCCACTATCATGCGATGGCTGGATTCGTATCCTTAGGAATTGGGGTGGCTTACCTTCCAGAAATAATGGTTAAGCAAATTGAGTTTAAAGGGGTCGTTTTTTTACCAATAAAAGATAAACCGCTGACAAGAAACATGTATTTGTATGCGGTCACACCTTCTATGCTTGAGTTTTTACTAGGGAAGTTTCATAACAATGATTCATGATGGTTCAATCATTGCCATCCAATTTTTGCTCTGATGACTTAATAAAAGGACGGAGGATCTGGCTTAGAACTTTTAAAAAATTGGCATGAGGTGAAGTGATTGCTTTTTCCACCATAGGGAGATGAAGCGATTTTGTGACAAGATCAAATTGATGGTCATTTAAGTGTTCAAGCGCATTTCGTAAAGTCAGTGAGTAGTGATAATCTTTCAATAACTGCTTAGACAGCTTTTCATAATCGCCTTTTCTGCAAATATCAAGAGCTGCGTAAATCCCGCTTAATATAGAGCTAGTCTGGCCAAAGCCTAAAAAAGGTGTGAGGGCTCCCAAGCAGTTTCCCGTAAAAAACGTATTTCCAATGCGAGGGTAACGGCACCTTCCCACTGCATAATCGTTGATGGAATACTCTTTCTCAAAAGATAGTTCCTGGTTTAACGTCTTTGAAACCGCCGCTTTCGTTTCTTTCCAAAAGCTCTCTTTATTTGTCATCCATTGCTTTCCATATTGAGGATAAACTAAGGCCAAAGTTGCTTCAGATTCAGAGTGTGGGAGGAGGTAAGCCATTCCTTTCGGAGCGAATTGATTGTTAAACCACGTGTGTACTTCCGTCTTGATGAAATTTCCGTGCACAATGGCTATGGAAAAAGTGGATGTAAACGCCGTTTCAAAGGGTTGAATATGCTCCGTATCACAAGGATCTCCCGAAGCTAAAATGATAGGAGAGTATTCTTCAGCTAGCTCTTCGTGTGTGACGTGATGGTTGTAGTGAATCGTTGTGTGATTCAGCTGAGAAGCCATTTGCTTTTCGAAAGACTGCTCATGCGTGCCGCGCATATTAATAAAACCTAAGTTTCCTTCTATAAAAGCCGATTCATTTTTAGAATGAACGTGTATCTTTTGGATATTTGTCATAGGTCGTAAATGAAGCTCATGATTTTCGGAAAAATATTTCACGGCATCCTTAATAGGGGCATGAATAACAGGCGTCATTAATTCAGCAATAGTCACCTGAAACCCAGCCTCCCGTTGTTTTTCATATATATCAGCCGAAATTCCGTGTTTTTCCAGTGTTAAAGCACAAGATAGTCCGGCAAGTCCGGCTCCTATGATGGCAACTTTCATGAATCCTGCCTCCTTCACTCTAGTTTTTGTAAGCTAGGGGCTTTTATTCTTGTGGAAACTAAGTATATGAGTACTGAAGACATAAAAACAGCCTTCAACTCTTAATTTAAGTTGAAGGCTTGTGTTTTTGTCTTATTTCACTCTTACTTCAGAACTGATTTGCAGGTTGTAAGGATCTGTGTGTGGATTCAACTTGTAAAGGTCATCTACGGATAGTCCTTGATGAAGATTAGCAATGCTGTAGAACGTGCTGCCGGGACGGATGGTGTAGAATTCTTTGCTGTAGCCATCACTTCTGCTCACTCTAACTTCCTGTCCGGGATGAAGGTTTCGAGGTTCAATATTAGGGTTCAAGTCATACAAATCCTTCAAGGTTACTCCTGCATGAAGATTGGCAATACTTGTCAGCGTGCTCCCAGGAGTTACTGTATGAAATGCTTCTGCAGGCTGGTAATTGTCCGCTTTTTCTCCTGTTTGAAAGGTGATTTCCGTTCCTATTGCGATGTTAGTTGCATGTAAACCTGGATTCCATTCGTAGAGGTCATCAACCGTTACATTTTCATACTGCTGCGCGATGCTCCAAAGTGTATCTCCTTTATCAAAAGTTATTGTTGTCTTCTCCGCAGACACCGTGCCTGCCCCGAAGCCTATTGTCATTCCTAAGGCTAACAATGGGGCAAGGATTTTTTCTTTTTTCATTGTTTACCCCTCCTAATAGGAATTAAAAGATCTTACATATATTGTTTTTCGGTTTGTGCTGTAATCTAAACGTAAAATTCACGTAATAATTGAAACAATGATTTCATAAGGCGCCTGAATATCTGGATTTGGAGAGGAGATCAAAAGCTTGAAATCAATAGATGTGTCCTTTTTATGAGAAGCTGTGGACGAGTTCAGTCAGGCTTCTCATTTTTTATCTAATCGTCGGAATTGAAGGAATTATTAATTTTTTCTGAAAAATCTCTGGTAATAGAAAGAATTTTTCGTTAGGATAATAAATATCGAAATAGATTGTATACAATTTTTGAATACAATGGTGGGAAGCTTATGACAATGAAAAAAAATAATGAAGAATTAGCGTATGAAAAGGTGAAACGAGCCATCATGCTTAAGAAATTGCATCCGGGGCAGAGAGTAACTGAGGAATGGGTAAGCAATGAACTGCAAATGAGCAGAACGCCCATTCGTTCAGCTTTTAAGCGTTTGGAAAATGAAGGTTTAATCAAATTGGTCCCCAATAAAGGAGCGGTTGTTTATAATCCTTCTAATAAAGAGCTTGATGATGTGTTTCAGCTGCGCATCGTTCTGGAAAAATATGCGGCACAGTTAGCTGTTGCCAGCATGTCGCAAGCGGATGTGGTTTACATGGAGCGGTTATTAGAAGAAGAGGTGGAGGCATATCAAGCGAAAGACTTTGAAGCCTTTATGCGGGTCAATGGTTATATCCACGTCTATCCCGCTGAAATCTCCGGCAATAATTTTTTGCTTGAGGAAATTAAGAAGCTTAATCAATGGTCGGATGGTTACCTCATTTTAAAGGATGAATTTTATACGGTGCCTTTCGAAGAAGTAAAGTCGATTCCGGAGCATAATCGAATCGTCGATGCTTTTAGAAAAAAAGATGCGGAAGAGATGTGCGCGGCCATAAATGCCCATCTGTTATCCACACTCAAGGATTTATCAGAACGCCATTCAATATTTCAATAATTTAAAGGGGGAAGAGGTATGACCAAACATGCTTTTATTAAAACGTCTTTGCCAGGACCGATTGCAAGTGAGCTGCTCGAACGCCGGCACAACATTGTCCCTGATGCGGTGAGCTATGGGGTTCCGACATTTGCAAAGGAAGCCGAAGGAGCAAAAGTTACAGATGTAGACGGAAATGTGTTTATTGATTTTGCAGGAGCCATCGGAACGATTAATGTTGGACACGGTCACCCCAGGGTGAAAGAAGCACTGCATGATCAAGTGGACAAGTTCATCCATACAGGATTTAATGTCATGATGTATGAGCCTTATATTGCCTTAGCGGAAAAGCTTGCTGCCCTGGCACCAGGCGTTCATAAGAAGAAAGTCCTGCTGCAAAACAGTGGAGCGGAAGCGGTGGAAAATGCGGTGAAGGCTGCTCGTAAGTACACAGGAAGACAAGCAATAGTTACATTCTCAAATGGTTTTCACGGGAGAACTTTAATGACGATGTCCATGACTAGTAAGGTGAAGCCATATAAATTTGAATTTGGCCCCTTTGCTCCGGAAGTTTATAAGGCCCAGTTTCCTTATCCATATCGCCGGCCGCAGAGTATGGACGAAGCAGAATATACTGCATACATGATCGAGCAATTCCAAGATTTTCTCCTGAAAGAAGTCGCTCCTGAATCGATAGCAGCAGTGGTTATGGAACCTGTGCAAGGGGAAGGCGGCTTTATTGTGCCTGACAAAAAATTTGTTCAAGCGGTAAAAAGCTTATGTGAACAGCATGACATTTTATTTGTGGCTGATGAAATTCAAACCGGATTTGGCCGTACGGGAAAATATTTCGCATCTGAGCACTTCGATATCGTTCCCGATCTGATTACCGTCTCGAAATCACTTGGCGCAGGCACGGTCATCAGTGGTGTGATCGGCAGACAGGAAGTGATGGATGCGGCCAATGCTGGTGAATTAGGAGGCACTTACAGCGGTAATCCATTAGGGTGCCGCGCAGCGCTTGAAGCCATAGATGTCATTGACGAAGAAGGATTGAATGAACGAGCTTCTGATATCGGGCAAAAAGTAAAAAGTAAGTTCCGGAGTCTTGCAGAAGAGTTGGATTGTATCGGTGATATCCGCGGTCTAGGAGCCATGGTTGCCATCGAAATCGTCAAGGACAAGCAATCGAAGGCCCCAGCCAAAGAAATCACTGGGAAAATGATTGCCGACGCACAACAGCAAGGACTCCTCGTTCTAGGAGCAGGGGTGTATGGAAATGTCATTCGGTTCTTAATGCCGCTGGTGATTACTGATGAGGAATTAAATGAAGGATTAGATATTTTAGAAGCTTCGATAAGGAAAGTTTGGCAGGATGTGTCCCAATATTCCGTTTAAAATGGGAGGAATTTTCTTATGAAAGAAAAAGGAAAGCTGAAAAAGGTACTATCCCGATTTGATCTGCTATTTCTCGCTCTTGGTGCGATGCTCGGCTGGGGCTGGGTTGTATTATCTGGAACCTGGATTTCTTCAGCGGGATCCATCGGGGCAGTCATCGCCTTTCTAATCGGTGGATTGCTAGTTGTATTCGTTGGACTCAACTACGCTGAACTGGCTTCAGCTATGCCTAAAGTAGGCGGGGAGCATGAATATGTTCACCGGGCACTTGGAGAAAATATGTCGTTTGTCGCATCCTGGGCAATTACCTTAGGTTATGTATCGGTTGCGACTTTTGAAGCAGTCGCCTTGCCGACGGTTATTGATTACTTAATGCCTAATTATGAAGCTGGATATTTATGGACGATCGCTGGATGGGATGTTCATTTAAATTGGGTGCTGATTGGTTCCATCGGGGCGATCATCATCACAGCGATCAATTATATAGGCTTAAAACAAGCCGCTGTTATGCAAACCATCTTTACGTTAATGATTGTTGCGGTAGGTCTGTTATTAATCTTTGGTTCCGGCCTCCACGGGGAACCTGCTAACCTGTCTCCGTACTTTGTTGGAGGGATGGGCGGCATCATGTCAGTGCTCGTGATGGTCCCATTTTTATTTGTCGGTTTTGACGTTATTCCTCAAGTTGCAGAAGAAGCAAACCTTCCTCAGAGGCAGATCGGAAAGTTTTTAATCCTTTCTGTAATTGCTGCAGTCATTTTTTACTTAGCGATTGCAATTGGAGTCGGCCTGGGACTTAATCAAGGCCAGCTTGCGGATACTGAGCTTGCGACAGCTGATGCGATGGCGAGTCTGTTTGGGTCGGCGATGTTTGCTAAAATCCTGATCGTTGGTGGTGTGGCAGGAATTATTACCAGCTGGAACTCCTTCATAATTGGAGGCAGCCGTGTTCTTTATGCGATGGCTCAATCGGGAATGCTTCCGAGGTGGTTCGGCAGGCTGCACCCTAAGTATAATACTCCCTCCAATTCCATTCTTTTTATTGGTTTGCTTTCGATGCTTGCCCCGTTGCTTGGCAGGTCGGCATTAGTGTGGATTGTTGATGCCGGGGGATTGGGGATCGTTACCGCCTATTTCTTTGTAGCTCTCGCGTTTATTACCTTGAGAAAAAAGGAACCTGATTTGGCGCGGCCCTTTAAGGCAGCCAAGTCCCCGGTTTATGGATATTTAGCTTTACTTTTAAGCTTTGGGTTTATCGTGCTGTATCTGCCAGGTATGCCGGCAGCGCTGGTTTGGCCGTATGAGTGGATTATGGTCGCCGGCTGGGCTTTACTCGGGATCTTCTTCTTTATAAAAATGCAGAGCGGGGCTTACAAAGAAGCGGTAGAAGATAAATCAGAAGCCTTGTAAGCGAGTAATGAATGTAATAAAAGCGTCTAATTACAAGAGCGATTCCTAATCGAATCGTTCTTTTTTTAGTGACAATTTTAGATGGTTACCAAACAAACTTTTTGTTAGGATGAAAAAAAGTTTGTTGACAAATGATTATTCACAGCGTAGAGTTTATGTAGATTAAATATTCAAAAAAAACTAATATTTTCAGATTGGAAGAAGGTGAATCGGTTGGAACACATAAACGAAGAATTGGATTTTCTAAAATCGTTGATTAAAGGCATGGCCAATCATTTTGGGGAAAGTTGTGAAACTGTTTTATTGGATGTATCTAATCCTGAGGAATACGGCAGCGGTTTAATTGTGGCGATTGAAAATGGGCAGATCACTGGCCGGAAGGTGGGGGACACAGGAACCAATTTAGGCTTGGAAGTGTTAAGTGGAAAGGAGAATGACGGTGATAAACACAATTACATGACTCAAACGAAAGACGGAAAGATGCTGAGGTCGACTACGATGTACATACGAAATGATGAGGGAGTACCTATTGGCTGTATTTGTATCAATCTGGATATCACAGATCTTGTTATGGCGGAAAATACAATTAGACAATTCACGAGAACGGATGATATTAATACCGGAGTCAATGAGGTATTCGTAAATAATGTCAATGATGTACTAGAATTGTTAATTCAAGAGGCACAGGATTATGTAGGGAAGCCTGTGGCACGGATGAATAAAGAAGAAAAAATGAAAGGAATTCATTACCTGGATAGAAAAGGAGCTTTTTTAATAAAAAAAGCTGGAGAGACGATTTGTTCGTATTTCAGCATATCTAAATACACCCTTTATAACTATCTTGAGAAATCTCGTGAAAACGACTAAATCTTTAAAGAGCAGGTACCGGTCTTTTGAATGATTATCTTGCACGTATAATAATGCCCTGTTGTTGTGTTTTTTCCAGAATTTGTTGTTTCTAAATGGTTTCTTGACCTACATGAAAATAAAGGAGAGGAAATAATCATGAGTTCAGCGCAATTAACTTATTTATTAGTGTTTCTTGGTTTTCTCATTGCCATGATTGCTGTTGGGATTATCGTCAGCCGAAAAGTGAACAGCGGGGAAGACTTCCTCATGGGCGGACGGGGATTGACTACACCATTATTAATTGGGACGACTCTAGCCACGCTTGTAGGTACAGGATCGAGTATGGGAGCCGTTGGCTTTGGTTTCTCTAATGGCTGGGGTGGAGCTCTTTATGGTATAGGCGGAGCTCTGGGAATGTTTCTCCTGCTTCTCCTATTTGCGGACGTCCGAAAGTATAATTTCATGACTTTTTCTGAAGAGCTGAGCTTTTATTATGGTGCCAATAAATTTGTTAAAGGATTAACTTCCATAATTTTATATGTGGCATGCATTGGCTGGCTTGGTGCTCACATTATTGGCGGCAGTCTTTATCTGAGCTGGATTACAGGGGTTGATCCATTAACTGCTAAGCTGATCGTTGCAGTTGGCTTTGGATTATATACGCTTATCGGTGGATACCTAGCGGTTGTGTACACAGATGTTATCCAGGGAGTGATTTTATTTCTTGGATTTATTTTACTGACCGTACTATCGGTTATTAAAATCGGAGGCATCGGTGATCTCAATGCAAATGTTTCTCCTGAAATGAGTTCATTTTTAGGGCTGGAACAAATCGGTTTCATCCCAGCTTTATCCTTAGCGGTCGTCATTGCAGTAGGCGTGCTGGCCACCCCCTCTTACCGGCACCGGATTTATTCCAGCAATAATGAACGTACGGTTAGAAAAGGGTTTATCATAACTGGAATTCTATTTGCTCTTTTTTCTTTCTTCCCGGCCATTGTCGGTATGGCCGCCAATGTTTTGAACCCTGGCCTGGATTCAGGCTACGCGTTTCCTTATTTAGCTACTGAGGTCTTTCCTATTTGGATCGGAGCCGTAGTACTCATTGCTGGTCTCAGTGCCACCATGTCCTCAGGAAGTTCCGACTTCATTGCTGCTGTCACGATTCTTCTTAGAGATGTGGTTGAAGTTTTTACCGGGAGGCTTCCGAAGAAGGAAAATATGGTTTTATCTTCAAGAATTTCTCTAGTTCTTACCCTTTTGCTGGCTTTGTTTTTTACTTTATTCACCAACAATATCATCACCTATATATCTAATTTTATTTCCACAGTCATGTCAGGGTTATTTATTGCTGCTCTATTAGGAAAGTTTTGGGGCAGAGCAAACTGGCAAGGAGGAATTGCCAGTTTGATAGGAGGTTCACTCACGTCGTTTATTATCTTAAGCAATGAAAGTATGATGGCTTTTTGGGGGAATCCGATACTGCCTTCGCTTTTGATCGCTTTGGCCGCCAACGTAATCATCAGTTTGCTGTTTCCACCGCAGCAAATCACCAGAGAAGAATCCCTTCGATTGCTTGAAGAAGAAAGAACTAGATTAGATGAAGGAACTACGATTACACCCACAGACCATGTCGATGAAAAGTATGTAAAATAGGAGGTTTTCTTTATGCCTGGTACACCTTATATAGAAATTGATGAAAAAATTTTACGAGAAAATATTAGAGAAATGAGTCAATTAGCAAGCAGGAATCAAGTTGCTTTGAGACCCCACATTAAGACGCATAAGATTCCATCTATTGCCAAAATGCAGATTGCTGAGGGAGCAGTGGGGATCACGGTTGCAAAAATCTCAGAGGCAAAAGTAATGGCCAGTTATGGCATAGACGATATCTTTATCGCTTATCCAATCGTCACGGAGGACAAAGTGGAAGAGGTATGCGAGCTCAATAAAAACTTAAAGAATTTGCTCCTTGGTGTAGATAGTATCGAAGGAGCAAGAGCACTTAATCAAGGAGCCGAGAAGGCTCAACAGCATCTGCAAGTCCGATTAGAAATTGATAGTGGGTTGGCACGTACAGGAGTAGATCTTCATCAAGTTACCGAGTTAGCTGGAAAGATCAATGAGATGGAGTATCTGTCGCTGCAAGGAATTTTTACATTTAAAGGACCGGTATTCAAAGGGAAATCGACCACAGATTTACAGCAGGCTGGAATAGAGGAAGGTGAACTCATGGTAGAGGCAGCCGCTCAGCTGAAGCGGGCGGGTATTGAAGTAAAGGACATCAGTGCAGGCTCTACACCAACTGCTTCTTCTGTTTCTACAGTAAAAGGGGTTACAGAAATTCGTCCAGGAACTTACGTATTTAATGATTCCATGCAAGTGAAATTAGGAGTCAGTGATTGGCAGCATTGTGCTGCACAAGTGGTGACTACGGTGGTAAGCCGTCCCACTAATAAACGTGCGGTCATCGATGGGGGCAGCAAAACGTTTGCAACCGACGTACAGCCAGGTCATGCCCCGCTTAATTTAGAGGGTTTTGGCGAGATAATAAATTTCTCAGATTGTGTGTTTGCACGAATGAATGAGGAGCATGGAGTGATTCTAACCGAACATTCCAACCTTCAAATCGGAGACCAGGTTAGAATTATTCCCAATCATATTTGCAGTACCATCAACCTGCATAATTTTGTGTATTTGAATAATGGTGAAATGGAAGTAGAAAAAGTATCCATTGAAGCAAGAGGAAAGCTTCAGTAAAGGAGGGGGAAGATGTTAGATACACTCATTAAAAACGGTAAAATTATTGATGGCTCCGGTAATCCTTGGTTTTACGGAAATGTAGGGATTAAAAATGGGGAAATTGCATCTGTAGGAGCCAGTACTCCTGAAGCTAAGGAAATAGTGGATGCTGAAGGAAATATGGTTGCGCCCGGATTTATTGATGGTCACTGCCATTCGGATCTTATGATTCTTGATTATCCAGAAAGTGAAATTAAACTTCAGCAAGGGGTCACAACAGAAGTAGTCGGGAATTGCGGCTTGGCGCCAGTCCCCGTTAATCCACTGCACAAAATCGATCTGCAGAATTACGTTGAACCTGTGCTGGGAAAGGCGAATAAAGAATGGAAATGGCAGACGATCAGTGACTATTTCCACCAGCTGGATCAAAGCCTGCTGTCGGAAAATATCGCTTCTTATGTAGCACACGGTTCTTTACGGATCGCTGTTATGGGATTTGAGAACAGACCGCCAACTAAAGAAGAAATGAGAGAAATGAAGTTCATCTTGGAGGAAGGCATGAAGGCAGGAGCGATTGGATTGTCCATTGGACTTCTGTATTCTCCAGGGAGTTATGCAGCGAAAGAGGAACTGGCAGAATTATGTCAAGTTGTAGCCAGGTACAACGGGCTTTTTTCGACACATATAAGAGGAGAGGGAAATAATCTTATCCCTTCTGTGAAAGAAGTGATCTGGATTGCTGACAAAGCCAACGTTCCGCTCCATGTAAGTCATTTAAAAGCAGCCGGAAAACGAAACTGGGGCAAAGTGTGCGAGGCTATGGATTTAATTGAACAAGCGCGGAGTAACGGAATGGATGTCACGTGTGATGTGTACCCTTATTCTGCAGGATCTACGATGCTAACGACCTTGCTCCCCCCTTGGTCATTAGAGGGAGGATTAAATTCTGTATTAGGACGGTTAAAGGATCCGAAAGAAAGAATGAAGATCAAGCAGGAGCTTCTTCAAGAGCAGGAGGATTGGGATAACCTCGTTGTTTCTACCGGTTGGGAGAGTGTGATTATTTCCTCCGTCCATTCGCCAGGCTTAAAGAAATTTGAAGGTAAGACGGTGCTAGCGATCAGCGAGGAATCCGGTAAGAATCCAGTAGATCAAGCCCTGGACCTGTTACTCGAAGAAAATGGGAACATAGGAATTGTATTCTTTCATATGGATGAAACAGATATTAAGCACGTTCTTCGCTACCAAAACGCATTAATCGCGTCTGATAGTCTTACTTGCTATACAGGGAAACCACATCCCAGACTTTATGGAACATTTCCTAGAGTCTATTCCAAATATGTGAGGCAGGAAAGCATATTGACGGTTGAAGAAGCAGTAAGAAAAATGACTTCCTTTCCAGCCAGGAGATTCGGTCTTGGTAAACGGGGGTTATTAACCGAAGGCTATGCAGCCGATTTAGTCGTATTTGCTTCTGAAGAAATAAGCGATCAAGCCACCTATGCAGAACCGGCCCACTATCCTGAAGGCGTTGAATACGTTTTTGTAAATGGAAAACTAACGATGAAAGAGAAAACCCATACGTCATTAACGTGTGGCTGTTTTCTTCCACAAGCTTTGTGAGGTGATAAGAGATGATTAATGTAGAAGAAAAAATGAACGACTTGGGAATTCAGCTCCCTGAGGCGCCAAAACCAGGCGCCGTATATGTGCCAGCTAAAACCGTAGGAAACTTAATCTATACTTCCGGACAGGATTGCAGAGTCGATGGTACCTTGCTTTACAAGGGGAAATTAGGTTTGGATTTGACCGTTGACCAAGGCTATGAAGCTGCGAGACAGACCATGGTGAACTGCCTGGCTGTTTTAAAAGCGGAAATTGGAGATTTGGGCAGAGTGAAACAAATAGTGAAATTACTAGCGTTTGTAAATTCTGCTCCCGGGTTTGTAGAACAGCCTTACGTTATCAATGGGGCATCAGAATTACTGGAAGAAATCTTTGGCGATAAGGGTAAGCATGCTCGTTCAGCCATCGCTTCCAATGAGCTTCCCTTCAATACGCCTGTAGAAATTGAAATGATTGTGGAAGTGGAATAATGGAAAAGCCGTCTTAAGTTTTTCCTTTCCGTATTAGTAACCGGTTAATAAAAAAAGAGCGACTGTTTTAAATGGCAGATCTTGATACTCCGGCCCTTCTTATTCGTTTCGAGGATAATGAAGGGCCATTACTATTGCACACGAATGGTAAAGCGGCTGCGGGCTTCATGGCGTTCTATTGTTATGATCGGTTTCAGCTGAATAATGGTCATTTATAACATCTATATGCATGAATACTTGGTCTCTGCCATGGTAAATATGTTCATGCATGGCAGCCCGGGCCCGTTCCGCATCCTGTTCAGTGATGGCTTGTAATATCGTTTTATGCACTTCAAGTGAATGACGAAGCTGCCCCTCGTTAAACCAATAGAAAGAACGAAAGATCAGCGGTATCACAACTACCTTTGAGATATGGGAGTGAATGTGGTGGTTTTTCGATGCTTTTATGACAGCATCATGAAATTGGTGGTTAATCTCCAAAATCTCCTCAATGGTTATTTGGCCGGATGAAAGGTAATTAGTGATAGCTTGGTCATACAAAAGATTCGCTGATTCCATTTCCTCTATATCACGGGCAGTCCGGTGAATCGCTGCCTGAGAGGCGGCATACCCTTCCAGGAGAGTTCTTAACTCATAGATTTGCTGGACGTCCAGTTTTGTAAAATGACGGACACGCACGCCTCTTTTCATCGCTACAGTTAATCCTTCTGCTTCCAATTTTCTTAACGCTTCCCTGATGGGTGTGCGGCTTAACTTCAATTTTTCTGCAAGGTACTCCTCTGTTAAACGCATTTTTGGAGGGAATTCTCCATGCAAAATGGCCGTTTTAATATAATCATATGCATTCATGAACGAATCACCTCTTTTCTATTGTATACAAAAATCATAAAACGCTTCAATGTATGTAGCTGTCACCTGGTCATTTTCCTGTAAAATAAGGGCTTTAACAAAATAGTAATTAAGAAGGTTGAATTATTGTATACAACTTGTTAATCTTGAAGCACAATTTTCCTTAAACCCTTTTACCATCTAAAAAATGAAAGCGTTATCAAAAAATTGAAGACTTCATTGGCTGTATGACGAGAAAGGAAAGGGTGATACAGTTTGGAACAACCACGAGTGAAAGTTTTAGAGTTGGGGAGTTTAATTGCAGGTCCCTTTGCCGTCCGGGAGCCGAAATATCATTCAAGACTTCCAAATGAAAGAAAAGGAAAGGTTGAAGATTCCTGGCGTCGTACCAAAGATGAGTGGAACCCGGGGAGAAACGAAATGGCGTGGGCCGGAGTTAGGCAAACATACAGAAGAAGTTATGCGGGAATGGCTGGATTATGAGCCGGAAAGGATCAGCGAATTAAAAGAAAGAGGTGTCTTATAAGCGGGGGAAGAAACTCTTTCCGCCTTATTTTCTGCTTTTGTTTGTCTGAAAATTATGAAAAATAAGGAGTGATCTGTTCATGAATAAACCAAAGAAGGAACCTGTTAAGAACGGTAAGATATGGATAGTATTTGGCTTGCTGCTAGCGGTCATCACGCCGTGGTATTTTCCCACTGGGTCGTACAAGCCGTTGATTTTCGGCATCCCTTATTGGGCTTTTATTATTATCGGCGGTTCGTTTCTTCTTTCAGCTTTCGTTACCTATGTTCTTAAAAACCATTGGCAGCTGGAAGAAGATGATGAAGAGGAGGCGAAGTAAACGATGGAATTAGCGTTTGCCGGGTGGTCTGGAGTTTTCATTCTATTAATGTATGGTGCGGTTATGCTTGGGGTCGGTGTTTTTACTTATTTAAAAAACAGAAATGTTCACGAAAGTATGGATGAATATTATTTAGGGGGCCGCGGCCTGGGCGTCATGGTACTCTTTTTTACTTTCTTTGCGACACAATACAGCGGAAATACAGTCATCGGCTACCCTGCCACAGCTTACCGGCTCGGCTATGAATACCTTGTTTCTGTGCCTTACTTTATTATGATCATTGTAGTCTATTTGCTATTTGCGCCCAGAATGTATGTGATGGGGAAAAAATACAAGCTTTTGACGCCTGTGGATTGGCTGAATAAGCGGTTTAACTCCAAGTCTGTTTCTATTCTGGCTGCTTTTCTCATGCTCTATGCTCTCGGGAATTATTTACTGGAACAGTTCGTAGCGATCGGCCAAGGTGTCTCCGGATTAACAGGAGGAACGATTCCTTATCAAGTAGGTGTGGTGTTTTTTATCGTCATTATGCTCATCTATGGGTGGCTTGGCGGTATGAGATCTGTAGCCTACACGGATACGATGCAGGGGATTGCTTTATTATTCGGTGTCTTTATGCTTTTAATTGGATCGATTATTTACTTCGGGGGAATCCCGACCGCGTCCGACTATATGGAAGCTTATTCTCCTGAAAAATTGGGGTTCCAAAGGGGCCGGGGGTAGTGAATTGGTTTAGTTTACTTATATTAGTTGGAATTGGGGCCGCGGTGTATCCCCATGCGGTCCAGCGGATTTTTTCAGCAAAGAGCGAGAGGACGCTTAAGCGCTCATTCACCCGAATGGCATGGATGCCTTTTATTACAGCCGGGGTTGTTTTTCTTGTCGGGATTATTGGTGTGTCCGCCTTTCCTGATCTTTCTACGGCCCAGTCGGAACAAATCGTAGGAAAAATGGCCAGTGCTATCGCTAACCATAATCCGGTTTTTTATTGGGCTATGGTACTGTTATTTGGCGGTGTGATCGCGGCCATCGTTTCCACAGCAGACTCCGTCTTATTAACGTTTTCTTCGATCGTTTCGAAAGATTTGTATGGGGGAGTGATCAATCCCGAAGCCTCAGAGCAGAAGAAAATTTTAGCAGGCAAACTTGCAGGCGTGGCTGCTGTTGTGGTACTCGTCATGATCGCCTGGTTCCCTCCGGGGACTCTTTATCAGATTTTTGTGCTGAAATTTGAATTGCTTGTCCAAGTAGCGCCTGCTATGATCATCGGCTTGTATTGGAACAAACTACAAGCAAGAGCAGTTTTTGCAGGGATGATCGTTGGGACAATCTTAGCTTCTACACTGACTTTTGCTGGTATCACTTTCTTAGGCGTATTCAGCGGATTATGGGGTTTAACTGTCAACCTGATCATCTGTACTGTGGGTAGCCTGATTATGAGTGGATCAGCATCTGAATCAGAAGAGTGGGAAGAAAAAGTGGCAGAAATAAAATAAGGAGGAAGGCGTGATCCGAAGGAGGTCGCGCCTTTCGTCTGTCTTCAGGCTTTCATTAAATGCGAAGATCCATGCATTTACAAACTCTTTACTTGCATATATAAGTATATGCTTATATTATAATTATTGAGGTGGTGATGTCATGCAACGGACCGTTATTGAAATAGAAGAAGCGGCGCAGACGCTCAAGCTATTAGGAGACAAAACACGGTTAACGATTGTGGGTCTTCTTAAAGACAATGAATGCTGTGTCTGTGAGTTTGTTGAAGTTTTGAATATGAGTCAGCCTTCGATTAGTCAGCATTTGAGAAAATTAAGAGATACGAAACTGGTCAAAGAAAAAAGGAAAGGGCAGTGGATCTTTTATTCATTGAATACATCTCATGCCGCTTACCCTATTGTAGAGCAAGTATTAGAACATTTACCTGATCAGAGAGAAAAATTAGCGGCATTGGAGAAAGCCGGGCTGCGCATCCGGTGTGAATAGCAGGGAGGTTTAGTGGATTTGGCTATTTTAGCAACAGTGATTTTTATACTTACGTTAGTGTTTGTGATTTGGCAGCCAAGGAATCTTGGGATTGGCTGGTCGGCCTGTGGAGGGGCGGTAATTGCCTTGATCTTCGGGGTCGTCAATATGCATGATGTGTGGGCGGTGGCAGATATTGTTTGGAACGCCACGCTCGCATTTATCGCAATTATTATGATTTCTTTAATCCTTGATGAAATTGGCTTCTTTGAATGGGCCGCCCTTCACATGGCAAGAGTGGCCAAAGGGGACGGAAAGCGTATGTTCGTTTATGTCACTCTGCTCGGGGCGGTTGTGGCCGCTTTATTTGCTAATGACGGAGCCGCCTTAATTCTCACTCCCATCGTACTTGCGATGGTTAGAAATTTAAAATTCAAAGAAGCGATGATTCTCCCGTTTATAATGGCGAGCGGTTTTATAGCGGATACAACTTCGCTTCCGCTCATCGTTAGTAACTTAGTCAATATCGTTTCAGCAGATTTCTTTAATATTGGGTTTATTGAATATGCTTCACGAATGATCGTCCCCAATTTATTTTCTTTAGCTGCAAGTATTCTTGTGTTGTTTCTTTTCTTCAAAAAGAGTATCCCTGATCACTATGAATTGTCCCAGCTAAAAAGTCCAGGTGAAGCGATAAAGGATCACCGGATGTTTCGATTTTCTTGGTTCGTGCTTGCGATTCTGTTAATTGGTTATTTTGCTAGTGAACCGTTAGGAATCCCTGTATCAATCATTGCTGGGCTCGTAGTCGTCTTTTTCTTGCTGATGGCCAGGAGAAGTGCGGCTGTTAAAACAGCAGACGTTGTTAAAGGGGCTCCATGGGCGATCGTGTTTTTCTCACTGGGAATGTACGTGGTCGTTTACGGACTGCGTAACGCAGGATTGACGGACGTGCTGGCTCAGGTGATCCAGTGGACTTCTGAACAAGGGTTGTTTGCAGCGACAATATCCATGGGCTTTATTGCGGCAATCCTGTCTTCTGTGATGAATAATATGCCGACAGTTATGATTGATGCCCTGGCTATTTCGGGTACACATACTAATGGAACAATGAGAGAGGCATTAATTTATGCGAATGTGATTGGCTCGGATCTTGGACCGAAAATCACCCCTATTGGTTCCCTGGCTACACTTCTGTGGCTGCATGTTTTATCTATGAAAGGTGTCCGAATTTCCTGGGGTTATTATTTTAAAATCGGAATTCTTCTTACTGTTCCGACGTTGTTTATCACATTAACAGGCTTATACCTATGGCTGACCATTCTATAACATGACATGATAAAGGAGAATTGAAGATGACCGACAAACCAGTAATTTATTTTCTATGTACAGGGAATTCCTGTCGTAGCCAGATGGCCGAAGGATTTGGAAAAAAATATTTAGGTGACCAATTTGAAGTACTCTCAGCAGGGATTGAGGCTCATGGCCTGAATCCTAACGCTGTCAAGGCCATGGAAGAAGTGGATGTGGCCATCAGCGATCAGGAGTCTTCTGTGATTGATCGCGACATATTGAACAACGCGGCATACGCGATTACGCTTTGCGGAGATGCGAATGATAAATGTCCGATGACTCCGCCTCACGTGACAAGGTTTCATTGGGGGTTTGATGACCCTGCAAAAGCGGAGGGAACGGAAGAAGAAAAATGGGAAGTCTTTCAAAGAGTCCGCGATGAGATCGCTGCTCGTATACAATTATTTGCAAAAGAACAGAAATAATTGACGTGCATTGAACCACACTAAGGATAGAAAATTGAGAGCTCAATTACCAGGCAATGAAATGAGGAGGTTGATGATATGATTCACAAATCAATTATTCTTGGAACCGGTCCAGCCGGATTGACAGCAGCTGTGTACTTGGCGAGAGCAAATATGGAGCCGCTTGTCATTGAAGGACCTGAACCAGGCGGGCAGTTGACATTAACTACAGAAGTGGAAAACTTTCCAGGCTTCCCCGATGGAATCATGGGCCCGGAGCTTATGGATAATATGAAAAAACAAGCCGAGCGATTCGGTGCCTCTTTTAAAAGGGGATGGGTCACAGATGTAAATGTAGATCACCGTCCATTTAGACTAAGTGTAGATGGATTAGGAGAGCTGGAAACGCAAACGTTGATTGTGTCTACCGGGGCTTCTGCCAAGCTGCTGGAAATACCAGGGGAAAAAGAAAATATCGGCAAAGGCGTGAGTACCTGTGCCACTTGTGACGGATTTTTCTTTAGAGGCAAAAAAGTGGTCATTATCGGTGGAGGCGATTCTGCTATGGAAGAGGCGAACTTCTTAACTAAATTCGCAAGCGAAGTCCAAATTGTCCACCGACGTCATGAACTGCGAGCCTCTAAAATTATGCAGGACCGGGCGAAGGCCAATGAAAAAATCACGTGGGCCCTCAATAAAACCCCTGTTGAAATGGTTTCTGACGGAATGAAAATTTCCGGTCTTAAGGTCAAAGATAATGATAGTGGTGAAGAAGAACTGTTAGAGACTGACGGTATTTTCGTCGCTATCGGACATAATCCGAACACAGAATTCCTGAAAGGAAAGCTCAACATGGATGAGAAAGGGTATATTCTTGTGGATCCGGGCACGACGGATACGAATGTCCCCGGCGTTTTTGCCTGCGGAGATGTACAGGACCAGAAATACCGCCAAGCCATTACTGCGGCTGGTACAGGATGCATGGCTGCAATGGATACAGAACGCTTCCTTGAAGGCGAAGCATCTATTGATTGGAGTGAAACCTTAAACAAATAAGGTTTAAAAATGAAACAGAAATAATTTCAGGTTGTCGAGGTAAGTCTCGGCATCCTGATTTTTTATTGTTTCAAATGAAAGAGGAAGGATAATGACGATTCATCTCGAATGAGAGTAATAATTGGCAGAAAGGCCCAAGTGTTCAAAGGAGGAACGTATGAGAAACTATAAAATTGCAGTGATTCCTGGTGACGGAATTGGAAAAGAAGTCGTTCCAGTGACGATGGATGTACTTAACCATGCAGCCGAGTGTTTTCAAGATGCAGCCTTTACTTTTACGGAGTTTCCCTGGGGATGTGATTATTACCTGGAGCATGGAAAGATGATGGATGATGACGGCATAGAGCAGCTGGAGGAATTCGATGCGATTTTATTAGGGGCGGTGGGAGATCCTGAACGCGTCCCCGATCATATATCGTTATGGGGATTATTGATTAAGATCCGCCGGTCTATGGAACAGTCGTTGAACATCCGCCCTGCAAAATTTTTTAAAGGACTGGCTTCTCCGCTTGCCGATCCACGGGATTTCGACATTATGGTTGTAAGAGAAAATAGTGAGGGTGAATACAGTGAAGCAGGCGGACGCATACATAGAGGTCAAGATGAACTTGCTATTCAAAATGCAGTTTTTACCCGGAAAGCTTCAGAACGCGCGATCCGTTATGGATATCAGCTGGCAGGAGAACGAAAGGGAAAGTTAACGAGTGCTACAAAATCGAATGGCATTGTACATTCCATGCCGTTTTGGGATGAAATTTTTAAAGAAGTCAGTCAGGAATTTCCAAATGTGGAGGCGACTCAGCAGCACATAGATGCTTTAGCAGCTTTTATGGTTTCGAAGCCCCATGAATTTGACGTCATTGTTGCCAGTAACTTGTTTGGAGATATTCTAACAGATCTTGGAGGAGCAATCATGGGCAGTATAGGAATTGCGCCGGCCGCCAACTTGAATACGAACGGGGATCATCCATCTATGTTTGAACCTGTGCATGGATCAGCTCCCGATATATATGGACAAGGCATTGCCAACCCTCTTGGACAGATTTGGACGGCAAAAATGATGCTGGATCATCTTGGAGAATTTAAGATGGGGGAAAGCATTCTTGATGCAATTGAGTCAACGACAGCCGCTGGAATTAAAACTCAGGATATTGGAGGGGATTCCTCTACCGTTGAAGTAGCGAGGGAAGTGTGTGACCGGATAAAGTTTAAAGAGTGATGTCCAGGGAAAATGTTAACTAAACCGTTAAATCAGGAGGTTACTGATGTTTACCTTGCTTCCTAGTGAAGATCGTTCCACAATTGCTGTTGAGATCAACGGAGATGTAAAGGAAGAAGATGCGGAAAAGCTTGATCAGCACTTGCAAACGGCCTTTGGCGATGAAAAACCTTTCAATATTCTGGCAGTGGTCCATGATATTGGCCAAACCTCAGTGAAAGGGGTTATTGAAGCGTCCAAGGTTGATGCTAAACGGTGGGATCAGTTCGAAAAGTGTGCGATAGTAAGTGACAAGAATTGGATAGAGTTATCTTCGAAAGCGGGAAACTTTCTGCCCGGAGTGTCGATTAAGCATTTTGAAACTATAGAGGATGAATGGAACTGGATTAAGTAGCAAAAGCCCCTGTTATTTTATTTAAAAAATAGCAGGGGTTTTTTATGGTCGATTGAAACAATGAATCCCGGGAAGGTTCTGTAAGCTTTTTTATTCATAAGATTCGTGTCGTTAACGCAATATAACGATAGATGGTCAGTAGGAGGAAAAGAGGTTATGAAATTGAAAGCTGCAGAATTGTTGATTAAGTGTTTGGAAAAAGAAGGAGTGAAGTACATATTCGGTGTTCCGGGAGAAGAGAATATCGATTTAATGGATGCTGTTCTTAATTCGAACATTGAATTTATTGTGACCCGTCACGAGACGAGTGCTGCTTTTATGGCGGGCACTTATGGAAGGCTGACCGGAAGACCGGGTGTCTGTTTATCTACTCTTGGACCAGGTGCGACCAACTTGCTTACCGGAGTTGCGAACGCGAATATGGATCACTGTCCACTAATTGCGATTACAGGACAGGCAGGATTAAACCGTCAGCATAAAATTTCACACCAGTACTACGATCTTGTTAATATTTATGAACCTGTGACGAAGTGGAACGCCCAAATTAAAACCGCAGACATCATTCCGGAGGTCGTTAGAAAAGCTTATCAACTAGCGATGCAGGAAAAGCCCGGGGCTACTCATATTGATCTCCCTGAAGACGTAGCAGGCATGGAAGTCGATGCCCTCCCTCTTGAAATTACAGGTCATTCGCTGCCACAGGCTGACGAGACCATCATCGAAAAGGCGGCTGCGTTAATTTCGAATGCCTCTTACCCTTTGATTCTTGCAGGCAATGGCATCACGAGAGGCGGGGCCGCAGAACGGCTGCGCCAATTTGTCCAAAAAACCAACATCCCTGTCGTGCATTCTTTTATGGGGAAAGGAGCAGTCTCCTGGGAAAATGAGTTGAGCTTACTGACTGCAGGTTTAAGTGGAAAAGATTATATAACGTGTGGTTTTAAACAATCGGATCTGATCATTACCATCGGTTTCGATATGGCCGAAACGCCGCCGGAGAATTGGAATCCAGATGGGAAGACTCCTATTTTGCATATGGACACGGAAGAAGCTGAGATCGATGATCATTACCCTGTAGCGTTAAATGTAGTGGGTGATATCAAAGAAAATCTGGATCAGCTGATTCATGTACTGCCCGAAAAAGAACGGGAGCTTGACTGGGCGCGTGCGATACGAAGTCAGGCTCTGGCGGAACTGGACATGTTCAGAGAAGACCAAGGATTCCCGGTCAAGCCGCAAAAAATTATTTACGATCTCCGTGCGGTTTTAAAAGAAGACGATATCGCCATTTCTGATGTGGGCGCTCATAAAATGTGGATGGCGCGCATGTATCATACAGCCCTGCCTAATACGTGCCTGATTTCAAACGGTCTTGCTTCCATGGGAGTTGCCGTTCCGTCTGCGATTGCCGCAAAAATGGTGCACCCTGACAAGAATGTCGTAGCTGTTTGCGGAGATGGTTCTTTTTTAATGACAGGAGCTGAACTTGAAACGGCTGCCAGGCTGAATCTCCCCATTATTATTTTGCTGTGGCGCGATGAAGGATACGGGTTAATCGAATGGCACCAGTTGAAAAAATTTCAGCGTCCTTCCCATATCCGATTTGGAAATCCGGACTTCGTGCAGCTCGCGGAATCATACGGGTTTGCGGGAATAAGAATCGAATCAGCAGAGGAGCTCAAGCCAGCCTTGAAAAGAGCAATTGGACTTCACAAGCCGGTATTGATCGATTGTCCTGTCGATTACCGGGAAAATATGAAATTAACTGAGAAACTAAAAGACATTACGTGTGAATGAGGTGGCAGCATGAGAATTGGCTCTATTATTAATGGCAGGGAATTTAAAGAAGAAACCCGGGAAAGGATGGAAGTGCGGAATCCTTTTACTCAGGAACTCGTAGCTGAATTAGCTTTGGCGACAGAAAAGGATGTAAATAAAGCGGTGGAACAAAGCTATCAAACCTTCCACAAGAAAATGAAAAAAATGCCGGCTTACGAACGTTCCGATATCCTAAGAAATGCAGCAGATCTGTTACTGGAGCGGAAGGAATCCTTTGCTGAGATGATTGCAAAAGAAGCAGGGAAACCACTCAAATACAGCCGCGGAGAAGTCGAGCGTGCGGTGCAGTTGTTAAAATTTGCTTCAGAGAACGCCAAAGATCTTACGAGTGAAGTGATTCCGATGGATGCTGCCATTGGTGGTGAAAACCGGCTTGGATTTACAAAGAGAGTACCGCTAGGGGTCGTTGCAGCGATTACGCCTTTTAATTTTCCGTTAAATTTATCGCTTCACAAAATAGCACCGGCGATAGCAGTAGGCAATACAGTCGTGTTTAAGCCTGCAGAGAAAACCCCTGTTTCAGCTTATATGCTCGTTAAACTTTTACATGAAGCGGGACTTCCACAAGGTGCACTTAATCTTGTTATCGGAACAGGGGAAGAACTGGGGGATCCTCTGATTACTCATGATCAAGTTCATAAAGTGACGTTTACCGGCAGCCTGCCTGTCGGAAAGCATATTCGTGAGAAGGCGGGATTTAAGAAAGTTACCTTGGAGCTAGGCTCTAATTCACCCAATATTTTGTTTGAGGACGTGGAGGTAGGAGATGTCGTAAACGACTTAGTCAAAGGAGCCTTTGCTTTTTCCGGGCAGGTTTGTATCTCTGCCCAAAGAATCTATGTCCAAAAGTCCATCTATGACTCTTTTCTAAACGAATACATCAGGAAGACGGAATCCCTGAAAATTGGAAATCCCCTCGACGAAGAGACGGACTTCGGCCCGATGATCAATAAGGAAGCAGCAGAAAGAGCCAAGCTTTGGATTGATGATGCCGTCTCAAATGGGGCGCAGGTTGAAACAGGAGGGAAGCTTGAGGGAACGCTTCTTGCTCCAACCATCATGACCCACGTGAAAAGTGATATGAAAGTTATCGCAGAAGAAGTCTTTGCTCCGATCGTTTCAGTCATACCATTCGACACGGAAGAAGAAGCCGTGAAGCTTTCCAATGATTCCATATACGGCCTGCAGGCAGGGGTCTTTACAAATGATCTTAACCGTGCGCTCCGGGTAGCGGATCAACTCGAAATGGGAGGCGTATGGATTAATGAAATTTCAACCTACCGGCAGGATAACCACCCGTATGGTGGAGTGAAACAGAGCGGAGTAGGAAGAGAAGGAGTCAAATATGCGATTGAAGAGATGACTGAAATCAAGTTTATTGGGGTTCATTTGCATAAAAGGAAGTGTAATTAATTCAGTTTGCTCTCAGAAGAGAAAGCTTGCTTTTTCGAAAGGAAATGAGTGTCCAGCTAACGGATTCTTACAAACTTGGGAAGGGCATTTTAATTCGTCTTTTCTTAATTGAATAGTTCAAGAAATTTTAACAAAACCTAAGTAAAAAGGTGGGTTTGTATGGAATATGTAAAGGTTATCGCTCTTAAATTTATCATATCATTCAGCATCCTTTATCTAATTTTAGGTATCGCTTTCGACACGGTATTAGGTAATGTCTTTTTAATCACGCTCGTCTTAAGCATCGTATCTTTTGCAATTGGTGACTTATTGATCCTGCCAAGAACCAATAATACCGTTGCTACTGTGGCAGATTTTTTCTTTGGTTTTGTAGTGATTTATTTGATGAGTGCGGCTTTATCAACAGGTCTTAATTTGTTTATTCCTGCGCTGTTTTCTGCGATCGTTATCGCAGTCTTTGAAATGATGTTCCATAAATATGCGGCCGATCAATTGGATTTTGATGATTCAATGGATCAGAGCCGTACGGGAGCTGTGAACCTGGGAACAGAGTCCTCAGAGGAGCTGTTTCCATACAAGGATAATGACGATTCATAACTTGTAATCCCGGCCGAGGCCGGGATTTATTTATGGACAGCAAGATAAGAAAATTCATTCTTTAGTTAGAGCAACCCCGATAAAGAATGGCGGCAGGTTCTGTCTTATACTATAGAGAAGCTTGAAGTTTTCTATGGAAAAGGGATGAGGAGGAGCCTTTATGATCAAATTTGGGATCGTCGGCTGCGGGAGGGTAGCAAAGGTTCACGCAGAAGCCATTCACGAATCGGAACATGCCGAATTGTTTGCGCTATGTGATATTAATCCTGCGAGGCTCTCACATTTTGCAGAAGCTTACGAAGTTACTCAAATCTTCGATCAGTTTGAAGCAATGGCTGGTGATCCAGACATTGACGTGATTAATATTTGCACACCGAATGGGCTTCATGCTGAAATGGCTGTGTTGGCAATGAAAAAGGGGAAACACGTCATCATTGAAAAACCGCTGGCAACGACGGTAAAGGATGCGTCGCAAATTATTCAAACCGCCAGGGAATGTCGTGTGAAAGCGACGGTAGTCCATCAGAATCGCTTCAATCAAGCCATACAAACCACACGTAAAGCTCTCGAGAAAGATCGTTTTGGTGCACTTTCTTATGGGGCTGCTAGTATTCGCTGGCATAGAAGCCAAGGTTATTATAACCAGGATGCGTGGCGCGGTACGAGGAAAATGGCTGATGGCGCATTGATGAATCAAGGCATTCATACTATAGACCTGCTTATTTGGATGATGGGACCGGTGAAAAGGATAAGCGGAAAAGTGCTTACGAAGCTGAGAAATATAGAAATGGAGGACATAGGGACGGCCATTTTTGAATTTGAAAGTGGAGCTGTTGCGATCCTCGACGGAACCGTAACGGTTTATCCTGACGACCTCGGGGCAAGCCTGCATTTGTTTGGCGAGAAAGGTACGGTCTGTATAGGTGGAAATGCCGTGAATCGTATAGAAAAATGGCGTTTTTCAGAGGATTTTACTTTGGAAGAGCAAACGATGCTGAATCAGCAGAAGGCAGACCCACCAAGTGTTTATGGAGATGGCCATAAGCATGTAGTGAAGGACTTTATCCAATCACTTCATGAGGACAGAAATCCATACATTCCTCTTGAAGCAGGATTGAATGCTGTGAGGGCAATCCTGGCCATTTATGAATCTTCTAAGGATGGAAAAACAATTTTATTAAACAACAGTGCAAGCACTACAATTTCTTAAGTCGAAATTGAAGGAATATTAACTAAGGATGTAGGAATTTCGGCTTGTGTTCCGAATTTGAGAAAAGTGTTCCTAAATTAACAAGACTTTTATCATGAAAGCGTTTAAAATTAAGAATATTAAAAAATATCGGACATTTAACAGAGGAAGGGGTTAGTATTCATGGATAATCTCCTTAGAATCGGTATCATCGGAGTTGGTACAATGGGTACCGCTCACGCTCAATACTTGCAGCAAAGAAAGATCAATGGAGCTGAGTTGACGGCAGTAGTTGATATAGATGAGGATCGTGCGAAGTGGCTGGAAGAAAACTTAGATGAAAGCGTGCAAGTGTTTACGGATGTTGAAGCTTTCCTTGAATCAGGTCTTGTAGATGCCGTTATTATTGCTACACCACATTATGATCACCCGAAGCTTGCTGTTCGTGCCTTTGAACAAGGGCTGCATGTATTATGTGAAAAACCGGCAGGAGTCTATACGAAGCAGGTGCGCCAAATGAATGAAGGGGCAGCAAAAAGTGGGAAAGTCTTTTCCATGATGTTTAACCAGCGCACCAACCCCCTCTATCAAAAACTGCGTGATTTAATTCAGACTGGAGAATTAGGAGAAATCAGACGCATCAATTGGCTGATTACTAATTGGTACCGTTCGCAAAGTTATTATGATTCGGGTGGCTGGCGAGCCACGTGGTCTGGAGAAGGTGGAGGCGTACTTATTAATCAGTGTCCTCATCAGCTCGATTTGTGGCAGTGGATGACAGGAATGATGCCTAAGAGGATGCGGGCTTTCTGCTTTTTTGGAAAACACCGGGATATTGAGGTTGAAGATGACGTGACCGCATATGCCGAATATGAGAACGGGGCAACAGGTGTGTTTATTACAACAACAGGAGAAGCACCGGGAACGAACCGGCTTGAAATTGCTGGTGACAGAGGGAAGGTCGTTGTCGAGAATGGAAAGCTGGATTTCTGGCGGTTAAGGGTTTCAGAACCGGAGTTTAACCGTGAATATAAGGGTGGTTTTGGAGCGCCAGAATGCTGGAAAGTGGACGTTCCGATTGAAGGAGAAGAAACAGCTCATGCAGGAATAACCCAAAATTTTGTAAACGCTGTCAGGAAAGGGACGCCGCTCTTAGCGCCAGGAGAAGAAGGAATAAACGGCCTTATGCTTTCCAATGCGATGCAGCTTTCTACATGGATTGATAACTGGGTCGAACTGCCGATTGATGAAGATCTCTATTATAAGCATTTACTAGAAAAAATTGAATCCTCAACTGTTAAGAAATCCGCAGGAAGTGTGGCACTCGACGTAGAAGGAACCTATTAAACTATTTTTACTCAAAGGGAAAGGATCGTTATGGTATGAGTCGACAGGACGGAATGAATTATGCTCCCAAAGGCCAGGTCAATAAAGTAGTAGGTGAAGGGGATTTTCCTTTTGCGGCTGTTGCCTTAGATCATGGTCATATTTACGGTATGTGTAACGGTCTGATCGAGGCTGGAGCTACATTGAAGTGGGTATATGACCCCGATCATGAGAAGGTGGCGAAGTTTAAAGAGGCTTTTCCAGATGTGAAAGTAGCAAGCTCCGAAGAAGAAGTGTTAAACGATGACGAAGTTATGTTGGTGGCTGCGGCCGCTGTCCCTTCGAAACGGTGTGAACTTGGTTTGCGGGTGATGGATCATAAAAAGGATTATTTTACTGATAAAACCCCGTTTACTACGCTGGAGCAGCTTGAACAAGCAAAGCAGAAGCACAAGGAAACAGGCCGGAAGTATATGGTGTACTACAGTGAAAGACTGCATGTCGAAGGAGCTGTTTTTGCAGGGCAGCTGATCGAGGAGGGAGCGATCGGCCGGGTCATCCAAATCACCGGTTTCGGCCCGCATAGGCTGAATGCTCCGTCCAGACCTGATTGGTTTTTTAATAAAGAACAGTATGGCGGTATTCTTTGTGATATTGGAAGCCATCAGATTGAGCAATTTCTTTATTACACAAACAATGAAGATGCGCGTGTACTTGCGAGCAAGGTGGCTAATTACAACAACAAGGATTATCCCGAGCTTGAAGATTATGGGGATGCTACCCTCGTTGGCGTCAATGGCGCCACCCAGTATTTCAGAGTCGACTGGTTTACGCCTGATGGTCTTGGAACATGGGGCGATGGCCGTACATTCATTGTGGGAACAGACGGATATATTGAGATCCGCAAATACATTGATGTGGCTAAAGAAGAGACAGGAAATCATGTCTACGTCGTGAACCAGGATGGTGAGAAGCACTTTGATGTTAATGGGGAAGTCGGCTTTCCTTTCTTTGGACAGCTCATTCTTGACTGCCTGCACCGGACAGAGCATGCCATGACTCAGAAACACGCATTTAAAGCTGCAGAGCTTTGCTTAATTGCTCAGGAAGCTGCAATTAAAGTCGAATAAAAATTTATTAAAGGTGGGAAAGGCGATGAAATTTTCCGTTTTTACCGTAATGGCCCCGGATACTACGCCGGAAGAACTTGTCCGAATCTTGAACGAAACGGGCTACGATGGAGTAGAGTGGCGGTTTAAGGAGACACCGGAAGCCATGAAACAAGAAGAACCAAGCTTTTGGCGAAATAATCTGTGTACACTTGCTCCAGACGCTACAGAAGAAGAACTGACTGCTTTGAAAAAGCTCACGAATCAGCATGGGATTGAAGTTACAAGCGTAACCCCTTATTTAACAGCAGGAGACCTTGTTTCCACAGAGCATGTGCTGCAAGTAGCGCAGAAGCTTGGGGCTTCTGCAATCCGTCTAGGTGTTCCGAAATATGACCGTTCACAAAATTACAATGATTTGTATAAAACAGCTGTTGACTATCTACATGAAGTGGAACCGATGTGTCAGCAGTATGGAATTAAAGGACTGGTCGAAACTCATCATTTGACCATTGCCCCAAGTGCAGGGCTTGCTCATAGACTAGTAAATGGCTTTAATCCTGATCATATCGGTGTGTTGTATGACCCGGGAAATATGGTTCATGAAGGCTATGAAAATTATCGGATGGGCATGGAACTGCTTGGGGATTATCTCGGTCATGTTCACGTGAAGAATGCGAGCTGGCATGAGGCAGATAAGCATCCTGATGGCACAGTAGATTGGGAAGCCCGTTGGACGTTACTTGAAAAAGGTATCGTTGATTGGAAGCAGGTCTTAGCCGACTTACGATCCGTTGGCTACGATGGCACTATTGGAATTGAGGATTTCAGTGGTGAACTGTCGACACGCGATTCGCTTGCGCACCATATGAGTTCGTTAAAGCAGCTGTTAGCTGAAGTATATAGTGTTCAATCATAATGAGTAAAGGAAAGGACAGATGAAGATGAAATTCGGATGCTGCACAGAGGTTGCCAATGCTCCTGTTGTCCGTGAAGCTGGATTTGATTTTCTTGAATGTACGGTAGTGTCATTAATGCCTGAGAAAGAGGAAGAGTTTGAATCAATTCTTCGCGCTTACGAAGAAAGTGTTCTTCCGGTGGAGGTATGCAATATTTTTCTGCCGGGCTCCTTAAAGATTGTTGGTGAATCTGTAGATGAGAGTGCTATCCAAAGGTATTTGGAGAAAGCAATGCCGCGGGTAAAACAAATTGGAGCAGATACCATCGTTTTTGGGAGCGGTGCAGCACGGTCCCTGCCAGAGAATTTTTCCTATGAAAAAGGCGAGGAACAGATTATCCGTTTTTTAAACACAGCTGCTGATTACGCAGAATCCCTTGGTCTTACGATCGTCATCGAACCACTGAATGAAAAAGAAAGCAATATAATGAATACCATCCCGGAAGCAGTGGGTATGGCTGAAAAGATCAATCGAAATTCCATCCAAGTGCTTGCTGATTTTTACCATATGGAAGAGGAGCGTGAGGCTTTAGAGCATCTCGTAACCTATAAGAATTATATTAAACATGTTCATGTTGCTGATACTAATCGCCGCGCCCCTGGGACGGGGAAATACCCTTATAACAAGTTCATCAGCTGTCTTGACTGGTCCAATTATGAAGGCAGAATTTCAGTCGAATGCAAGTGGGGGGAGTTTGAACAGGAAGTAAAAGCAGCCGGAGAGTTTCTGCATGATTGCTTTAACAAGACAAAAATCTGAACGAAGTTCAGAGGAGGGTAACCGATGAATGAAAAGATGAGGGCGTTTTACCGGGTTACGGATGATGTAGGATCCCAGCATAATTTCCGGTACCACTCCCATGACCGTTTTGAGATTTACTTTTTTCATACCGGTCATTGTAAATACTTGATTGGCAATAAAGTTCATCATTTGCAGGAAAACGATCTGATCATCATGAACGGGCTGACTCTGCATTGTCCGAAACCACAGCCGGGCACAACCTATGTCCGCAGTGTGATTGAATTCTCAGCAGAGTGGGTTAAACCGGTTTTAAACCATTTGAATGTGCCGGAATTGTTAACCCCATTTAAAACGTTAAGTTATCCGTTGTTTCGCGGCGTAGCTGAAAAAGACGTGAATGAAATTAAAACGCTGATTAAAAATATTACTCTGCTCGATATTAACAGTCTGGATCGTAAGAAAAACAGTCTAGACGCACGGTTGAAGGAAGGAGAAGCCTCAGCGCTGCTTGTTCAGCTGCTCTTTAAGATCTATGAATTAAGTAAACTCAGGCTTGTCGAAACACCTTCCCATTCCTCGGAAAAAAGTGATCATGTCAACCGAATCCGTACGTGGATTGATGATCATTTCCAAAAGGCCTTAACTCTCGATAAAATCGCAGCCAGCCTTAACATCAGTAAATATTACATGGCGCGTACTTTTAAAGACAGTACTGGCTATACTATCATGCGCTACATAATGAACTGTCGTCTTAATCATGCGAAGTATCTACTTGAAATTTATCCAGCAAAATCTATTCTTGACGTTGCAGTGGAATCCGGATTTGATAATTCCTCCCATTTCAGCCGGTATTTCCGGAAACACGTAAACATTACTCCTACTGAATACCGCAATCAGAAAGCAGGAAGGTACCACTCGCACAGTGTTCCGTGATGCTGGAAATAGTAATTTGTTTTGAAAGCGTTGTCATCAGGGGGAGAAGATTTAGGAAAGGAGACTACTATGGCCAAAGATAGTTTGGATATCAATGTTGGTCCAGGGGCGAAGAGTCATGCGAACCGGGACGTGCAATCGATTAAACAGAAGAAGCGCAAGTCTCAGCTGACGTGGTACATTTTTTTAATTCCCAGTTTTCTAGGTATTTTGCTTTTTATGGCTTATCCAATCTTTGAATCGCTTCGCTTAAGCTTTTATCAATCAAACGGCACGATCGAGAATTTTACCGGACTTGACAACTTTAAGACGGTACTTACCTCAGGGCCTTTCTGGAATTCAGTTTGGAACACGTTTTTTATCGGAATCTTTCAGATCATCATTACCATCCCTTTAGGATTTATCTTTGCCTCACTTATTAATTCAACGCCAAAAGGACAGAACTTCTTTAAAGTAATTTACTTCCTGCCGAACGTCACATCGATTGTCGCTGCTGCCATGATCTTCGCCTTTGTATTGCACCCGGAAATGGGGATTGTCAACTATCTGCTTGATGCAGCGGGTCTTCCAACACCGAGCTGGCTGTCCGAGCCTTCGACAGCTAAATGGGGCGTGATCCTGCTTGCCGTCTGGCACTGGATAGGCTTTGTTATCATTATCTGCCTCGCGAATCTTCAAGCGATCTCACCAGAAATGTATGAAGCAGCCAAAATTGACGGAGCGAGCGGCCTCCAGCAATGGCTTTTCATCACCATCCCGAATATGGCCGGCACCTTTGCTTTTCTATTAATTACCGGCTGGATCGGTGCGATGCAGCGGTTTAACGAAGTATATGTTCTCGGCGGACCGAACGGAAGCCCGGCGAGGTCGATCCAAACCATGGGGGCCTTCATCTATGAGCGTGGTTTTACCGGCTTTGAGTTCGGCATTGCTTCCGCAGCTACGTACATTATGTTCGTCATCATTCTCATCTTTACGTTTCTGAATTTAAAAATATCCAATATGAAATTGTGAGGAAAGGAGACGGCTTATGAAAACCACCATGTCCCACAAGAAAATGGAACGGATCTCCACCTGGTTCAAATTTATTATTCTGCTCGTATTTGGTGCTTTGCTGATTGCTCCGTTTGTCTGGATGATTAGTGTCGGGTTCGATAAGACGGCAAACGTTACCATGCCGTTTCCGCCAAAGCTGATTCCAGAACAAATCTCAGGCTTTAACTATGGGATTGTTTTTGAAAATGGACGGCTGATCCAATCGTATATGAATTCAGCGATTGTGACGGTCAGTTCAGTTTTGATTAGTGTGTCAGCCTCGTTAATGGCCGGCTACGCCTTTTCCAAAGGAACGTTTAAAGGAAAGAAATTTCTATTTATTCTAGTGCTCTGTACGTTAATGATTCCGATGGAACCACGCTTAATTCCTCTGTACAAATTGTTTAATAGTGTAGATCTGTTAAACACGTTTTGGCCGTTAATTCTGCCACCGATAATCAACGGCATGCTGATCTTTTTATGCAAACAGTTTTTTGACCAGCTCCCCGACACGCTTAGGGAAGCCGCACAGATTGACGGGGCCGGAGAGTTTAAAATTTTCTTTAAGGTGTACTTTCCATTATCCGGACCGATTGCCGCTACGATGGTGATTTTAGCCTTCATTTGGAGCTGGAATGATTTTATGTGGCCGCTCGTTGTCCTGAATGATCAAGAGCTCCACACCGTTCCGCTTTATTTAGCCAGCTTTTCCTTAGAAAACGGCACAAGCCTCGGCGGCTTAACGATGGCGTTGGCCACGGTAAGTATCCTGCCAATCGTCGTTGTGTACTTATTTTTACAGCGCTACATTATTCAAAGCATTGCTTTGAGTGGGGTGAAAGGAGAATAACCAGCGTTTGGAAGCAGAACTTCGAAAGTTTGGGTTACTAAAAATTTTAGGGGGTAAAAACATGGGTAGAGTCCGAAGTTCCAAAAGTTTTTTCTTAATGCTTGCTTTCTTGATGGTCGTTGTTGCGGGTCTTGCCGGCTGTAGTGAAAATTCTTCTGGAGAATCAGGAGGCGATGGCAAATGGGCCGGTCAAACCATTAAAGTACAAATGATCGGTGACTTTGCGATGGAAGACTCCACGGATCCAATTACAGGAGAAAAGACAAAAGGCGTCCATGTGTTAAAAGAAGAATTTGAAAAGCAGCATCCGGGGGCAAAGGTTGAATTCATTCTTATGCCTTGGGAAGGATACACCGAAAAAACCCAGGCGATGCTGACCTCCGGGGAAGCCGATGTTTACCAGATGCCCGGGGTAGCAGATTTTGCTCCGCAAGGTGTGTTAGAACCGCTTGCTCCGTATATTGAAAAAGATGAGGATTTCAATTTGGATATCTTTATTGAGAACCAGGTAGAAGGATGGAAAGCGCTTGGGCCAGACAGCGATGAATTAAAGATTTATGGACTTCCTTTCTTGGGCGATGCCAGGTTCATTGCTTATGATAAGAAATTGTTTGACCAGTGGGGTGTCGACTATTTATCAGACCATCCTACGATGGACGAAGTAGCCGAAAAGGCGAAGAAGATGACTGGTAAAAACCCGGAAACAGGTGAACAGAATTACGGGATCTGGTTTAGAGGCGACTGGTCATCTGCATTTACACTGATTGATACAGCTGAAGGACAGAACGGACGCTGGGGAACAGGCTTTGCTTGGGATGAAATTAAATTCGAATTTAATTCCAAAGAAATGGTTAATGGTTTGAACTGGCTGCTGGATATGCAGGACTACGCCCCGAAAGGATTAGTCAGCAATCAGGGCAGTGAGAACTGGATGACAAAGGATAATAATATTGCGATTATGCTTAATCAGGGTCCTGGAGATACAGTAAAGCCAGCCTATGCTCAAGGACTGGAGGACCGTATCGGAATTGCTCAGGAGTTTAAAAACGATGAAGGACGGGGTGGTTTATTTGCCGGTAGTCCAGTGGCTATCGCAAAGGATAGTAAGCATAAAGATCTTGCTTGGGAATGGCTGAAATTCGCAACAAGTGATTTTGCACAGAAATATGTGTTTGAAGAAATGGGTCTTGTCCCATCTGTGAATTCCGCTTTGGAATGGGATAGTGTGAAGGAGCAGGATTTAATGCTTCCTGTCTTTGATGCAATGAAAACTCCTTGGACACCAAGATATCCATGGGGATCTGCCCAGCCTCGCTTTATCTTAACTTCAGAAATTGAATCGGCATTGACGGGTAAGCGGGATGCTCAGGCAGCTTTGGATAAGGCACAGAAGGAAAGCACCGAATGGCTGGAAAATCGATAAAAAAGGACGGATAAGAAGGGGATATGATCCTCCTTCTTCTTCCTTTTTATACGAATATAGGAGGATGAATGATGGATGCAGGCTTTTCAGGTGGGATATACAAAATTTGTGTTTGGATCATGCGTTTTGCCTGGCTTAACCTATTATGGATTGTCTTTACGCTTTTAGGATTAGTCCTCTTTGGTTTCTTTCCGGCGACCGCCTCCATGTTTGCTGTCGAAAGAAAATGGATCAGGGGCCAGGAGGATCTTCCGATTTTTCAAACGTTCTGGAAAGAGTATAAAGCTAGCTTTATAAAAGCGAATCTCCTGGGTCTGGTGCTGACTGCTTTTGGGATTCTATTAATTATGAATTACCGGATAGCAGGAGCGATGAACACTTTCACTGGTCAGGTTCTATCCTATCTTCTGCTGTTTATCAGCTTTATTTATGGAATGATCCTGCTCTATATTTTCCCCGTTTATTCCCATTACAAAGTAAAGGTTCTCGACTGCATCAAATTCGCATTTCTTGTGGGTTTTTCATCTCCATTAATGACGGTTATGATCGTACTAAGTGCAGTTTTGTATTATTTGATCAGCATGGCAGTGCCAGGGGTTATCCCCGTATTGACCGGCAGCTGCTTAAGCTTTACGGCTATGTGGTTTGCTCATTGCGCGTTTAAGAGAATTGAGTTGAAATCTGGTTACACGGAAGCGGGGAAGAAAAATGAATGAGGAGCGGACAGAATGGCTTTCTATGATGCTGAAAATAGCGGATCCTGTTCTTCATGCATTAAAAGAACAGAAATTAAAGAAAGTCATGCCTGTTGAAATGATCGAAGGAACAAATCGTGAAGATTTTACTTATTTAGAAGCATTGGCCAGGCTGCTCGTTGGAATGGCTCCATGGCTCGAAGCTTCGGTTGAAAGGAACGAAGAAGAGCTTAGATTGTCTTACTGCCATTTAGCAAGAGAGGCCATCGATGCAGCAACGGATTCTGATTCAGAAGACTTTATGAATTTTACTGAAGGAGGACAGACGCTTGTAGACACCGCGTTTCTCGCTCAAGCCCTTTTAAGAGCCCCTGACGAGTTATGGCAGAAGCTTGAGAGTCGGGTCAAGGATAACGTGATCCATGCGCTTAAAGAGACGAGGGCGAAAAAACCAGTCTTCTCCAATTGGCTGTTGTTCTCTGCCATCATTGAGGCCGCCTTGTTTAAAGTGGGAGAAGCAGATTGGGACCGGATGAGAATCGATTATGCCTTAAAACAATTTGATCATTGGTACTTAGGCGATGGCATTTACAGTGATGGTCCTGCATTCCACTATGATGCCTATAATAGTTTTGTTATCCATCCAATGCTGTTAGATCTTATCGAAACGATAGGAAGTGAATACCCGGACTGGGAAGAGGAAAAAAGAAAGATACAAGGAAGGTCGAAGCGATACGCCGCTATTCAGGAAAGACTCATTTCGCCAGATGGTACTTTTCCTCCTGTCGGCCGCTCAATTGCTTATCGCTGTGGTGCCTTTCAAAGCCTTGCCCGGCATGCTTGGAAGGACGACCTGCCTGAGGAGCTTGCACCGGCCCAAGTACGCAGCGCATTAACGGCTGTTATTCGAAAGTCATTGGGTGCACCCGGAACATTTACTCATGATAACTGGCTTACTATTGGATTTTCCGGGCATCAGCCGGGGATCGGCGAACGATACATATCTACAGGAAGTGTCTATTTGTGTACGGCAGTATTTCTTCCGCTAGGACTTCCTTATTATCACGAGTTCTGGACAGGTGACAATATGGATTGGACGGCGAAGAAAGCATGGGGCGGACAGGCATTCCAGATAGATAAGGCGTGGAAAGAAGAGCAAGTGTACGATTGATAGATAATGATACACAGAAGCAGCTAGCAATAGGGTGTAAAACATCCACGTGGAAACCAGGGCCGCTGTGAAACGATCAAGTGTCGGCGGAACTTCCTTTTTGGTTAAATAAGATAGCTCAATGTCTTCTGGACTCTCATTAAATTCCAGAAGGCATTTTTTCGTGATGAATTTTAGTGAACCGCTAAAGAAAACGCTTATTTATACGATATAGCTTGAAGAGAGATTTTTTTAACGTAAGGAGAGTTTTTGATGTTCAAGTTTCTTAACAAATTAAACAAGAATCACACAATGGAGTATGCCTACCAATGTCCGATTACGGCGAATCGCTATACTTTTACGAAGATGAATCGTGAAGATGTCATCCGTGTAGATCGAAACGGAAAGGATATCGACGAGCTTGTAAGCCCGGAAGTTGGAAATGATGAAAAGAAATTTAAGAGAGTTTGCAGAAAATATGTCAGCGAATCGGTGAAACCACAGTATCAGGGTTTAAAAATGGGCTGACCCGCCCCTTGACTAATAAAAGTTCCCATTGACCTAGTGTCAGTTGGGAACTTTTTTAATTCAAAGCCGCCCTTTTTTAATGAAACCTGGTATTGTGCTGGCTTCCTTACTTTCCTTTCTGCACCCGGACGATAAGTAATTCTTCTTCTAGTGATTCATTACCTAACTATTTGGATAAGTGATGTTAGCTAAAAGAGACGAGGACAAATTACTTTTAGTTTCCTTAAGAAATAAAAAAGGAATGAGATACATAGGACAAGAACATAGAAAAGGAGTTTTATAATGAGAAAATTCTTTTTAGGGATGCAGGACGAATTATTTATTATAGAGGAGACTGATCAAGGATATAATCAATACTCAAGACTAGAAGGCACCGAGCCGATTAGAATCGCAGTAGATCCCGGGAACAAAAACAGGGTCTACTGCGCTACTTACGGTCATGGCTTGTGGAAGAGTGAAGACGGCGGCAATAGTTTTCATGCCATCGGCCAGGTGAATTCTTACCATGAACCGATGAAAGGGCAAGGAATTAAATCAGCGCATTTATCTGCTGTGGCTGTCCACCCTTATAAAAAGAAGAATGGAAATCATATTGTATATGCGGGTACGGAGCCGAGTGCCCTCTATTTTTCAGAAGATCACGGAGAAAGCTGGACAGAATTCAAGGGAGTACAGAATCTGCCTTCAAAGGCAAATTGGCAATTTCCACCGCGTCCATTTACCAGTCACATCCGTTGGATTACTCCTGGCTTTGTGGATGAAAACCATTTAACTGCTTCCGTTGAATTCGGGGCGGTCATCCGTACTGCCAATCATGGAGAAACTTGGGAAGACCGTTCATTCCTTAGTCCGCTTGACGCCCATACGATTCTGGCGCACCCTGAACGTCCTGGACAACTGTATGCGGCTTGCGGCGATGGCTTTATGGCAGCCGGTCATTCTTATTCAGAAAGTGAAGACGAAGGGAAGACGTGGACGTATAAGAGTGAAGGATTGGAGAACCATCCTTATTTGTACAATATGGTACTCCATTCAAATGACCCGGAAGATCGCTTAGTATCAGCAGCTGAAAGTCCGCTTAAAGCTCATCAGTCCTCCTTATATTCAACGATATACCGTAAAAAAGGGGAGCAGGTTTGGAAGGAAGCTGCGGAAGGACTTCCAAAAGAAGGGGCTTACATTCACACGCTTGCAGCCGATCCTGTGGAAAACGGCATATTTTATGCGATGAATAACCTTGGATTGTTTCGCCTGAGCGCAGAGGATGACAGGTGGGAACGTCTAAGTGTGCAGTGGAAAGATAAATTTACATCCCAGCATCCGACAAGTTTAGTAGTCACTGAATAGTGCATTGTATAAAGGTGGCAGGAGAAAAAGTAATCATTCATAGTTAAGCTCAAACATACACTGGTAAAATATATGGCAAAATGCATTTGACACATTGATTGAGAACAATTATCATTATCATGAACTGACATTCCAAAAATGTAGGTGAAAATACATGGAAAATACAAAAACAGAGCTTGCTAGAATTATTCGTGAACGGAGATCCATTAAAAAAGGCTACTTGGATAAAGAAGTTCCAGAAGAGTTGATTATTGAACTGCTCGATGATGCACGCTGGGCACCGACACATGGCCTTCGTGAGCCGTGGCGGTTTATCTTTGTACCGACAGCTGAAACCGGGGATTTTGTGGAAGACTTAGTCCAAACCTTTCCTCGTGACATGCAGGAAAACCGCAGAAACTACTTCAGTCAGCCCGCTGCTTTCCTTATTGCTGTTATGCAGGAGGACCCACGCCAGAAACAGTGGGAAGAAAATTTCGGAGCGATCAGCTGCATGATTCAAAACTTCCAGCTTCTTGCCTGGGAGCGGAAGCTTGGAGTGGTTTGGAAAACCAATCCTCAAATTCACGAACCTCGCGTTCGTGAGCTTTTAGGTGTAGAACCAGGCGAAAAAATAGTCGGCTTTCTGCATCTCGGTTACTTTGACACAAAACCAAAAGCTAAAGATCGTACGGCTGTGGAAAACAAGCTCAGTATTTATAAAAAGAAATAGCCTTCTAAACATCCCTTCTTTTCATGAAAAGAAGGGATGTTTTTTTGGTTTTATCCCCGTTTCCATCCTTCTCTGTTCTTCTAAAGATATACGAATTCACTGCTTTTTAAATTATACTAATAAAATGTATATTATTGTAAAATAAACTCAAATAACGGGGGAAAATAACTATTTTTTTAAAAATATTATGTTTGAATGATAAAATGAGCGGATATTTGTAACTCGATGGAAATATAAAAGGAGGAAGTGAAATGGAGTGGCTAAAAAAATGGGACAGAGGCCAGACCCTCGTTGAAAAGTGGATTATCAGCTGGTCTATCATCGGCATGACAGTAGTGCTGTTAGCGAATGTCATCGCCAGGTCTTTTCTTGGCAATAGTCTGACCTATGCGGAAGAAGTGGGACAATTCTTTTTAATCCTTGTCACTTTTGTTGGGTTAAGCTACTGTGCCAGGAATGGAAGGCATCTGAAAATGACGGCATTCGTAGAGATGCTTCCATTTCGATTCAGAAAATACTTAGTTATTTTCACCACATTTTCAACGTCGGGTCTGCTATTTTTTCTTACGTATTATGGCGTTCGCTACACGTGGTTCCTCTATGATGTCGAACGTGTAACACCGGCTTTACGCTTTCCGCTTTATCTCATCATGTTATTTGTTCCGCTTGGGTTATTTTTTGGTGCGGTTCAATATGCGTATGAAGGGTACTTAAATATTCGTTACGCAAATCGTATGATAGACGGTACGCTTGCAATTTTTCCCGAGGAAAAGGAGGGGAACTAATGCTTTGGCTGCTACTTGGTATCATGTTTCTTTTTTTATTCCTCGGTTATCCGATGATGGTTCCGCTCTTTTTAGGTCCGCTTATCGTCGGACTAGTCTTTTTCCCTGAGCTGGATCTCATGGTAATGATTCAGCAGTTCACTTTAGGAATCAAAACATTTGTCCTTTTGGCAGTCCCTATGTTTATCTATGCCGCTGACATTATGGCTTCCGGCCGGACGTCAAGACGGTTATTAGATTTTGTAGGAAGCTTCCTCGGTCATTTACGAGGAGGGTATGCGATCACTACAGCGGCCGCATGTACGTTATTTGGTTCCATTTCCGGCTCGACTCAGGCCACCGTTGTCGCAGTTGGAAAACCAATGAGAGAGCGCCTTCTTGAAGTCGGCTATAAAGATAAACAGGCGATTCCCCTGATTATCAATGCCAGTGACCTCGCGCTTATTGTTCCACCGAGTATTGCGATGATTGTTTACGGAGTTGTATCTGGAACGTCCGTAGGTGAAATGTTTATTGCGGGTGTCATCCCTGGTTTAATTATCTTTTTCATGTTTGCGATTTACAGCTACACACTTGCTCGAGTCCAAAAGCTCGGCATACAACAGAAAGCGACTTGGAAGGAACGGGTAACGGCAACAAAAAATGCTTTGCTTCCACTTGGGTTTCCCGTGTTAATTATCGGAGGGATTTACGCTGGTGTATTCAGTCCGACAGAAGCCGCCGCAGTATCCGTATTGTATGCAATTGTTCTGGAAGTTTTTATTTATAAAGATGTGAAAATTAAACAGCTCTTTCAAATTGCTGAATCTACGGCTATTGTAACGGCTGCAGTTTTTATCCTTGTTGCTTCCGGTACGGCACTCAGCTGGATGCTTGCGTATGCGAAACTCCCGCAGGAAATTACTCAAGCCGTACTCGGCAGTGATCCGTCACAAACGTATGTCCTGTTTATTGTTGCCGTGTTTTTCTTTTTGGGCTGCATGTTTGTCGATCCACTTGTCGTCATTATTATTTTAACGCCGATTTTTTATCCAGTAGCAATGAATGCGGGCATTGACCCTGTTGCTCTGGGAGTTATTATTACGCTGCAGGCAGCTATTGGTTCAGCTACTCCTCCCTTTGGAGTGGATATTTTCACGGCCATTGCTGTTTTTCAACGGCCTTATAAAGAAATCATAAAAGGGATCTGGCCTTATATGATTCTCTTATTGCTAGCTTCAGCATTGTTTATCTTGTTTCCAGAAATTCTTACGTCTTATCAAATTTTTTACACCGAATAGGGAGGGAAGCGTTCATGAGGATATTGCTAGTCTTCCTTTCAACAGCCATGCTTCTAGCAGGCTGTGGCAGCGGCGGGTCGGAAACAACAAGAGGGGAGGATTCCCCGAAGTATGTATTTCGATTTGTCCATGAGGAATCCCCCTCATCCGTCCAAAACTCTTACGTGGAAGAATTTAAGAAAAAACTGGAGGAAAAATCAAATGGAGAAATTGCAGTCGATATTTATCCCGTAGGGCAGTTAGGAAATGCGGTTACTCAATTTGAACTCGTGCAAATGGGGGCCGTTGATTTCGCGATTGTTTCTCCAGGAAATATTGGAACCTTTGTACCGGAGTCACAGGTATTGTTATTAAACTTCCTTTTTTCCGATAACATGGATGTGAATAGAAAAGTATTAAATGAAAGTCCGGCATTGTATGATTTATTATCAAAAAAGTTTGAAGAAAAAGGAGTAAAGCCAATGTCTTATTGGACAGAAGGTTTTAACGACTGGACGTCTAATAAGCAGATGCAGCAACCTCAAGACTTCGAAGGAGTAAAATTCCGAACGATGCCGTCACCCTTAATTGTTTCATCTTATCAAGCTTATGGGGCGAATCCAACACCTGTTCCTTATGAGCAGGTATACAGTGGTCTTCAATTAGGCATGATTGATGGGGAGACGAATCCACTTTTTGCAATCGAACAGATGAAATTTTATGAAGTCCAAAGTCATCTCACCCTTTCCCGTCATTCGTTGTATACGACAAGCACTGTTGTCAACAAGGAGCGTTATGAACGTCTTCCGTCTAATGTGCAGAACATGATTGATGAAACGATAGAGGAAATGAAGGGTGAATCTTTTGAGATTCAAAAGGATTATAACCAAAAAGCACTAAAAGCAATTAAAAAGAACAGTTCCATTAAAATTAATGAATTGTCAGAAAGGCAGAGAAAAACATTTAAAGAGAAGGCTCAGTCTGTTCAAAAGGAATATGTAGAGAGAGTCGGTAAGGATGGGAAAGCAATTCTTGAGCAGCTGAAAAAAGATATTCAACAAGCTGAAAAAGAGACTGAATCCCAAAAGTGAACTTTAAGAAAAGGGGCTGGGTATAAAGAGTCTTAGCCCATATAAAATCCGAATGAAGGTGTACTTTTTACGATAACTTCACCATCGTTCGGATTTTTAGGTTAGTTGAACTTCCACTTCTTGTAAGGTAGTGGGAGCAAGGCCTCACCGACAGAAGATTTCCATTTCCGCAAGGCAGTTAAATGTGGCACAGGACATGCCGGTTTTAATCAAACTTCCTTTCCATGAACTCTTCCATAAAGCAGAAATCGCTTGTTTACGAGGACTTCTGATGTGCCGTTTCTGCTGAATTCTTCGCATTTCAATCGGGTGAAAACGAAGCAAAGGAAGCGATTATTTAGTCAGACTAGGAATTTCTCTCCCCTTCATTGTTCGTCTTTAGAGGAAAGGTTTTTAATTATGTCCCCGTCCCTTATCTTATGCATATTTTTCTGGATATGGGGTATGGGAAACTCAATACTTTCAAGGAGGAACAAAATGGATAAAAAGGTAGCCATTGTTACAGGAGGCGGTTCTGGAATCGGTAAAGCATCTGCGCTCCGTCTAGCAGAAGAAGGCTTTCGGGTAGGCATTATGGATGTAAAAGAACACCGCGCAATGGATGTTCAAGACAAGATTGTAAGTCTTGGTGGAGAAGCCATGGCCATAGATCTTGATGTGTCTGATGAACAAAGAGTGATTGCAGGGCTGGAAGAAGTGAATAAGCACTGGGGCAGGCTGGATGTAGTGTTTGAAAATGCCGGGATTAACGGTACATTTGCTCCTATTGAAGAGCTTGGGGCAGAAGAATGGGAAAAAACCATACAGATTAATTTAAAAGGTACTTTTCTTATGGTCAAACACAGTATTCCCTACTTAAAACAACGTGGAGGAAGCATTGTTATTACGAGCTCTGTAAATGGAACACGCACCTTTTCTAATATAGGGATGTCTGCTTATAGCACCTCTAAAGCAGGACAAGCCGCTTTTATGAAAATGGCAGCGCTTGAACTTGCTGCTTATAAAATTCGTGTGAATGCCATCTGTCCAGGAGCGATCCGTACAAATATTGATCAAAATACAGAGAAGAAAGGCCATCTGGAAGAAGTGGAAATTCCGGTTGAATATCCAGATGGAAAACAGCCGCTGGAAAATGGACCAGGATCACCTGAACAAGTGGCCGATCTAGTCTGTTATTTAGTTTCTGAAAAAGCAAGTCATGTCACCGGTACAGAGGTTTTTGTCGATGGGGCAGAGTCGCTGTTGTAAGTTGAAGATTGTTGGCACTACTGGGATGAAGCCATGACGAAAAGGCATTATTTTTCCCATTTTTTTGCTTAAATGAGTTGGAAAACACATGTGTGATGTTATACTTGAAGCAGTCACATTATTGCAGAATATTATTAACACTTCGGTAAAAGTAATTCTGTAAATTAGCAATGTGATGACGAGGGTAATTGAGTGAAATATCGAGTAGTGGGCAGTTTGGAAAAAGACTCCCAGTTAATTTTCTGCCAGCGGAACGAGGAATGTTTCTTTAACACTCAAGCCAAGGCCCAACTTTTTTTGGATGATATAAAATCGAAAGATGTACTGCCAAGAACTTATCATTTGGAGATAGAAAAGGTTTGTTCTTAAAATAGGGATCACACTTAATTAAAATAGAATAGGATTAGAAATCTAAAAAGCCATCCTCCTATCAAAGAGGATGGCTTTTTATTAATACCACTCAACGTAAGCTGGATTGTCATTTTCTTTGCTGTGCACCTTTACGCTCCTGTCTGTTCCATTAGTATCTGAAAGTTGAAGAGTTATTATTTTATCGTCCATTTCTTTATTCACATAATCTGTAATATCAATGGTGTACCAGCCTTTACTAGTAATGTCCATCGTTCCGATAGGACTTGCTTCTTCAGTTACAGCGGGCCTGGTATTCCAGGTGACCGTCTCCTCACTCCATTGGTCGCCTGTTAGACCGGTTAGGGTGACAGGAACCTTTGAAACAGTGCTGTCTGTAACACTTCTGTCGACGTAAAAGTGAAGGGAGGCATGGGTGACATTCGATTGAGTCATAGAGTTGAGGTTAAATTTTAATAGAGAAACACGGTCGTATTGGCTGCTGATGGAATCAAGCACGTCCTTTATTTCCAGCAGTGTGGAGCTTCCGTAATTTTCATCACCATTCGCACCGCTCCGGACGTAAGAGTCTTCTGCGATCGGAGTTGTTTGCTTACTCCATTCTGTAGTTAATTCTTTGTTCTCGTCATAGGCGGAAGCCCAATAATAACCTGGTTTGTTAACGTTGTTTACTTTGAAGCCAAGCTTGCCTTTTTTGTTCCCTAAAGATTCTGAACTAAAGGCTGCCTCTCCAGAAGGCTCGGTATTAATATTTACATATTTTCCGCTCAGCATTGTGAAACGTCCGCCTACATCAGCTTTCAAACCTTCGTTCGTTTCTTTATCCACGACTTTTAACTGGACGTTTCCTTTCGAGCCATCAAACTCCAAGGACGCACTATGGATAATCATTGGTTTTAGTTCGGTGCTTTTCGTTGTTGCTCGGGCTAAAAATGAAACTGGCCCAGTATTGCCGTTGACGTCCACAGCAGCTACTTTATAAAAATAAGTCGTATCAGGCAATAACCCGGTGTCGTTAAAATCAAGACCTCTGGAAGAACCGGCATAGTTTTCTTCGTTAGGGAAAAACCAAGGTGTAGTACTGCGGTAAATCCGATATTCTTCCACTTCCTGATTATCATAGGCTCTTCCGTAGGTTAGGGTAACGCTTTGGTAATCGAAAGGTACAGCGCTTAAGCGACCGGTTATCCTGGTCGGTGGCTTGGAGTCGGCAGGCGGCTTCCAATAGACCGCATCAGAACTCCATTCGGAGGGAAGATAACGAATCGTGTCATAATGGTGCAGAGCAATACCTCCGTAAGCAGCATCATTTCCGAAAGCGTTTTCAACTTTGTCAAGCTCCTGTTCCATATAGCTTCGCCCTTCTTCTCGGAAGCTGATCACTTCCGGATCTCCGCCGTCAGCTATATCCTTCGTTTCTACACCTAGTACAACAGAGTTAGGTTTACCGATTTCTTTTGCATAGTCAATTTCTCCCTGCGCCTGGGCAATAATTCCAGCAGATCCCTCAGCTTGGTCGCGGTAATCCATAATGGAAATATAATCAACAATGTCCTGAACATGCTGGGAGAGCCATTTTGTTGTTTCCTGACCACTTTTTCCCCAAGTTATGTTTTCCGCGTAAGATGAAGAATCATACCATCTAGGGATGGCAGCTCCTACATAGATTCCAGAACCTGCCGCTTTTTTGCGGTCCATAAAAGTCTGAAGCAGGTCTAAATATTGGCGCTGCAAGGAAGGTTTCTTGGTTTTAAACTCAGGTGCAATATAAGGTTCAATATCAATATTTACGCCATCAAATCTCTCATTCTCTTTAGATGAGATGTTGTAATTCAAGATATTTTCGAATTCTTTGATAGCAAGCTGGTGGTATTGTTCATAGGCGCCAAAGAAAGGGGGGTTGTGCCTCCCGCAATAAGCGCTTGTATTTTATAACCTTTTTCATGCGCCCAGCTGACTAGGTCTCGTACTTTTTCTCTTTCATCTTCGAGCATATCAACGCCGAAGTAGCGGTCTACTCCTAAATATAAGGTGGTGACGGGATCCTGACCGAAAGTTTTGGTGTCCTTGGCCATTGCGTCAAGCACCGTGCGGGATCCTTTATTATAGAGGAGATTATACGATGCATTTTCCCAAATCCACATCGCCCGATCCTGCTTTACAAATTCTGTAGTTTCATCTGATCCTTTACCAATATCCACGTAGGTTGTCATGCTGTAGCCTGTGTTACCGTAAACGTCTGTGGCTCGTGCTTCCAAACTAATCGTTTGGTCTTTCCATAATCCTTTCATAAAATTACTGCGCCATTCAAAACGACGATTTCGATATTTTTCCCGAACTGGTAACCAGCGGGAGCCATTGATACGTATTTCTACTTTTCTAATAGAATTTTCACTCTCTACATCAATGTCCAACCTGCTGTTTCTCGTTAACTGCTCGCCGTCTTTTGGATTTTTTATAATAACTTCAGGTCTGGAAGAGCGGGGATTGTTAATGGTTATGTTGATTCGATTCGACCAAATTGTATATCGGGTAGCGGTATTAGTGCCGGTAGCAAGAATTTCCACATTGCCATCATATTTTGAAGTGTCAAGATCGTAATACCAGGTTCCTGATTGATCATTCGCAGCTTCTGATTGCACTTGTACAGTATCAGAGGCATTGATGATTAATTGTATATTTGTAACTTCATGATAAGAGCCGGAGATGCGGACGATTTTTCCTTCGAGTTCAGCTCCGTCCTTAGGAGAATCAATACTTAAGGAAGGCTCCGCGAAGACGGAATTATTCAGAAAGCCTGAGGCAGCAAAAAGAGTAAGCAGCACGACCAAGATAAATAAACTTTTTTTTCGCCACATAGTTCCTCACATCCTGTTTTCTCTTTTTTTAGTTGTTTATTCCTATCCCCCTTTCATCGTTTTTATATAATGGCAAGTAAAAATATACTATAATTTGTCATTATTTAACACGTCCTTATATGGACCTTTAATATTTTGTTGAAAATATCAAGTGTTCATTATAATGTTTCGTATAAAACTATGAAAAAAAGAGGTATAATAGAACTATGAAATGAAAGTATAGCTTCTTTTTCGTAGACTCTCCTATCAGTCAGCAAGCTTACAAATTTTTGTAGCATGACATTACAGAAGAGGTGAGTGATATGAGAAAAAATGGACCTTTCGTTCTTCTAGTGACAGCCGCAGTTATCTTCAGTTTTCCGTTTGCCACTTTCGCAGCTAGTTCTCAGTTGATTACAAAAGGAAGCACGTCAAACAAAGTTGCTGCTTTGACCTTTGATGATGGAGCAGACGGTGCGAATATCCATCTCATCTTAGATGTTCTAGACCGGTACCAAGTTCCGGCAACTTTCTTTCTCACTGGCCAAGGTACTGAAAACCACCCTCATTCTGTAAGAGATATTGCCGACGCAGGTCATGAAATAGGCAACCACTCTTATTCCCACGCTGATTTTTCCACCCTGAATAATACGGAAATCAAACAAGAATTAAATGGAGCGGAAGCGGCTGTTAACCATATTACAGGCCATACGACGAAGCCGTTGTTTCGCGCCCCTTATGGTTCCGTGAATGCTTCTGTATTGAATGAAGTTGGTAGTGCAGGATATGCTTTTACCATTCAATGGACCATTGATACGCTTGATTGGAAAGGTCTATCCTCTGAACAGATTTCAAACCGGATTTTTTCAGGGATTCAACCCGGTGCGATTGTTCTCATGCACACTGGCGCAGGTGCACAAGGAACTCCGGCTGCTTTGCCTGGTATCATCCATGACCTTGAGGGCCGGGGGTACCAATTCGTCACCGTCGGACAGCTTCTAACTATGAGGGAAGACGTAATGATTTATACGGTAAAATCCGGTGATACTTTATACGGCATTGCTGGAATGTATGGATTGACAGTCAGGCAGCTGGCAGAAGAGAATCATATTTTAAATCCAAGCGTCATTCAAGTCGGACAAATGCTAACGATCCCGTTCTCTTCTCAGAAATTTTCACGCTATACAGTTCAACGTGGGGATACTCTTTATCGGATTGCTGTAAAGTATGGGGTTTCGGTAAAAGAGATTGCCGAGCTGAACCAGCTTGCTGATGTCAGTTATATTTCCGTGGGACAAGTGTTATGGATTCCTTCTTCATCATTTCTATATACCGTGAAACCGGGAGATACGCTTTACAGTCTCGCAAAAAGGTTTGGGACGAGTGTGGAATTTCTTGCTGCCTCCAATCACATTGCGAACCCTGCACTTATCATTAGGGGATCAGTTTTGAGAATTCCGAAGTGACAATCCTCGGAACTAACAAATTTTTAGTTGCTTTGCTTCGTGATCCTTGGGAAAAATAGATTCCGCTGCTTTAGCAGGTATGGGTCATGGATAATTGAAATTAATGAGAAGATCGACGGTTGTTTGAAAACCTTGGAGAAGAGAAGTAGAGGAAAATAGAGGAAGAGAGAATTTTTTATGGACTTTCACATAACGCTTATTACTAAAGAAGCCTAGCATCATTGCAGCTAAATAAAAGGACAAGGTCCCGTTCCTCGGGGGCCTTGTCCTTTTTATAGTTTTAAACCGCTGCGGCTTTTGAATCTTCGTAACAGGGTGTGGCTCTCAACCCGGGTAATTCCTTCTAAAGCATAAAGTTCGTTGTTAATGAACGATTCTAATTCTTTAAAGTCTTCCACTAATACATGCATATGAAGCGTGCTTGGACCGGTCATTTGGTAGCAGCTGGCTACATAGGGGTTGTTCGCCAAATTTTCGGCGACTTCCACTAGTGAACGGGGTTCGCAATCCACCTCAAAAAAGGCAGATACTTGTTTGCCTACTTTTTCGCTGTTAATCACAGCTGTGAATTTTTCTATAACTCCACAGTCGATTAACTGGTTGACTCTTGAACGCACGGCTACACGTGAGAGACCCAATTCTTTTCCGATATCTGCATAAGAAATACGGCCATCATCTATCAATAATTGAATAATTTTTTTATCTATCTCATCGATTTTTGATTTTGTTTGTTCCTGCATCGTTACCCTCCTTTAAAATCGATTTCCAGATTTTGTTTAAAAAGCAATGTTATTCGTCAAGATTTTAGCACTTTTAGAGAAGGGTTTCAAATTCAAAGCGAAAATAGTTAGAAAATAACGAAAAATAAAAATTTTTAGCAAAAAGGGGTTTCATTTTGATGGGGATTCGCTTATAATCTACAACTATAGAATTACCGTTTGTTAATTAAAAACAGAATTTTAATTAACTTTTGTAAGTGTTATCACGAATTTTGACTTTCTTAGTTAAAATTTAAAAGCTTGATTCTAAGAGAAAGGAGGTTGGTGAAATGGCGGGTTTAATCGTAAAACGATTTTTGCAGCTCCTGCTTTTGTTGTTTGGGATTTCGTTTCTTGTCTTTATGAGTATGTATATTGCACCAGGAGATCCGGCCACCATTATTGGCGGTCCGACAGCAACAGAATCAGATCTGGCAGCCATTAGAGTGGAGCTGGGATTAGACAAGCCGGTTCTTGTACAGTATTTCGACTACTTAGGAGGGGTACTGCAGGGGGATCTAGGTTATTCCTTCCAAAACCACCAGGCAGTCAGTGATGCGATTGCGACTCGTTTTCCACAGACATTAAATTTAGCTGTTGCCAGTATGATTGTTGCCATCCTTATCGGTGTCCCTGCAGGAATTATTTCTGCCATCAAACAAAATTCCTGGTTTGATTTTTCCAGTACGACGGTTGCGCTTGCTGGAATCTCCATCCCTAATTTCTGGCTTGGTGCAATGCTGATTTTAATTTTTTCAGTAAATCTTCAATGGCTGCCTGTAGGTGGACTGAATGCTCCGATTTGGACAATAGAAGGGTTGAAACAGCTGATTCTTCCAGCTATCACGTTAGGTACAGCGTCTGCTGCCATGATTGCACGAATGAGCAGATCCGCGATGCTTGAAGTGATTCGTGCGGATTATATTCGAACAGCCAGGGCAAAAGGTGTAAAAGGCAAAACTGTGATCTGGGTACACGCCTTAAGAAATGCCATGATTCCTGTCATTACTGTTATTGGCTTAAATTTCGGCTTTCTTTTAGGCGGGACAATTATAACGGAACAAGTATTTGCGATAAATGGAGTCGGCAGGTTGATGATTGATGCGATCGCTGCCCGGGATTTTCCTATAGTTCAAGGGACAGTCTTACTCGTTGCAACCTTGTTTGTGGTGGTGAACTTGGTCGTTGATATCGTATATGCATTCATTGATCCAAGAATTAATTATGAGTAGAAGGGAGAGGTTGAAGCATGGCTGGTACAAGTTCTATGTCAGAAGAACGCATTCAGTCGTCAACAGCTGATCAATCGAAAGAGAAGATTGTATTTACAACATTAAAAAGATTATTGAAAAACCGACTAGCTGTTTTCGGGCTGATCATCATTACTGTACAAGTCATTCTGGCCGTTTTTGCACCGTGGTTTTCAGCCTATGATCCCGTCAAACAAGATTTAGCGAGTGCGGAGCTTGGCATCGGTTCAGATGGGCACTGGCTGGGGACAGACAATTATGGAAGAGATGTGTGGACAAGACTCGTCTTTGGGGCAAGAATTTCACTCATTGTAGGAATAGCGTCCGTCACACTAGGACTAATTGGCGGGATCACGCTCGGACTGTTATCCGGGTATTTTAAAAAGCTGGATGCTGTCATCATGAGAATTGTAGATCTGTTATTTGCTTTTCCAGGCATTCTATTGGCGATGCTAATTATCGCGATGCTGGGAACGAGCTTGCTCAACGTCGTGATCGCTATCAGTATTTGGTCGGTTCCAACATGTGCCCGTATTGTCAGAGGGAGCGTGTTGTCTGTCAAAAATGAGGAGTACATATTAGCTATGAAGTCGCTTGGTGCAAGCCATACGAGAATCCTTCTTAAGCATATCCTCCCTAACTGTACGGCTCCCATAATCGTATTTGCAACCATGCGTATGGCAACAGCAATCCTTTCTACTGCTGCTCTCAGTTTTCTCGGATTAGGTGCCCAGCCGCCTACGCCGGAATGGGGAGCCATGATTGCCACCGGACAGGATTTCATGTTTACTTCTCCTCACTTAACGATTATTCCTGGTATTGCGATTATGCTGGTCGTGTTTGCTTTTAATGTTGTTGGTGACGGTTTACGAGACGCCTTGGACCCAAATATGGAATTGGAGAATTAATCTATTAGGAGGTTTTTTATTGATGAAATCATGCAAATGGGCTTGGTTTACAGCTTTTTTACTAGTGGTGTTTGCTTTAGCGGGGTGTAGCAGCAGTTCTTCCACAGAAGAAAGTGACTCAGGAAAAACCAATGTGGAACAGGAGCTTACTTATGCGACAACTTCTGATGTTGTGGGACTCTCCCCAATTGATACAAATGATTCTGTTTCCTCAGCCATGATCGAGCAAGTTTATGAAACCTTGTTTACCCGTGATCCTGAAACGATGGAGATTAAACCATTGCTCGCTGAATCGTATGAGAACCCGGATGATAAAACGTGGATCATCCACTTGAAAGAAGGAATTAAATTCCACGATGGCACACCTTTTAATGCAGAAGCTGTTAAATATACATTTGAACAGTTTAAAAGCGAAGAGCGGGCGGCTCCGCGGGCTTCTCTGCTTGAACCTGTAGAATCGATAGAGGCTAAGGATGAACATACCGTAGTTATCAAAACAAAGGAACCGTATGGACCTTTATTAGCTGCATTATGCCACACGAACGCGTCAATCGTGAGTCCTGAAGCAGACAAATCCGGCAAACTGAATAAGAATCCCGTTGGAACGGGACCGTTTGTATTTGAAGAATGGGTTCAGGGCGATCACGTTTCATTAAGAAAAAATGATGACTACTGGCAGGGTGCACCGAAGCTGGAGAAAGTAACGATGAAAGTCGTTCCGGAATATTCCACCGCTGTTTCCATGCTTCAGACAGGTGAAGTTCAGTTTATTGATGCGATCCCTACTGAACAGCTCCCTAGAATTGAGTCCATTAAAAGTGTAGAAACTCAGCAAAAAGAAGGTACGCCTGTTTATTATCTTGGGTTTAATATGAATAAGGCTCCGTTTAATGACTTGAACTTTAGAAAAGCTGTGTCTTATGCGATCGACCGTGAGGCTTATGTAAAGCAGCTTAAAGGGTTAGGGATAAAAAATGAAAGCATCATCGGACCAAAAGTGTTCGGATATGATGAAGAAGCTGCGGATGCAGGTTACAGCTATGATCCTGAAAAAGCGAAACAAATGATTGAAGATAATGGATTTAAAGGTCAGAAAATTACACTCTTGGCCGCCAACCGGGATATGTATATGAAGATGGCTGAAATCGTCCAGTCCCAGCTGACGGAAGCAGGGCTTAATGTTGAAATTGAAACGATGGAATGGGGCACATTTCTTGATACTACATCAAAAGGAGATTTTGAAATGACGTTCCTAGGCTGGTCGAACAGTACAGCCGACGGCAGCGAACTGCTTTATCCGAACCTTCATTCAGATAACATCGGGTCTTCCAACCGAATGGCTTATAACAATAAAGAATTCGACAAACTCGTCAATGAGTCCAGGGTTACAGTCGACCAGGATGTTCGTAAACAAAAGCTAAGTGAAGCGAACATGATTGCGGTTAAAGACGCGGTCTGGATTCCTATGCACCATGGTGTTGTGACAGCGGCTTACGATCAATCCGTGAAAGGATTGCAGATTGACCCGACTGGACAATGGTCCCTGTATAAAGTCCATAGAGAGTAGGGGTAGCATGGATGAACAACTATTAAATGTGAATGATTTAGTGACTTCCTTTCGAACAGCAGCGGGTAAGGTCTCTGCTGTTCGGGGGGTCTCCTTCTCAGTTAATAAAGGAGAAACCTTGTGTATTGTCGGGGAATCAGGATGCGGAAAGAGCATCACGACCCTGTCTGTGATGGGGCTTCTTCCTGCTAATGGAGAAATTACCAGCGGATCGATCCAATATAAAGGAGAAGAACTGACAACGAAAAAATCAGAACAAATGAGAAGGCTCAGGGGAAATGAAATTTCAATGATTTTTCAGGAACCAATGACCGCCCTAAATCCAGTTTTTACAATTGGCTATCAAATCATCGAGCCGCTTAAGCTGCATTTAAGACTGAATAAAAAAGAAGCGCGCAGCAGGGCCGTGGAATTGTTAGCTCAAGTGGGCATTTCCAATCCTGATAAACGCTTGAAGCAATACCCTCATGAGTTGAGCGGCGGGATGAGGCAGCGAGTGATGATCGCCATGGCCCTTGCATGCAATCCTTCGCTGTTAATTGCTGATGAGCCGACAACTGCATTGGATGTTACGATACAGGCGCAGATTCTCGATTTAATAGACAGTCTCAAAGAAGAGTTAGGCATGGGAGTGATTATGGTCACCCATGATATGGGAGTCGTAGCTGAAGTAGCGGATCGAGTTATGGTCATGTATGCCGGTGATGTTGTCGAAACTGGGACTGTTGAAGAAATATTCTCAAGCCCTGAACATCCCTATACTCAAGGGCTGCTTGCTTCAGTACCGAATGTGGATGACGCTGATGCCAAGCTTCAAGCTATTCCAGGTTCGCTTCCCAACTTAAATGAAAAGATAACTGGTTGTCGTTTTCATCCTCGCTGTCCTTATGCGATGGAGCAATGCAGTCAGGAAGATCCACCCCAATTTAAGATTTCCAGCCAGCATCTTTCGAAGTGCTGGCTTCAGCAGGAGGTGAAGGTCAATGATGCCAAAGGCAGAGCCTATTCTTAAAGTAAGTGATGTAAAAAAATATTATCCTGTCAAAAGCAGCTTCTTAAAAAGAACAATTTCAAACGTTCAAGCTGTCGAAAATATATCCATAGACGTCATGGAAGGGGAAACCCTTGGTGTGGTAGGAGAGTCCGGGTGTGGTAAATCCACATTTGGACGGACAATTCTAGGATTGGAAAGCCTGACGGCTGGATCTATCCAATTCCGAGGAGAAGAAATAGGGGGGCTGTCTGACCGCCAATTTATAAAATATAAAAAAGAAATGCAAATGATCTTTCAAGATCCCTTTGCGTCATTAAACCCCAGACAGCGTATTGGTGATGCTCTTGAAGAAGCCTTTATTATTCATACGAAGTTGAGTAAAAAGGAACGAAGAGAAAGAGTTAAAAAGCTGTTAGTAGAAGTTGGGCTGAAAGAGGAACATGTGGATCGGTACCCGCATGAATTCAGTGGAGGCCAAAGGCAGCGTATCGGGATTGCGAGGGCGATTTCTTTAAATCCTTCTTTCATTGTTTGTGATGAAGCCGTCTCAGCACTTGATGTATCGGTACAGGCTCAAATTATCCAGCTTCTGAAAGAACTGCAAACCTCCCATCAATTGACTTATTTATTTATTTCCCACGATTTAGGTGTCGTTCGCCATACGTGCGATCGCGTTCTTGTCATGTATTTGGGAGCTTCAGCAGAACTGGCATCTGCAGAAAAATTGTTTTCAGAACCTCTTCATCCATACACTAAAGCGTTATTATCTGCCATCCCAAGGCCTGTTCCGGGTAAAAGAAGAGAGCGGATAAAGCTTCAGGGAGAGCTTCCCAATCCAGCGGATTATCCAAGCGGCTGCCCGTTCCATACCCGCTGCCCGCTTGCTCATGAGCGCTGTAGAAAGGAACGACCGGAATGGAGAGAAGTAAAAGACGGTCATTTTGTTGCCTGCCATGAAGTTTAACAGTCAAAAACTCTTTCCTTTATGATAGGAAGGAAGCGCCAATTTTTTAGAAAAGGAGCTTGTAAGTGCAATGGACTTAGAATTAGATTACTTATACAACCCATATGAAAAGACTAGGAATACAACTATGTCCAGAAATGGTATGGTAGCTACTTCTCAGCCGCTGGCAGCTCAAGCCGGCCTGACGATCCTGCAGCAAGGGGGAAACGCGGTCGACGCGGCCATTGCCACAGCTGCAGCATTAACAGTGGTAGAACCAACTTCCAATGGTATTGGAGGGGACGCGTTTGCGCTCGTCTGGGTGAAAGATAAGCTGTATGGATTGAATGGAAGCGGGCGTTCTCCTGCCTCTATTTCTATTGATGCTCTCCATGAAAGGGGCTTGAATGAAATCCCTAAATATGGGTTTACACCAGTGAACGTTCCAGGGGCACCAGGGGCGTGGGCTGAGTTATCACGGAGGTTTGGGAAACTTCCTTTTAAAGATCTTTTATCGCCGGCGATTCGTTATGCGGAGGAAGGTTATCCAGTCACTCCGGTTTTAGGGAAGTTCTGGAAATCAGCAGCTGAGAAGTTTAAACAGACGTTGGACGGGGAAGAATTCGTCCACTGGTTTGAAACATTTGCTCCGGATGGAAGGGCGCCAAAGGCTGGTGAGATCTGGTCGTCGAAGGGTCATGCCGATACGCTGAGAGAAATTGCGGAGACTAAGGCTGAAAGTTTTTATCATGGCGAGCTCGCGGATAAAATGGATCGTTTTTCTTCGGGATACGGAGGGTTTCTTCGGAAGAGTGATTTAGAAAAATATGAACCGGAATGGGTCGATCCGATCCATGTCAACTACCGGGGATTTGATGTTTGGGAAATTCCGCCTAATGGTCAAGGCATTGTCGCCTTATCTGCCTTAAATATATTAAATGGACTGAAGGTTACTGAAAAAGAAAATGTGGATACATATCACAAACAAATCGAAGCACTTAAGCTTGCCTTTGCTGACGGACAGCAGTTCGTAGCGGATTCAGCTGCTATGGAATTTACTTCCGGGGACTTATTGAACGAAGCGTATGCTGATAGTAGAAGAAGGTTAATCAGCGAACGAGCGAGTATGCCGGCAGCTGGAGAGCCTCCTAAAGGCGGAACTGTGTACTTAGCAGCCGCGGATCGAGAAGGAAACATGGTTTCATTTATTCAGAGCAATTATATGGGATTTGGTTCTGGACTCGTCGTTCCGGACACAGGAATTGCCCTGCAAAACAGAGGGCATAACTTTTCAATGGACAGGACTCATCCGAACTGCCTGGCGGGTAACAAGAGGTCATACCATACGATTATTCCAGGTTTCTTAACTAGGAACAACCAAGCTGTCGGACCTTTCGGTGTCATGGGTGGATTTATGCAGCCTCAAGGCCATGTGCAGGTCCTCATGAATACCATTGACTTTCATTTAAATCCTCAGGCTTCGCTTGATGCACCAAGGTGGCAGTGGATGAAAGACAAGACGGTTTGGGTGGAGCCTGATTTTCCAAAACATATCGCCGAAGCTCTAAGCCGAAGAGGTCATAAGGTTGAAGTCCAACTGGAAACCGGAGCTTTTGGAAGAGGCCAGATTATTTGGCGGGATCCTGAATCGGGCGTTCTTTACGGAGGGACTGAAGCTCGTACGGATGGCACGATTTCAGCTTATTAGTTAAAGGAAAGGAGATGAAGCTGCATGCAGCAATGGAATCTCTTTAGCGCCTTCTTCCGAGTAGGAATGCTAGGTTATGGGGGAGGACCTTCCTCTATTCCACTTGTTCACAAAGAAGTGGTGGAGAAATACAAATGGCTGTCGGACGACGATTTTGGAGATATTCTGGCTTTGGGAAATTCTCTACCCGGACCGATTGCAACCAAAATGGCCGGGTATATCGGATACCGTGTTTCGGGAGTTATTGGAATGATGAATGCAGTACTCGCTACGATTCTCCCGACCATTATTATCATGATTGTCCTGATTACTTCCTTGAATAACCTTAGGGATCAGCCATGGGTGGCTGGAATGACTCAAGCAGTTGTTCCTGTTGTTGGGGTCATGCTTGCCAAGCTCACGTATGACTTCTTTAAAAAGGCAAAAATACAACTAGGATGGATTGTGACCATTCTCATAGGAACCGCTTCGCTTTTATTGATTGAATGGGCTGGCGTACATCCGGGAATCATTATTTTTGCCCTTCTTCTCTATGCATTAGTAAGGCCAATGAGACGAAAAGAAACAACGCCTATTAACCAACAGGAGCAATCATCATGAATTTGTGGAAAATATTTATCGCTTTTTTTATACCTGGAATTGTCGGTTATGGAGGAGGACCTGCTTCTATTCCTCTAGTAGAAAATGAAGTGGTGGACCGTTTTCACTGGATGAACGTCTCTGAATTCAGTGAAATGCTGGCAATGGCAAATGCATTGCCCGGACCGATTGCGACAAAGATGGCTGGCTTTATCGGATACCAGCAGGGAGGTATTCTCGGTTCTTTTGTTGGAGTGATCGCTACTGTCGGCCCTTCGCTGCTATTAATGATTGTCCTTCTAAGCCTGTTATATAAATTTAAAGATTCTCCTCGAGTGAAAACGATGACCAATTTAATTCGTCCAGTCATTGCTATTTTATTAGGAATCATGGCTTTTCAATTTTTTTATAATTCCTATGACACGGCAGGCTGGATGCAAACGGCTGGACTTATCCTGGTCAGCTTTCTCCTGTTAGAAAAGGTAAAACTGCATCCGGCTTTTGTGATTTTAGGCTCTCTCATCTATGGAGCCGTTTTTCTCAGCTGATCAACGGAGGAAAGGTGGCCGTGATGAAGGTGTTTTTATTCTTTGCAGGAATAGTAATCATTTGGACAGGGACCCAAATAAGGAAGAATAAAAGTACGGCTTTCCTCACAGGTAAAGGAGAGGTGTTTTGTCCTAAGAATGAGAGGAAGCTTGCCGGCAGGATAGGTGCAATCGTGATGGTGTATGGTTTTGTAATCATGGTCTCTGCTACTGCGATTGTATTCCACTTTGGAATGCCGGGATGGACGATCATCGTCCTCACGGGTGCTCATTTAGCTGCTGTCCTAATCGTACTTGGGTTGGATCAGGTTTGAAAGCACTTTCAAGATATGATCCAGCTGGAGCAACATTGTTTTAGTCTTTATAAGATCCGAATGCTGGCGAAATTGTTATGATAAAATTTCACCAGCATTCGGATTTTTTCAGGGAGTGAGACTTCTATCTATACTTTGGACAGTGAGCAGAACGAGGAGGTCTTACTTTTTCCTTTTTTTATTAAAAATCAAAAGAATGACAGCGAGCGCTATATAGATAAAAATCACCCACGTAAGCGTGTACATTCGATATTTGTTTGGACCATCTGAGAAAAACACGGGTCCAAGACCAAAGATGGTAACTCCCAAGTAGAGTACGGCAAATAACCCGTAAATAAATTTTTTTGACCGCATGAAAGGTTCACTCCTTCTGTTAACCTGCTTCTTTAATACGAGCAGGCATTTCTATAGATGTTTATGGTTGAAGTTGTTTGCTGGTCCCCTTTTGGTTACTGTTACTAAATTGACGGATTTTGGCAGCAGTAAACCTCTTTTTAGTTGTTTGAGAAAAATGGACTACCACTTACCCTCATGTAATGTTAGATGCAGTTAAAAATAGAACTCGGTTTAAGTGCCCTTCTTTCAGTCCAGCTGTGGCAGGCAAAAAGAATAGCCCACGTCGTTTACGTGAGCTAAAGAAGAGCTTAGCGGACTTCACCTTTCCAGGCTTCCATCCCACCTTCCATATTTTCTGCTTGTAATCCTTTTTCGTTCATAATATCCGCAGCTTTATCGCTTCGTCTTCCGGAGCGGCAGACTGTAATGTACTCTTTGGTCTTATCGAGATCTATTAATCTCTGCTCAATTTGGTCAACTGGAATGTGAATGGCATTAGGGATCTTTCCTTGTGTCACTTCCTCCGCCGTTCTTACATCAATAATGCTTACATTTTCAGACTTTCTTTTTCGTTCCACTTCTTCAGGTTTTATTGTTTCAGCCACTAGATCATCTCCTTACATCCCTTGTATTCATTTCACATTATTTCGCTTCACTCACGGTTAAGCGAGCGTAATGGACTCATCGGCGTATACTTCCTGGACGGCCTGAATGATTTCAACTCCTTCTTTCATTGGTCGCTGGAAGGCTTTCCGCCCCATGATCAGTCCCATTCCGCCTGCGCGTTTGTTGATCACGGCTGTTTTAACCGCTTCATTTAAGTCTCGTTCCGCTGAACCACCGCCTGAATTAATTAACCCGGCTCTTCCCATATAGGAATTGACTACTTGATAGCGGGTGAGGTCAATGGGGTGATCGGTCGTGAGTTCAGAATAAACCTTATCGTGCGTTTTGCCAAAGTTAACAGCTGTATAGCCGCCGTTCGTTTTTGGTAGTTTCTGCTTGACGATATCAGCTTGCAGACTGGCAGAGAGGTGAATGGCCTGGCCTGTTAAATCAGAGGCCAGGTGATAGTCATCGCCGTCCGTTTTAAAAGCAGGATTGCGCAGGTAGGCCCATAGTATGGTGGCCATACCGAGTTCATGTGCGTATTGGAAAGCCTGTGCTACTTCCTGAATTTGACGATCACTTTCCTCAGAACCAAAGTAAATGGTAGCCCCGACCGCTGCAGCACCCATATTATAGGCTTGTTCTACAGACCCAAACATGATCTGATCATGAGTATTCGGATATGTCAGCAGTTCGTTGTGGTTAAGCTTCGCGATGAACGGAATTTTATGAGCGTAGTCTCTCGCTACAGATCCAAGCACACCAACAGTGGATGCGACAGCGTTACAATCGCTTTCAATCGCTAACTGGATAATGTTTTCCGGATCGAAATAAATAGGATTTGGAGCAAATGAAGCACCGGCGGAATGCTCAATTCCCTGGTCCACTGGAAGAATGGAAAGGTACCCCGTTCCACTCAGCCTTCCGTGGTCAAACATGCTCTGCAGGTTTCTAAGTACAACAGGAGAACGATCTGTGGACTTGTAGACTTTATCTACAAAATCGGGGCTAGGGACATAGAGCTGCTCTTTTGAAATTGTACTGCACTCGTGGTTCAGTAAATCCTCGGCTTCATTTCCTAACAATTCTTCGGTCGTTGGCATCATGATACCTCCTTAATAGTCATCTACAGTGATTTATTCCCTTCGTATATGTCCATAAACGGAAAGATTTATTAAATCGTGAAAACAATCGATCTCGTTTTCAAAAAGAGAAAAGTGAAGAAGGAGAACTCGCTTTTCGTAAATTTTTTTAAAATAATGTTTTAGTAACATTTGTAATATTTGATTTGCTCACACGTAGTAAAACCTTATTAAATGAGAACTTTTGTAAATTGAGCATTGTAATAATTGAAGGATATTATGACAAAAACTCTCTAATCCCTTCAATTCAAGGGTTTGAAGCGTGTGCATATGGGAAGGTAAGTATCAAAGTAAATAATATAGTTTGCTTTTAGAAGGTGGTGGAATATTGAGTACAACCATTAAGAAAGAAAAACACTCCAGTCATCCGATTGGAAATGCAAAAGATTTTGTCGAAAAAGGAGTAAAAAAATCAGCCAAGGCAGTGAAGAAGACGGTGCCGCGTCTTACCCGAGTAATTAAGAAATCAGACGATCCTAAAGAAGCAAAAGAATATGCCACGGAAGAAATCAGAGACGAAATTGGAGATCAAATCCGCCATCAATTCAAAGAACAGCTGCAATCTGAAGCTGAGGAGTTATCAGAAAACCTGCAGGAAAAGAAGGAAAAGAATGCAGAGAAAGTGCATTCTAAGGCGCGGGAAGCCAAGGAGCAGCTTCAGAAAAATTTATTAAAGCTCCGTAAAGGTGTAGCTTCCTTTAAGGAATCCGGACAGGAATTGCAGGAAAAGATTGACGAGTCAATGAGTTCAGGCAGTAAAAACAGCTCTGCGAGATTAAACGGTGTCCAGGATATTAAAAGTGCAGCCAACTTAAAAAGCTATGCTGATATAAAAGGTGCCGAAGATATTAAGGGACCTGAAAATATAAAAGGGATTTCAAATATTAACACGTTAAGTTCTTAATTATCTGAAAGGAGAGATTGATTATGGCAGTACAAAAGTCAACGGATAGTTCAGGATTAGCCGAAGTGATTGACCGTATTTTGGATAAAGGGATCGTAATTGACGCATTTGCACGTGTGTCCGTAGTAGGAATTGAGTTAATAACTGTAGAAGCTCGTGTCGTCATCGCTAGTGTGGACACGTGGCTTCGCTACGCAGAAGCGGTAGGTCTGCTGCGCGATGAAGTAGAAGAAGAAGGACTTGGAAACCGTATCGGAGATCAAGATCGTTCTCAGCCGCAGCAATCTAATGAACGAAGTGAATTCAGTATTTAATGGACGAGGGCAGGGGTTATTCTCTGTCCCTCTGTTTTCTTAAAGGAAGGTGTATGGACTTTATGAAGATCATGGATGTCGTCAACGAATTTTTTTCAGAAAATATCGCACCGCCTCATAAAATCATCTCAGTCAAAAAACAAGAAGAAGGCTGGCGCGTTTTAGTGGAAGTGATTGAAGAAAAGGGTTACATGAAAAAGTATGCACACGATGAAATGATTGGTTTATATGAAGTGTTTCTTGACAGCAGTCAGGAAGTAACAGAGTTTGCCAGGCAGAGCTTACGGTTCAGGAGTCAGCTTGAGGAACAGGAAACGTAAGGCAGGTGAGCAGAGCATGACTAGTTTAACAGAAGTTTCCCAACCTTCATTAAGAAGCAGCAAAGAGGCTTTTAACGAGCCTGATCTAAAGAAAATTGTAAAGCGCTCGCTCCGCTATCTTTCCAGTGGTTATCCTGTTCATTTTACCGGTCCCTCCGGAGTAGGGAAAACGACCTTGGCTTTGCAGGTGGCCAAAAAACAAAAGCGCCCGATTATATTAATAAGCGGGAATACGGAGTTATCAAACGAGGATTTAATTGGTGCTTATACAGGCTATAAGCGTAAGAAGCTTAATGACAACTTCGTTCGTACTGTTCATAAAATAGAAGAAGATATTTCAGAAGAATGGACGAATGGGAGGCTTTACGAAGCCGTGAAGAACGGATATACGGTCGTCTATGATGAATTTACCCGTTCAAAGCCAGAAGTTAATAATTTATTTCTCTCTATATTAGAAGAGAATATCCTTCCATTGTACGGGACTAAAAGGACAGAATCCTTTTTGGACGTTCATCCGGATTTCTCCGTTATCTTTACAAGCAATCCAAATGAATATACAGGCGTTTACAAGCTGCAGGATGCCTTACTCGACCGAATCGTCACGATCCCCCTTCATCCACTTAACGAAGATACGGAAATAACAATTGTAGTAAACCAGACAAATATTGAAGAAAAGAAAGCGAAGTCAATCGTGCAGTTCGTCAATGAAGTAAGAAGCTTATGTGACAAGTCCATGCGGGAGCATAGCTTAAGCCTTAGAGCTTCGCTGATGATTGCTCAAGTTGTTCAACGCTATAACTTGAAAGTAGACGGGGACAATGAAGAATTTCAGGATATCTGCTTGGATGTCACTGTGTTTCCTTTGCAGAGATGCGTACAAACCGAGGAACTGGAAGAACTTGAAAATAAAATCTTAGAAAAATGCAAAAGCATATAGAGGATGATGAGTGTGGAACAGGAAACAGGTGTTTATATTTTTTGTGTAATTCAGACAGAAGAACCGAAAGATTTTGGGAAGATTACCTTTGACGGTAAGGAACGCGAAACATTTACAATTCATTATGAAGATGCGGCGATGGTTGCAGCAGAGGTTCCTATGAAAATTTATCATCCTAATAAGGATAATATTTTAGTTCATCAAGAAGTAATTTCTGCTGTTATGGGTAACGAAGAAACTGTCGTTCCGATTAGTTTTGGGAATGTGTTTCAATCCAAAGAAGATGTTGAAGTCCTGTTGAAAAACCTCTATCCTCAGTTAGCCAAACTCTTTCCCGAGATTAGAAATAAGATCGAGCTTGGTCTAAAGGTAGTCGGAAAGCGGGACTGGCTGAAGGAAAAGGTGGCGAAACAGCCGGGAGTTCAGGAACAGCAAGAGACAGTGTCACAGAAATCAAAAGAAGCGGGATATTTTGACAGGATCAAACTTGGAGAAATGGCACAGAACTTTTTTATATCCTTGCAAAAGGATTTGGAAAAAGCGATACACCTGCCATTAACAGATTTAGCTGAATCGGCGAAAGCCAATGAACCAATCGGTGAAAAAATGCTGATCAATGGTTCGTATCTGATCGATAGGGATAAAGAAAGCCAATTTGATGAAAAGGTAAATGAACTGCATGAGGAATGGAAAGATCGCGTCGATTTTAAATATACTGGCCCATGGCCGGCTTATAACTTCATTAATATCCAGCTGAAAGTAGAGGAAAATCCATGATTCATAAATTATTCACTTCCCCATTCAACCTCGTCGTTAAAGTAGGGGAAAAAGTGAAAGAAGAAGTGGATAAGGAATTGTATGATTTGGAGCATATCCAAAAAAAGCTTGTCCAGCTGCAAATGATGTACGAACTGGATGAAGTTTCAGAAGAGGTGTACAAAGCTAAAGAAGAAGAACTGCTTACGAGGTATGAAATTGCCAAAAAGCTCGAGATGGAACAATGGGAAGAGTTGACGAAACGTTAAGGGGTGCCTTTATCTATGAACAATTTGCTCTATTTATACGGAATTGTCCAAGCAGATACAGAAGAACTAGACTCAGTATTACCATTCAAAGGCATCGATGATCAGCATTACGTGTTTAAAAAAGAGTACGGCAGGTTAGCTGCGATCGTTTGCGAACTTAATGAACAAGAATACGGGGAAGAACAAATTAACAAAAAAACGCAGAATATGGAATGGGTTCAGGAAAAAGCCTTCCACCATCATGAGGCGCTCCTAAAGCTCCATGCTCATTCCACGGTTATTCCGATGAAGTTCTGTACGATTTACCAAAGTGAAGACAGCTTACGGAGTTTAATAGAAGCAAAAGAAGATACCTTGCACCAACTATTATCTCAGTTAAAGGGCAAGGAAGAGTGGAATTTGAAAATTTATTGTGTTCGGGACAAGCTCTTTGAGAAAGTGGCCGAAGACAATTTAACTATAGAAGAAAAGCGTAAAGAAATTGCAGGAATGTCGAAAGGCAGAAAATATTTAGAAACTAAAAAGCTCGACAACCTGATTGAACAAGAAGTGGAGAAGGAACTTACTGATTTTAGCCGGGGATTTCACAATCTGATCAGCCAGTACAGTAATCAAGAAGAGATTAAAAAGAATTGGAACAAGGACGTTACTGGAAAAAGTGAAGAAATGTGCTGGAACTGTGCTTATCTTTTGCCGATGGAGCAAGTTGAACCTTTTCTTAAAGAAATCACAAAGGCTAATGAGGAGAATGGGGAAGCTGGCTGGAACTTTGAAGCCACTGGGCCGTGGCCGGCTTATCATTTTGTGAATCTCTCTTAAAGCGAGGCATGAAGGCTATGACGGAACGCGAAAACTATGAAAATAAACAAATTGCTTTAATAGATATTTTGGATACAGTGCTGGATAAAGGAGTGGCGATCAAAGGCGACATTATGATCTCTATTGCTGGAATTGACTTAGTCTACTTGGATTTAAAGATCCTGATTACTGCTGTGGAAACTTTAGTCCAATCCAACAGAGATTCCGCAGCAATATCTTCTCAACAGTTTGAACGGGAAAAGGAGGATTTAACGCATGCAACAGAGCACACTTAACGAGCAGCCCTCTAAAAGCGGAAGAATTAATTTAGATCCGGAGGGTGCAGAACAAGGGCTGGCTCAGCTTGTTCTTACAGTCATTGAATTGTTAAGACAGCTCGTGGAGCGCCAGGCCCTGCGGCGTGTTGACGGAGGGACGCTCTCGGAAGAAGAGATTGAGCAGCTTGGACTTGCTCTCATGAATTTAGAAGTCAAAATGGATGAGCTGAAGGAGATTTTTGAGTTGGAAGAGGAAGACTTAAATATCGATCTTGGCCCATTAGGTAATCTACTATAGCAAAGGAGTGAGATCGATGGCTGTAGAACACCCTGCGGAATCCAACAGTTTAGTAGATGTATTGGAGACGGTTCTCGATAAAGGGGTCGTCATTGCAGGAGATATCCGGGTTGGTTTAGCCGATGTAGAGCTCCTGACAATCAAGATCCGTCTGATTATTGCTTCTGTTGATAAGGCTAAGGAAATTGGCATGGACTGGTGGGAAACGGATCCCTATTTAAATTCCAAGGCAGCAGAGCAAAGCAATGAAGAATTGGAAAAGCAGAACAAAGAGCTGCAGAAGCGGATAGAGGAGCTCGAAAAGAAACATGGAACAAACAGGCTTGTCTAACTAAGTAAAGGAGCGATTTACGTATGAGTGACAAATCAAGAAATAATAAAATGAGAAGAGCCATCTTAGGAGGAATCATCGGAACTGCTGCAGGTTTTCTGCTTAAGCCGGATTCAAATAAAGATAAACGATCGGAAAATAGCTCAGCAGGCGGGCCATCCGAAGGTTCAGGTGCACCCCCATCAGAAGCACCCCATACAAATCAATCAAAAAGAGCGCGTCTGAAAGAAAAGGGCAGAAGCATAAGTGAAAAAGCAGGTTCTGGTTTGTCTAGTTTAAAAGAGAAAACAAAAGAAAAATCCAAACAGACGGTTCAAAAGGTAACACCTGATAAAGATGATGAAAAACAATCTCCATCAAAAGAAAAAGAAGAACAACACTCCCGGACGCAGTCGAAAAATAACGAGTCAGAACAGAAGGAACAAGATATTTCCAATCAAACGCAGGCTGTAAAGAATGAGGATACGAAGCAAAAATCAGAAGCTTCTCTTGCGGAAAAGGAAGCAGCCGCAGCGACTGAAAATAAACAAAAGAAAGACAAAAAGCAAAAACCAGCATTTTTAAAAAATGAAACGAAGAAAAAGCAAAAACCGAAGCCGTCTACATCCACTAACGAAGAAGTAAAAACCACCTTATCCAATGATGATGATACTTCGAATTGACCGCTAGATTGAAAGGAGACAGACAGATGGATGATTTATTATTGACGTTTGTGAAGGCCGCAAACCAGCATGATTTTTCTCTTGATATCACTCTTAATATTAATGGGGCATTGATTTCGGGCACAACGATTTCAGCACAGCGCTATTTGGAATCTCTCTCAAATGTATTTGAAGAAGGAAATGAAGTATCTCAAGCGATAGGGGAAAAATTGAGTGCTTCCAGTCAGTCGGCAAAAGAAAATGGAGAAGACACGGCAGCTTTCATTCATTTGAAGAATGCTCAGGTATACAATGGTGATTCTCAGCCTACCCCTTCTGACAGTGAATTTCATTGGAGGGGAAAAATTGAGGAAGTCGACGGTTTTTTTCTAGGGAAAATATCAGTAGATGATAAGTAATAATAAAGAAAGAAACTGGGCGTTGGTCTGTGGAAGAGCGAAGTGATATTCCCCCGGGGCATAATAGCCAGCTTACAGAAAAACATTGGGTTTCTCTACAAGCTGAAAGGAAGGAGCTCTCCTTCCTTTTTTATTGGTCTAAGTTTCTTTCTCGGTAATTTTTAAAAATTTAGTTAGTTCACTGGATAAACTAAGTGAAAGTTGTTATAATTTATTGAAAGCCCTTACATAATAACTAAATGACATTGAAATGGCCAAGATCCCCTTGAGAAAGGAGTTTCTTTTTTTAATTAAACTACCATACTAGTATAGTGAAAAACCGACGGGAACGACGATTTATTAAAGATTTATATAAGGAAAGGATGGCTGAAATGATTAAGGTTGCAATTATTGGAACGGGTGCGATTTCCAGTCTCCACGCAGAAGGGTATTTGGCATTTAGCGAGAAATGTAAGATAGCTGCCCTTGTAGATATTTATCCGGAGAAGGCAAAAGCTTTAGCAGAAAAACATGAGTTGAACGCACGAATTTTTTCTGATTATCGAGAAGTTTTACAAGACTCCTCCATAGATGCTGTATCCGTTTGTACGCCTCCTTATACTCATAGTGAAATCACCGTAGCTGCATTGCGAGCCGGTAAGCATGTACTCGTCGAAAAACCGATGGCATCTTCCCTTCATGAATGTGACGAGATGAACGCAGCGGCAGAAGATAGTGGAAGAATTCTATCGGTCGTGGCCCAAAACCGTTTTAAGACGTCGGTGATGGGATTGAAGTATGTCCTTGATCACCAGATGATTGGCCCGGTTGCTCATGTGCAGGTGGATTCTTTCTGGTGGAGGGGGAAGAGCTATTATGATCTATGGTGGAGAGGAACGTGGGAAAAAGAAGGGGGAGGCTGTACGTTAAACCATGCGGTCCATCATATTGATATGCTGCAATGGATGATGGGACTGCCTGAGGAAGTGGTTGCCCTTTGCAGCAATCGTCTGCATGACAATGCAGAAGTGGAGGATTTATCAACGGCCTTATTAAAATATTCAACGGGAGCTCTCGGACAAATCACAAGCTCTGTTGTGCACCATGGGGAAGAACAACAGTTGATTTTTCAAGGAAGAGATGCCAGAGTCTCAATCCCATGGAAGGTAAGAGCCGAACAATCGAGTGAAAATGGATTTCCAACGAAACAGAAGAATGAATCCTTGATAGCCAAAATAGATGATGCCTACCAGCGTTTTCCTTCTTTAGAACATGAAGGACACAGCGGCCAGATTTCTAATTTTCTTCAAGCTATGACTGGAAATGAGAAGCTCTTAGTCGATGGTGTTCAAGGAAGAAAAACATTAGAGTTGATTATGGCAATCTATGAGGCGGCAAGTCTAGGAGAAAAAGTGACACTCCCGTTAGATGAAGAAAGTCTTTTTTATAAGCGGGAGAACGTGTTGAAGTATGCGGAACATTTCCACGAGAAGCATAAATCAATAGACAACTTCACGGATTCTACTATTTCTACCGGCGGCGAATATTAAAAGAAGAGGGTTGTTTATGATTCAGTTAACGAGCATACATCATGTAAGTTTAGCAGTCACTCATTTAGAAAAAGCGAAAGAGTTTTATGGTGAGAAGCTTGGGTTTACAGAACTGAAGCGTCCTGATTTTGATTTTCCAGGTGCCTGGTATCAGATTGGAAGCCAGCAGCTGCATCTCATCGTTTTTGAGAAGGCTGAAACGCTGAGATCAACGACTGAACTGGAATCTAAAGATGGCCATGTCGCTTTCCGTGTGGAGAGCTATGAAGCAACGAAACAGCATTTGCTGCAGGCAGGCATTGAAATACTTGAAAAGCCCACAAGTAAAAGCGGTTTTGCGCAAATTTTTTGTGCAGACCCAGATGGCAATTTAATCGAATTTAATGTCCCGCAAGCTGCATTGCTGTAGTGGAAGGGAAGATTACATAAAGGAGGTAACGAACGATGCTCCCTATTCATGATACTTTAAAAGGAAAAGTTGCCGTAATTACCGGCGGTGGAGGGGTCCTGTGCGGGTGTATGGCACAGGAGCTGGCAAGGCAAGGGATGAAAGTTGCTCTATTGAATCGAACCTATGAAAAAGCGGAGGCAGTAGCGAATGAAATTAGGAAGCAAAATGGGGAAGCCATGGCGATCCAATGTGATGTGCTTGATATGGAACAGTTAAAGAAGGCGGAAAGCGAAGTGATGAATAATTACGGAGCTTGTGATGTATTGATTAACGGGGCGGGGGGAAATCATCCGGAAGGAAATACAACCAAGGAAAACTTTCACTTATCCGACCTTGAAAACGAAGAAATCACCACATTTTTTGACCTGACGCGTAAAGGATTTGATTTTGTATTCAATTTAAACATTATTGGGACTCTCCTGCCTACACAGGTGTTCTCCAGGCATATGGTAGAAAGCGGTGGGACAATTATTAATATTTCCTCTATGAGTGCGCCAAGTCCCATGACGAAGGTTCCGGCTTATAGCGCAGCGAAATCTGGTATTGAAAATTTCACCCAGTGGGTAGCTGTCCACATGGCTGAAACCGGTATCCGAGTAAATGCCATTGCCCCGGGTTTTTTCCTAACGAAACAGAACAAGGCTATGCTTCAAAAAGAAGATGGTTCCTATACTGAACGGACAGAGAAGATTTTAGCCCACACACCTATGCGAAGACTCGGAAAGCCTGAGGATCTGCTGGGTACTCTGCTTTGGCTGGTGGATGAAGAGACAAGCGGATTTGTGACTGGGATTAGTGTTCCAGTAGACGGGGGATTTATGTCTTATTCAGGTGTCTAGAGGAATGCATTTTGCTTAGAAAGGAGTAGAGCTATGAAGTCCGATGGTTCAGCAGGAAAAATTTATCAAGTCATTGAGTGGATAACGAAGCTTGCTTACCTTCAGCTGCTCTGGCTTTTATTTTCGCTGGCCGGCTTAGTCATCTTTGGGTTTATGCCATCAACGATAAGTATGTTCTCGGTCATACGAAAGTGGCTGATGAACGATACAAATCTACCTGTATTTAGGACCTTTGCCACTACATTTAAGAAGGAGTTTGCAGCAGCAAACGGGCTGGGGCTGCTCATCGGAGCTGCAGGCTTCATTCTTTATATTGATTACCAGTATGTCAGCCGATTGGAGGGCCTGATGTACTTCGCTGCTATGGTGTTATTAACCATCCTCCTGCTTCTTTATTTGATCATGCTCATGTATCTTGTGCCGGTTTTTGTTCACTATCGATTAGCATTTAAGCAATATATGACACACTCCCTTTTTATAGGCATAGCGAATCCGTTGATCACTATATTAATGGCTGGAGGAGCTGCCGGGTGCTATTTGCTGTTTTTGAATATCCAAGGACTGATCCCGTTTTTTTCCGGCCCTGTATTTGCCTTCGTATTGATGTGGGGCAGTCTGAGAAGCTTTGCTGCTATTGCTGCTAAGCAGAAGAACAAAACAGCTGAAAAAGACGTCAACGTTCAAGGAAATGAACAGCTAACAAAAGTGAAAAAGCAAATGGTGACTTCTTCACCTGCATTCCGGAAGGAGTAATGGCCGGGATCCATTCAGGCTTCAATTAACATTGAGCGCACTGAAGATGGGTCATTCTAGCGTTATAAAAAATAGAATTTTTTGAAAATTATATTGAATGTCTAATTTTGATGTAATATAATAAATTTGCAACTACCATACTAGTATTCTAATATACAACTTGAGGTGAACGACATTGGCCGTTAATGAAGATAAAAAACGGATGAAGCAATCGACGAGAGATTATACATACGAGGTCTTAAAGGAAAAAATCTTAACGCTTGAGATTGAACCAGGGAAGAAAATTTCTGAGAAAGATATGTCTCAGAAACTGGGTGTCAGCCGTACTCCAATTCGTGAAGCTTTTCTAAAACTAGCTCAGGAGGAGCTTCTTGAAATTTACCCTCAGAGAGGCACATTCGTCTCTTTAATTGATCTGGATCATGTGGAAGAGGCAAGGTTCATGAGGGAAAGCGTAGAGCGGGCCATTGTCCGACTAGCCTGCAGCACGTTTACTAAAGAGCAGCTTTTTGAACTCGAGACGAATATCACGATGCAGGAAATGTGTGTGAAGCGTGACAACTATTCGACTCTGCTGGAGCTTGATGAAGAGTTCCATAAAATTTTATTTGCCGGCTGCAGCAAAATGAGAGTGTGGGAGACCATTCAGCAAATGAACAATCATTTTATCCGGCTGCGTGTACTCAGAGTGGGTTCAAATCTCAATTGGAATGTAATCGTATCACAGCACAAAGCGATTTTTGACCGTATAACGAACAAAGAGGAAGCAGAAGCTGAACAAGCGATGGCCGACCATTTGCAATTGGTAGCTATTGAAAAAAATACTTTAATGGATGCGTACCCTGATTACTTTAAGTAAAGAGTTTAAGACATGAGTTTCATAGCATTTATTATGTAAGCGCTATCAACAAAGAACTTGGAGACCAACAAGGAGGGGAAAGAAAATGGTCTTATTTGAAAGCGCTTTATATACTTTGTTTGTTTATTAGTTAAACTAATTGGTTTACAAATTGGTATTACTCATTCAATAAAGGAGGAGCAATATGATGAGAAAACGTTTGTTTACTTTGTTTGTCATTATTCTTTCAATTAGTTTGGTCAGCGGCTGTATGCAGAAGCCTTCAAGCGGAGAGGAAGAAGCCTCAGCTACAGACGATTCAGGGGTAACAAAGATCACCACCGTTCGAACACTCAAGGATGATACTAAGTTTAAGGATGGGCAGGACGTCAACGATAATGTGGTTACAGATTGGGCTAAGGATGAGTTGAACATTGACTTTGATACTCTTTGGACAGTACCAAGTGACGAACAATATAATACAAAAATCCGTCTGGCCATGTCTGCCGGAAAAGATCTTCCGGATGTTTTTCTCGTCTCAGATAATCAGTTGATTTCTGATCTAATTGAATCTGGACGAGTGATGCAAATTGATGAAGCGATAGATCAGTATGCCTCTCCTCGTTTAAAAGAAATTTTCCAAAAGTTCCCGAAAGCTTTTTACCCTGGTACTGTTGATGGGAAACGGTATGGGCTTCCTCGCTTCTCTGGTGGAAATGGCTCGGACTCGCTTCTTTGGGTCCGCCAGGATTGGCTCGATAAATTCAATCTTAAAGCACCTAAAACGATGGAAGAACTGGAGCACGTGATGGACGTATTTACGAACCAGGACCCTGATGGGAATGGTAAGGACGACACGATTGGATTAACTCTTGCTTCTAAAAATGGATTAGCGACCTGGCTTGCAGACGGCAGCTTCATTTTTGGAGCAGAAGGAGATTATGAGCCGAAATACTGGTCGGAAAATGAAGAAGGTAAGCTGGTTTATGGTTCCATCCAGCCTAATGCGAAGAAAGCTTTATCGAAATTGCATGACTGGTACACGAAAGGATACTTAGATAAAGAGGTTGGTATTTTGGATGAGCAGGCGGCTATTGAAAGCTTTATAGCCGGAAAGTCCGGGATCATTTCAGCTCCACCATGGGCAGATGGATGGCCGATTGCTGATGCTGAGAAAAACAACAAAGGGGCTGATGTCCAGCCTTATCCGCTTCCAAGTGGAGAAAATGGCCAGATCGGCCGTCGAGGAGAAGGATTAACTACGGGTCAATTCTTATTCAGTAAAGATTTTAAACATATGGATAAATTCTTTGAGTACTGGGACGCCATTTATGGATATACATTGGGTGATTCAAAATTCTTTGAAAAAGGGATGTTTGAAGACTATGACTACGTAATGAAGGACGGGCAGCCTGTCTATGATCAGAAAGTGATTGAAAACGTGACAGGTGAAGAAGTGATTGACCCTGGCAAATACTTCTTAACTACAGATGTGCCGACAGTTCCTTACATGCTGTATGACTTATTGGAGCAATTCCATGAAACTGGCAGAGAGCCGGAAAATCCTTACGAATACAGGCTGGCAGGAAAAAGCGAAGAATATATAGAAGCTGGAGCCATCGTTAATCAGCAAAATGATATTCGCATTGAAAATGATTTTAATGGACCGCCTACTAAAACGTTAAAAGAAAAAGGTGAACTGCTGGAAAAGATGGAGCAGGAAGTCTATGCGGATATTATCTATGGGAACAAGCCAGTAGATGCTTTTGATGAATTCGTGAATAACTGGAAGAACTCTGGTGGAGGGGAAATCACAAAAGAAGTCAACGAGTGGTACGAATCTGTACAACAATAAGTGAATGGCCCGGACAAATGCACTGTTTCCTTTGTTCGGGCTTTTGCTAAAAAGCCGTAAGGAGGAAACAAGATGGCGCTCAGACAGCCTCTGCCACAAGAGGAGCAAACGTCCAGTTTGAATGACAAACAAAGCAGACAATTTAACAAAAAGAAACCCGTACATCCTAAACCAAAGAAGAAAAAGCAAAAGTGGAATTTTAAAAGGACATGGCAGCTTCACGTCCTCGTACTCCCAGCTGTCATCGTAGCCCTGTTTTTTCAGTATGCCCCTATGGGTGGGCTCATCATGGCTTTTCAAGACTATAAGCCCTGGCTCGGCTTTCTGAATTCCCCATGGGTAGGTTTTCAACATTTTAAAACGATGTTTGAGTACGATGATGCGCGTCAGGTCATATGGAATACTTTAGTCATTTCACTATTGAAAATTATCTTTCAAGTGGCTGTTCCGCTTATGTTCGCTCTGCTGTTAAATGAAGTGCGTAAAATGGCATTCAAGAAATCAATTCAAACCATCATTTACCTTCCTCACTTCCTATCATGGGTCATTTTAGGCGGAATCCTAATGGATATGCTCTCGCCTGATGGTGGTTTAATTAACCAAATGCTAGGGTTTATTGGCATTGACCCGATCTTTTTCCTTGGTGATAATACATGGTTCAGACCGACGATTATTATTAGTGATATTTGGAAGGAAACGGGATTTAATACGATTGTGTTCTTAGCGGCTGTGACGGCAGTGAATCCTGTTCTTTATGAAGCAGCCATTATGGATGGCGCGAACCGCTGGAAGCAGACGCTTTATATTACAATACCTGCCATGCTTCCAATTATTATTGTTGTGGCCACTTTATCTCTTGGAAATATATTAAATGCCGGCTTTGACCAAATCTTTAACTTGTATAACCCGCTCGTTTATCAAACTGGAGATATTATTGATACGTACGTTTATCGAGTAGGTCTTATTAATGGAGATTTCAGCTATGGTACAGCGGTGGGGCTGTTTAAATCAGTGATCAGCTTTATCCTTGTCGTAATCGGTTACCGGCTTGCTTACAAATATGCGGACTACAGAATTTTCTAGGAGGTGCGCCTTGTGCATTATAATACGAAGGCTTATAGGATCTTTACCATTTGTAACTATGGATTTTTATTTGTAGCAGCCGTGCTGTGTATCCTTCCGCTCATTCATATTCTTGCCGTTTCTTTAAGTGGAAGTTCAGCGGCAGCAGGAAATCTAGTAAGGTTTATACCGATAGATTTTACGCTCGATGCTTATGACAAAACGATAGGGAACGAAAACTTTATTCGTTCCCTTATGCTTTCCTGCTCACGGGTCATTCTCGGGACTCTTGTATCTATGGGGTTAATGCTTTGTGCTGCCTATCCATTGTCGAAGACAGATAAAGAATTTAAAGGAAGAAAAATCTATACGTGGTTTTTTGTTTTCACGATGCTCTTTAATGGCGGGCTCGTACCTACGTATATTATTGTTACAAAATTAGGATTGACAGATACGATGTGGGCATTGGTGCTTCCGCATGCCATCAACGCCTTTAATATGATTCTGCTTCTAAACTTCTTTCGTACTTCAGTGCCGAAATCATTGGAAGAAGCAGCATTTATTGACGGAGCCAACCATTTTCAGATTTTCTTAAGAATTTATCTGCCGATTTCGGTTCCAGCTATTGCCACTATTTCATTGTTCACAATGGTCTTTCATTGGAACTCCTGGTTTGATGGGTTGATCTATATGACGGATGCATCCAACTATCCACTATCAACCTTTCTTCAAACCGTGATTGTCCAGCAGGACTTTACAAATATGAATGTGGACGCGGAGACATTAAGGAATTTATCGCAGCGGACTGTACAGGCGGCGCAGATCTTCATAGCCGCTTTACCGATGCTGATTGTCTATCCATTTATACAACGATATTTTGTGAAGGGAATTGTACTAGGAGCAGAAAAAGAATAATTCAAAACTGAGATGAAGGAGCACCCGGAAAAATGAAAATCACATTTCGCTGGTTTGGCAAAGACGATGACAGTGTGACGTTAAACCAGATCAAACAAATTCCCGGGATGACCGGAGTTGTATCAGCACTGTCTGACATACCTGTTGGGGAAGCTTGGCCGCTTAACAGAATCGTGGAGCTGAAGGAACAAATCACTTCCAAAGGGTTACGGTTTGAAGTAATTGAGAGTGTAAATATCCACGAAGATATTAAACTGGGGCTTCCCACTCGGGATACGTATATTGAAAATTACCAGCGTACGATCCGAAATCTTGCAAAGGCCGGCATCAAAGTCATCTGCTATAATTTCATGCCGGTTTTTGACTGGACGAGGTCAGATCTCGCCAAAGAATTAGCGGATGGATCAACCGTGCTCGCCTACGAAAAAGCGAAGATAGAGAATATCGATCCTATGATCCTGCTTGACCAAATGGAAAAGTCCTCACAAGGATTTTCGCTTCCAGGATGGGAACGGGAGAGGCTGAGTACCCTTAAACAGCTTTTCCGTATGTATGAAGGGCTAACAGAGGATGACCTGTTCGCTAATCTTCAGTATTTTCTTGAAAAGGTGATTCCTGTTGCGGAGGAATTTGATGTTAGGATGGCGATTCACCCTGATGATCCACCTTGGTCTGTGTTTGGCCTTCCTAGAATTGTTAAGAATCGGAATGATCTAGAGAGAATTGTCAATATGGTAGACAGCCCGCATAATGGGATCACCTTTTGTACAGGCTCTCTTGGTGCTAACCGCGTAAATGATCTGCCTGAAATGATTAAGTATTTTTGCAGTCGTGACCGCATCCCATTCGTCCACATACGCAACATCAAGCTTTTGGACAATGGCGATTTCTACGAAACAGCGCACCGAAGCTGTGATGGCTCAAATGACCTTTATGAAATAGTCAAAGCACTGTATGATTCAGGCTTCACTGGATATATGAGACCTGATCACGGCAGGATGATATGGAATGAAGATGCTAGGCCTGGATATGGTCTATATGACCGTGCCCTTGGCGTGATGTATTTGTCAGGCCTATGGGACAGCCTTCACTCTGCCGGAGTACCCGTGCACCCGTTTCACTACGAACATGGCTGTAAAAAATAAGAAGAGGAGGCAGGAACTGTGAGTCTACTGAAACAAAATATACAAAACTTAACTTATGCGGTTCATCCGGAAGATCGCACGAGCTATGACTGCTGGCTGGGCTACCAAAAGCTGAAGGATCAAAAGCTAGTAGAGCAGTACCTTAATGTATGCAGAGAGGTCATTATCCCCTCGCAATCAAAGATAATGTCTTCCGTGCAAGAGGAACTGACTAGAGGGATAGAGACTATGCTTGGAGCTGCCCCTGTTGTATCTCATGAACGCTCTGAAAATTCTTCGATTGTTTTAACGACCGAAAGTTCTCTTACCTCTGAGCTCAACGAGGAAGGGTATGTTATCCAGTCGAGGGAAGAAGGGGGCAGCCACTACTTGTACCTCATCGGCAGGCGGGAAAAAGGCCTGCTGTATGCTGCTTTTCATTTATTAAAATTCATGCAGATGAAACAAGAATTAAAGAATCTCTCTATCATGGAGAACCCTGTTAATGAAATCAGAATGCTTAATGAATGGGACAATATGGATGGCAGTATTGAACGTGGATATGCCGGGGGTTCGCTTTTCTACAGGGAAAATTCATTTACGGGACAGTTAGGAAGGATTAAAGACTATGCGAGATTATTAGCTTCTGTAGGAATTAATAGTATTGCGATTAATAATGTAAATGTTCATCAAGTAGAGACGAACCTGATCACATCGGCCTTTCTACCTGAGACAGCTCAGGTTGCTGAAATTTTCAGCAGTTATGGAATAAAAACGTACTTGAGCATCAATTACGCAAGCCCGATTCAAATCGGAGGTCTGGATACAGCAGATCCGCTTGATGAGCAAGTAAGATCCTGGTGGAAGGAAAAAACAAAGGAAATTTTCGATTATATTCCGGACTTTGGCGGATTTGTCGTAAAAGCGGATTCTGAACATAGGCCCGGTCCGTTCACGTATGATCGTAATCATGCAGATGGAGCAAATGTATTGGCGGAAGCATTACAGCCCTTTGGCGGACTTGTTTTCTGGAGATGTTTCGTCTATAACTGCCTGCAGGATTGGCGTGACCGGAGCATCGACCGTGCCAGAGCAGCCTATGATAACTTCAAACCATTAGACGGACACTTTTTAGATAACGTTATTTTACAAATAAAAAACGGACCGATGGATTTTCAAGTCAGGGAGCCGGTCTCACCGCTGATCGGGGTATGGAAGCAACCAACCAGGTAATGGAATTTCAAATTGCTCAAGAATACACGGGCCAGCAAAAAGACCTGTGCTATCTTCTCCCACAGTGGAAGGAAATTCTTGAATTTGATACGTATGCCAAAGGAAAAGGTTCGACCATCCAAAAAGTAGTCAGCGGGGAATTGTACAAGAATAAACATAGCGGCATTACAGCAGTATCCAACAGCGGAGATAACATAAATTGGACGGGACATCCTCTGGCGCAGGCCAATCTTTACGGATATGGACGCCTCATCTGGAATCCTGAACTGAAGGAGGAAACGATTACTTATGAGTGGGTAGTGAGGACGTACGGCAGTGACACCCAAGTGGTGGACACGATTACAACAATTCTTGAAGACTCCTGGAGAGTCTATGAAAATTATACCGCGCCTCTTGGAGTTGGGTGGATGGTAAACCCGGGCCATCATTACGGACCCAATGTAGACGGATATGAATATTCGGTTTGGGGAACGTATCACTTTGCTGATTGGAAAGGAATAGGTGTTGACAGAACAATGGAAAGTGGCACGAGTTTTACCTCCCAATATTTTAAAGAAAATCAAGATCGATTTGAATCATTGGACACATGTCCGGATGAACTGCTTCTCTTCTTTCACCATGTTCCCTACACCCATCGGCTGCATTCCGGGGAAACGGTCATTCAGCATATTTACAATACTCATTTTAAAGGTGTCGAACAAGTGGAGGACTTAAGGGACAGGTGGCTCAGCCTGCGAGGGAAAATCGACGACCGGAGGTTCTACGATGTATTGGAACGGTTTGATATGCAAAAGAAAAATGCAGTAGAATGGCGGGATATTATTAACACTTATTTTTACCGGAAGTCTGGAATGAATGATCGTGAAGATAGGAAAATTTATTGAGGTGCAAAACCCCTTTAGGAGGTGATTCTAAAGGGGTTTTTAATGTTTGAAATGGATGCACGAAACGGTGCCGTTTTGAATTCTCGCCACGTTCGTTACTTATACTTCTGTGAAGGAGGAAGCAGGAATAACATAAGGTAATACATAGATTAGAGGAGGAGTTAGCTTATGTTATTTATGAACCAGGAGAAAAATGATTTAGAGAGGTACGTATGTTTTTTACACATCCCAAAGACCGGCGGCAAATCTCTATGGGCAGTGCTGAAAGCTCAAGAAGAGGATATTATGGTCCGCCACGGCATGTTTTTTAAAAAATTTGATAAGCCATATACTTATTTAACGATGCTTCGGGATCCAATCGATCGGGTGGTTTCCACATATTATTATGTACATGGCTATGAAAAGTCAAAGATCTATCCAAAGGTCAAAGATATGGATCTCAAGCAGTTTTTGTCCTATATGAAGGATGAGAAAATCCAAAACCGAGTTTATCCTCAGCCAGAAGACATACGTAATATAAAATACCGTACGTCTAACCTTGCAACCCGCTATATTTCCGGTGGGGAACCGGACCATTTGGAGATAGCTAAGCAGAACATAGAACATCACTTTTCCTTTGTAGGTTTTACAGATATGTATGTGGAATCCTTATACTTACTGAGTAAGTGCTTTCCGTGGGAAATAAAGCCTTTTGCTGTGAAAACCAATGTTACTCCACATAGACAACCGCTGAACGAAATACCTGCAGAAGCAATACAATGGATTAAAGAATGTAACCGGGCGGATATCGAATTGTATCAGTGGGCCAAACAAGCTTTCTTGAAAAAGTTAGATCAGCTGGATACTTCATCTAAACAGGAACTTAAACAATGGAAGAAAGACTTACAATGGTAGAGGGTTAGTTAATTCCTGAAAAAACGCTTTTAAGAGCGTTTTTTTCTTTGAGTAAACGATGAAAATCTAGCAATTATTGTTTTTTATAGAAATGGACCTCTATAGCACACTCGCATTTCCACAATGCTGCATCTAATATAAAGAGCATGACTTTAACAAATTCAGAACTCTACCTTGAAGATAATTAAAGAATTGAATATATAGAATACAGCAGCATTTTTGAAGAAAGGAGGATTAAGTTGTCCTATTTAATTCTATCCACTTACCCTGGAAAAGGTTCACGCAACTCAGGAGATGACCTCATTGCTAAAAGCCTGATAAAACTAATAAAAGGAGTTAAAGGAAGGCACACGACAGTAGATATTTTGAGTCTTGTCGATCTAGAGCTGTCTTCACTCCCCAATTTAAAGAAGTATAAAGCCATTCTTTTTCCTGCTCTTCGTCCAACCCTTCAAGGATATCAAGCGGCGCCTCCAAAGCGAAATGACGTACTAAAACAAGCTATTAATCTTGGTGTCCCCGTTTACGCTATCGGGCAGGATGGAATGCTTATCCAGGCACTATAAAGCAGGCAAAGCAACTTGAACTTGATAAAGAGGAACGTGAACTGTTGTCGGGGATTTTTGGAGAGCATGATGAAGGGGTAAGTATGGGAGCTGTTTCATGCCGAGATAAATTCACAGAAGTATTGATGAAAAATAATGGCGTGGAATGTTTCGGGACGACCGGGGATTGTGCTTTATTTGATTTAGAACTTCTGTTCAGGAAACCGGTACTCCCGAAAAAAATTAACAGCATAGCTCTTTCGATGCCCCATATAAAGGAACATTGGCCAATGGCCTATCAACTGGCTCTTAGGCTTAAGGAGGAATTCTCATGCTACGTCTATTTAACTTTTCATGGCTATCATGGGAAATTAAGTGACCATATCGATCCAGAATGGACTTGTGAAGCCATTAAGGTTATAGACTTATCAGGCTCCTATAGACGATTATCTTTTTATAAACATGTCGACGTCCACGTAGGTTTTAGACTTCATGGTCATATTTGGTTTCTTAGACATAGAAAGCCAAGTCTTCTTATCGCAGAAGATGGCAGGGGACTCAGCCATTTGTATACAGTTAAGGGATTAGGATACTCTGCTGCTTCAAAAAAAGTTTTAAAAAATGCTGATGAAATTGTTGAAGTTGATCCTAAGCTCATTAAGGAAATGAGGGAAGAAGCACCTTCATTACAGGCTGTAGAGATGTTTAAAAAAGAGGTCAAAGAAGGTTACCCAGTCACCTGTCGTACCCTTGAAGAGGTAGACAAACTGTGGGTGGAAAAAATGAAGCCCTTTTTAGAATCACTTCCTTAATTAATCAACCTAAATATTGATTCGCCTTTCGTCAAATTAATCAATGAAAGGCGTTTTTGTTCTAATTATTAGTCTTCTTTCATACAATACATAATTCAAGCGATCAGGGGCTCAGCTTAAGGAGGGGTCGAGTGAATCAGCATGCCTTAAATCATTCTCGAGAATTTGTTACCCATTATTTTATGGATTGTGATGCTGCTCTGCTGTCAGGAAGTGTGGTTCGAGGTGAAGACACACCTTCTTCTGATTTAGATATTTTTATCCTGTCCACTCAATCTTTTCGAAAATCGTATCAATTTAAAGGCTGGCCGGTTGAAGTTTTTGTGCATAATCAGGACTCTTTATCGTACACGTATTTTCTTGAAGAACAGTACGGGGTGCCCTTAATCATGAGAATTGTCGCGGAAGGATTCATTCTTAAAGGAGAAAAGAAAGCGAATCAACTGATTACCGAAGCACAGCATTTATTGCAAAAAGGACCTGGTAAGTGGCCGGTTCAGACCATTAATGAGAAACGCTATATCTTAACTGATTTGCTAACTGATTTGGAGGGCTCTCACAGCAAAGAAGAAGATTTGTTTACTGTAGCTGCAATTACTGAAAAGCTTCACAAGTTTATTTTGAGAACAAACCAGCAGTGGATGGGGGAAGGGAAATGGATGTTTCGATCTTTAAAACGGTTTGATCCACAGCTTGCAAACCACTTCGCGAAGCAGTTGTTTCTTTTCTATCAAAACGGCGAAAAAAAACCGTATATTGATTTTGTAGATGAAGTTCTTGAACCATGGGGTGGAAGGTTATTTGAAGGATACACAGAGACTTAAGACGACTCAGCTGATGTGCAAATTACGTCTGAGGACGCACTCTTGAAAGTATAGCTTCATAGAATGGTGGACATAATAGCGAATAAGTATATTTCGCGTACGAGGAGAGGTTTGATTGGATCGAGAAACAATTCATGAGAAAATCCTGTTGTTGAAAGGGAAAATATGTTCAGGACAGATTTCGTTTAATGGCAATGATGATTATATTATCTTACAATTAGATAAAGTGAAAGAATCTGAAGATGGATTGGTAGATATGAATACTGTATCTTCTAGTTTAATCACTTTAATTCACGTAGCAGATCAAATGTAAAGCACCCGGAGGGGTGCTTTTTTATTTGGTGTTCCTTTAAGCTTCAAAGAAGGTTCTAAGGCAAAAGTAGTTGGAAAAGCCCCCTTACTTAAAGGAAAAAATAGGTTTATAATATAGATTGGACTCTTAAATGAGGACAGGCATCTAAGAGATATGAGATGAGGGATGTAAATGAAATCTGAAGACCGTTTTGACTGGTCCTTATTCTTTATACTATGCTGCTTCATTGCTGTAAGCTGTATAGCTCTTTTAAGTGCCCAGGAAAGCAGTCAATATCAAGAGAATTTCGTATTAAAACAGCTTACTTGGTATGGGGTTGGGGCGGTAGCCATTGGGGTTATGATGATCTTTGAACCAGAGGATTACCGTAAAATCAGCCCTTATTTATACATTTTCGGCCTTTTGTTATTAGGGGCGCTTATTTTAGCACCTGCTAGTATCGCGCCGGTTATCAAAGGACAGAAGAGCTGGTTTGTACTTCCTGGAGCAGGTTCTATCCAGCCGGCGGAAATTGTGAAAATCTTTACCATACTGATGCTGTCGAACATTATTGTCCTGCATCATGAAAAGCACCGGAATTCAACCATTAAACTGGACTTATTGCTGTTGGGTAAATTGATAGGTATTACAGCATTGCCTCTATTTCTAATCATGCAGCAGCCTGACTTAGGAACAAGTTTGGTGTTTATTGCCATCTTAAGCGGTATGATTCTAATCTCCGGAATACGATGGAAGCTTATTTTACCCATGTTTCTATCGATTGGGAGTGTAGGAGTAGCCATTTTGTGGCTTGTAGTTCAAGCTCCGGAATTACTTGATAAATACTTACACGTAAAACCTTATCAGCTTGGGCGGATCTATGCATGGCTGCAGCCTTTACAATATGAAGATGCAGCAGGGTATCAGCTCATAAAAGCTATGAAAGCTATTGGATCGGGTCAGCTTATGGGGAAAGGCTTTGGCCATCGGGAAGTCTATCTGCCTGAAAGCCACACAGATTTTATTTTTAGTATCATAGGAGAGGAATATGGGTTTTTGGGTGCGAGTATTGTTATCGTTCTCTTCTTTTTTCTCGTTTACCGGTTAACGACGATAGCGAATCACTCCAACAGCCCATTTGGCAGCTATGTTCTTGTGGGGATTATCAGCATGATCTCATTTCACGTATTCCAGAACGTGGGAATGTCGATACAGCTGCTGCCGATTACAGGGATTCCGCTTCCTTTTATCAGCTACGGCGGAAGTGCATTATTAGGAAATTTGATAGCTATGGGAATCGTCTTCTCTATTTCATTTCACCATCGAACTTATATGTTTGGGGAAGATTAGACCGAATTAAAAAGCTCCTCTACAGGAGCTTTTTTTATTGTGAATTTTCCCTCGCTGGACATGTGAATTCATTTAGTAGATGATCCAATTGTTGGGATACTTTTAAAATTTCTTCGTAATTTTTGCTTGATTGATAAGCTTCATACATCTTCCAGCGTATTTCTTCCACTTCGTTTTCCAACGTGCGCGTGTCCGTCATGGTTCGTGTCCTCCTTATGTGATCAAGCCAGCGTTTGATTTACTATTGATATTATAAAAAGAACAAATGTTCTTAGTCAATAGTTTGGATAAAAAATGGTTTAATTTTACAGAATTAGAGAAATATCGATTTTTTCCGCAGGGATGCTGAAAAAATTATGGGAATAAAGGTCACCTGAGCTTTTTTATAATGCCCACATCTAATCATGGAAAAGTATTTAAAGGTTTTTTTGTTTGCTATTAACTTATTAAGAATTTGCGACCTGCTTGCTTTATAAGCAGGGAATATTTACATATGACCAGTCATAAAGTGGAAAAGATTCGCATTTTGCTTATGTCTCTTTAATGGAAACGAGCGGAAAGGATGATCATAAGTGAAAACGAAAGAAAAGTGGCTGTACTTACCCGTGGAAGTCCAGGTAAGGGAATTAGAATCGAAATTGCTGCTTGCTTATTATGCGTTAAAAAGAGGCTACCGCGTTATTATTGGAGATCACAATATGGTGGAAGAAGCCGCTTCCGTTTATCCTGAAGGGATATTTTTTTTAAAGGGATATACTCATGGATACCGACAAACGGTCATCCAAAACATTTCACAGTTCGAACATGTCATTATTGAACTTGATGAGGAAGGGTTACTTCTGCATGACCCTGTGAAATATCTGCGTGACAGGATGAAGTTAAACATGCTCCATTTAGTAAAGAAAGAATTATGCTGGGGAAAGTACCAGAAGGAAGTGATTGCTAAGGCGTATCCTCAATGTAAAGAGAAGTTGTATATTACGGGAAATCCAAGATTTGATCTTCTCCTGCCAAAATTCAGGGATCTGCATAAAGATCAAACGGAAAAAGTCAAACAACAATACGGATCTTTTATTCTTATCAATACAAGATTTGCTAAATATAATACGCTTGCAGGTTTTCGGAGTGGCAAGCTTGATGCACATACCCAATATATAAAAGATATGTTTGAAGAATTTTTAACAATGATCAAGCATCTCTGTTCTTCCTGTGCGGATATAAATATTGTAGTCCGTCCTCATCCAAGTGAAGACCCTCAGCCGTATGTTCGAGCGTGCAAACCATATAAGAACGCTTATATAAGAAGAGAAGGAAACATTATTAATTGGATTTCTGCAGCTGAGGCTATGGTTCACAATGGTTGTACTTCAAGTATAGAAGCGTTTCTTTTAAATAAACCTGTCGTTACTTATATCCCCTTCACAAATGCAGAATTTGATGTGGATCTTCCTAATGATTTGGGGACAAAAGCTGCCCGGTTAGAGGATTTGGTGAATTTTTTAACCAATACTCGATTGTTAAAGGACGAATCGGAAGCAGCCTTGAAAAGAAAAACTGCGGTGCTTGACAAATTTTATAAAGCAGAGGAGGGCTTTTCTTATGAAAGCATTCTCCACCAATTAGATAATACGATCGTAGCTCCGCAAAAACGCAGAAAGTTGAAATACTCAACACTTACGTTGCCTAAGAATAAAAAGGCGAATGCGCTCTTTTCAGGGTTTACTGAAAAAGATATAAAAGAATTCTTTACAAAGATGGATACTGTTGAATCAACGGGGAGCAGGTTTGATATCAATAAAATCGGTCACAATGTGTTTGAAATTTCTTCATTGAATAGCAGATAGAAAGAGTGGTGAGAGTAGTAAATACCTTTGAAAAGAATTACTGGGACCTTTATTTCGATTTTCTTGACTGCTTCTCTTCGCTCTTATTTGATGGGTATCCAATCGCCATGCTGAGCCATTTTTATGGATTAATGAAAGACAATCGAACGATTACAGCTAAACTGCAGAGCAGTCAGCTTCGAAAAGCGCTCCAAAATGATCTTGATAAAGAAATCAGCTTTCAACATAAGTATGACAAGTATTTAACCAAACTGCCGAAAAGAAAACCGGGTAGTAAAAACCAGAATGGAAAAAAAGTAGTTCTGCACGACTTTAGATTAAGAGTGCCCGACCATATCCTTCAAAGGAATTTTAACCCCGCAGCAACTCTTCTTCTTAAAAGAAATACGAAAAACATAAAAAAAAATCTTGTGAAACATTCCATACCACTTAAAGGATTGGACAGTTATCTTCCAGCTTCACAGCATTCATTTAAAAGTTATCAAATGAAAGCGCAACATCTATTCAGTTCAATGGGGTACCACCCTGTTTTTTCTCATAAAGAATTCCAAAACCGCTTTATTATTGAAATTCCATCGATTGGAAAATACATCCAAGCCTCGAGGGTGTTTTTTGAAAGCGTCCCGGTCTCGTGCTTAGTCATCGGGGATACAAATACACCTGAAAGCAGAGCTATGAGTTTGGAAGCATTCAGGAGAGGGGTCCCCTGTATCTGCTTGCAGCATGGTGTGATAGGAGGCAGTTTCGGTTTCCTGCCAAAAACAGCAAGCATTATGGCTGTTCATGGCCCTTATGAATTGGAATGGTATAGGAAAAAAGGAGTTCCTGAATCTGCGGTAAAAATCACCGGGCACCCACGCTTTGATGAGATTACAAAAAGAAAAATGATGACTAGACGTGTATTCGAAAAGACGTATCCATTCAATCAGTCTCGCAAAGTAGTCCTGCTGCCTATTCATCATGAGGAGATTCAATTTACGAGAAAGCTGGTGGAGGCATTAGTGGCTACTGGCAGGCTGAATATTATCATGAAAACGAAAGTTGACACTCCTGAAACGGAAAAAATGTTCAAAGATTTTCCTGAGATCCGGAAAGCAAATAAATATAATCACCTCTATGATTTAATTTACCATGCGGATGCGGTGATTTGTTACAAATCAACGGTCGCATTAGAGACTCTGTTGTTTAATAAACCATTATTTATTTGGGAGCAGCCACTATTGTGTTCCATGGATTATTTTGATCCTTTTTCGAATTTCATAGAAAATGATCCCGTTCGTTTAACGAATAAGGTTACTAAATACTTGTACCCTGCAGCAAAAAAAGATCACGAGAAGCTACGAGAACTGATTCTTCCAGAGCTTTACACGGATGAGAAAGGAATAGCAGGAAAAAGACTTGCGCAATTAGTTCGATCCATAAGTTCATAGGCTGCACCTTCTTTATTATCACAGGCTTTTTCCTTACTCGGGAGGGAGCTTTTTTTTATCTCCACAAGATGAAGTAGGCCTTGTCTAGGTAAGAGTATATTATTCTCACCGATGCTCCCTTTAGGAATATAAATGGTAGTACTGAAAAGAATATACGAGCTTTGGGGTAGACGCTCCTTCTCTAATATTCAAATTATCTTAAAGGGAAGAAGAAGCTTATGTTTTTTAAAGACAAAAATGTTTTAGTTATTGGAGGTACAGGGACTATTGGCAGAAGTATTGTCAAGTCATTGGTAAAGCAATCGCCGAACATGATCAAAATCTTCAGCCGGGATGAGTATAAACAATACCATTTTCAAAATGAACTTGGAAAACTAAAGAACGTGAAGTTTTTATTGGGAGATATTAGAAATTATCAGCGTGTAGTTGAAGTAATGGAAAACGTGGACTATGTTTTTCACCTTGCTGCCATGAAGCATGTGACTTCGTGTGAATTCAATCCATATGAAGCCGTACTTACGAATGTACACGGAACACATAATATTGTGAAAGCAGCCACTGCACAAGGTGTAAAAAAAGTGGTGTTTACGAGTTCTGACAAAGCTATTAACCCGGCTAATTCATATGGTGCTACTAAATTGATCGCTGAACGGTTGATGACTTCTGAAGGAGAGGGAATGAGCAGCAGTCCTGTTTTTGCAAGTGTACGATTTGGCAATGTCATGGGTTCTAGAGGCTCTGTCATTCCTCTCTTTAAGAAGCAAATTGTTGAAGACCGAAAAATCACGGTTACAGATCGTACGATGACGAGATTTATGATGACCCTTCGACAAGCCACAGATTTAACAATGAAGGCATTGGAAGAGGCTGAAGGTGGAGAAGTGTTTGTATTAAAAATGCCGGTCATTTTACTCGGAGATTTATCTGACATCTTGATTGAAGAAATCAGCAAACAGCAGGGCTTGGACCCAAGTTCCATTAGAGTGGAAGAAATAGGAGTACGTCCGGGAGAAAAAATGTATGAAGAGTTGATGACTTATGAAGAATCTCTTACTGCTCTTGAGTTAACTGATATGTACGTAATCGGCAGACATTCTGGGCTTAATTCAGCATATGCACAGGTGAGGAAAGCTGTGCCTGGGACGTATAGCTCCAGTAATGAAACTCCTATTAAGAAACAAGAACTGTATCAATTATTAAAAGGAGAAGCATTCATCTAACGCAAGTAAAGAAAAACGGATTTGAGAACGTGGAAGCATAAATCTTAAGGTGCTCCTCGTATAATGTTCAGATGAATAATTTCAAGCGGTCAAAATAAGTATTCCTGTAGAAGGCAAAGAAGGAGTGGAAGACTTTTGAATATATTAGTCACTGGCGGGGCAGGTTTTATTGGAAGGTGGGTCGTCAAACGGCTGCTTGATGACGGCCATAAAGTCTGGGTCCTGGATGATTTTTCAAATGGAAGTTCTGAAAACCTTAGAGAAATGAGCCAGCATCCATCATTAATGGAAGTCATTAAGGGAGATATAAAAGATGTGGCATTACTTAAAAGCCTCTTCTTAAAGAAGTTCGATATTTGCTATCATTTAGCGGCCAGTATTAATGTCCAGGACAGTATAGATGATCCGAAAACAACGTTTGAAAACGATACAATTGGAACATTTAATATTTTGGAAGAATGTAAGCATCATCAGGTGAAAGTCGTATTTATGAGTACATGTATGGTTTATGCACCTGCTTCCAGTGCAACTGGAATTACCGAATTAGATCCTATAAAACCTGCGTCTCCATATGCGGGCGCAAAGATTGCAGCTGAAAACATGGTTCTTTCTTATTACTATGCTTATGGTCTGCCGACTACTGTCATACGTCCATTTAATACGTATGGTCCTTATCAGAAAACCGGCGGCGAAGGCGGCGTTGTAGCCATTTTTATTAAAAATAAATTAAATCAGCTGCCGCTGCAAATTTATGGGGATGGAAAACAGACGCGGGACTTGCTCTATGTGGAGGATTGTGCACGATTTATAGTAGTAGCGGGCTATGAACCGGTAGTTAATGGAGAAATTGTCAATGCTGGCTTAGGGCGTGACGTTTCCATTAACGATCTGGCTCAGTTAATCGCCCAGGACAGCAGTCAAATACAGCATGTGAAACATATTCACCCTCAAAGTGAAATCGCAAAGCTGCTCTGTAATTATGGGAAAGCGAAAAGATTACTGGAGTGGGAGCCGCTTTTCAGTTTGGAGGAAGGCATTAAACGAACAGAACAATGGATTAGAAATACAGGGGGCAGCTAATGAAAAGCAGCGACAAATTAGCGTTATTTGGCGGCCCGGCTGTTCGAAGTACTTATATACCTTATGGAAGACAATGGATTGACGACACGGATATTGAAGCTGTCATTGAAGTATTAAAGAGCGATTACCTTACGACGGGACCAAAAATCGAGCAATTTGAGCAAGCGATCGCCCATTTCGTGGGGGCGAAGTTCGCCGTAGCTTTCTCAAGCGGGACAGCCGCGTTACATGCGGCATGCTTTGCGGCCGGGATTAATGAGGAATCTCAAGTGATTACTTCTCCCATGACCTTTGCTGCCAGCGCCAATTGTGTACTTTATATGGGTGGAACTCCCGTGTTTGCGGACATTGACCCACATACGTATAACATTTCTCCAGCTTCTGTTAGAGAAAAATTGACCAGTAAGACAAAAGCCATCATTCCGGTTGATTTTACCGGTCAGCCAGCTGCCTATAAGGAAATCAGGGAGATTGCAAAAGAAAATAATCTAGTGGTTATCGAAGATGCTGCTCATGCAATCGGAGCAAAATACAAAGGCGCACCAGTGGGGTCTTTTAATGATATGACGATGTTCAGCTTTCATCCGGTTAAGCACATTACGACTGGTGAAGGCGGTATGATTACGACCAACAATGAGAGCTACTATCAAAAATTAGTGCAATTCCGGTCTCATGGAATTACTAGAGACTCAGCCAAGCTCTCGATAAAGGATGAACCTTATTACTATGAAATGCAGCATCTCGGATTCAATTACCGATTGACGGATTTACAGGCAGCTCTTGGGCTAAGTCAATTACAGAAGTTGGATCATTTTATTAAAAAGCGAAAACATATTGTTTCTTTATACAATGAATCATTTAAAGATCACCCTGCTCTTATTCCCCCCTTTCAAGCCAAAGAAGCAGAATCAAGCTGGCATTTGTATATCATCCGTTTGAACTTAAATAGACTCACAACAAGTCGAAAGGAAATTGTAGCAGCGCTTCACGGGGAAAATATTGGTGTAAATGTCCATTATATTCCTGTCCATCAGCATCCTTACTATCAAAATAAGGGCTTCCGAACCGGAGAATGTCCAGAGGCAGAAAAGTTGTACCAGGAGATTATTTCCCTCCCGCTGTTTCCGAAGATGACAGAGCAGGACGCGCAAGACGTCATCCATGCAGTGAAAAAAGTACTTGCTTATTATGCGTCAGCCCATAGTTAGGAGAGACAGAATCATGAATGTCTTCATAAGAGCGGATGCCTCAGTTGAGATTGGAACAGGTCATATCATGCGTTGTCTGACCCTTGCTGAAGAGTTAAGAGAAATGGGCTGCATCGTCTCATTTATTTGCCGCAAGCTTCCGGGAAATTTAATCACCTATGTGAAAAAAGTGAAGCAATTTCCCATTATTGAACTTCCACTCCCATCAAATACCTTTTCCCGCTCTACATCGCTAAATCATGCCCATTGGCTTGGAGCACACTGGAAAGAGGATGTTTCTCAGACCACCGCCGCTCTTGCTGAGAAAAAAGCGGACTGGATGATTATTGACCATTATGGTATTGATTATCATTGGGAAAGGGAAATTAAATCGTTTGTGAGTCGAATCATGGTGATTGATGACTTGGCTGATCGTGCTCATATTTGTGATGTCCTGCTCGACCAAAATTTATATAAAAATCCCACGGAACGCTATAACCATTTAGTGCCAAAAGAAACGATTCAACTATTGGGTCCCTCTTACGCCTTACTCCGTGCTGAATTCAGGGATGCACGAAAAAAACTCCGGAAAAGAAGCGGAAAAGTAAATAGAATATTAATTTCGTTCGGTGGAAGTGACCCGACGAATGAAACGTTAAAGGCATTGGAAGGATTCCTCCAATTACAGAAGCCGGAAATAAAAGTGGATGTCGTAGTAGGGGAAACGAATAGAAATAGAACGATAATCGAAACCGTTTGTCAGGAGCATCCGAATATAACTTTTCACTGTCAAATCGATTATATGGCTCAGTTAATGGCCGAAGCAGATCTAGCCATTGGGGCATTAGGAAGCTCCACATGGGAAAGGTGTTACTTAGAGCTTCCCTCTCTTGTTATTTTAGCTGCAGAGAACCAATATGGTCTGAGTGAGCAGCTTGTGGAAGAAGGCATCATCGTTAATTTAGGGCGTGCAGAGGATGTAAAAGCTGGATTAATCGCAATGGCGGTTCAGGAAATGATGAATGACCCTGAATCCCTTAGACACATGGCTTTAAATGCCCGAAACCTGTTTCCTGAAGAGAGTACTTCAGCGCTGTTAAGCATGTTCAACAGAAAAGGAGGCAGTTAGATGTCATGGACACTATAAAAGTGGGAGATCAGTATATTGGAACTGCTTATCCTCCCTTTATTGTGGCAGAGATGTCGGGAAATCATAATCAATCATTGGAAAGAGCTTTACAAATTGTAGAGACTGCAGCCAAATGCGGTGTACACGGCTTAAAAGTTCAAACCTTTACTGCCGAAACTATGACACTGGATTGTCCGCAGGAGGATTTTTTTATCCGCGATCCTAAGAGTTTGTGGAACGGGGAGTCCCTTTATAATCTGTATCAACAATCTCAGCTACCCTGGGAATGGCATCAGGCGATTTTTGATAAATGTAAGGAACTTGGAATAGTAGGTTTCAGTACTCCATTTGACGAGACAGCTGTCGACTTCTTGGAAACCTTGGACGTACCTTGCTATAAAATTGCTTCTTTTGAGAACACGGATCTTCCGCTATTGAGAAAAGTAGCGAGAACGGGGAAGCCTGTTATTCTTTCAACTGGGATGGCGACATTGACGGAGCTTGCAGAATCGGTTCAAACGTTAAAAGCAGCAGGATGCGACAAGTTGATCTTGTTGAAATGCACGAGCACGTATCCTGCTACGCCTGAAAATACCAATATTAATACAATCCCCAATTTAACACAAACCTTTGCCTGTCAGGCAGGTTTATCTGACCATACACTTGGAACCGGTGTCGCTGTAGCCAGCGTTGCCCTGGGAGCCACTTTTATCGAAAAACATTTTACTTTGTCGAGAAAAGAAGAAAGTGTAGATGCTGCTTTTTCAATGGAGCCGGATGAAATGAAAAACCTTGTCATCGATACTCATAACGCCTGGCAGTCCCTCGGGAGCATCGTATATGGTTCAACGAAGAGAGAAATACCATCAGAACAATTCAGAAGGTCAATTTATGTTTCTAAGAATGTCAAAGCAGGGACCAGGTTAACTAAAGAACACATAAAGGTCATACGTCCTGGATATGGGCTTCCGTCTAAATATTACGAGCTTCTTTTAGGTAAGAAAACCGTGGTGGACTTAAAAAAAGGGACGGCAATGAAATGGGAGTATGTGTTGGGGTCGTAGTGAATGAATAATTTTATTTGGAAAGTGAAAGGGAATTGCAAATGGACGTATATAGTAAAAATAAATGGTCGCTAGAATTTGATTTTATGCAGGCCTTCAGCAGCATGACTTATAAAGGGGTACCGCTCGTACTCCTGATAAGAACCTACTGGTTTCATAGAATTGAAGGAGTTAAAGAAGTTTTAAGAAACGCTAAAACTTTGAATTCTTTTCAAGTAAAGGTGCTTCATCGAAAACAATTGCAGCCGGAATTTGAAAAGATTATAAGGTTAGGGGTGAAAGATAAACCCTATAGAAAGAACAACAAAGGAAAGATTATTTTATACGATGAGTTGAATTTGCGGTTTGCACCTGAAAATTACTTACAATATTTTAATTCCAGCACGACAGAAATTTTGAGGTATGAAGGTAATGATGAAAGCCATCAATGGCTGCCCATTGATTATTTAACGAACTATACGATTAAAACAGATATTTTAATTAAGAAATTCCAAACACAGGCGCGAAGAATTTTCTCGAAGTATGTTTCCCACCCGATCTTTAAGCTGCCGAGCTTCCAAAAACATATACTCGATAGAGAAATTCCTGAGGTAATGCGGTATTTAACTAAAATAATGGTTTTCCTCAGCAAAAAGCCGGTCAGCTGTATCGTGATAGGGGGAGAAGGAGATTATTTCAGCAGAACTCTAGCTGTTGCTGCTAAAATCAAACAGATTCCGACTATCACTTTACAACATGGTATGCTCTCAGCCGACCGGGGATGGGTGCCAATCACTTCCCCGATTGTAGGCAGCTATGGAAATTGTGAACGATTGTTTTATCAGAATGCCGGAATTCCAGCTAATCGGATCGAAATCATGGGACATCCAAGGTACGACGGGATTTTCACGAATATCCCAAAAAAGAAAGCCGAGGTCTATAAAAAGCTTGGCTTATCTGTGCACAAGAAAACCGTATTAATAGCCACACAGTACATCTTGGATTTCAATCAATTAAGTGCACTTGTCAAATATTTATTAGAAGACAATGAAATTCAAATTGTTATCAAACCGCACCCGATGGAGTTACGTACAGGTAAGTGGAAGCGATATGAAGGTTTTAAAGCAAGATATAATACGATTCGTTTAATCGAAGATAGCTCTGTCTTGTACGATCTAATGCCGAACGTCGACCTTGTATGCGTGTATTATTCAACGGTAGGAATTGAAGCGATGTTGTATGGGACTCCAGTCGTTTATCTAAATAGAAATACCTTTGATGGGGCTAATTATGGTTTTATCAGGGGACTGATGCAGTCGGATTCTTTAGCTTTATCCAAAATCATTTTTAAACTATTGAGGGACGAAGAATATTATCAAAGAATAAAACTGAGCATTAAAAAGGTGATCGCAAATATTTACCCCGCTCAGCTATCCTGTGCCAAGCTGTCTGAACTCATTTATACGATGTCTGGAGTAAGAAGCTATGAAATACCGAAGTATTTGAAAAATCAAACCTTAATAAAAGGATCTGATTCCAGTATCTTTCTGATGGATGAAGGATTTAAAAGAGAAATTCCGGACCCTTCCTTGATCCAGAATCTTAAGATTAACTCTACTGAAGTTCAACAGCTTCCAGATAAAGTCATGAAAAAAATTCCTTCAGGATTTGTTCTTTATTCTGTGGAGCAGTTAGGTAAACTGAGATAAACTCGTCATTTGTAAGGAGGTCAAGAAATTGGGGAATGTCAAAATAATTGCGGAAATCGCTAATGCTCATCAGGGCTCTTTGAAGTTGCTTAAGCGCTTGGTAAGGGAAGCTTCCAAGACCGGCGCAGATGGAGTGAAATTTCAATGGTTTAAGTACGATTACTTAGCAACGCCGGATTACAGGCACTATTTGGATTACAAACAATTATTTATTGATCAATTCGGCTGGAGTGAAGTCATAGAACTTGCCAAAACCCTTGGTTTAGAAGTATGGGTTGATATTGTGGATGAATGGGGGTTCCAGCTCGTCCATCAATTAAAGAATAGGATAGATGGGATAAAAGTACCTTCAACGGTAATAAAAGCAGACATTTTAATAAAAGCTGCACAATTAAATCTACCTTTAATCATCGGGGTAGGCGGATGGTATTTAGAGGAAATAAAAGAACTAATGGATCAAATGACCCCGGAATTAGAGGGAAATGAAGTTATTCTGATGGATGGTTTCCAAGGATATCCAGCTCAAAAAGAGGATACTAACCTGAAAAGGCTCGAAAAATTAAAGAAACGCTTCCAATATAAAGTAGGATTCGCCGACCATATAGATGGAACAGATTCTTTGGCGCAGGAGCTTCCCGTGTATGCGGTTTTTGCAGGCGCAGAAATTATCGAAAAACACATAACAATCGATCGCAGTCGTAAAGGAATTGACTATTTCTCTGCTTTGGAGACCCATGAATTTAAAACGATGACCGCAAAGATCAGGGAAGCTGAAGTACTCTTAGGAAATGGGAGAATCACATCCCCTCAACGCGCTTATTTAAAAGATGCAGTTCGAATCGTTGCTAATCAAGAAATTCTTAAAGGAGAAATTCTTACATTAGAAAAGATTTCTTTTAAGAGGTGCCCTGCTGAAAATGCTTTAATGCCTCAAGATGCAAAGCGGCTTCTTCCCTCAATTGCTGCGGTTGATATCACTAAAAACACACCCATCATCTCTCCAAATTTAAAGCCGCTCAACATAATTTTAGTCGTCATTTGCCGGTTAAAATCAACACGTTTAAAAATGAAAGCTCTCCTCCCCATTAACGGAATCCCATCAGTGACTAGATGTCTACTTAATTGTCTGGAAGTGCCGGGGATAGAAAACATTGTCCTTGCTACTTCGACAGTAGAGCAGGATGATCCCCTTGAACAATTCACGATGGATGGAAGGGTAAAAGTTTTTCGTGGTGATCCCGAAAATCTTGTGGATAGAATTGTGCAAGCTGCAGACAATTATGGAGCAAATGTCGTTATTCGCGTTACGGGGGACTGTCCGGTGGTTTCTCCAAGCCTGCTTAACTATTTATTAAACGATCATCTGCAAAAAGGTGCGGATTACACTTGTGCAAAAGATCCTACAGTGGGAACAGCTGGGGATATTTTCACCGTTCAGGCTTTGAAGAAGTTACACCACTCTCCTAAACCTCTGTCGTACACCGAATACCTTCCTTTTTATTTTATGAATAACCCTGAGCATTTTTACGTAAATAAAGTAGGGCTGCCTGAAGAATTTGTTATTCCAGATGCCCGCCTGACCCTTGATGAGAAGCAGGATCTGGATATGTTTGAAGCTCTTTATAAAGGTTTGAATGTCGGGAAGAGGCCGTTACTTCTTCCCGAAATAAAAGACTTTCTCACCGCACATCCAGAGGTAGTAAAAATCAATAGCAGCATTGCCCTTAAGTTTAGGGATGATCAGGATCTCGTTCAAGAAATAAATGACCATACTAAACTTGATTTGTAAAGGAGTGCAGCCTCGTGGCTCAATTAATAGATTATGAGCTGATAACTATCAACGAGACTTACCTGTCCCTGCTTTTGAAATGGAGAAACTCAGACCACATACGCGCTCATATGTATAGTGATCATAGGATTACGATGGAAGAACATAGGAATTGGTATAGTAAAGTTCAAACGGATGATACGGTAATGGTGAAAGTCTGCTGTTATCAAGGATGTCCTATTGGAGTGGTAAACATCAATGACATCAACCGGAAGCATGAACGATGCTATTGGGGGTTTTATATCGGTGACGTGAATGCTCCAAAAGGGTCTGGAACGATGATGGGAATTCTTGCCCTGGATTTCATATTTAAAGAATTAAAAATAAGGAAGCTTTGTGCAGAAGTCATCGATTTCAATGAAAAAAGCTTCCATTATCATAAAAAGCTTGGTTTTGTTCCCGAGGGAAGGTTCAGAAATCATATTACTAAAAATGGCAATGAGGTAGACGTCATTCCGATGGCACTATTTGCTGACCGTTGGGAAGAAGCTAAGAACAACCTCTTATCCCGTCATTCATCATCTTAAGCAAAAAGCTGTCCCAGCATCCGCTGGCAGCTTTTAGCATGAGGAAGACAATGCTATGATAGAAGTAATTCATTGACCATTATCCATGGTAACGGAGGGGCTAAGATGTCCGACCACAACAATCATTCTTCTATCATTTCACTATATGAAAGCCAGCATAATGAGAAAGATCGCGTAAACTCTCATGATCACCAAACTCATCAAATCTTATATGCTTTGGAAGGTCACGGAACTTGCACATTGGATAACAAAACGTTCGGGATTGAACGGGACAGCTTTATCATTATTCCCCCATTTACAGAACACTCTATTACTGCCCAATCGAAAATGACGGTACTCGTTTTAGAGTTTGACGCCTGTGAGTTAAGTGAAGACGTTCAAAGCCAATTAATCCCTGAAGTCTTTCAAAGGTCAGTCGTAAAAAAAGTAAGCATGTTCGATAGCAGTGATTTACGGCAGCTGCTTAGAAAAATGTTGTACGAGCAGTCACACGGTGATAGGTTGTGGCAGCTTGCATTAAAGGTGTACATGTCTGAATTATTGTTTACGATAGCGCGGGCCGCACATGACTTTACACAGGCAGATACGAATTCGCTTCGTGCGGAGAGATTGAGAAACTACATTGACTCCCGTTATTTCGAAATCAAAAATGCTGAAGATATTGCTGATCGGATGGGGATGAGTAAACGCTATATCCAAAGCATTTTCAAAGAACAATATGAGCTGACTCCCATGCAGTATTTAACCGAAGTACGGCTTGGACTTGTGAAGCGGCTGTTAGTAGAAACGGAAAAAGATATTGTTTCCATTTGTTTTGAAGCTGGCTTTGAATCTCTCTCCACGTTTTACCGGTTATTTAAAAAGCAGGTAGGCGTCCCGCCGAATATGTACAGGCAGAGGCAAAAGTCTGTATAAAATTGAGTTCCGAAATTGAGAATATCGTTCCCTTACTAATAAGACTATGTTCACGAAGGTGTTTATACTGAACATAAGATCAAAGGAGGGGCTTAGATGAGTACTTTTAAAATTGGAATCATTATGAATGGAGTAACAGGAAGGATGGGGACAAGGCAGCACCTGATCCGCTCGATCGTGGCTATCCGTGAGCAAGGGGGCGTTGATCTCGGCAATGGGGACATCCTTATGCCGGATCCTGTGCTGGTAGGAAGAAATGAGGGCAAATTGAAAGCGCTGTCAAATGAGTTTGGGATTAATCGCTGGACTACAGACTTAACGGAAGCTCTCGCTGATGAGCATAATGTGATCTATTTTGATTCTCAAACGACTACACGACGTGAGGCAGCCATCAAACAGGCGATTGCCGCCAATAAACATATCTATTGTGAAAAACCGACGTCCACTTCTTTGGAAGGGGCTTTAGAGCTGGCTCGGTTAGCGCAGGAAGCAGGAGTGAAAAATGGGGTCGTGCAGGATAAATTATTCCTCCCTGGTGTTATGAAACTAAAAAGGTTGATTGATTCTGGCTTTTTCGGTGACATTCTTTCTGTACGCATGGAATTTGGCTATTGGGTGTTCGAAGGTGACTGGCAGGAAGGGCAGCGACCGTCCTGGAACTATAAAAAGGAAGCCGGCGGAGGAATTGTTGTAGATATGTTCCCGCACTGGCGCTATGTTTTAGACCATTTATTTGGTTCCGTAAAGGCTTTGTCCTCTCTTGTTGCTACCCATATAAAAGAAAGAGTTGACGAAGAAGGGAATACTTATCAAGCAACTGCTGATGATGCTGCTTATGCGACTTTTGAGCTGGAAAATGGTGTGATCGCCAGTGTGAATTCTTCCTGGGCTGTCCGGGTGGACCGTGATGATTTACTTACAATCCAAGTGGATGGAACCGAGGGAAGTGCTGTAGCAGGGCTTAGAAATTGTAAAACGCAGCACAGAGTAAACACTCCTAAACCAGTCTGGAACCCAGATTTAGAAAACACGATTGATTTCCAGGATCAGTGGGTGGAAGTTCCGGATAACCAGCTGTTTGAAAATGCTTTTAAAATTCAATGGGAAATGTTTTTGAAGCACGTTCACCAGAATGAGGAGTTTGATTGGGATTTGTTAGAAGGGGCAAAAGGGATGCAGCTGGCTGAGCTTGGCTTACAATCTTCAAACGAAAGACGGTGGCTGAAAGTGCCGGAATTAAAGGTAGGAGGAGGAAGCCGCAGTGAATCCTATATATCTACCTGATAAAAATGGAACAATCAGCCGATACTCGCTCGTTCATTCTACGCCATTAGCGGTACCTTCAAAAGCAAAGTTCACTTCACGGGTTGCTTATTCAGCGGCTCATGTCGTGGCTGATCCATTTGGAAGCGATGACCCTGTAGTAAACCCGGCGGTTGATTGGGAGTCTACGATGAAATACCGTCATTACTTATGGTCACTCGGGATGTCTGTTGCCGAAGCAATGGATACTGCCCAGAGGGGAATGGGCCTTGGATGGGGAGATGCGAAGGAACTGATTACTCGTTCCGCCAAAGAGGCAAAAAGTGTAGGAGGAGATATCGCATGCGGGGCTGGAACAGATCACCTTGCTCCACACCCTTCGGTGACGATTGAAGAGGTCATTCAAGCTTATGAGGAGCAGGTTGCGCACGTGGAGGCGTCCGGGAGCAAAGTGATCTTAATGGCCAGCCGTGCTCTTGCTGCATGTGCTCAATCCCCGGAGGATTACAAATATGTGTATGAAAGAATTCTCAGCCAGGTTTCCCGTCCTGTTATACTCCATTGGCTCGGAGATATGTTTGACCCAAACCTTGCTGGATATTGGGGACATAATCATGTAGATCAGGCGATGGACGTTTGCCTGGAAATTATCAGTGATCAGTCAGATAAAGTAGAAGGAATTAAAATTTCCCTGCTGGATGAGAAAAAAGAAGTCCAAATGAGAAGGCGTCTCCCTGAAGGTGTCCGCATGTACACAGGAGATGACTTTAATTATCCTTCTTTAATTGAAGGTGACGAACTTGGTTACAGTCATGCACTATTAGGAATATTTGATGCGATTGCTCCTGCCGCTTCCTCCGCTCTTCAGTACTTAGATGAAGGAAAGGAAGAACGCTTCAGGGAACGTTTGGATGCTACGGTACCACTTGCCCGCCACATTTTCCAAAAGCCGACGTACGCGTATAAAACAGGAGTGGTATTTCTCGCTTACCTGAACGGCCACCAGTCCCATTTCCGAATGATTGCCGGAGCTGAGAGTGCTCGTTCGATTCTTCATTTCACAGAGTTATTTAAGCTTGCGGACCAAGCGAATGTTCTGACAGATCCCGATCTTGCGATGCAGAGAATGAAGCCTGTTTTAGAACTGGCAGGAGTTTCACAAATGGAGGTTGTCAGATGAGTGAACTAGTAGATAGTAAACGCATCAGTTTAAACCAGATAACGACTGAAAACTGGTCCCTTCAGGAAGCGATTGAAGGGTGTGTGCGTAATTCTGTTCCTTCCATATCGATTTGGCGTCACAAAATCAGAGAAGTGGGCCTGAAGGAAAGTAAAAAGATGGTTGAAGATTCCGGTCTTGCTGTTTCCAGTATTTGCAGAGGAGGAATGTTTCCAGCAAAATCAGGCTCCGAAAGAATGGAGCGGATTGAAGATAATAAACGCGCCATTGAAGAAGCAGCTGAGCTTGGAACTGATGTCCTGGTGCTTGTCTGTGGTCCTTCTCCCCACAAAGATATTCAAGAAAGCAGGCGGTGGGTCAGGGACGGGATTGAAGCACTCATCCCCTATGCAAAAGAGCATAACGTAAAGCTTGGAATTGAACCTCTGCATCCGATGTATGCAGCAGACCGTTCTGTAATCACCACCCTTGGGGAAGCGAACGCTATGCAGCAATCACTCGGCTCTTCCTCAGTCGGCGTCATTGTAGATGTTTTCCACGTTTGGTGGGATCCATTCTTATATGAAGAAATTAAGCGGGCAGGCGGCACGATCTTAGGGTTTCACGTCTCTGATTGGAAAGTTCCGCTTCCAGATATCTTTAAAGGCCGTTCGATGATGGGGGATGGAGTCATTGACATCCCTGGAATTAGAAAAGCCGTCGAGGATAATGGCTATACAGGACCAATTGAAGTAGAGATTATAAACCAGGAGATCTGGGACCAGCCTGGGGATGAGACTTTAAAAGTCATGAAAAAACGTTTTGTCGAACATGTGTAGAGCAAGAAACGGCGCAGGCATCTGCTCCGTTTTCTTTGCCGTTAAAACTGCAGGGAGATGATGAAATGGATCAAACATGCAGAATTGCTTTAGTCGGAATTGCCGGCTATGGAGAAGAGTATTTAAAAGAACTCGATAAAGAAAACAGGCTTGATTGGATACAAGGGGTAGTGGATATTTATCCCGAGAAAAGCAGCTATTATGAAACGTTAAAAAAGCTTAAGGTTCCCGTTTATTCATCCTTGGACCAGTTTTTTGCCAATGAAAAAGCAGATCTGACCATCATTTCTACTCCGATTCATTTACATGCTGTTCAGGCAATTACAGCTATGGAGAACGGCAGTCATGTCTTATGTGAAAAGCCCATGACCAGCTCGTTAAAGGATGCCGAAAGAATGAGAGAAGTGCGTGATCGCACAGGGAAATTTACAGCAATCGGCTTTAATTGGTCGTTCAGCGAATCCGTAACCAACCTGAAAAAAGATATCCAGGCAGGAATATTCGGTAAAGCGGTTAAAGGAAAGGCTCTTGCTTTATGGCCAAGAAATGAAGCTTATTATAATCGCTCCAGCTGGGCGGGTAAAAAGTTTAGTTCCGATGGTGCACCTATTTTTGATAGTATCGCAAACAACGCGACTTCTCACTTTCTGCATCATTTGCTTTATGTGCTCGGGGATACTCAGAAGCACAGTGCAAAGCTCACCCATGCAGAAGTCGAGCTTTATAGAGTGAATCCTATTGAAACTTTTGATACGTGTGCTTTTCGAGGAAAGACTGAAAAGAATGTTGAATTGCTGTATTTAGCTTCTCATGCAGTTATCGACCAGCGGGGTCCACAGTTTGAGATGGAATTTGAACAGGCATCCGTAGTATATGAAGTCGGAAGTCCCATGAAAGCGGTATGGATGAGTGGGGAAGAAAAAGTGTATGGAGATCCGGAAAAGGAAAAACTTCACAAATTAGAAGTGTGTATAGAAGCAGTGCTGAAAGACAATCATGAGGTGCGTTGTACCATTGAATCAGCTTATTCCCATATGCTTGCGATCCAAGCAATGCATGAGGCTGTTCCTGATGTCCCATCTTTGCCGGAAAGTCTGATTAAAGTAGAAGAAGAATCGAAAGTATCCTATGTAGAGGATTTATTTGATGAATTCATGGAAACTTATAAGGAATGGAAGCTTCCTTCAGAAATGAAATTGAGCTGGACTTGGCCCAGTCAACGGGTGGATATTAGACAAGGCGCTTACACTTATTAAAGGTAGGACATGATTTAACGTCCCCTTTATAAAATGAAAGTATGAGGGAATTAGATTTGAATTTCATGTATCATAAAAAATCCGAATGATGGTGAACTCTTATGATTAAAAGTTCCCCCACATTCGGATTTTATTATGGCTTCCACACTTTTTATCACAGCCTCTATTGCTTAAGAAGGTACTCTTCGCCTGACATTTTTCATGATAAACCCGCTTTTGGGCAAAGAAGGGATTTCACGAAGACTGTAATGTAAATCCTGTTTAGGTAAATCGAAATCCAGCTCCTCAGCCATGAAGGAAAAGCTTGCCTTCAACACCTCAATTGTCGGCCATTCACCAGGGCAGCGGTGTCCTTGGTGGTAATCACCACCGCCTTGTGGAATCAAGTCGAACATCCCGCCTTTCTGTTTATGAAAACGTTCCGGGGTAAATTGTTCCGGATTTTCGTAAAGACGCGGGTCATGGTTCGTACCATATAAATCGAGCAGCACAAGCTGCCCTTTTTTAAAAGGGTATTGCTGCCATGTAAAATCTTTAACTGCTATAGCTCCTAAAAAAGGGAAGAAAGGAAAATACCGTCGCACTTCCTGAGTAAAGGCGCGTAAATAGTGTTCATCGTTAGAAATCCTTTTCCTTATTTCAGGATTTTCTCTCATAGCTGACGCCCCGAATACAATAAACCTTGAGATGGCTACCATCGGACGTAGAACGTTTAATAATTCTACAGAGGCAGTGTGAGCGTCCAGCAGTTCTCCATGAGTATCCCGGTGCACAGCCATCTCGTGGAGAGCGCTTCCTTCTTTAGAATCCAGTTCACCCTTCCTGCACTTTTCAATCAATGCTGCTGCCCAATCTTCCAGTCGTTTCCTTGCACGACGGCTTGCGAAATGGTCTGGCCCCAGTTTTGCCGCTCCTTCGATCAATTTATTAAAATCCTTCGCACGTTTCTTTGTTTCTTTACTTTCTAAAGGGACTCCAGCCCATTCACACGCTGTTTTTGTTAACAGCACAAGCATTTCTTCAAACAGAACCACTTTCTTCTCCGACTGCCATTTCAGCAGAGCCTGTTCCCAATGGTGGAGGGTAATCTCATGAAGAAGCTTTAAAGATTCTGGTGTCATGAGGGTCATAAATACGTTTTTACGCCGCCTATGTACATCTCCATCCAGTGTTTGAACGCCATCTTCTCCAAAGAGAGTTTTTAATACACGTGGCGGCATTGCGCTATTCCGCTGCATTCGTTCATTATCATAAAATAGCTTCGCGCCTTCTTCCCCGCTGAGAAGGGCTGTTTTGCTTCCGAGAATTTTTGTTTCATAAACATCCAAATGATGATTTTGAACCCGCTTCTGAATAAATTGATAACCATCTTTAAAAATGGCATAAGTGCGGTCAATACCTTTATCTTTAGGGACTTTTACAACCATTAGCAGTATACCTCCTTTAATGATGTCTTTCTAATTATCTCACATTCCCTTTCCTAAATGAGAATTAACCAAAAAAGTCGATGCTGATGGAACAGGGTGTTCATGCACAATAACGATTATTTTTTTATAAAAATTATAAAGTTGATGTTTTATTAAGAAAATATCGGGAACAAAAGGTTATGTAGAGTCTACATACTATATAAAGGAGGAGCTAAGTATGAGTGACGAGCATCAGAATAAGAAGCGAGAGCAGATGGAGAAATATAGTACAAATGACGAAGGCAAAATGACAACGAACCAAGGTCAGAAGGTCTCAGAGGATGAATTTTCTTTAAAAGCAGGTGAACGAGGTCCTACGTTAATGGAGGATTTTCATTTTAGAGAAAAGATTACACACTTCGACCACGAAAGAATTCCGGAACGTGCTGTACATGCGCGGGGTTTTGCAGCTCACGGCGTATTCCAGCCCTATGAATCAATGGAAGAATACACAGATGCCGGTTTCTTAAAAGATCCTGCCAAGGAAACACCAGTATTTGTCCGGTTTTCTACAGTTGCCGGTTCTAAGGGTTCTTCAGAAACTGTCAGGGACGTCCGTGGTTTTGCCACTAGATTCTATACTGATGAGGGGAACTTTGATTTAGTAGGGAACAACATCCCTGTATTTTTTATTCAAGATGCTATTAAATTCCCTGATTTGATCCATGCGGTGAAGCCGGAGCCACATACGGGCATGCCTCAAGCCGCTTCTGCTCACGATACATTCTGGGACTTCGTTGCTAACAATCAGGAATCAGCACATATGGTCATGTGGGCGATGTCCGACCGTGCGATCCCTAGAAGCTTCCGTATGATGGAAGGTTTTGGCGTTCATACATTCCGTTTAGTTAACGCCAAAGGGGAAGCACACTTTATTAAATTCCACTGGAAACCTGCACTTGGAACTCATTCCCTCGTATGGGACGAAGCACAGAAGCTTTCTGGTAAGGACGCTGACTTCCATCGCGGTGATTTAATAGAAGCCATCGAAAATGGCGATTATCCTGAATTTGAACTAGGCGTTCAAATTATAAAGGAAGAAGATGAATTTAAATTCGATTTTGATCTGCTTGATCCGACGAAGATCTGGCCGGAAGAAGAAGTTCCAGTCAAAATCATTGGTAAGATGACGCTGAATCGAAATGTCGATAACGTGTTCGCAGAAAATGAACAAGTGGCATTTCACCCTGGAAATGTTGTAAAAGGGATCGATTTCACTAATGACCCGCTGTTACAGGGACGTCTGTTCTCCTATACAGATACTCAGCTTAACCGATTTGGAAGTGCAAACTGGCATGAACTTCCTATCAATAAACCTGTCTGCCCGTTCCATAACAATCAACGCGACGGCTTCATGCGTCAAACGATTAACAAAGGGCAGGTCAGCTATCACAACAACTCGCTTGCTGATAACAAGCCGGAACCGGCTGCGGAAGAGGAAGGCGGCTATGTTCATTACCAGGAAAAAATTGATGGCCATAAAATCCGTGCCCGCAGTGACAGCTTTAAAGACCATTTCTCTCAAGCTACACTGTTTTGGAACAGTATGAGCGATGTAGAGCAAGACCACATCACAAATGCATTCAGCTTTGAACTTGGAAAATGCCAAAGCTCATCTGTCCAGCAGCAAGTGGTTGATATGCTTGCTAATATCAGCCTGGAGTTAGCCCAAAACGTGGCTGGAAATATTGGAGCAAGAGAACCACAAAGCGGAGGATCTAATGTGACAAAATCCTCTCCAGCTCTAAGTATGATGAATACGAAATTTAAGCCGAACACTCGTAAAGTAGCAGTGATTATCGACGATGACTTTAACGGTGAAGATTTGATGTCTGTCGTGAATGATTTGAAAGCTGAAGGCATCCAGCCGGAATTCATCAGCGATAAGCTTGGCGTGAAGAAAGCGAAAGACGCAGGGGAAGCGCAGGTGGATCATACGTTCTTAACTGCTGATTCCGTTCTCTTCGATGCTGTGTATGTAGTAGGTGGAGAGAACATCACAAAAGAATTCTTCACAACAGCAAATAACTTTATCAATGAAGCTTATTCTCACTATAAACCGATCGGTGCCACCCATAAAGGTGTAAAATGGCTGGAAAACAATCGGATCATTGGTAAAGCTGGAGTGGTGACCAGTGATGATATGAAGGAATTTGCGAGCCAATTTAAAGATGCTGTAGCAGCGCATCGCCATTGGGATCGCGAAATGGTTTATGTAGAACTGTAAAATATTTAGCAGCGGCTTAAAAGCTGCCGGGAGTTTCCTGGCAGCTTTTTTCTATGGTCAATAGATAGAAAGAACGGGTTGTTAGTTTTGAAAGAGTCATGTATAATCAAATTAATTAATTAAATGAATTAATTAAAGGGAGGGTGGACATGAAGGTTGGGTGTCATTTGTTTCCGTGGAATGAACAATTAGCTGGTGGAAAACTGCTTCAAGAGGAAGGGAAAAGCATTCTCAGCTGGATTAGACAACAAGGATTTAATGGAATCGAAACAGGTGCTCCTATGGTTCCTTCAGGGCAAGAGGAAGAAACTGCCCGGCTCTTGAAGGGAGAAGGGCTTGAGCTTGAAGCCTTACATATCGGAGTGCCATATTTCACTAAGGAATTCAAGGATGACATGATTCAGGAGGCTGCGAAACAAATCCAAAGAGTTTCAGTCACAGGTGCTAAACGTATGCTTTTTAGTACGTGGGGGGAAGAACGGAAAAGGGACGAAGAAATCACGAAGCTTGCTGACCATATATCCAATCTTGCCCGTTTGGCACATAAACATGGGATGGAATTTCACTACCACAATCATAATCATGAATTTATTGAGAATGAACGTGTCATTCGCCGTCTGCTTACAGAAACTTCTGCTACAGAAGTATCCTTTGCTCTTGATATAGGATGGGTGTACCGAGCAGGGATAGATCCGCTTGGTTTTTATAACGAATTTTCCGACCGCATTCATTATCTGCATCTGCGTGATGTTCTTAGAGATCAGTTCATCGAGATAGGAAGAGGAGAAATTGAATTTCACAACCTGCTAGCTGCTTTCAAAGCTACTAAAGGTAACAAGTCTGTCATGGTAGAAATGGAGCTGGGAACTGATTATGGAGGCAGTTGTGAAACAGCCGAGGGAATTACTTCGGTTGCTTTTGAAAACCTTTACAAAATTTTGTGAATGAGAAAAGAGGGATCCAATTGCGAATTGGGATTGTAGGAACCGGACGTACGATTGGAGTTGCTTCCGACCACTTAAAGGGGATTCAAGCAGTACCTGAGTGGGAGCTCGCTGCAGTATATGACATCGTCATGGAAAATGCGGAGCTGTGGGTCAATCAGCACGGGCTATCTAAGGAAGTGATCTGTGAAAGTCTTGAAGAGTTAATGGGAAAAGTAGACGCCGTTACGATTTGTACAGATAATCGATCACACGGAGCCATAGCGAGAGAAGCGTTTAAACACAACCTGCCCGTGCTTTGCGAGAAACCCTTGTCAATCAATTATGAAGAATCGTTAAAACTTGCTGAAGAAGCTGAGCTGGCAGGAGTGGTTAATTACATGGGCATGCAGTACCGTTATCATCCCTATGCCCAGCTCATTAAAGAGCAAATAGATCAGGGTGAACTAGGAGAAGTCTTTTCTTACCGTCACAAAATCGGCGGCGGGAGAATCGGCAACCCAAACGTGGGGTTAGAGTGGAGAATGAAAAAAGAAACTTCTGGAGCTGGGGCCATTGCTGATTTTGGTATTCATCAGATTGATTTGCTGAAGTACTTTTTGGAGGAGCAGTTCGGACCGATCAGGGAAGTCCAGGCAGAACTGGGTACTTATATTGAAAAACGCCAAGTCAACGAACAAGAAGTCGGTGAGGTTACGAATGATGATTTATCGGTGATGATCCTACGCATGACCAATGGCGCACTCGTTACTTTAAATAATTCCCGTCTTCTTCCCCAAGAAGGAGACGGACTGGAGATTGTTGGAACGAAAGCAGCTCTATCTATGGATCAGGAAGGACGCGTATTCCTTAGAAAGAGAAAAGATGATAACTCGTGGGCAGCGGAGAAGGAAATGCTAGAGTTTCAGGAGAAGCACAAATTTCCTGGACTTGCCCGGGGCAGACAATATCAGGAATTCTATGAAGCGATTACGGAAGGGAAAGCTTATAAGCTATCTTTTGCTTATGCTGCTGAAGCTGCAAGAATCATCGATGCTGGGCTTGAGTCAAGTCAGTCAGGAAAACGCATTCATGTTTCAAAATAATGATTAAGAAAAGAGGAATTTAACAATGAATCATGTGAAATCAGAAGTTGAAAATTTTCAGCTAGCTCCTTTATTTGATCCTGAAAAAGGAAAGTCTATTATTCGGCCGACAAATAACGAAGAAGGGTATTGGGCAGGGGCGCCAACTATATTATATGACGAAAAAGACAGCACATTTTATCTTTACTACCGCTTGAGAAATCCACGTGGCCACGGTGAGGATGAGCGTGGATATGAAGTCAGAATTGCGAGCAGTAAAGATGGTGAAGACTTTACAGATATTTGGAGCATCCACAAAAAGGAATTAAACTCAAGCTCTATTGAACGTTCGGCGTTAATCAAAGCAGCGGATTCCCACTATCGTTTGTATATCAGCTATGTCGATCCTGCAGATAACCGCTGGAGAATTGATGTAATCGAGGCAGCATCTCCATCAGAATTTAAGGCTGGCGACCGTCAAAAAGTCCTGCAGGCTTCTGATTATCCCGGCATTGAAGGAATCAAAGATCCTTATGTTGTAAAAGTCGACAACGGGTATCATATGTATTTTGTTTATGCCAAAGGGAATGAAGGAGCAGAAGTGAAGGACATGCATGGAACGGGGGATGTCCATAATACAGGACTAGCTGTGGCACCGACGGGTCTTGCGGTAAGCTCTGACGGCCTTCATTTTGAATGGACGGATAATGTGCTGCCAGTCGGTCATTCAGGATGGGATCAGTACCAGTCCCGTCTGACTACAATTATTCCTTATGGTGCTGGTTATACGGTATTATGGGATGGGAGCATCGGAGTTGAACAAAACTATGAAGAAAAGAGTGCTCTTGCAGTGACTTTTGATTTGAAAACCTTCGCAAAAGTCACTTATGAAGGACCTCATTTAGAAACAAGCCTGCAAAAAGCCGTCCGTTACGTCGATGGCCTTGTTCATGACAATCATATTTGGTACTACTATGAATACACCCGTGAAGATGGGGCGCACGAATTACGGCTGGCAAAGGTTGAACTATAGGCCGTCATAAGGTAAAAGGTGGAGATCGTGAATGCCATTCATTGGACAGAATACTTTACGAACAAAACAATTGAATAGATCGCTCGTTTTTCAAAGTCTGCTTCGGTTTGAAACCCCTTCAAGGCAGGAGATTGCTTCGTTTACTCAACTGACTCCTGCAACGATTACAAATATTATTGCTGCATTTAAGGAAGAAGGTATTGTCGTTGAACGGGGCAGCGTAGAGAAAAAGCAAAGAGGTGCCGGCAGGAAGACAGTATTGTTGGATGTAAACGAAAATTCCCGGTTGGTCGCTGGGGTGCATGTTCGAAGTGACCGCGTGGAGTTAGGGATTGTTTCCTTAAAAGGGAACGTTTTGGAAACTTCTGAGTTTTCGATTCCTCAAGAAATTAACGAGGAAGATTTTTTACAGCTGCTCGTCGAAAAGCTGACTTCTTTCCTGGCTGCCCATCGCTCGTTGGATGTATCGGCAATTGGTGTCGGAGCAGCAGGCCTTATCGATTTTGAAAACGGTCTTTTATTAGAAGCAGAGCAGCTTGGCTGGAAAGAAGTTGCTTTGGTGCAAGTGCTTCAGCACCATATGGATGTTCCGGTGTTCCTCGATCATCACGTCAGAGGAATGGCTTTAGCTGAAAAATTGTACGGATCCTGTAAAAACGAGACCGATTACTTGTGTGTGTTTATCGGTCAGGGGATTGGTTCTGGATTATGTCTTAAGGATGAAATTTACCGCAGTAACAAGACAGGGGCAGGAGAACTCGGCCATATGGTTTACCAGCCGGATGGCATCCCCTGCTGGTGTGGGAATAAAGGCTGCTTGGAAGGATATGCTTCCGAGGAAGCTGTAAGGCTGAAGCTGAATGCGAGATCGATTGATGAAGTAGTAACGGCGTGTAAACAGGAGGACGAAGCTGCATGGAAAGCTGTTCAGCAAGCAGGCAGTCAAATTGGTACGGCGCTCGTATCCTTCGTTAATATGGTTCATGTAAACCGGATTGTTATTGGAGGAAAACTGGCTGGCACTGAACTGCCTCTGTTAGAGACCATCCATCGGCATGTCAATGAACATTCCTTTCTTGCTAAAAAGCGTGAGATCCAGATCGAGTCGACTTCGCTTGGCAGCAACCTTGGAGTTATAGGAGCAGCAAGTATTGCCTTATTGTATGGAGTTATTTCTGCAGCGACTAATTACTCAAGAGGGTGAAAAAAGATGAATATCGGCTTTCTAACGAATTCGTTAGTAGAACAAGGATTGGATGATATTAATAAAATTAGTGAATGGGCGGCTGTTGAAGGGTTTGAATGCCTTGAAGTAGGACCCAATGTACCTTTTTCCAATTTAGAACAGGTCATTAAAGAAGGAAATATTAACATAGCAGCACTTACTTATTGCAGGAATTTTTTAAGCAGCGATGATTCGGAAGCTGAGGCTCATCAAAAAGAGTTAATTTACCGGATCAAAAAAGCAGGAGAACTGAACATCCCGATGGTAGTGACTTCAACTGGCATAGCGGATGTAGTTCCTTCACAGGAAGACGCAATCAATGCTATCCGAACAATGCCGGAAGCCAGTTTAGATAAAGTAGCCCGTCTTTTTGAAAAAGTGCTCAGGACGGCGGAGAAAGAAAATGTCAAAATTGCCTTTGAAAACTGTCCGCTCATGGGGAATATCGCGATCTCTCCTAAAACGCTGCGCTTATTGTTTGAAAAATTGAATTCTTCCCAAGCGGGGCTCGCCTATGATCCTTCTCATTTTGTGTGGCAGTTCATCGATCCCTACCTGCCGATTGCAGAATTTGGGGATCGCATCTTTCATGTCCACGCGAAGGACACAGAAATTAACCGTGATGATTTAAACAATTCTGGAATTCTTACTGATTTCAGCTGGTGGGATTATCGTCTGCCTGGGTTAGGTGAACTGAATTGGTCAAAACTGTTTCAGGAGCTGACAAAGAGCGGTTATCATGGTGTTATTAGTATTGAACATGAAGATCCAGTGTGGAGTGGAAACTTGGAAAGAACAAAGGAAGCACTCGTTTTTTCCAAAAACTACATTGAATATATTACAAGTAAATAAATCGGTTTAAGTCCTTCTAAAACCCGAATGATGGTGCCAAGATGTCGCCATCGTTTGGGTTTTTATGTCCCGAAGCAGTTCCTTCTGAGTATCGATGACTTCGAAAGTCCCCTGCTCTTTATTATTCATTTTGAGAAGGACAGCGTTTCATTAAGTCCATGGATTGTCATCGGTGCACTATTTAAGGTGTTTTTTCGTGGGTGCACGGTTCACCCCTGGTTTTTTCTGGTTTTGGGCGTTGAAAAATATGTTTCAAATATTTACACTAGTAGAAAGCATTATAATGGAAGCGGTTTATTCAATCTTTTCAATTCCGGTTTTTTCCCGTAAACTATGAATAAGAGAGTATGGAAGCTGGAGGAAAGAAAGATGGAGTATAAACCGATCCGACCTAAGAAAATTTATGAACAAGTGACAGATTCTTTACTGTACATGCTTAAATCTGGACAAATTAAGCCTGGCGATAAGCTGGAATCTGTAGAAAAGCTTTCGGAAAGATTTGATGTAGGACGCTCTGCCATTCGTGAGGCACTCAGTGCGTTAAGAGCGATGGGTGTACTTGAAATGCGCCAAGGTGAAGGAACTTTTGTGAAAACGTATGACCCATCCAGGTTTTCTTTGCCGATTTCGGTTGCTTTCTTAATGAAGAGAGAGAACATCAAGGAACTGCTGGAAGTAAGAAAGATTTTGGAAGTAGGTGCGGTTCATTCTGCTGCTTTGAATCGAACAGAGGAAGATATAGTCAAAATGAAAGCAGCGCTAAAAGCGATGAAAGCAGCTAAAGGAAGCGGCGAATTAGGAGAAAAAGCTGACCTTGATTTTCATTTGGCAGTCGCTAAAGCTGCGCAAAACCATATGCTCTATAATTTGATGAATAGTGTTTCCGAAATCATGATAGAAACGATGAGAGAAACGCGTAAACTTTGGATGATGTCTGAAGAGCGGACATTTACTCTGTATGAGGAACACCGGCTGATTTTTGAAGCGGTCAAGGGAAATGAGGCAAGCGAAGCTCAAAAACTTATGCATGAGCATTTAAGACATGTGGAAGAGGCACTGGCAGGATATTTAGATGTATAACAACGAAGGAAGCTCTGCATGAATGGAATAAGGTAGAGCTTTTTATTTAAAGTAAGTCATCAGATGACCTGCTTAATTTTATAACTGAGGAGGGTTTTTATATGAAAGTTTCTATTTTTATTACGTGTGTATGCGACATCATTTCGAGTGATGTTGGAAAAAACACGGTGGAGTTATTGGAGCGATTTGGTTGTGAAGTAGATTTTCCAGAGCTTCAAACGTGCTGTGGACAGCCGGCTTACAACAGTGGCTATGAGAAAAAATCTAAAGAAGCAATGATACAAATGATGAAGGCTTTTAAGGATTCTGAATATGTTGTTGCTCCATCGGGCTCTTGTGTAGCCATGCTGCATGAATACCCTCATGTATTTGCTTCTGAACCCGAATGGAAGGAAGCGGCAGAGGATTTGGCGTCAAAGTCGTATGAGCTTACGCAATTTTTTGTCGACGTGTTGGAGGTGGTCGATGTAGGATCGAAATTTCAAGGGAGCGCAACGCTGCACCCTTCCTGCCACATGACCCGTCTTCTTGGTGTTAGACAAGCCCCGCAGCTGATGCTTGAGCAGGTGAAGGGTCTTGAGTTAATCGAGCTGCCTTTGAAAGAAGACTGCTGCGGATTTGGGGGAACCTTTGCTGTAAAAAATGCCGCTATTTCTGAAGAGATGGTCAAAGAAAAAGCCTGCCACGTTGTCGAGACAAAGGCAGATTATTTAATTGGAGGAGACATGGGCTGCCTGATGAATATCGGGGGAAGATTAAGCCGTGACGAGCAGCCGGTTAAAGTCGTTCATATTTCAGAAATTTTGAATACTTACTAACGATAGGGGGAGCAAACCTTGGCTATAAGAATCAATGATGCTTCGTATAAAGAACGAATTCAGAAGGGAATTGAAAATGATTTTATGCGCGGAGCCGTTTCCTCTGCACAAGGCCGCTTTCGAAGCGGAAGATTAAACGCTGCAGAAGAACTTGGCAATTGGGAAGATTGGCGGACATTAGGGGAAGAAATTCGTACACATACGCTGCAGAACCTTGATTACTATTTACAGCAGTTAAGCGACCAAGTTGCCAAGCGGGGCGGGCACGTATTTTTTGCCCAGACGGCTGAAGAAGCCAATCAATATATACAAGAAGTCGTCCAAAAGAAGGAAAAGAAAAAAGTGGTCAAGTCGAAATCGATGGTTACAGAAGAAATTGGACTTAATGAGGCATTGGAGGAAATCGGCAGTGAAGTGGTCGAGACGGACCTTGGGGAATGGATTTTGCAGCTGGATGAAGATCCTCCATCTCATATCGTAACCCCTGCGCTTCATAAAAACAAAGAACAGATTCGGGAGACGTTTACAAAGAAAAAAGGCTATGATAAATCAGAAATACCTGAAGAGCTGGCTTCATTTGCAAGAGAGCAGTTAAGAAAAGAATTTCTTTCTGCTGATGTAGGCATTACAGGATGCAATTTTGCGGTTGCGGAGTCAGGGGCAGTCACGTTTGTAACAAATGAAGGGAATGCAAGGCTTGTCACATCGCTTCCGGAAACGCAGATTTCTGTTATGGGGATGGAAAGGCTCGTGCCTACCTGGGAGGAGCTTGATGTGCTCGTCAGTCTTTTGACCCGTGCAGCGGTTGGGCAAAAGCTGACAAGCTATGTAACATCCATTACGGGAACGAAATTAGAAAATGAAGTCGACGGGCCGGAAGAGTACCATCTTGTCATCGTTGATAATGGACGATCCAAAATTTTAGGTACTGAATTTCAATCCGCCCTTCATTGTATACGGTGTGCAGCCTGTATCAATGTCTGTCCGGTTTATCGTCATGTCGGCGGACATGCCTATGGCTCGGTTTATCCCGGACCAATAGGAGCTGTGCTCACTCCGCTCCTTGACGGATATGAGGATCATAAAGAGCTTCCATACGCCTCTTCATTATGCGCGGCTTGTACTGAAGCGTGCCCAGTAAAAATACCGCTTCACGAACAGCTCATCCGTCATCGTCAGATTATCGTGGAAAAAGAGAAGATGGCTCCAAAAGGCGAGCAGCTGATGATGGGCGGCTTTGCAAAATGGGCCTCCAATCCTGCGGCCTATAAACTGAGTACTAAGATGGCTGGGGCAGCGCTGAAACCGTGGACAAGGGATGAAAAAATCACTAATGGTCCCGGCCCCTTGAAAGGCTGGACCGATTCAAGGGATTTTCCTGCCCCTGGTAAGCAATCGTTTCGGAGTTGGTTCAAACAACGGAAGAAAGGGGTTGACCGGAATGACAATAACTAATCGTGATGCCTTTCTAGACCAGGTGGCTGCTAACCTTGGAAGAGAACGAAAAGTTGATGGGGTCGAACGGCCGGACTACAGTGTGCAGCCTCAATGGGAAGTATTTGAAGGACTCGATCCTTTTCAGCTGACAGACCGGCTGGAAGCTCAATGTAAAGCGATTCATACAACGTTAAAACGAACTTTAGCGAGTGAGCTGCCTCAAGCTCTTCGTGAGGTCGTTGCTGAATATGAAGGGAAGTCAGTGGTTGCTGCAGCAGATCCCGTAATGAGGAATATGGACTGCCCACTTTTTTTAACCATTTGAAGCAAAGAGGGATCGACCTTCATATCTGGAATCCTCAAGAAGGGAAGAAGAATCAGGAAATCGCTGAAAAGGCTGACGTTGGAATAACCTTTAGTGACGTAACCTTAGCTGAATCAGGAACGGTGACTTTATTTAATGATGCCGGCAACGGCCGGTCGATCAGCTTGCTGCCTAGAACTTATATCGCCATTATTCCGCAGAGTACCATTGTACCGCGGATGACTCAGGCGGCAAGACTTATCCATAGAGAAAATAGTCAAGGACATGACGTATCTTCTTGTGTGAGCTTTATAACCGGACCAAGCAACAGTGCAGATATCGAAATGAATCTGATTGTGGGGGTACACGGGCCAGTAAAAGTGACTTATATTGTCGTTGAAGATAAATAAAAAGGCTTGTGAATAGTTAAGCGTCAAGGATTCGTCACATTCGAACCGGATTCCTGACGCTTATCTTTCTATCAATGCTCCGCGTTTTGAATGGTTAAGAAAAGGGAATATTTTATTATTAATCTTTGTAAATGCTGTTGGATTTTCCTCAAAAAAATTCTGCTTTCACTGAATACAGCCTCTCGATGCAAGAAGTGGCCCCTCCCTCAAGCTTTACCGATACTTAACCCCTATCTTTAAAGAGTAAAATACTACCTGCTGTTTGTTTAGAAGCAGCTGACCATCCATCTAGAAGCAGTTTCCTGCGAGTAGCAAAGCCTTCCATTCATTTATTAATTACCTGTTATATCCAATGATCCACATACTTTGTCGGATGACGGTTGATGTAGTATAGTTATGGTGAATGTGATTTTTCAGAATAGAGTGTAAAAGACGAGAGGAGTACAACAAATGACTCAGCAAACATTTTTGTATCAACCGAGGATCGCAGACGTCTTGAAAAATATTAACCAAGTAATGATAGGGAAAGAAGAAGCGGCTCTTCTCAGCGTCGTTGCCCTTCTAGCCAAAGGTCATGTGCTTTTAGAGGACGTTCCAGGTGTAGGAAAAACCATGCTCGTACGTACACTGGCTAAATCCCTGGATTGTGAGTTTAAACGAATTCAATTTACACCAGATCTTTTACCTTCAGACGTAACTGGTGTGTCGATATATAACCCGAAAAAGCTGGAGTTTGAATTTCGTCCTGGTCCAATATTAGGGAATATAGTCCTGGCCGATGAAATTAACCGCACCTCACCAAAGACCCAGTCCGCTTTGTTAGAAGGAATGGAAGAGACAAGCATTACTGTCGACGGAGAAGGAATTCCACTAAGCGATCCTTTCTTCGTAATGGCAACCCAAAACCCGATTGAGTATGAGGGGACTTATCCTTTACCGGAAGCCCAGCTTGACCGTTTTCTTTTAAAATTGAAAATGGGGTATCCATCGCCAAAACAGGAGATGGAGATGCTGGCACGAACTTCTGAAGGTCATCCAATTAATGAAATTCGAGCAGTTATGACAAAAGATGAATTAATTGGTATTCAAAAAGAAGTTGATAAAGTATATGTGGACCAAACTGTTAATCGTTATATCGTAGAGATTGTAAAAGGAACGAGAGAACATAAAGGTGTCTACCTTGGAGTGAGTCCTCGTGGATCCATATCATTGATGAAAGCGGCCAAGGCTTATGCTTTTATTCATGATCGTGATTATGTCGTACCGGATGATGTGAAGTATTTGGCTCCGTATGTACTTTCTCATCGGATGATTTTAACTTCAGAAGCCAGGTTTGAAGGGGCGACAGAAGAATTTATTATCGAAGAGCTGTTATCAAGAACGACAGTCCCAGTCTCTAGGAACATTGGAAAATGAGGTACTCCACTCAATTTATTGTGAAGCTTTCGATCGTAATCATCCTTTTTGTCACCTTGTTTTCGTATGCCATGTTTCAAGGCGGGTTTGTCAGCTGGTTTCTCTTTTATGGGTTCCTGCCTTTCCTCATTTATATGGCTTGCCTGCTCGTTTATCCAATTCATCAATGGGAAGTGGAACGCCACCTGTCCAAAAGTGTAGCAACTGGCGGAGAAACCATTGATGTGGAAGTGACTTTGACGAGGAATTTTCCGTTTCCACTCTATTATTGTGTAATAGAAGAATACTTTCCTGATTCGTTGAAAAGGAAAGATACCCACCTTGAAAAATTTCGTCATATGGACAAGCCTGAGGATTTGAAGGAGCAAAGAAGGGTAACGCTCGTTTCATTTCCATGGTTCAAAAAGAAAATCGAGTATTCCTATTCATTGGAACGGGTGCCTCGGGGCGAACATGATTTAAAATCCATCCGGGTAAAAACCGGGGATTTTTTTGGATTTGTAAAAAGGGAATTCGTATATGAGACTGAGCAAAAACTGCTCGTGTTTCCTTATAAACGCAAGCTCAATATGATAGAAATGGTGTACAGCTTTGAGCAGGGAGCAAGTCCTTCCTTTCGGTTAAACGAAAAAAACAGCAACGTGGTGACCGGGGTAAGAGATTACATGCCGGGAGATAAGTTTGCCTGGATCGACTGGAAGACAACTGCTAAAAAGAATGAGATGATGACGAAGGAATTTGAACAAGAGAAAAGCGCTGATATATTAGTCATTTTAGATGCTGTTTATCATCCTTCCATGAACCCTCTAGCTTTTGAGGGAGCTGTTGAATTTACTGCTTCTTTGTTAGATGAGCTCCATAAACAGTCGTCACAGCTGGCTTTTATGACTTTGGGAGATGGAAAGCAGTTCTTTCCCTTTCAGCAGGATTACAAACATAAACAAATGATCCAGCGTCAACTCGCCAAAATCCGACCGCTTGGCCGTGTGCCATTTGCCCAGCAACTGGACCGGGAGCGTACCCAGCTGCCGAGCGGCATGATCACGATGATCATCAGTCATCATTTAGATGCCCAAACAGAGCAGGCTCTTCATAAACTTGCACAGAAATCCAGAAAGCTGCTGTTCTTTTATCTCCGCCCGCAGAGCCAGATGAGCTTTCAGGACCATCAGCTGATTAAAGCTTTGAAACACCGTGGAGTTGTAGTGAATGTGCTTTCGGAGGAACACTTAATTCAAGAAGAGTTTGGGGTGAACACCTAATGTTTAACCGGACAGAAGACCGCCCGTCACTAATCTATCAGCTAGCCATCTATTTATGTGGTTTTCTGCTGTTTTGCGAGTGGCTGCGGCCGCTTGATACGATCACCAATACTGAAGATACGACCGTTTTCTTTATTTACGCAGCTTTTTGCTTTTTTATTTCCTTTCTTCAATTAAATTGGTGGCTCTCAGGGCTGTTAAAGCTGATAGGACTTGCTTTCATTCTTGATGGATTGTATATTGCCGAACGCATATTCAGCAGGAATTGGTTTGGTGTATTGTACGATCAGGTGATCTACAATATTCAGGTGATTCAGGCTCAGCAGTGGTGGGCAATGACCCCGTTATTTAGAAGTCTTTTGTTTCTAATATTGCTTTGGCTTATGAGCTATTTGCTGTATTACTGGTTTGTTGTGGCAAAGCGCATGTTTTTCTTTGTCCTATTCACGATTATTTATGTAACCGTAATTGATACATTTACGGTATATGACGGCCACTGGGCGATCATCAGAACTTTTATCATTGCTATGATAGCTCTTGGGCTGTCGAGTTTTTCCTCAGAAATGGACAGGGAGTTCATCCATGTTTCCAGATTGAAGAAGGCTCATCTATGGGTGCTTCCGCTGCTTTCGGTCGTGCTTTTTTCTACGATCATAGGCTATGCATCACCTAAACTTGCCCCGCAGTGGCCGGATCCGGTCCCATTTATTAAGAGTGCTGCAGGAGGAGATGGAGCAGGCGGAAAAGGAACCATCCAAAAAGTGGGTTACGGGGAAAACGACTCGAATCTTGGAGGATCGTTTATTCAGGATGATACCCCGGTCTTCCACGCAATGGCTGACCAAAAGAGGTATTGGCGAATTGAATCCAAGGACGTCTATACGGGAAAAGGCTGGGAGGATTCGCTGGCCGAAGATACGAAAATGATGCCGCCAGGGAATATTACCTATCGGACTTTTACAGAGGAAGTGAAGACCGAAGAGCATACGGCGTATCTTTACTTTTCTGATCAAGCAAAATTCAACAAGCTGGTTTATCCTTATGGGGTAAAAGCTGTCGCCGGTTCTCCTGAAGAAATCGATTTAAGACTTCATGAAAATACAGGTGAAATTGATACACTGTTAAGCGGAGGCAACGGAGATGTCACCCAATTGAACAGCTATAGTGCTGAATACGAGGCACCTTCTTTTGAATATGACCAGCTTCGTGAATCGAGTACGGATGACCCGCAGCAAATAAAAAACCGTTACCTTCAGCTTCCTAAGTCTTTGCCGAAGCGTGTTGAAAAATTGGGACGGGAGATAGTCGCTTCTGAAGACAATCGGTACGATAAAGCAAAAGCAGTAGAATCCTATTTCTCTGCGAATGGTTTTGAATACTCTACTAAAAACGTAGCTGTTCCCGAAAAAAATGAAGATTACGTAGATCAATTTCTTTTTGAATCGCAAATAGGCTATTGTGACAACTTTTCAACTTCTATGGTCATTCTGTTACGAAGCCAGGGAATTCCGGCACGCTGGGTTAAAGGATTCACTGGAGGAGAACCGACCGGGGATACGGAGCAGATTAGAGGGAAAAATTACAATGTTTATCAGGTGACTAGTGGAAATGCGCATTCCTGGGTAGAAGTTTATTTTCCTGACGCAGGCTGGGTTCCATTCGAACCGACAAAAGGGTTTACAAACAATGCGGATTTTTATACCCAGGTCGATACTCCTGAACCTGATAATTCAGACCCCCAATCCGACAGCAGTCAAAAGCCCGAACAAAATGCCGGGAATCCAGCGCAAATTGAAGATGAACAAGCAAGCTCTGGAGGATTATCCCTTCCAACCTCAGAAGGTGGAGGTCATGTATGGATTTGGATTACTCTCGTGTTCCTTGCTGCCGCTTCGGCATTGCTTTACGTTACGAGATATCGATGGATTGCCGCGTATCTCATCAGAAAGTATCGTAGAAATGAAGAGAAAGAAACCTACGAAAAAGCTTACCAATTTTTGTTAAAGTTATTAGATCATAAAGGAATTAAAAGGAATTCCGGACAGACCCTTCGTGATTATGCAAGAGAGGTGGACCGGCGTCTGCAATCGAGCGAAATGCGCCAGCTCACTAATAGTTATGAAAAGGTGCTGTATCGAAATGAACAAGGCGGAGAACAATGGAAGAAAGTCACTGAATTATGGGAAAATTTAATTAAAAAAGCATTGTCTTGATTCCCGCTGCACCGGTTGGTAGAATGGTAGGAAATTAACGCATTCATCCTTCGTATATCCTCGAGAATATGGTTCGAGAGTCTCTACCGGGGCACCGTAAATGTCCTGACTATGAAGGTGGGAATCATAGTCATATACATGTATGGACTTGGATGGATTTCTGCCTTCGCTGATTATTGCTGAAGGCAGAAGTCCATTTTTTATTGTTTGACCATTGCACAATTTGTGCTTTTATTAAAAGATAGATCGTCGTTTGAATGACAAGGAACTAAAGAAAAGGAGCTGGAGAGAATGGAGCAAGTAGAAGGAATGATTCTCGTTCTTGACTTTGGAAGTCAATACAATCAATTGATTACACGCAGAATTCGTGAGTTTGGTGTGTACAGCGAGCTGCATTCCCATAAGATGACAGCTGAAGACATCAAAGCATTAAACCCAAGCGGCATTATTCTTTCAGGAGGACCAAACAGTGTGTATGGGGAAGGAAGCTTCCGTTGTGACGAAGACCTTTTTGAATTAGGAATTCCTGTACTGGGGATTTGTTACGGCATGCAGTTAATGACCCACCACTTTGGTGGTGAAGTGAAGCGTGCAGATGAGCGGGAGTATGGAAAAGCAGAGATGGATGTCATAAATGATTCTCTTCTCTTTCATAAAACCCCTCGTGAACAGACAGTCTGGATGAGCCATAGCGATAAAGTCATTGCCCCTCCAGAAGGTTTTCAAACGGATGCCACAAGTCCATCCTGTCCAGTAGCAGCTATAAGCAATAAGAAGACGAGCATGTACGGGGTGCAATTCCACCCGGAAGTGCGTCATTCCGAATACGGCAATGACCTCCTGAGAAGATTTGTGTTTGAAGTTTGTCATGCGAAAGATGACTGGACGATGGAGCATGTTGTAGAAATGGAAGTGGAGAAAATCCGTGAGCAGGTAGGCGATCGAAAAGTACTTTGTGCTTTAAGCGGTGGAGTTGATTCTTCAGTCGTGGCTGCTTTAATCCACAAAGCTATCGGTGATCAGCTCACTTGTATTTTCGTAGATCACGGTCTGCTTAGAAAAGGAGAAGCAGATGATGTCATGCGGACTCTTGGAGAAGGATTTCACATGAACATTATTAAAGTAGATGCACAAGAACGCTTCTTAAGCAAGCTGGAAGGAGTCTCTGACCCTGAGCAGAAACGTAAAATCATTGGCAATGAATTTATTTATGTATTCGATGATGAGGCAGACAAGCTTAAAGATATTGACTTCCTTGCGCAGGGAACGCTTTATACCGATATCATTGAAAGTGGTACGGAGACTGCTCAGACGATTAAATCGCATCATAACGTAGGCGGACTGCCGGAAAAAATGCAGTTTGATTTAATTGAACCGTTAAATACACTGTTTAAGGATGAAGTACGAGCTCTAGGCACAGAGCTTGGGGTACCTGAACATATCGTCTGGCGTCAGCCTTTCCCTGGACCGGGTCTGGCCATACGAGTATTAGGGGAAATTACAGAAGAAAAGCTTGCAATTGTAAGGGAATCCGATTATATCCTGCGTGAAGAAATTAAAAAAGCCGGACTGGACCGCGATATTTGGCAGTATTTTACGGTTCTTCCTAATTTTCGTTCGGTAGGGGTAATGGGAGACATGCGGACGTATGATTACACGATCGGCATCCGGGCAGTCACTTCCATTGATGGAATGACATCTGACTGGGCACGTATTCCCTGGGAAATTCTCGAGAAAATTTCCAACCGCCTTGTCAATGAAGTCGATCATATTAACCGGGTTGTGTACGATGTTACAAGTAAGCCGCCTTCAACAATTGAATGGGAATAACGAACATTTAACAGAAAATAAATAATTAATGTTCGGTTTTTAACTTGACGAAATCAAAGGACGACTGTAAGATATTTAAATATAAAGATGAACTAGAAACACCTTCGTATAATTTTGGGGATAAGGCCCATGAGTTTCTACCAGACCACCGTAAATAGGTCTGACTACGCTGGTGAATGGCTGAATTCAGCCATTTGAATCAGTGAAGCGTAGACACTCTTATCTTTGAGAGTGTCTTTTTGCTTTTGTAAGAACGGGGTTATCTTCTCAATCAAACGAAAGGGAGGAGAGAATAATGAAGAAATTTTTTCGTTTTGAAGAATTAGGAACAAATTATCGGACGGAGTTTATCGCTGGGTTAACTACTTTTCTGGCGATGGCTTATATTTTATTCGTCAATCCATCTACGCTTGCCCTTGATGGAATCGACCAGCTGCCAGAAGGCATTACAAGAATGGATAAAGGGGCGGTGTTTACAGCAACTGCAGTAGCTGCAGCCATTGGTACTCTTGTGATGGGCTTACTTGCCAAATACCCTATTGCTCTTGCTCCCGGGATGGGATTGAATGCTTTTTTTGCTTATACGGTTATGCTGGATTATCAAATCCCTTGGGAGACTGCGCTTGCCGGCGTGCTGGCTTCAGGTCTTATTTTTATTTTACTTACTTTATCTGGCTTGCGCGAAAAAATCATTAATGCCATTCCTGCGAATTTGAAACTAGCCGTTGGCGCGGGGATCGGTTTGTTTATCGCATTTATCGGCTTTCAGAATGCCGGAATCGTCGTAAACAGTGATGCTACACTCGTTCATTTAGGAGACCTTTCAGCTCCCGCTACATTGCTCGCTATATTCGGAATCATCGTTTCTGTCATTTTATTGGCGATGGGTGTTAAAGGCGGGATCTTTTACGGGATGGTCCTTACGTCCATTATGGGAATGATCACCGGGCTGATCGATATTCCTGGTGCGGTTGTCAGTTCAGCTCCAAGTGTCGCGCCAACTTTTGGCGAAGCATTTACCCACTTCGGAGACATTTTTACAATGAATATGCTCGTTGTCATCTTAACGTTCCTTTTTGTTGACTTCTTTGACACAGCAGGAACTTTAGTTGCAGTAGCCACTCAGGCTGGATTTATGAGAGATAACAAGCTGCCCCGTGCAGGAAGAGCACTCTTTGCAGATTCCACGGCAACCGTTGTAGGCTCCATTGTAGGAACGTCCACAACTACTTCTTATATTGAATCGACCGCAGGTGTAGGAGCAGGAGGCCGTACAGGTTTTGCTTCTGTAGTGACAGCAGGATTCTTTATTCTTGCTTTGTTTTTTTCCCCGTTGCTTTCAGTCGTTACCGAGTCTGTAACAGCTCCAGCGCTGATCATTGTAGGAGTGCTGATGGCAACTACGTTGAAAAATATTGATTGGGATCAGTTTGAAATTGCTGTTCCTGCCTTTTTTACAATAGCAGCGATGCCTTTGACTTACAGTATCGCTACAGGGATTGCAATTGGATTTATTTTCTTTCCGATTACGATGATGCTGAAAGGCAGAGGAAAAGAAATTCACCCGATCATGTATTTGCTTTTTGTAATTTTTGTTTTATATTTTATCTTTCTTGCATAAAAAAAAGCAGCTTCGGCTGCTTTTTTTGTTTATCTTCTACTTTTCTCTTACCTCTAATTTTCGTCAAGATAACGGACATTGACGTTTTTCTCTCTCGTGGAATCTGAAATGTACCGGTAGAGCTTAATGATTAACAAGCCATGTTTGTAAGAGGCATCAATACTATCACTGCGTACAGCAAAAGGAAGTTCAACGGTACGTTCGAATGCACCATCTGCGATTTCGTTTTTCAGCTGGCGCCCTCCTCGCTTATTGACTTCAATTTTTCCTCTTAAGGTAAGAGAAGCGTGATCGACAAAAACATCGACGTTCTTTGGATGTTCCAGACCAGGAAGATTTGCGATACATACGAGCTCATGATCGTATTGATAAAGGTTGATTTGCGGAATGGCCGGCTTCATTAATCCTTCAAATTCTCCCCAAAACTCCTGCCCGAAAAAACGATCCAAGTTCGATTTCCACTCACCAAATTGATTCATTGTGAACACTCCCTCATTTTGTCACAAATTGCGTTGAAAATGTATTGTATGAGTCTGAACTGATGGTATATAGTGTATGCATAATTGAACTTCTAGGTGAATGTCCTGGGGGACAGGGCACATCTCAGAAACATTTTATACAGGAGGTTGTGCGCATGCTCGATAATTCCCTCGTCATGATTGCCATCATTTTCACCGTTAATATTGTTTATGTATCGTTTTTTACACTCCGGATGATTTTTACGTTAAAGGGGCAGCGGTACTTTGCTGCCTTTATCAGCATGTTTGAAATCGTCATTTACATCGTTGGACTTGGTCTCGTACTGGATAATTTGGACAGAATAGAGAATGTCATTGCTTATGCTGTTGGGTATGGTACAGGGGTTATTGTAGGGATGAAAATTGAAGAGAAACTCGCGCTCGGTTACACGACGGTCAACGTAATTTCTTCAGATCCTGATATCGAATTCACAAGAATGCTCCGGGACAAAGGATACGGAGTCACGAGCTGGTATGCTTATGGAATGGAAGGTGACCGTTTGGCTATGCAGATTTTAACTCCGAGAAAGTATGAGTTAAAATTGTATGAGACGATTCGTTACATTGACCCTAAAGCATTTATTGTTGCCTATGAGCCGAAGCAGATCCATGGCGGCTTCTGGGTTAAACAGGTAAAGAGAGGAAAGATAAGAAATGCCCAACAAGAAAACAAACAAGAAGACAAACAAGAAGCGTTTTGAAGTGGAGGACAATGAAACCATCGATCAATGCTTAAAGAGAATAGAGATGGAAGGCTACGTACCGATCCGTCGGACAGAAGAACCTGTTTTCAGGGAAATAGATGAGAATGGCAAAAAAACCCTGGAACCCGTTGGAAGAACGATCGTTTTTCAAGCTGTTAAACAATAAACACGAACAATTTAAACTTTACATTTTTGAAATGTTCGTTATTTGCGTTGACATCGATTAGATAAACTTGATATGATGAAGGCAGAAATTGCATAAGGTACCTCATATAAGACGGGAATATGGCCCGTTCGTCTCTACCTGGGAACCGTAAATTTCCGGACTATGAGGGGAGACCGCGCATTTGATGAAGCTTCGTCTCATGATACACGTATGCCTGTTTATCCCCTCTCGCGTAGAGGGGGATAAGCAGGCTTTTTTCATTGGAATGTTTGATCAAATGAAGTTCTTATGAAAAATAAATATACTAGTATTTGTCGAAAAGAGGGGTAGGATGGCTGAAGTTGGCATTATTATGGGAAGCATATCAGACTGGGAAACAATGAAAGGTGCTTGTGAAGTGCTGGAAGAAATGGATATTTCTTATGAAAAAGAAATCATTTCAGCTCACCGTACACCTGAGGATATGTTCAGCTATGCAGAAGGTGCACGTGCGAAAGGGCTGAAAGTAATTATTGCCGGTGCAGGAGGAGCAGCGCATCTGCCAGGTATGGTAGCTGCAAAAACCACCTTGCCGGTTATAGGTGTACCTGTTCAATCTAAAGCGTTACAAGGACTCGATTCATTGCTCTCCATTGTGCAAATGCCTGGCGGCGTACCTGTGGCGACAGTAGCCATCGGAACGGCAGGGGCAAAGAATGCAGGGCTTCTGGCCGCTGAAATCATTGGAGCCTTCAATGAAGAGGTGGCTGACAAGCTTCAAACCTATCGATTATCCATGAAAGAAAAAGTCGAAGAAATGAGGGGCGATCTACATGGAAGTTAACGTGATCCGGCCAGGGGATACGATCGGAATATTAGGAGGCGGACAGCTTGGAAGGATGATGGCATTGTCAGCGAGGCACATGGGCTATCGGATTGCTGTAATGGATCCTGCCGAAGACTGTCCTTGTGCTCAGGTAGCAGATGAGCATATTGCCGCTGAATATGATGATATGGACGCGGCTGGACAATTAAGTGACATCAGTGATGTGATCACTTATGAATTCGAAAACGTGGATTTACAAGTCGCCCGCTTATTTGAACAGGCGGATAAACTTCCACAAGGAGCTTTTTCCCTGGAGGTAACTCAAAATAGGGAAAAAGAAAAACAAATCGCAGTAGAAGCAGAGCTTCCCGTTCCAGACTATAAAATTATCCACAGTGAAAGCGAATTAAAACAAGCTTTAGCTGAGATCGGTCTGCCTGCAGTCGTAAAAACAATCAGCGGCGGGTACGACGGGAAAGGTCAATGGAAGCTTGAGTATGAAGAACATTTAAAAGAAACAGATGCTTTCATTAAAGAAGGCGGCACGTATATCGTAGAGCAATGGATTCCATTTGATCTTGAAATTTCCCAAGTGTTTACGAGAAGTCAAAGTGGGGAGATCGCTTATTTTCCACTCGCCGAAAATATTCATAAGAACCATATTCTACACGAAACGAGGGTCCCTGCTTTTGTAGACGATGAAGTTCGTGAAAAAGCAAAAGCAGCAGTAAAGGTAATGGCTGAAAAAATGAACATCGTCGGAACATTTGCGGTAGAAATGTTTGTGAGAGATCAAGAGATTTATATTAACGAAATGGCACCTCGTCCGCATAATTCCGGACATTACACGATTGAAGCTTGTAATGTTTCGCAATTCGAACAGCATGTTCGCGCCATTTGCGGCTTGCCGCTGCTCCCGATTCATACGTTTCCAGCAGCAGTGATGATAAATGTCTTAGGGAAACACCGGGATATTTTAATCGACAAGCTGGAAGGATTCCAAGGCGTTCACTTTCACGATTATGGCAAAGCGGCTGTACGCACCAACCGTAAAATGGGACATATTACATTTATTGCTGATCGGTTAGAAGAAATAGATGAATTAATAGAGACAAATCAAATTCACTTGTGGTAAGGGAGAGAGAAAACAATGATCGAACGTTATACTAGGCCGGAAATGGGTGCCATTTGGACAGAGGAAAATCGCTACAGAGCATGGCTTGAGGTAGAATTGCTTGCTTGTGAAGCCTGGAGTGAGCTTGGAGTTATCCCGAAAGAGGACGTTGAAAAGCTCCGTGAAAAAGCTGGTTTTGATATCGAAAGAATTCATGAAATAGAAGCAGAGACCCGCCATGACGTAGTTGCCTTTACAAGAGCGGTCTCAGAAACTGTAGGAGAAGAACGGAAATGGGTTCATTATGGCTTAACATCCACTGATGTGGTGGATACAGCTCTTTCTTACCAATTAAAACAAGCGAATATTATTATCCGTGAAGACCTCGTTCGTTTTATTTCTATTCTTGCTGACAAGGCACGCGAACATAAACATACGGTCATGATGGGAAGAACCCATGGAGTGCATGCGGAACCGACGACTTTTGGGTTGAAAATGGCTCTTTATTATGAAGAAATGAAGCGCAATTTAGAACGTTTCGATCTCGCAGTACAGCATATCGGCGTAGGAAAGCTATCCGGTGCTGTCGGCACGTATGCCAATATCGATCCTTACGTTGAACAATATGTTTGTGAACAGCTTGGTCTAGAGGCTGCCCCTGTTTCAACACAGACACTTCAGCGTGACCGGCATGCTCATTATGTTTCAACGCTTGCATTAATAGCGGCGTCTATTGAAAAGATGGCTGTAGAAATACGCGGTCTGCAGAAGACAGAGACGAGAGAAGTGGAAGAATTCTTTGCTAAAGGGCAGAAAGGATCTTCAGCCATGCCTCACAAACGAAACCCTATTGGTTCTGAGAACATGACTGGAATGGCTCGGGTATTACGCGGCGAAATGCTGACAGCTTTTGAAAATGTTCCTTTATGGCATGAACGGGATATTTCCCATTCTTCTGCAGAGCGTGTCATCCTGCCTGATGCGACGATTACTGTGAATTACATGCTTAACCGTTTTGGAAACATTATGAAAAACTTAACGGTATTCCCTGATCGGATGCAGGAAAATATGGAAAAAACTTACGGGCTTATTTTTTCTCAACGCGTTTTACTGACTTTGATTGATGAAGGATTTGTCCGTGAGGAAGCTTACGATCTTGTTCAGCCAAAAGCTATGGAAGCATGGGAACAGGGAGTTCCTTTCCGTAATCTCATTGAAGCAGACGAACGGATTACTTCTGTGTTAACTAAAGAACAGCTGGATGCCTGTTTTGATTATAAGCATCATTTGAAAAATGTAGATCGTATTTTTGACCGTATCGGACTATAAGTGTTTCATTAATCCAAAAGAGGTGTTACGTATGAAGGGTTCATTGCTCTATGAAGGAAAAGCCAAGAAAGTCTACCACGTAGATGGCGAGCCTAATCAATTAATCTTATCCTATAAAAATGACGCTACTGCCTTTAACGGCAAGAAAAAAGACCGGTTTGAAGGAAAAGGACGTCTCAATAACTTAATCACATCTAAAGTCTTTGAATACTTGAAACAGAATCAGATTTCTTCTCATTTTATTGAGGCACTCAATGATACAGAGCAGCTTGTAGAAAAAACAACCATTATCCCGCTTGAAGTTGTCGTAAGAAATGTAGCCGCAGGCAGTATTACGCGGAGACTCGGCATTCAGGAAAAGCAGCCTTTCGAGCCGCCGCTGGTTGAACTTTTCTACAAAGACGATGAACTCGGTGATCCAATAATCAATGATGAACATGCTTACCACCTGACAGGGATCAGTGAGGAAGAACTATCACAAATCAAACAAATGGCCCTGAAAGTCAACAGCCAGCTGCTCCAATTATTCAAGGTGGCCAAGCTCAAGCTCGTAGACTTTAAGCTGGAGTTTGGCAGGCTGGAAGACGGCACGATTGTTCTTGCGGATGAAATTTCTCCGGATACGTGCCGCTTATGGGATTTGGATACAGGTGAAAAAATGGACAAAGACGTGTTTCGGGAAAGCCTTGGCGATTTAATTTCCGTCTATGAAACGATCCTACAACGACTGGAGGAAAACACATGCGCAAAGTAAAGATTTACATCACTCTTAAAGAAGGCGTGCTGGATCCACAAGGAAAAGCCGTCCAGAATTCTCTGCACTCGCTTGAGTATAAAAATGTCGGCGATGTCCGCGTTGGTAAATATATGGAAGTCATGATGGAGGATTCGGACGATATTGAAAACCAGGTGGATAAAATGTGTGACCAGCTCTTAGCCAATCCTGTTATTGAAGACTATTCCTTTACCATTGAGGAGGTTGTCTAAGTGAAATTTGCAGTCGTTGTTTTCCCAGGCTCCAATTGTGACCGGGATATGTACTTTGCTGCTAAGGATGCGTTAGGGGCGGAAGCAGAGCTGGTTTGGTATCAGGAAGCAGAGCTAGCAGACTATGACGCTGTACTTTTGCCAGGGGGCTTTTCATACGGGGATTATTTACGCTCAGGAGCGATTGCCGCTACAGAACCTATTGTTGCTCAAATTAGATCGGCAGCAGAAGCAGGGAAGCCCATTCTCGGTGTCTGTAATGGGTTTCAAGTGCTGCTTGAAATGGGACTTTTACCAGGAGCCATGCTTTCCAATAAGCATCTAAAATTCATGTGTCACTATGAAACTTTAATCGTAGAAAATGCAGATACGTTGTTTACGAATGAATATGAGGAAAAAGAAGAAATCAATATCCCCATCGCTCATGGTGACGGCAATTACTATTGTGATGAAGCGACATTACAACAATTGAAACAAAATCGGCAGATCGCTTTTACCTATAAAACAAATCCAAATGGATCGGTTGGGGACATTGCCGGAATCGTGAACGAAAAAGGGAACGTACTCGGAATGATGCCGCACCCTGAACGAGCGGTAGAAGAACTGCTTGGAAATGCCGACGGTCTTCGCCTGTTCCAGTCCATTTTGACACATTGGAGGAATCGCCATGCCATCAATGCTTGAGATCAGTCCAGAACAAATTGAACAGCAGCGTGCCTACAGCGAGATGGGGCTGAGTGATCAGGAGTTCCAATCGATTAAAGACATTCTCGGTCGACTGCCGAACTATACTGAAACCGGCCTGTTTTCTGTGATGTGGTCAGAACACTGCAGTTATAAAAACTCTAAGCCTTTGCTGAAAAAATTTCCGACAGAAGGCAGCCATGTGCTGCAGGGTCCTGGAGAAGGCGCAGGAATCATTGATATCGGTGATGAGCAAGCCGTTGTTTTTAAAGTTGAAAGTCATAACCACCCTTCTGCAGTTGAACCTTATCAAGGAGCGGCGACAGGGGTAGGCGGCATTCTACGTGATGTGTTTTCTATGGGAGCCCGTCCAATCGCCTTGCTCAATTCACTTCGCTTTGGATCATTGAAACATCCCCGTGTGAAGTACTTGTTTGAAGAAGTTGTCCGTGGTATCGCAGGCTATGGCAACTGTGTCGGCGTACCGACAGTCGGCGGGGAAGTTCAATTCGACGATGCGTACAACGGCAATCCTTTAGTCAATGCTATGTGTGTGGGATTAATTGATCACAAGGACATCCAAAAAGGGATTGCTGCTGGTGTAGGCAATACAGTGATGTACGTTGGAGCGAAAACCGGCCGTGATGGTATCCACGGCGCAACATTTGCTTCGGAAGAACTCTCTGAAGAGTCGGAGGAAAAGCGTCCTTCTGTTCAAGTCGGCGATCCATTTATGGAAAAGCTGCTCATTGAAGCCTGCCTGGATGTCATTCATCATGATGCATTAGTCGGGATCCAGGACATGGGGGCTGCCGGATTGACTTCTTCAGCGAGTGAAATGGCTAGTAAAGCTGGCACTGGAATGACGATGAACTTAGATCTAGTGCCTCAGCGTGAGACGAACATGACACCTTATGAAATGATGTTGTCAGAATCTCAGGAACGGATGCTGCTTGTCGTTGAAAAGGGCAGAGAAGAAGAAATTGCCAAGGTTTTCCGCAAGTACAATTTGGAAGCGGTAGCTGTTGGAGAAGTCACCGGCGATCAACGTTTTAAGCTGCTTCATCACGACGATGTCGTAGCAGATGTCCCGGTGGATTCGCTTGCAGAAGATGCTCCAGTCTACCATCAGCCATCGAAAGTGCCGGAATACTACAAAGAGTTTCAAGCCATGGAAACGTATCGTCCGGAAGTAAAGGATTATAAGGAAACCCTTCATGCCTTGTTGAAACAGCCGACGATTGCAAGTAAAGAATGGGTGTACGATCAATACGATTCTATGGTTCAGACAAATACGGCCGTTACACCTGGTTCAGATGCAGCAGTATTGCGCGTACGCGGCACAGATAAGGCGCTTGCGATGACAACGGATTGCAACTCACGCTATATTTATTTGGATCCTGAAACAGGCGGAAAAATTGCGGTAGCGGAAGCGGCGAGAAACATTGTATGTTCGGGCGGCCAGCCGCTTGGGATTACCGATGGGTTGAATTTTGGGTCGCCTGAAAATCCTGAAATCTTCTGGCAGATGGAAAAAAGCGTCGAAGGTATGAGTGAAGCTTGCAGGGCACTTGGTACTCCAGTCATCAGTGGGAACGTGTCTCTTTATAATGAGTCCTTCGGCGGGAAAGCGATCTACCCGACCCCGGTCGTCGGCATGGTCGGGCTTGTAGAATCTACCGCCCATATCACACGTTCAGCGATGAAACAGCCAGGAGATCTCATTTATCTGATTGGGAAAACTAAGACCGATTTTGGCGGCAGTGAATTACAAGGGTTGATCGAAGGGCGTCATTTCGGAAAAGCCCCTGAGTTAGATTTGACAATTGAAGGGAAACGCCAAAGCCAGTTGCTCGAGGCTATTCAGAAAGGCTTCGTTCAGTCCGCTCACGATCTCGCAGAAGGCGGTTTAAGTGTAGCTTTGGCAGAAAGCCTGTTTGACAATGAGTTAGGCTGTGAAGTGTTTGTAGAAGGGGAATGGACCTCCGCTCTATTTGCAGAAACGCAGTCACGTTTTCTCGTATCGGTTCAGCCGGAGCATCAGGAAGATTTTGAAGACATCTTAGAAGATGCTGCTTACATTGGGAAAGTGACGGCTGATGGAACGTACCGTATTTTTTCCGACCAGCAAGTAATTGTGGAAGAGCAGACAGCTAGGCTAAAACACACGTGGAAAGGAGCTATTCCATGCTTGGTGAAATCAAAGGGTTAAATGAAGAGTGCGGAATATTTGGCGTATGGGGGCATTCTGAGGCAGCCCAGTTGACGTATTATGGCCTTCATGCCCTTCAGCATCGAGGTCAGGAAGGTGCCGGCATTGTTTCTAGTGATGGAGAACATTTAAAGCTTGCAAAAGGGCATGGGTTGATTAATGATGTGTTTTCTCAAGAAAGACTCGAGGAATTAACCGGTCATGCAGCTATCGGCCATGTCCGCTATGCTACAGCAGGAGACGGAGGCTACGAAAACATTCAGCCCCTGCTGTTTCGTTCACAAACAGGCGGACTTGCTTTGGCGCATAATGGCAATTTAGTCAATGCCCAGGCTCTGAAAAACCAGTTAGAAGGACAAGGAAGCATTCTCCAGACGACTTCAGATACAGAAGTATTGGCTCACCTCATTAAACGGGCGCGCCACTTACCGATCGACGAAGCGATTATGGACGCGCTGACGATGGTTAAAGGAGCCTATGCGTTTTTAATTATGACTGAAGAGCAGTTGTTTGTAGCGAATGACCCAAGAGGGATTCGTCCGTTAAGTCTTGGATATCTTGGAGATTCATGGGTCGTGTCTTCAGAAACCTGTGCATTCGATGTGATAGGGCAAGCTACGAAAGAGAAATAAAACCTGGAGAGCTCGCTGTAATTGATCGAAACGGCGTGCAGTCCAAACGCTACTCAGCACCTATCCAGAGAACATTATGTTCAATGGAATATGTCTATTTTTCCCGTCCAGACAGTAATCTTGATGATAAAAATGTCCACGCAGCAAGAAAAAGAATGGGAAAGACACTTGCCAGAGAGGCCCCAGTGGAAGCGGATGTCGTGACAGGGGTTCCGGATTCAAGTATTTCAGCAGCAATTGGATACGCAGAAGAATCGGGAATACCATATGAACTCGGGCTTATTAAAAACCGCTATGTAGGCAGAACGTTTATTCAGCCTTCCCAGGAACTGAGAGAGCAAGGAGTGAAGATGAAGCTTTCCGCTGTCCGGGGCATAGTAGAAGGGAAGCGGGTTGTAATGGTTGATGATTCGATCGTTCGCGGTACTACCAGCAGAAGGATTGTAAAAATGCTGAAAGAGGCTGGAGCTAAAGAAGTTCATGTGCGAATCGCTTCACCACCAATCGTGAATCCTTGTTATTACGGCATTGATACGTCAACAAGCGGGGAATTAATTGCGGCCAACAATACGGTTGCAGAAATTGAAGAACAAATTAATGCGGACAGCCTAGCCTATTTGACACCGGGCGGGTTAAATGAAGCGATTTATCAAGGAGAAGAAAGTTTAGAACACGGTGGATGTATGGCCTGTTTCACGGGAAACTACCCGACAGAAATTTATCCAAATACGCTGCCACCCTATGAAAAGGCATAAGGAAAAGAGGGAAAAGGCATGAGTGAATCATATAAACAAGCTGGTGTGGATGTAGAAGCCGGCTATGAATCTGTCAATCGAATGAAAAAGCATGTGGCAAGGACAATGCGCCCTGAAGTAATGGGAGAACTCGGTGCTTTTGCCGGACTCTTTGACATTAGTTCCCTCCCTTATCAACGCCCTGTCCTCGTTACCGGAACAGATGGCGTCGGCACTAAACTAAAGCTGGCTTTTCAAATGGATAAGCACGATACCATTGGCTTGGATGTCGTGGCGATGTGTGTGAATGACATCGCAGCCCAGGGAGCAGACCCTCTTTTGTTCTTAGACTATATTGCTTGTGGGAAAAATGAACCTGCCAAAATTGAACAAATCGTCAAAGGAATCGCAGATGGCTGTGAACAAGCCGGTGCTGCTCTCGTTGGCGGTGAAACAGCTGAAATGCCGGGAATGTATGACTTGGAGGAATATGACCTTGCTGGATTTACAGTCGGAATGGTGGACAAAGAACAGTTAATTACAGGGAAATCGATAACTGCTGGAGACGCAGTTATCGGTCTCTCTTCCTCTGGTGTACATTCAAACGGTTTTTCTTTAGTACGGAGAATTATCGAAGAAAAACAGCTTGATCTTGGCCATATTTATGAAGGATTCACAAGACCTCTAGGAGTAGAATTATTAGAGCCAACAGAGATCTATGTGAAAAGCCTGCAGCAGCTTAAAGAAGCGGTTCGAGTAAAAGGTATCGCCCACATTACTGGAGGAGGCTTTGACGAAAATATTCCTCGTGCTCTTCCAGAAGACTTAGGAGTCAGGCTGGAGCGGGACAGCTGGGAAAAGCCAGCGATATTTCAATTTCTTAAGTCACAGGGAGAGCTGGCTGTGGAGGATATGTTTGGTGTATTCAATATGGGCATTGGTATGGTTGTTATCGTGAGTGAAGCGGATGCAGAAGCTGCCCTTGACGCTTTAGATCAAACACGGAATAAAGCTCAGATCATCGGAAAAGTCACAGCCCGGGAAGGAATAGAATGGATATGATAAATCTTGCCATTTTTGCTTCTGGATCCGGGTCTAATTTTGATGCGATCGTTCATGCGATAGAGAAGGGGGAACTCGACGCAAACGTTTCCTTGCTCGTTTGTGACCGGGTTGGCGCCCCAGTAATTGAAAAAGCCCAGCGTTATGAAGTGGATACAGTCGTATTTACCCCGAAAGTCTATAATGGGAAAGCAGCTTATGAAGAGGCTCTGCTTGCGGACTGCCGTGACAGGGAGATTGATTATATTATTCTTGCAGGGTATATGAGATTAATAGGGCCGACTTTGCTTAAGCCTTACGAAAACCGCATTATTAATATCCACCCTTCTTTGCTTCCTGCTTTCCCAGGGAAGGATGCGATCGGACAGGCGGTCTCTAAACAGGTGAAAATCACCGGAGTCACCGTTCATTTTATCGATGACGGGATGGATACAGGCCCTATTATTGACCAGGAAGCAGTAAGAATAGAAGATACCGATACAGAAGAGGACGTCAAACGGAAAATTCAAGCAGTTGAACATGAACTGTACCCAAAAGTAATTCAATCTTTACTGGTCAAGGAGGATGCCAAATGAGTAACAAGAAGCGCGCACTAGTAAGTGTTTCTAATAAAGAAGGTCTAGCTGATTTTGCGAAAAGTCTGAATGAACTAGGGTTTGAACTTATTTCTACCGGGGCACGAAGCGAGCGATTGAAGAGGCTGGGATTCCCGTTCTATCAATCTCGGAAGTTACCGAATTCCCTGAAATTATGGACGGACGCGTCAAAACACTGCATCCTTCCGTGCATGGCGGTTTGCTTGCCAAACGAAACAACGAAGACCATATGCAGCAGCTGGAAGAGCTCGGGATCGAAACGATCGACCTTGTCGCAGTTAACCTTTACCCCTTTAAAGAAACTATTGCTAAAGAAGGAGTAACAGAGGAAGAAGCCATCGAAAACGTCGACATTGGGGGTCCGACTATGCTTCGTTCTGCAGCTAAAAGCTTCCAGGATGTTGCTGTGGTTGTCGATCCTGCTGATTATGATCTGGTGATTTCTGAATTGCAAAACGGTGAGCTTTCCTATGAAAACCGCCGTAAATTAGCGGCTAAAGTGTTCCGCCATACAGCAAACTATGATGCTATGATCGCTGAGTATTTTTCTAAGAATACGGAGGACCTGCATCCAGAAACTTATTCCGTTACTTATGAAAAGGTTCAATCTTTGAGATATGGGGAGAATCCTCACCAAACGGCTTCTTTTTATAAAAAAGCGAATTACAACGGAGCATCTCTTGCAAACGCTGAACAGCTGAATGGAAAAGAGCTATCCTACAACAATATTCAAGACGCGAACGCTGCTCTTGAAGTGGTGCTTGAATTTGAAGAGCCAGCAGCTGTAGCCATGAAGCATATGAATCCTTGCGGGGTTGGAACAGGAAGTGGGTTAGCAGAAGCTTTTCAAAAAGCGTATGAGGGCGATCCGATCTCTATCTTTGGTGGAATCGTCGCACTAAACCGGGAAGTGGATCGTGAAACAGCGGCCAAGCTTAAGGAAATTTTCTTGGAAATTGTCATCGCCCCTTCTTTCAGTGAGGAAGCGATGGAGCTTCTGACTCAGAAGAAAAACCTCAGACTGTTGAAAGTAACGATGCAAAAACCAGAAGGTCAGCATCATAAGCTAACAAGCGTGCAAGGTGGACTGCTCGTGCAGGATACAGATGAAGGATCTCTTGCTGATGTTGAGCTTGAAGTGGCTACGAAGCGGGAGCCAACAGAACAGGAGCTGAAAGATCTTGAACTTGGTTGGAAAGTAGTCAAGCATGTGAAATCAAATGCGATCGTCGTCGCAAAAGCTGATCATACCTTAGGCGTTGGCGCCGGGCAGATGAACCGCGTTGGTGCAGCTAAAATTGCTCTCGAGCAGGCAGGTGAAACGGCCAAAGGAGCGATCCTTGCCTCTGATGCATTTTTCCCAATGCCTGACACGGTTGAAGAAGCAGCCACGGCCGGCATTACCGCAATTATCCAACCAGGCGGTTCTAAGCGTGACCAGGATTCTATTGATGCTTGTAATGAAAACGGCATTGCAATGGTCTTTACTAAAATGCGTCATTTCAAGCACTAACTAGGAGGGAAGGATATCATGAAGATCATGGTAATCGGCCGCGGCGGCCGGGAACACAGTCTTATACAGGCACTTGCTAAAAGCGAGCAGGTAGAAACCATTTATGCTGTACCGGGCAATGCAGGGATGGAAGCAGAAGCCAAGAGGATAAACATTGAAGAAACCAATCATACTGAGCTCGTTTCCTTTGCTGAAGAAAACGACGTCAGCCTTACGATTATCGGCCCGGAAAACCCGCTGCTGGATGGCATAGTCGATGCGTTTCAAGAAGCTGGTCTCCGTGTTTTTGGACCGACAAAAGCAGCAGCTTTAATAGAAGGAAGCAAGCATTTTGCCAAACAGCTGATGATGAACTATGACATTCCTACAGCTGCCTATGCGGCGTTTACAGATGTGAACGAAGCAAAACAATACATTCAGGACAAAGGGGCGCCTATTGTCGTAAAAGCGGATGGCCTTGCCGCCGGTAAAGGAGTCGTAGTGGCTGAAAGTGTGAAGGAAGCGTTGGAAGCTGCCGAAGACATGCTTGTCAACGGTCAGTTTGGAGAGGCAAGCCGGGAAATTGTTATTGAGGAATTTCTAGACGGTGACGAGTTCTCTTTGATGGCCTTTGTTAATGGAGCAGAGGTTTATCCTATGGTGTCAGCTAAAGATCATAAACGAGCCTTTGAAGCTGATAAAGGACCAAATACCGGCGGAATGGGGCATACGCTCCTGTACCTGATTTGCCTGATAGCTCTTATGAACAGGCGGTTCGTTCTATACTAAAACCAGCGGCTGAAGCCCTTATGAAGGAAGAGAGACCTTTCACTGGAATCTTGTATGCAGGGTTAATTGAAACCACTGACGGCCCGAAAGTTATCGAGTTTAATGCCAGGTTCGGCGACCCTGAAACACAGGTTGTGCTTCCGCTGTTGAAAAACGATCTCGTACAGGTTTTTTTAGATGTGCTAAATAATAAAGATCCGGAGCTCTCCTGGTCAGACGAGGCCTGTGCTGGAGTAGTTTTAGCCTCAAGCGGTTATCCAGGGAAATATCAAAAAGGACGCCCTCTTCCAATCTGGAAGATGAACCCGAGAGTTGCAATGGTCCACGCAGGGACTGAGAAAGAAAACGAACAATATGTATCAAATGGCGGCCGCGTGCTGCTCGCAGGAGCTACAGCGCCATCATTGGGCAAAGCTTTAGATTATGTATATGAACAAATGCAGGTGTTTGATGGAAGTAAGGACTTTTACTACCGGAGAGATATCGGTCTTTCCTCTATTTCCTCGGCAAAAAGAAAATAATAAAGAGAGGACGAGTCGTGAGGCTCGTCCTCTTTGTAAGTTAAAACTGTTGATTTTCTTCCATTTCATTGTACACTGCAGTAAGCGGACAATAACGAACAGCGCCTTCAGCGACTTTCATAGCTGCAGCAATGACTAACAGCGGATGAAGTGCAGATTCTTCCTTTGTTTTTGACCTCATTATTAAAAAAGTCAGCATACTCAGCCCGCACGTCATGCGAACCATAGCGTTAACAATGCCAATATTGGGTTTCATTTCTCCTACCTCCTTCTCCTGTGTTACCATAGAAAATAATGAATAAGGGAGGGTTCTCCATGAATGAACAGCGCTTTCGGTGGCGCAACCGCCAGCTGCGGGAACATACGGCCGTAATCGATGGCAAACTTGCACCGACCAAACTCATTAAACAGACAACTTATTTGAATGTTTACCTTAAACAATGGGTAAATGGACATATTTGGATATATAACGACCGTATCGTCTATACCGGCAAAGAGCTTCCCGCGAATCTGGATGGAACGGAAGTGATTGATGGACGAAGCACTTATGTTGTTCCAGGCTACATCGAACCGCATGCGCATCCGTTTCAATTATATAATCCCCATACATTAGCTGAATATGCAGCTCAGACAGGCACCACAACTTTGATTAATGATAATCTCATGTGGCTTTTTTTAACAAAAAAGGGGAAAGCGTTTTCCTTGCTGGAGGAATTCATGAACCTTCCTGCTTCTATGTATTGGTGGGCCCGTTTTGACTCGCAGTCGGCATTGAGGGAAGAAGATAAAGCGTTTTTCGATGATCAGGTGCTTCCTTGGCTCGAGCATGATGCGGTTATTCAAGGGGGAGAACTTACTGCCTGGCCGGATGTCCTCTATGGAGGAGATGACCAGATGCTTCACTGGATGCAGGAAACGAAACGCTCACGTAAGCCGCTGGAAGGTCATTTGCCCGGGGCATCAGAGCAGACACTTGTCAAAATGAAGCTTCTGGGAATTGATTCGGAGCATGAATCCATGACCGCCGATGAAGTCATCAGCCGTTTGTCGCTGGGATACCAAACAGGGCTCCGGTATTCTTCCATTCGACCTGATCTCCCTGATATTCTAAAAGGTTTGAAAGCGAAAAACTATACGCATTATGACCATATGATGTACACAACCGACGGATCAACCCCTGGTTTTTATCGTGAAGGACTGATCAATCTTTGTATTAAGATTGCTATTGAAGAAGGAGTGCCGGAAATGGATGCTTATATGATGGCCTCTTATCAGCCGGCAAGACACTTTGGGATCGAAGAGCGAGTAGGAAGTATTCTGCCTGGGCGAGTAGCCCACCTCAATTTTTTAAGTGATCCAAAAGATCCCACGCCTCTCTCAATTCTTGCAAAAGGGGAATGGGTGAAAAAAGATGGGGAAGTGGTCGGAGAGTCAACGAAAATAGGCTGGGTCAAAAATGACATTTCTCCGCTGAAATTAGATTGGGAGATGACTGATGAGGATCTGCAATTCTCTATGCCCATTGGAATGGAAATGTTTAATGATGTCATCATGAAGCCGTACGCCATTGATATCGATGCTTCTGTTGAAAAAATTCCCGATCATTTAGATGAGGCATTTCTTACTCTTATGGATCGTGATGGCGAGTGGAAGGTCAACACGCTTCTGAAAGGGTTCACGAATTCGCTCGGTGCTTTGGCAAGTTCTTATTCCAATACAGGGGATTTAATCTTAATAGGGAAATCAAGGGAAGATATAAAACTCGCCTTTGCTCGTATGAAAGAATTAGGAGGCGGGATCGTCCTTGTGAACGAAGGAAAGGTGGTCTTTGAACTTCCACTTCCTCTCGCCGGGGTGATGTCTGATCTTCCTATGGAGCAGTTGATTAAAGAAGAAGCAAGGCTCAAGAAGCACTTAAAATCATTTGGTTTTGCTTTTGAAGATCCCGTTTATACCTTACTTTTTCTTTCGTCTATGCATCTTCCATTTATTAGGATTACGCCGCTTGGACTCATGAATGTGAAAAAGAAAGAAGTACTGTATCCGTCTATTATGAGATAGAATAGAGGATAGACTACAGGGATAAGAGGAAGTGTTACAATGAAGAAACACATAGGACTAGCTGTATTGCTTCTTTCACTTTTACTAATGGCAGCATGCAGTAAAGGAGAAGAAAAGGAGAGCACCGATGCTCCAGAAGGAAAGGTAACGGCCCAGGAAAAAGAGAATCCAGTTGATGAAGAGACTGCTTTTTCTCAGTTTACGTACCCATTAACCGGAAAACCTGCTGAGGAGAAGCCTAGCCAACGAGTAATTGCTGTGATGGTTAATAATCATACAAAAGCTCGTCCGCAAACAGGCTTGAGCCAGGCTGATGTGGTGTATGAAGTTCTTGCTGAAGGGGAGATTACAAGGTTTGTGGCGCTATTTCAAAGTCATATTCCGGATAAGATCGGTCCGGTTAGGAGCGCACGGCCTTATTTTATGAAGCTTGCCCAAGGGTATGACAGTGTTTATATTTATCATGGAGCGTCAGTAAAGATCAACCAGTTCGTTGCCAACAGTGGCATAGATTTCTTGAATGGTTCGATGTATGATAACAATGGCTGGCTTTTTATGCGTTCCAACGACCGCATGCCACCTCACAATTCCTATTTGTTAACGAGTGGGATTGATAAAGCAATCCGTGCTAAAGGTTACAACCAGGCAAAAGAGATGGAAGCTCTTCCTTTTGGCAGTGAGGATGAATTGAAGCAGGGGCAATCTGTACAAGATGTGACAATTACTTACTCCAACCAGCCGCAGGAGGTCGTCTCATTTACGTACGATTCCGAGCAAAAGCAGTTTCTCCGCTCTAGTGATGGAGAACCAACAGTGGAAAAGGAATCAAATGACCGCATTGCTGTAGACAATATTTTTGTTGTCAAAACAAGTCACCAAGTTATCGACAGTAAAGGACGCCGTGAAGTTGATTTAACTTCGGGCGGAAAAGGGTATTTGTTTTATAAAGGACAAATGATGGAAGTGAATTGGAAAAACGATCAAGGGCGGATTCTGCCATACCTTGACGGGCAGCCGCTCAAATTTGCTAAAGGAAAAACATGGGTCAACATTGTACCAAATGACACAAACGTTGCAGCCCAGTAGTGAGGGGGAAACCATATCCATGCAAATTGATAAACTAAGAGGAAAAACATTGGATCAGTTGTTTGAAGCCATTTTGTCTTTGGAAAATGTAGAAGAATGTTATGAGTTTTTTGATGACCTCGCAACGATGAACGAAGTCCAGTCGCTCGCACAGCGTCTGGAAGTAGCCCGCATGCTCAGAGAAGGATTTACTTATCATAAAATTGAAACTGAAACGGGTGCTTCTACGGCAACGATCTCACGCGTGAAACGTTGTTTAAATTATGGTAACGATGCATACACGCTGGCACTTGATCGTGTGGAAGAGAAGAAAACGAAATAAGGATAGGAAGAGGGGCTGTCAATGATGACAGTCTTTTTTTGTGCATTATTTGCAGAAAGCTATGTTGTCTTTTCATTGCTTCGGAACTGCTCGAATCTCTTTCTTTGCCAATAGATTCTCCTTTCAATGTTAATTCCTCTTTCCTGTCGATTCCTAACCTTAATTTTTGCTATAATAAGTGAATGGACTATTAGGTTTTTGGAGGATGGAACTGTGTATAACGTTAACGATTGGGAGCATGTTTTTAAGCTGGACCCAAACAAAGAAATTTCAGATCAGGATTTAGAAGCAGTGTGTGAATCAGGAACGGATGCCATCATTGTCGGTGGGACAGATGACGTTACTTTAGATGATGTCCTGCATTTGCTTGCAAGCATTCGGAGGTATGAAGTTCCTTGTATATTGGAGGTTTCGAATTTAGAATCCATAACGCCAGGCTTTGACTTTTACTTTATTCCTATGGTGATGAATAGTGAAGAAAAAAAGTGGATGATGGACCTTCAGCACGAAGCGGTAAAAGAATACGGAGATATCATGGATTGGGACGAGATGCTTGCTGAAGGATATTGTGTGTTGAATCCGGAGGCAAAAGTGTTCACACATACCCATTGCAGACTTCCTGATTCTGATGATGCAGTCGCTTATGCCAGAATGGCAGAGCATATGTTCCATCTGCCGATTTTTTACTTAGAGTACAGCGGGAGTTATGGAGAGCCTGATCTGGTGAAAAAGGTGTCCCGTGAACTGGATAAGACTACTCTTTTCTACGGAGGCGGCATTCGCTCTAAGCAGCAGGCAGCAGAAATGAAGGCTTACGCGGATGTCATAGTCGTAGGAAATATCATATACGAAGATCTAAAGGCTGCCCTTCAGACAGTAAAAGCGGTCAAACGTTAATTAGAAAGAAAAAGGATGGTGCCACATGACGCAAGCAGCACATGCTTTACTGAAAGGTTTAAACGAACAGCAACGAAACGCGGTGACCCATACCGAGGGACCGCTCTTAATTATGGCAGGAGCCGGAAGCGGGAAGACAAGGGTTCTTACTCATCGGATTGCTTATCTATTGCAGGAAAAAGACGTTTCACCAAGAAACGTACTGGCGATCACTTTTACGAATAAAGCAGCCCGGGAAATGAAGGAACGTGTCGAATCGTTAGTAGGGCAGGAGGCGGAAAAGATCTGGATGTCTACGTTCCACTCCCTTTGCGTTCGGATATTAAGAAGAGATATAGACCGGATTGGCTATGATCGGAATTTTTCAATCCTGGATTCCAGTGACCAGCTGTCCGTCATCAAGCAGGTACTGAAGGAAATCAACCTTGACCCTAAAAAATGGGATCCAAGGGCGATGCTCGGTGCCATCAGCAATTCAAAGAATGAATTGTTAACTGCAGACGATTATGCCAACCAGGCTGGGAACATGCACGAAGAACAAATCGCTGAAATTTATAAAAGCTACCAGAAAAAACTGCGTAAAAACCAGTCTCTGGATTTCGATGATTTAATTATGCAGACGCTTTCGTTGTTTGATCAAGTACCGGAAGTGCTTGAATACTATCAGCGTCGTTTTCAATACATTCACGTGGATGAATACCAAGATACAAACCATGCCCAGTACCAACTCGTCAAACAGATAGCAAGCCGCTACAAAAACCTTTGTGTAGTCGGCGATTCTGACCAATCCATCTATGCCTGGCGTGGAGCTGATATTCAAAACATCCTTTCCTTTGAAAAAGACTATCCGAATGCTCAAACGATCTTGCTTGAGCAAAACTATCGGTCAACCAAGCTTATTTTAAATGCAGCCAACCAGGTGATCGATAACAATTCAGGAAGAAAACCGAAGCGCTTATGGACAGACAATGATGGCGGGGAGAAGATCCGTTACCATGAAGCAGGGACTGAACGGGAAGAAGCACTGTTTGTGACAGACAAAATCGAAGAACTGATCCGCCAGGGCAAGTATAAATACTCAGACGTAGCGATCCTGTACAGAACCAATGCCCAGTCCAGGACGGTTGAGGAAACATTCGTGAAAGCAGGCGTGCCTTATCAAATGGTGGGAGGCACGAAGTTCTATGATCGTAAAGAAATCAAAGACATGCTTGCCTATTTGCGTCTCATTGCAAATCCTAACGATGATTTAAGTTTTCAACGGGTTGTCAACGAGCCCAAAAGAGGCGTAGGAAAGACGAGCATGGACAAAATGGCTGCCTACGCCGCTGATCATGACATTTCTCTTTACGAAGCAGCTGCTGAAGTTGATTTTGTTGGTGTCAGCGCAAAAGCAGCGAAATCGATCATGCAATTCCGCACAATGATCAAAAACTGGACGCAGCAGCAGGAGTTTTTATCAGCAACAGATATGGTACAGGAAGTGATTTCAAAAACAGGCTATGAAGAAATGCTCCTGAATGAAAAAAGCATTGAAGCACAGAGCCGCCTGGAGAACATTGAAGAATTTAAATCAGTAACAAAAAACTTTGAGGAAAACAGTGAAGATAAGACGCTGATTGCTTTCTTGACCGATTTAGCATTAATCGCGGATATAGATACGATGAATGACGATCCTAATAGTGATGACGCGGTCACGATGATGACGCTCCACTCGGCAAAAGGTCTGGAATTTCCGGTCGTCTTTCTCGTAGGACTGGAAGAAAACGTCTTTCCGCACAGCCGGTCGATCATGGATGAGAACGAAATGGAAGAAGAACGACGTCTGGCTTATGTCGGCATTACCCGGGCAGAAAAGGAATTGTTTTTAACCCACGCCAAAATGAGAACGTTGTTTGGGCGAACGAATATGAATCCTGTGAGCCGGTTTATCGGAGAGATTCCTGAAGATCTCCTCGATGGAAAAGAAGAAAAGGAACCACTGCCATTCTTCAGCCAGAAGAACACAGAGGCACCTTCTGCATCAAAACCTAAAAAACGCGCAGCGAAGAAAACCGGTCCTAAGTCGTCTACAGGAGGCGAAAAAATAGGCTGGCAGCCTGGGGATAAAGCGAAACATAAAAAGTGGGGCGAGGGAACAGTCGTCAATGTGCAGGGAGAAGGAGATGCCATGGAGCTTGATATTGCTTTTCCTGCGCCAACTGGGATCAAACGTCTTCTTGCTCGTTACGCTCCGATCACTAAAGCTTAAGGGAAGTGGCAGACATGGATAAACAAGAGGCGAAACAAAGAATTGAAGCCTTAAGAAAAGAATTGGATCAATACAATTACGAATACCATACGTTGGACAACCCAAGCGTATCTGATTATGAATATGATCAGAAAATGCGCGAGCTGATTGATCTGGAAAAGGAATTCCCTGAATTCATCACGTCCGATTCACCTTCCCAGCGCGTAGGCGGGGAACCTCTGGAAGCTTTTGTGAAAGTAGATCATCGAGTGCCGATGCTGAGTTTGGGAAATGCATTTGACGATCAGGAGCTGCGTGATTTTGACCGCCGTGCCCGTGAAGGCACAGAGGAAGAAGTAACTTACGTCTGTGAATTGAAAATTGACGGCCTTGCTGTCTCGCTCAGTTATGAAGACGGACTATTTGTACGAGGCGCGACGCGGGGGAACGGTACAACAGGGGAAGATATTACGAAGAACTTGAGAACGATCCGCAGTATTCCCTTACGCTTGAAACAGCCCGAAACCCTCGAGGTCCGGGCGAAGCATTTATGCCGAAAAAGTCGTTTGCCGCCTTAAATGAAGAAAAGGAAGCAAACGCTGAAGAGCCTTTTGCAAATCCAAGAAACGCCGCCGCAGGAAGCCTCCGTCAACTGGATCCTAAAATCGCCGCTAAACGAAATCTGGATATTTTTCTTTACGGAGTCGGCATCTGGGAGGATGACACGTCAACCTCCCATAGTGAAAGACTCGAGCGGCTGAATGAACTTGGGCTGAAAACGAACCAGGAATGGCAGAAATGCGGTAACATTGATGAAGTGATTGATTATGTTCACAGCTGGGTGGAAAGACGTCCGGATCTTGATTACGAAATCGATGGCATCGTAATCAAGGTGGATCGCCTTGATCAGCAGGAAGCTCTAGGATTCACGGCTAAAAGTCCAAGGTGGGCGACTGCCTACAAATTTCCTGCCGAAGAAGCAGTCACCAACTTGCTTGATATCGAATTAAGTGTCGGACGTACAGGTGTGGTGACGCCGACTGCCATTCTCTCGCCTGTGAAAGTGGCGGGTACCACTGTTCAGCGTGCCTCCTTGCACAATGAGGATTTAATACGTGAAAAGGATATCCGTATCGGGGATACAGTGGTCATAAAAAAAGCCGGAGATATTATTCCGGAAGTCGTCCGGGTGGTTGAGGACCAGCGTAACGGGGATGAAGAACCATTTGCGATGCCGGAACGCTGCCCTGCCTGTGAAAGCAAACTCGTCAGGCTGGAAGAAGAAGTCGCCCTGCGCTGTATCAATCCTAATTGTCCAGCCCAGCTTCGTGAAGCGCTCATTCATTTTGTCTCAAGAAATGCGATGGACATTGAAGGACTCGGGGAAAAAGTAATCGCCCAGCTATTTAAGGAAGAGCTGATTCATAATATCTCTGACCTTTATAAACTTGAAAGAAATGAACTGTTACAGCTTGAGCGAATGGGTGAGAAATCTGTGCAGAATCTGCTTACAGCTATTGAAGGATCTAAAGAAAACTCACTCGAGCGGCTGCTTTTCGGTCTTGGTGTAAGGTATGTAGGTACAAAAGCAGCAGGCACGCTCGCACAGCAATTCGAAACGATGGACAGGTTGATGAAAGCCGACGTAGAAGAGCTCGAAGCCATTCCTGAAATTGGCGAGAAAATGGCCGACTCTATTTATCGTTATTTCCACAAATCACAAGTCATTGAACTGATTGATGAGTTACGGAACCTTGGTTTAAACATGGAGTATAAAGGAATCAAAAAGAGCGAGCAGGCCGCGGATTCACCGTTTGCTGGCAAAACGATTGTTCTTACGGGCAAAATGGAAAATTATACGAGATCAGAAGCGAAAAACATGATTCAGGAGCTCGGCGGAAGTGTAACAGGCAGCGTCAGCAAAAACACTGATCTCTTAATCGCTGGTGAGGATGCCGGATCAAAATATAAGAAAGCCGATGAGTTAGGAATTGAAATATGGGATGAAGAACAGTTTAGCAAAGCTTTAACGTAATGGGGAGTGGAAACGATGAGAAAGATACACGCACTCTTGCTATGTGCTCTGCTGATTTTAAGCGCGTGTACGCCCGTCTTTGACAACAAACAGAAGGTCGTCAAAGAAACAAAGGACGAAAGCAGCAATCAGACGGCGATTATACCTAGTTACAGTGCACCCGAGAATGACTATAAAATGATTTTGTCAAAGGACAGCCCGACTACGTCAGCTGCAAGAGGGTTAACGACAAACCAGATGGGCAACCGTCTGGATATTGCGGAGTTTGAAGACGGCCTGAGGCGGCACTCAAAAGAGTATTTTGATCCTGATAAATACTATTTTCAACCGGGCCAGTATTTGGATTACGACACGTTGATTGAATGGCTTTCCCGTGAATCCGAGGATAATCCGGAAGGCTTGAATCCTAAGCTCAATGAAGACAAAGCAAAAGAAAAAGACTTCCGAAAAAATCCTAAGTATATCTCCAATATTGTGGAGCAGGACTATCTCGTAAAAAAGGATGATAACGTCGTTAATGTAAAAGGCGTTACAATCGGAATTTCCATGCGGTCGGTGTATAACTTTTCGGTGGATGGCAAGGAATACACAGAGAAGCACAGCAAAAGTGAGCTGTTAAGTAAGGGCAAAGCTTATGCTAATGAAATTCTAAAGCGTCTGCGTGAACGAGAAGAACTTCAGGATGTTCCGATTATGTTTGCGATTTATCAGGAGGAGACAGCCCAGGCGAAAGTACCCGGCAGTTTTCTTGCTAAGTCGTACGTCAAGGGCTCAGATATGACGGCAGGCAATTGGAAAGCTATTAAGGAAGAAAATGTGCTGTTTCCTTCAGACCAAGCAGAGAAGGACCATTTTGAAGATGCCCAGTTGTTTTCTGAGTTCCGCGCGGAAGTGTCAGATTACTTCCCGAATTTCGTCGGAATGATCGCGAATGGGTTTTATGTAGATAACGAATTGAAAAAGGTGAAGATTAACATCCCAATTCAGTTTAATTCGCAATCAGAAGTCGTAGGGTTTACTCAGTATGTCCATAGTCTGGTGATGGAAATGTTTGAAGATCATTATGATATTGAAGTCAATATTTACAGTATGGATCATCAGGAAAGCGTGATTGTGAAAAAAGCAGGCGAAGAAGACGCCTACGTTCACGTTTATCAATAAACGAAAGCCGCAGTGATTTCCCGTCACTGCGGTTTTTTTATCCCCCACAATTGAGGGAGTTAGATTTGCTGTCCCTGCTGTAATACGATAAAATGATCAATGGAAACGCTTGCTGTGGTAATTTTCTTACAATTGAAAAGCGTCCATTCCCATATCATTTCAAGGAGGCGGTTTTAATGGTAGTTTCTTATAAACACGAGCCATTTACCGATTTTAGCGTTCAAGAAAATCGCAGTGCCCTGGAGTCAGAACTTAAGAAAGCTGAATCTGAACTAGGAAAGGAATACCCATTGATTATTGGCGGAGAAAGAATCATGACTGATGAGAAAATCAAAGTCGTCAACCCGGCCAATAAGAAAGAAGTCCTTGGATATGTCTCAAAAGCCAATCAGGATTTAGCAGAGAAAGCACATAAAATCGCTGATGAAACATTTGACTGGTGGCGTAAAACAAAAGCCCCGTTCAGAGCAGACATCTTATTCCGTGCAGCAGCTATCATTCGCCGCCGTAAGCACGAATTCACCGCACATCTTATTAAAGAAGGCGGAAAACCTTGGAAAGAGGCAGACGCAGATACCGCAGAAGCCATCGATTTTATGGAATATTACGGGCGTCAGATCTTAGAGATTGATAAAGGGGCTGCCGTCAACTCTCGTCCGATTGAGAATAACCGCTTCCATTACATCCCTCTTGGAGTAGGAGTCGTCATCTCTCCGTGGAACTTCCTGTTTGCCATTATGGCAGGCACGACTACGGCAGCGATGGTGTCTGGGAACACCGTCTTACTTAAACCAGCCAGTGCGACACCTATTATCGCTTATAAAATGATGGAGGTTCTTGAACAAGCAGGTCTTCCTGCCGGAGTCATTAACTACATTCCGGGAAGCGGTAAAGAAGTGGGAGATTATTTAGTAGACCATCCACGTACACGGTTTGTGAGCTTTACAGGCTCGCGCGAAGTGGGAACACGCATCTTTGAACGGGCGGCTAAGGTTCAGCCTGGGCAGCAATGGCTGAAACGTACGATCATAGAAATGGGTGGGAAAGATACGATTGTTGTCGATAAAGATTCTGACCTTGAACTCGCTGCGGATGCGATCACTTATTCCGCATTCGGCTTTTCGGGACAAAAATGTTCCGCTTGTTCACGTGTAGTCGCTCATGAAGAAATTTATGATGAACTTGTAGACCGTGTCGTTGCGAAAACCAAAGAAGAAGTGGCCTATGGGGACCCTGCAAGCTACAGCTCTTATATGGGACCGGTGATCGACCAGGCTGCTTATGACAAGATCCTGGATTATATTAAGATCGGAAAAGAGGAAGGGAATCTGAAAACGGGAGGCAAGGGAGATGACAGCAAAGGCTGGTTTATTGAACCGACCGTTTTTGCCGATCTTGAGCCAAATGCCCGGATAATGCAGGAAGAAATCTTTGGTCCCGTTGTTGCGTTTGCAAAAGCGAAAACGTTCGATGAAGCGATCGAGATTGCCAACAATACGGATTATGGCTTAACAGGAGCTGTCATTACGAATAATCGTGCACACATTGAACAAGCCCGTGAAGATTTCCACGTCGGAAACTTATACTTCAATCGTGGGTGTACAGCAGCGATTGTAGGCTACCACCCATTTGGCGGGTTTAATATGTCAGGCACGGATTCTAAAGCAGGCGGACCTGATTACCTCATTCATCATATGCAAGGAAAAACGACCTCTGAAATGCTTTAAACGATCTCTTGCTTCACATAGGAAAGTCAATTACAAAACCAGCTTATGGAGAAACCTTATGGTTTGTCTGTAAGCTGGCTTTTTTAATCCGCTGAAGCTGTTTGAAATAAGACTCTCCTTCTCTAGTTGATCCTTGCCAAATGGAAAGGCTGTTTTGACAGGCAGCGGTCGTTATCTTCTGTTGCCTAACAATTTGCTGAAAATAATATGAGGATTAATGTAAAAAAAAGCCGGGAAACTTTCTCCGCTGCTTATGAGCTTCTCTTTAAATAAAGAGAGGTTTTTAATAGTTTAAAATGAAAAGCTCACTTTTCCGCGGGATAGGAGGGCTCTTTTCTAAAGGCCAGCCAGTTCGATTTTAAGCTGGCATAGCTTCCCACGGCCCCGTAACCGTAGAACCATCCCATGAAAATTCCGGTTGCCAGATCGCCGCGGTGGCTGTAAAAAATGGAAATGATTAGTCCTAATACTAAAGCAATCGTCGGAACCGCAAATTTAGGTACCTTTAAGAACAGCTTAATGAATTCTGTCAGTATCATAATCACAGGAATGGCTATGACAGCATCCCATATGTTCGTATGAATGGTCGGGAAGTCCATAGAACTGCCCCTTTCTTTCCTTTTTAATAGTATCAGTCTGGAAAGATACATTATTCATCGAGGATCTCTCTTTAAATAACATAAGCATGTTTTTTATTTCAATAGGAAAGAATAAGGGTAACGGTTCAATAAGGAATTGAACTTTTTTTTATTAAATTTGATGAATAGATATTGTTTATTTCTCGAATATATGAGTATATATGTAATTTTACTGCATATTTATCCAAATATTAAATTTATGTAACAATTTTTGCAATGTTCTTACATCTATATTATGATATGGTTGTATCTGTGTTTGACTTTTTTTGCTTCTATGACTTTAGAACTACTATTCAGAATTATTGAAAAAATGCATAGAAGTGCATACAACGAGGATTGGAGGTGGGAATGTGTTTGAACTAGCAGCTGCGGCTGGATACTCTATTGCAGGAGCAACATGGTTCTGGCTGTTTGTCCCGATGCCACTATTACTCATACTATCGATCATTACACTTTTTACTAGTGAAAGGAGCGAATAACGAAACATGGATATGGCAACGTTGATTACGTTCATCGTTTATTTAGTAGGTATGCTGCTCATTGGTTTTGCCGCATATCGTCTTACAAGCAATTTATCTGATTATGTATTAGGAGGTCGCCGATTAGGACCTGGTGTAGCAGCACTAAGTGCAGGTGCATCTGATATGAGTGGGTGGCTGCTCTTAGGTCTGCCTGGTGCGATTTATGCTTCAGGATTATCTTCTGCCTGGATTGGTGTAGGTCTTGCCATCGGTGCTTACTTAAACTGGCAGTTTGTCGCGAAACGTTTACGGATTTATACGGAGGTCGCTAATGATTCGATTACTATTCCGGATTACCTGGAGAATCGATTCCGCGATCATTCACACATTCTCCGAGTGATCTCTGCATTTGTCATTCTTTTATTCTTCACCTTCTACACCTCTTCCGGTATGGTGGCCGGTGCGAAGCTGTTTGAAGCTTCCTTTGAGCTAAGCTATGAACAAGCCCTTTGGATTGGTGCTATTGTAACCATTTCTTATACATTCCTAGGCGGATTCTTAGCTGTAAGCTGGACAGACTTTGTTCAAGGTATTCTTATGTTCCTTGCTTTAGTTACGGTACCTATTGTTGCTGTACAGGAGCTTGGAGGCTGGAGTGCAGCGACAGATGCAGTTGGTAACATTGACCCTGCACACTTGAACATGGTTCAAGGTGTTGGAGCTCTCGCTATTATTTCATCTTTAGCCTGGGGTCTTGGTTACTTTGGCCAGCCGCACATTCTCGTTCGTTTTATGGCGCTGCGCAAGCCGCAGGATGTGAAGAAAGCGCGCTTTATCGGAATGGGCTGGATGATCCTCGGTCTTTATGGCGCGATCTTTACCGGATTATTTGGTCTCGCGTATATTAACACGCAGGATATTAGTGCCCTGGATAGCTTTGGCGTAGAAATTTTAAATGAAAATGGCGTTCAAATGCTGGCAGACTCTGAGAAGATCTTTATTTCCTTCTCTCAGCTTTTGTTCCATCCAGTTATTTCAGGTATTTTGCTAGCTGCGATTTTATCAGCTATTATGAGTACCATTGACTCTCAGCTGCTTGTTTCTTCCTCTGCATTAGCGGAAGACTTCTATAAAGCCATCTTCCGTAAAAATGCGTCAGAACGTGAACTTGTATGGGTAGGACGTGTAGCTGTGGCGGGAATTGCCTTAATTGCTATACTGCTAGCAGGAAATCCTGACAGTTCCGTACTTTCCCTCGTATCTTACGCATGGGCAGGATTTGGTGCAGCTTTCGGTCCGCTGATCATTCTTTCTCTGTTCTGGAAAGGTGTGACCAGAAATGGTGCCTTAGCCGGAATGATAGTCGGTGCAGCTACGGTTGTAATCTGGGGAGACTTCCTGAGCGGCGGGATCTTTGACTTGTATGAGCTTGTGCCAGGTTTCTTTTTAAGTGCCATTGTCACGATTGTTGTCAGCTTAGTGGGAACACCGCCTAAAGAGGTCGTCGAGAACTTTGAAGCGGCCAAACACTATAAAGCTAAATTATAAAGAAAAGCTAGAACTTCCAGTCCAGCTGGAAGTTCTTTTTTTACATTGGAGCTCTTTAGAAAAGTACTAAGCAAATATGTTAAGATGAATAAGGTGTAAACCTGTACGTTGCTAACCGATGATTGTTTTTGGTATGATCATATATTATGTGAGTGCGAATGGAGGTAACAGCATGTCCCGAATAAGTAAAGAAGAAGTTGTACACGTTGCTCATCTGGCTCGATTAGCCATTTCCGAGGATGAAGCCGACATGTTTACGAAGCAGCTTGATGACATTATTACGTATGCTGAGCAGTTAAATGAGCTAGATACTGAGGGCGTCGAACCGACTACCCACGTCCTGGATTTAAAAAATGTCCTGCGTAAGGACGAGCCCAAAAACTGGATTTCAAAAGATGAAGCACTAAAAAATGCACCAAAGCAGCAGGATGGCCAGTTTAAAGTGCCATCCGTACTGGAATAGGGAGGTCCAATGATGTCTTTATTTGAATATACATTGCGAGAGCTTCAAGAGAAGCTACATAATAAGGAAATTACCGTCACTGAACTCGTCGACGAATCCTACAAGCGGATTGGCGAAGTCGAAGACCAGGTAAAAGCTTTTCTTACATTAAATGAAGAAGCAGCACGTGCCCAGGCAGCTGCCTTAGATGAAGAACGGGGATCAGCAAAAGCCAAGCTTTTCGGTCTTCCCATCGGGGTTAAAGATAATATCGTCACTAAAGGATTGAGAACGACAGCGGCGAGTCAGTTTCTTGATAACTTTGAGGATCCGCTTTATGATGCCACCGTTGTAAAAAAATTGAGCGACGCGAAGTCTGTGACGATTGGTAAATTAAATATGGACGAGTTTGCAATGGGGTCTTCCAACGAAAACTCCAGTTATTTTGCTACGCGTAACCCTTGGAATACGGAATACGTTCCTGGTGGTTCAAGCGGAGGATCTGCTGCAGCTGTAGCTGCCGGAGAAGTCCCTTATTCATTAGGCTCTGACACAGGTGGCTCCATCCGCCAGCCGGCAGCGTACTGTGGAGTAGTAGGGCTGAAGCCTACATACGGCCGTGTGTCAAGGTTTGGCTTGATTGCTTTTGCTTCCTCTTTAGATCAGATTGGACCGATCACAAGAAACGTCGAAGACAACGCCTTCCTATTAGAAACGATTTCCGGTCATGATCCAATGGATTCTACATCCGCGAATGTCGAAGTGCCGAACTTTACAGATGCTCTAACAGGCGATGTCAAAGGGTTAAAGATTGCCGTTCCAAAGGAATATTTAAGTGAAGGGGTTACCCCTGAAGTAAAAGAAGCCGTGCAATCTGCACTTAAACAGTATGAAGAGCTCGGAGCGACCTGGGAAGAGGTTTCACTGCCTCATTCCAAATATGCCTTGTCTACGTACTATTTGCTGGCTTCCTCAGAAGCCTCTGCCAACCTGGCCCGTTTTGACGGGGTGCGTTACGGCAGACGGACAGAAAATGCGGAGACGATGCTGGATATGTTTAAACGTTCCCGTGCCGAAGGATTTGGCGACGAAGTGAAGCGTCGGATTATGCTGGGTACCTTTGCCTTAAGCTCTGGTTATTACGACGCATATTATAAAAAAGCCCAGCAGGTAAGAACCTTAATTAAAAATGACTTTGATAAAGTATTTGAAAATTATGATGTGATTATCGGGCCGACAACGCCGACACCTGCCTTTAAAGTGGGAGAAAAATCCGATGACCCGTTAACGATGTATGCCAATGATATTCTTACCATTCCGGTGAACCTCGCTGGTGTTCCGGGAATTTCCATCCCTTGCGGATTTTCCAATGAAGGGCTGCCGATCGGCCTGCAGATCATTGGCAAGCACTTTGATGAACAAATGGTGTACCGTGCAGCTCATGCCTTCGAACAGGCAACTGATTTCCATAAACAACGCCCGTCCCTTGGAGGTGCGCAGTCATGAACTTTGAAACAATCATAGGACTGGAAGTGCACGTAGAGTTAAAAACCAATTCAAAAATCTTCAGTCCATCGCCCAATATGTTTGGCGACGAACCGAATACAAATGTCAACCCGATTGATCTCGGCTATCCCGGTGTCCTGCCTGTCCTCAATGAAGAGGCTGTCAATTTTGCCATGAAAGCAGCGATGGCATTAAATTGTGAAATCGCATCGGATACAAAGTTTGACCGGAAGAACTATTTTTATCCAGACAACCCGAAAGCTTACCAGATCTCCCAATTCGACAAGCCGATTGGGGAGCATGGTCATATTGAGATCGAAGTGGATGGAGTGAAGAAAAAAATCGGCATTACCCGGCTGCACCTCGAAGAAGATGCAGGAAAGCTGACGCACAGCGATGATGGTTATTCACTCGTTGACTTCAACCGTCAGGGAACGCCGCTCATTGAAATTGTGTCTGAGCCGGATATCCGCTCCCCTAAAGAAGCTTATGCTTATTTAGAAGCATTGAAGAACATTATCCAGTACACGGGAGTTTCGGATTGTAAGATGGAAGAAGGTTCGCTGCGTTGTGACGCCAACTTATCTCTTCGTCCAATTGGGCAAGAAGAGTTCGGGACAAAAACGGAGCTGAAAAACTTGAATTCCTTCTCATTTGTTCAAAAAGGGCTGGAGTTTGAAGAAAAACGCCAGGAGAAAGTGCTTCTTTCCGGCGGAGAAATCCTGCAGGAAACGCGCCGTTTTGATGAACAGACAAAAGAAACCCTTCTGATGCGTGTCAAAGAAGGCTCTGACGACTACCGCTATTTCCCGGAACCGGACCTTGTGCCGCTCTATATTGATGAAGCTTGGAAAGACCGCATTTTTCAGCAGATTCCTGAGCTGCCGGATGCGCGAAAGAAACGCTATATTGAAGAGCTGGAGCTTCCTGCTTACGATGCAATGGTGTTAACGAACAATAAAGAGCTTTCCGATTTCTTCGAAGAAACGATTGCCAATGAGGGTGACATCAAGCAAGCTTCGAACTGGCTGATGGGCGAAGTTTCCGCTTATATGAACAAGCATCAGAAAGAGCTCTCTGATTTAGCCTTAACACCGAAGTCTCTCGCTAAGCTGACTCAGCTGCTTGAAGATGGCACGATTTCATCCAAGATTGCTAAGAAAGTCTTCAGTGACCTTGTGGAAAAAGGCGGCGATCCTGAGAAAATAGTAAAAGATAAAGGACTCGTCCAGATTTCTGATGAAGGTCAGCTGACTGAGATTATTACGAAAATTCTTGATCAAAACGAACAGTCGATTGAGGATTACAAGAACGGGAAGGACCGTGCGCTCGGATTCCTCGTCGGCCAGGTGATGAAAGAAACGAAAGGCCAGGCGAACCCGCCAATGGTCAACAAAATCCTTCTTCAAGAAATGGATAAACGCTAGGCTGTTCATCGTAAAAGTTATGGGAGATCCAAGAAAGCACGCATTCTTATGCGTGCTTTCGTATGGATGGGGACAAATAATCATATAATACTTTAGTGTTTTCAAATAAAGGAAAAAGAGCTATGATATACCTTGGAGCATGCCTGATGAGGGGGTCATACTATGAAACGTGCCCGAATTATTTATAACCCGACCTCTGGAAGAGAAGTAATCCGTAAGGTCCTGCCTGATATCCTTCAGCGATTTGAGCAAGCAGGATACGAGGCGTCCGCTCATGCTACTACTTGTGCTGGGGATGCTGTGAAAGCAGCCCAGACCGCAGTTGAGCGGGAGTACGATGTGGTGGTCGCTGCCGGCGGAGACGGAACAATTAATGAAGTCATTAATGGAATTGCCGAACAAAATCCAAGACCTAAGCTAGGAATCATTCCAGTCGGGACAACCAACGACTTCGCACGTGCGCTCTGCGTACCGCGAAACATTCATAAAGCTGTCGATATTATTCTCGAGGATTATACTACTCCGCTTGATATCGGCCGCGTCAACGACCAATATTTTATGAATATTGCCGGGGGAGGAAAAATTACTGAACTCTCCTATGAAGTGCCAAGTAAGCTGAAGACGATGCTTGGACAGCTTGCCTATTATTTAAAAGGCATGGAGATGCTGCCATCCATCCGCCCAACATTTGTCGAGATTGAATATGATGGCAAACTCTACGAGGGAGACATCATGCTGTTTCTCGTATCCAATACTAATTCCGTTGGGGGATTCGAGAAGCTTGCTCCTGAAGCAAGAATGGATGACGGGCTATTCGATCTGATGATCATTGAAAAGATGAACGTCGCTGAATTTGTCCGGCTTGCGACGCTTGCCATTCAAGGGAATCACTTGAACCATCCGAAGTTTATTCAGAAAACAGCCAGTCGGGTGAAAGTAAAGACGGAAGAAAAAATGCAACTCAATATTGACGGGGAATTTGGTGGATTATTGCCCGGGGAATTTGTCAATTTGTACAAACATATCGATTTTTTTGTCCCACGGGAGAAATTCTCCAGTGATACCGAGCAAAAATGTTAGAAAAGATGCTGCTGTTGCAATAGAAACAGCAGCCTTTTTCGTGTCCTTGTTATAGGTATGGTAAAATCAGAGAACAAGATGATGAAAAGGACGGATCTACATGGCTAAACCAAAGCCTCCAGTACAAAAAAATGAAACGATTGAGCTCGCTTTTGAGGATTTGACCCATGAAGGGAATGGGGTAGGCAAAGTAAACGGTTATCCTTTGTTTGTTCCTTACGGGCTGCCGGGTGAAAAAGCGAAGGTGAAGGTCGTAAAAGTGAAGAAAAACTTTGGCTTCGGAAAGCTGCTGGAAGTCCTAGAGGCGAGCGAAGAACGGGTGGAGCCGCCTTGTGACGTTTATCTTCAATGCGGCGGCTGCCAGCTTCAGCACATGAGCTATGCGATGCAGCTTGAGATGAAGCATAAACAAGTAAAAGACGCGCTGAAGAAAATCGGTCATTTAGAGCACGTATCGGTACACGATACGATAGGAATGGACGACCCGTGGCGCTACCGGAACAAAGTGCAAATCCCAGTCGGTGAAAAAGAAGACGGCGAACTGATGACCGGTTTCTACCAAAAGCGCAGCCACAAGATCATCGATATGGACACCTGCTTAATTCAGGATGAAAGAAACGACCGCATGGTAGAAACTGTCCGGCGTATCGCTACCCGACTCGGCATATCGGCTTACGATGAAGAGTCCCACCGCGGGATGCTGCGGCATGTTATGGTGCGGACCGGACAGGCTACAAAAGACATTATGGTCGTACTCGTTACGAAAACAAAGCAGCTTCCGGAGCAGGACAAGCTGATTGATGAGATCAGAGACGCCTTTCCCAATGTTAAATCGATCATCCATAACATAAACAGCGGCCGAACCAACGTCATTTTAGGCAAAGAGACGAAGGTGCTCTTTGGAGATGAGTACATCTATGACATGATCGGCGACATCAAATTCATGATCTCGCCAAAATCGTTTTACCAAGTCAATCCAACCCAGACGAAGAAGCTGTATGACCAGGCGCTCGCTTACGCGGACCTGCGCAGCGGCGAAACCGTGATCGACGCTTACTGCGGTATCGGCTCCATATCGCTTTTCTTAGCCCAGGAAGCCAAAAAAGTGTATGGCGTGGAAGTCGTCCCGGAAGCCGTTACCGATGCAAAGAAAAACGCTAAACTGAACCGGATGGAAAACGTCGAGTTTTACGTCGGCCAGGCTGAAGAGATTATGCCGTGGTGGCGGAATCAAGGACTCCGTCCCGACGTAATTGTCGTAGACCCGCCAAGAAAGGGCTGCGACGAAAAGCTGCTCGAGGCCATGATCGATATGGAGCCGGAGCGGATTGTCTATGTTTCCTGTAACCCTTCCACGTTAGCCCGTGATTTGCGTGTGCTTGAGGATGGGGGATACGCGACTCAGGAAGTGCAGCCGGTTGATATGTTTCCGCAGACGAGTCACGTTGAATGCGTTTCGCAGATTGTTTTAAAAGAAGCAGGAACCCAGTAAGGGTTCCTGCTGTTATTCAGTTGTTGAAGTGGCAAAACTATAATGAATTTTGAACTTACCGTCTTTCTTTACGTCAATACGATTGACTAGACGATGTAATGCTTCTGACGTTAACTCATCAAAGCTTAGGAATCTAAGCAATTCTTGCTTGAGTTGGCTTATGTTATCAACGACTTGTTCGTTCTCAATAGATTGAAGTAGCTCATTCTTCTGTTCAATAAATTCATCGATTTCTTTGTTGTTAGCTTCAACATTGTCCCGATAATCTTCTTGCGAGATGAGCTCATCAGCCAGTAGGTTTACAAATTTCCTCTTTCTTTTCCTCAAGGTATCAATTTGTCTGTCCAATTTAGTGATTTGTTTTTCTGCATCACTTCTAGACTTTTTGTTCTGCAGCTCAAGTTGTTTAACGTATTCTTCTTTGTTGATATCTTCCATGTGCTTTTTGATGTCAGTTATGATGGTGCGCTTCAGAATGTCTTCTTTAACAGAGTGGCTACTGCAAGCTTTTTTGCCGTAGCGTCCGTAACTTCCGCATATATAGCCTTTGCGGTTGCTTCGATACCACATTCCTTTTCCACAATCAGCACAGAAAAGTAAATTTGTAAACAAATGCTTTTTTGGAGCTGGAATTTGTTTGGACCTTAGCTTTAGTTGTTCTTGAACTGCATCGAACACTTCCCGTGAAATGATGGCCTTATGGGCTTCTTTCTGAACGATTTGATTTTCCTTAGCCACAATTTTTCTTTTTTTACTTGTTACACTAACTGTAGTGGTTCTTCCTTGAACTAAATCACCAACATAATGAGGATTAGTTAGTATGAGCTTGATTGTTGATTCATTCCACTTATCAGATGCGTTTTTCTTTCCAGCTACATCTGCAGGTGTTGGTACATTATCGTTATATAGTCGCCTGGCTATACCATCGCGTCCACTTCCACTTAAGTATTCATCGTATATCCTCTTAACTATTTTCGGTGTATAATCATCTCTGATATAAAGCTTTCCATTTTTAACTTCATATCCATACGGTGGATTTGATCCTTTAAAGAGGCCTTTTTTAGCCCTAGTACGTAACGTTTCTTTGACCCTATTGCTTGTGTTTTGTGACTCTAGTTCATATATCCAAGCGTAAAGTCCATACATATCTGTTTTATCTTCTAACGTTTTGATAGCATTATCTAACGTTATGATGTGAATGTCACTATTTTGGCAAAGATTCTTAAATTTATAAGAAAGTTCACCATTCCTTGCAAGGCGAGAAAGTTCTTTAGCAAGAATAATATCGAACTTCTTATCTTGAGCATCTTCAATCATCTTTTGAAAGCTCTTTCTTTTTTCGGTAGTTCCTGTTTGGACATCTACATAGAATTCGTAGATGTCCCATCCTTGCTCTTCAATATATCTATAGAACAATTCTTTTTGGTACTTTAATGATGCTTTTTGTTCTTCTTTATCTGTTGAAACTCGAATGTACACAGCACATCTCATATTTTTACATGTCCTTTCTTCTCGATTTGAGATGTAGCAGTGTTTACCTTATTAGCATTATGGACAAGATCCTCAATTTTATGATGAATAATCAGGTTCATTACCGATTTAAAGTCTGTGTCTTTATCGGGAGAGTAAACCCGATCAACAATGAATGTGTTCTTATTTACCACATTGATCACCTCCTTCTAGGATAATGAGGTTCACGTTGTGTTGATCAATGAATGAAATGAATTCAGACGTGACTACAAAATTCCGGCTAATTCTGCTAAGTGATTCAACAATGATTGTGTTGACTAGTCCATTTTCTACCAAGTGTAAAAGTGCACTTGAACCAGAGCGCTCATTTAATGGTTTAACACCAGAGGTGTTAGTATCTACAATGATATTTAGTTTTAGTGAATTGTGTTTGGCATAATTTCTTCCATTGGATTTTTGTAATTCTAATGAGTGTTTAGAGTTGTTAGTTGAACGAACATAAAGCACAGTGTTGTTATTCATATGTAATCATCCTTTTCATTTGTAATAAAAAAAGCACCGCTAACCATCTCTTGAAGAATTTAGACTTCTCCAAAAGATTAATTAGCGGTGCTTCCGCATTGTATTGTATTTAGTTTTTATGAATACCTTATTTATACATTAGCTTATTCAATATTGAATGGCTAACATAAGTACAAAAAATTCTTATATTTTAGTGTTTAATTTTTCGGTTTTCTGACCATAACGTTAATAACCCATTCGATGTTATGACCAGAAAAGTATTAATCGCTCATTAAACAGGATTTGTTCTTCTGTTTGTTCAACAGAGCGTTTCCATGTTTCAAGCGTTTGAAGCCAATCTGATAGCACAAACTTACTTTCTTCAATCATTTGATGTAAGTTTGATGTCCACTTTTTAGTTAAGTCTGCTAATACATCATCATGAATTTTATTTGCTTGATAGTTAACTTTGCAGTTTGGGCATCGATAAACCAGGTATTCTTTACTTTTCCCCTTAGGCGAATTATCTTTTGACTGTAACAATGAGTTGCAATGATAACAGGTGATAAGGTTTCGAAGGAGAAAAGGTGTGTCTAACTTACCGTATTTTTTCTTGTACCTTTTAACTTGTGTAACTACTGCAAACATTACAGGGGAGATAATCGCTTCATGGACTTTGAAAAGATCATCATCTCTTACATTATTTTCTTGGCTAGAGGTGTTAAATTGCTTTACATTCCAACTCAGATGGCCAGCGTATGAATTATTCTTAAGGATGTAATCAATTGTACTACTTCGCCATTTACTAATGTGTTTTGTTTTCACGTTGTTATCAGTTAGAAAATCAGCTATTTTCTTGTTGGAATGCCCCCAAGAAGCGTAGTCAAATATCTTAGAAACAATTGGCGCATCTATGTTAGGCTTTAATACCCCTTCATCTAAATCATAACCAACGGGAGAACGTGCACTAGGTCGAATCTTATTTGATAGCATGCTGAATTGTGCATCTTTAGCACGCATTGATTTAACATTGGATTCTTCTGCAGCAAAGACAAATTTTGCTTGGGTAAGTGGGTCATGTGGATCCCATTCACCAGACGATTGAGTGCTATAAAACTTCACATTTGGATATCGTTCTTTTAACGGTTGATAAATTTCTTGGTAGAAATCAAAGATATTTCGACTTAAACGAGATTCATCGTAGAAAATTATAGCATCAACATCTTTGGCATCAGAAAGCAATAAATTTAAGTTCTCTCGTCTTGCGGCATTTGTACGGTAAGCACTAACTGCTTTATCATAACGCCAATGTTTGATTGTGATTCCTTCTTGATTTGCCTTTTCTGAGATCATTTTCTTCTGTATTTCCTCAGAATGATTTGTCTCTTGCTTCTTATCTGACACTCTAAGGTAACCTACACCAGTTTTGCTATGTTTCACACTAAACGGCTCCTTTATCAAAAGTTAGTGAGTACATATTGATTTCGAGGAATTCATGGTGAATTAGAATTTTTTTAATCAATAGCTCAATTAAAGAAGTTACATCGGTATCAGATAGTTTAGAGACGGCTTTATCCGCTAGTTCTGTTAAAGTATCTATTTCGTTCTTTAATGATTGTAATAGAACTATCTCTTTCTCAATTGCATTTATTTTATATTCGTTGTTACGGATCTGCTGCTCCAGTTTCTTGAAATTGCTATCGACTTTAACAAAATTCTGACTAGTTATGCTCAGCACATTCCTATTTAAAATAAGTTCCTGATGTTTCTTTTGATGCACCAGGTTGTCTAATGTGCCATTAAAGTGCGTCCTAAAGATTGGTTTGTATTTTGCTAAAGCGAATTGTTTAGTCTCATTTAAGATGGTTTCATGTATAACATGATTAAGTTGATCAAGTTCAATATCAATCTTTTTGTGACCAGCACTACATACAAAATATGCTGAACTTCCAAGGGGCTTCATGAATTTCATCTGTTTGTTACAAACCCCGCAAGTTGGTATGGCTAGAATCTTTTCTTGAGCACGTAAAACAGCATATTCATACTCTTTGATGAATTGGTTGAGTACAGTTTGTGCCTTCTTAAACAAATCAAGTGAAATGATCGCTTCTACATGATTGAGTGGGTCATAACCATAGTCAGTGATACAGTATGCTGCATAAAAAGGTCTTTGCAAAATTTTTATCACTGTTGAATGACTGTTTAGTTTCTTGCCGTAATTCTTCAAAATTGAAACAAACTCTTCTTTATTTTTTATTTGACTGAACTCCTCAAAGAGGTGTTGAATAACCTTACTTCGTTTTCCATCCTTGATGAAAGTGACTTTTCTCCTTTCACCTTCAATGTTTTCCTCTTTCCGCTTGTATCCAATTGTTTCTCCGGGATATCTTTTTAGTCCATCGGATGAACGCTTTCCAATGTTTTTACCTCCTTGCTGGCTGAAGATCCCATAAAAACTTTCTATGCTTGAATTTTTGTTGAAGGGAATTTCATTAGAAGCTGTATAAATCACTTCCACATTATGTTTGTTGATTAAATCGTTGAATTTAGCTCCTTCATAAAAATCCCTGGAATGTCTATCTCGAGCATAGATGAAGATTAATTTCACTTTGTTTTCTGCAACTAAACTGCATAGTTTTTTTAAAGCTGGCCGATTATTAATATCATTCTTAGTTGCTGAAACATTGAAATCTTCAAGGTAGAGTACATCATCTTTATTTATGTTTCGAGCGTGGATTGCTTTGTTTGAAGCATCAATTTGTTCTCGAAGATTTTGTGATCCAGTACTAACTCTTGAATAGACTACAATGAGTTTTTTCTTCAAATTATTGACTCCCCCCTTTGTACCTGAACCTTCTATCTGCTGATGCTAAAAGCTTTGCTTTGACAGAAAGATCAATGTCAAGCTCGTTAATTAATAATTTGGTAACGAGTTTTTGTATCCAAATAGCAGATTCACCAGGCAGGTCTTGAGAATAAGTGATTTTTGAAATTCTTGATTTTCCCATATGAACCCCTCTCCTCTTTCAAGTTGGTTATATACATACTTGACAGGCGAGGGGTGGTTTATACTTACTTGCCTTTTAATGGTGCTTGATCTTCAGCTTCTATCAAGTCCAGTTTTAACTGAAAAGTACTTTCTGTATTCTTCTCATTTACATATACTAAAGGAACGAGAACTTTTTTTGGTTGTGACCAAGGAAAGTCGTATTTCTCGAAAGCCTCATTCATTTTTGCACTTCCCTTCCAAAGCTCGTAATCTAGCATAAACAATATGTTAGGACATCTTATGCTTAGCGCAAGAGTTACATCTTGAGCATTTTATGATTTCATTTTCTTTCAAACTTATTTGAAACTCCTTTCTAGTAACACAAAACAAAAAAAGCACGCAAGGAACATGGTCACCGAACCCTAATGGGTTGGTAACGACATGTAACCTAGCGTGCTTCGCTTTAAGTTACTGATAAGTTTATTGAATTATTTGTATCTTATAGCAAAAGGAAAAAGATTGCAAGAATTATTTTAAAAGAAAATATTTTTCACATTGGATATCTTTAAGAATCAAAACCAGTTTAATGATTTTAAGCTTAATATTCATAGATCTACCGTGAAGGTTAGTGTCCTTTATCCATCTGGATAAATTGACGATTTAACGATGTATCAAACCTTTCAATGTTCTTGGGTATAGTTGAAATATTATATAGTGATACCTGTTTAAAAAGTAAATGCTCGGGACAATGTGGCCCTCGACGTAGAATACATAATTAAAGTTGTCATACAAAAAGTCAGATTTTATTAAAATATGCTTTATATAACCAATTAAAGTTTTAAATTATCTAATATCAACTAAATTTTAGGTTATGAAATATGGTTCTTTTTTATCATATGGAGGTTTTTTACAGTAATTGTCGAACTACATAATTAAAGGTCTACATTTTGTTCTGTAAGACTAATCATAAACATTTAAGGGACTGATAGCTTCAATCTGAATAAATATCTTCATCAATACACAGAAAAGTCTTTGATAATGTATTTTATAAAAGAGGTGAACTATATGTTTATTATAGATAGAAAGAGTAATAGAATAACAAAATTAAACCAGAAGACATTTTCTGAATTAGGTTTTAGGGAAAGGGATCACTTGCAGGAGTGGATTGCAAATAATCCTGAGTCAATAGGAGAGGAATTACTTATTATACAAAAAGAATTTAATGGATTCCATGATACGAATGAAAGGCTCGATTTATTAGCATTAGATAAACAAGGAAACGTAGTAGTCATTGAGAATAAACTCGATGATTCTGGAAGAGATGTGACATGGCAGGTCTTAAAATATGCCTCTTATTGTTCAAGCTTAACCAAAGAGCAAATTAAAAGTATATATCAAGATTATCTAAATAAGATTTCCAAGAATGAGGAAGCAGAAAAGAATTTAATAGAGTTTTTTGAAGTGGAAGACTATCAAGAGATAGTAATAAATAAGGGTTTAACACAAAGACTAATTATTATTGCAGCTAACTTTAGAAAAGAAGTAACCTCTACCGTTTTATGGTTAATGAATTACAAATTAAGAATTCAGTGTTTTAAGGTTACTCCATATCAAATGGGGGATCAACTACTATTAAATTTTGAGCAAATAATTCCAATGAAAGAAGCAGAGGAATATGTAATTAATATGGCAGAAAAAAATCAGGCAGATATAAATATTCAAGAAGAATCCAAAACTAGGCATAACACTAGAATTCTATTTTGGAAAAAACTATTACCACATATAAATAAAAAAACAGAGTTATTTAAGAATATAAGTCCATCAAAAGACAACTGGATTGGAGCTGGTACAGGAATTTCATCTGTTTCTTATAATTTTGTAATGTCTAGAAGTTATGCCAGAGTTGAAGTTTATTTACAAAGATCGGTAAAGGAAGAGAATAAATTTATTTTTGAAGAATTAGGGAAGTTTAAAGATTCGATCGAGAATAAATTTGGTGACTCACTTACTTGGGAGAGACTAGATAATAAAAAAGCCTCTAGGATTAAATATCAGAAAGACGATGTGAACATTTATAATGAAGAGGATTGGGAAGATATGATTAATTTCATGGTTACATCAATGCTTAATCTAGAAAATGCTTTTCAAAAACCTATAAGTGAAGTAAGGAGTAAATTAATTTCAAAGTTGAACACTGATGAAATATAAAACATGTCCTAACATTTATCTATGTAAGTCTAGTTTTAATTAGAGAACAATATTGTTCTACATATTCCTTGATACGAGAGAAGCTTTGTTTAATAAGTATTGTAGAATTGTCATTTGTAAAAAATGCACAAAAAAGGGTTTTTCTTATGTTAAAATAAGGAAAAAGAGGGGGGTTACAATTGAGTACTGTTAAAGGGAATGTACTAGAACAACTCTATTACAATAACAAAGCAATATTAAATTCAGAAATTGAATCTTCACTGATAAAAGAGATTATTAATTGCATAAAGAATAAAGATAATATCTTAGTCTGCTATCCGAACCCCCAATATATTATTTCTCTCATTATTCAAGTAGTTTTAAGAAATGAAATAGAGAATTTTAAATACAATGAAGATCCATCAAAAAGGACAACAATATTGATTGTATCTAAAAATAAAGAGTTATTAAACATATTAAAAGATATCTATTTGAGTAAAGAGTGTATTTTTGAAATCTGTAAAATTCAACATAAGTTCCTTATGGAGAATAATATTTTCTGTAATATTGATAACCCTTACTATGCCAAGCTCTATTGGAAACATATCCTCAATAGATATTATAAAAATGATATTCCCGAAAAAATACCTTTACATTATATATATCCAATATCCTATGGTTATCATACATTTAGTCAATTATCTAGGGGGGATATGAATAAGGTTGGAAGAAAAGATAATAATCAAGATTCTACTTTTTTTATTACATCTAATAGCAACATAATCAACTCCAATCAAGTGAATTATGATTATGTAGTTATTGACTATTCAACTATTGATAAGAATATTCCAGATTTTCCAAATGGAGCGCTAAGCTTTTTCAAAAAACCATTGGATGAAAAGGTTATTTATTTTAATAGAAAGAAAAATGTTAAAAATTATTTAATAGGTAATGAGATTTTAGAATATTACAATTCAACTGATAGAAATAATGATACTTCGTTTTTTACTACTAATACAGAAATGATATCTTCTACAAAAATTTCAAACGTAAATATTGAGTACGTTAAAGCTGATTTTGAACACGAATTAGAAAATGCTTTTCATTTATTAATGAGATTAATATACAAGAGATTTGATTCTTATGATTTGAATCTCCTTAGAACATTACTTTACAACATAATGAAATTGCCGGTCGAAGGGTTACATATGATAGCATTGCAAGATTTGATCCATTTTTTGATACAATTAATGATTTAATAAAGGAACTTAAAGAGAGCGATAACAGGTATGAAGATGATGATTTTGAACAAATAATTCAATGTTTGGAAAATATATATAATAAATATAATCTTGATATGTTATGTCCAAAATACGAAGCAATAAGAAAAATTATAGATTCAGAAAGAGCAAAACAAAGGTCTGTGGGTATCATATCATCCAATAAAATAAGAAATATTGCTTTAAAAGAAAAGCTTGCCTCTACGTTTGGAGTGGAAATTGGAAAATTAGAGGACTTAGGAATTAGGTTTTTTAATAAAAAGAAACTAATTAATAAACAGCAATTTATCGATAGTGATACTGTCGTCATGCTTTCATCAACAAATGTAAGTGATTTTAATATATTCAATAACTTAGAAGAATTAAAAATACATGTATTACTATACAAAATTGAAATTACCGAGCTTCTTAGAAAATTTAGTAGATTAAAAGAGATTGACAACAAAGCACTTTCATTTATTAATCCAATAGATAGGGAAGTACTAATTACTAATAATATTTATAAATATTTCTTTAATAGATTAAAAAAGCACGTAGCAATACAAGATACTTCAAACTCTCATGGTGATTCAAGCATAACTGAATTGAGTAATCTTATTAAAACTGATAAAAAGATACCTTTAAAAAGAAGTGTCAGAGATTATAAGGGTAATAACGTTGTTTTTGCTAAATTAGTTGAACTAGAAGGAAATGGAGCGATGTTTTTTAGGAAAAATAGTAAAGTGAGATATCTAAACAAAAAAAAGAAAAAAATAATAATTAAAAAATTATTAGAAATTAAAAATGAAGATGAGATTGTATTAATTGACAATGATTCTAGAAAAGAATTATTTAACGTGTTTATAAATAATTCAAAAGTTGATAATCAAAGCATAAAGAATCACCACTTAATAGAAGAGTGGAGAGAAAAATATGAAGATAAGTATGTTTCTCTAAAATATAATGATGAAAAATTATTTAAAGAAATGAAAGAACTAGGTTGGGACAAGAGTACTAAGTCTATTCTAAGTAACTGGCGCAGTGGATATAGCTTTGGGCCAAGGGATTTAAAGGATCTTGAGATATTAGGAAAAGCATTGAATATAGAAGCTTTTTCAGAAAGAGCAAATGACTATCATGACGCAATGTCTAGTATAAGGGTAGAAAGAAGAGTGGCTGCTAGGTTATTAAACAAAATTATCTATTACTCTAAACGAGCAATTAATAATGAAGACTTAGCGTTTTTATCAAAGTATAATCTTTCATTTGATGATGTAACGAGTGCTGTAAAAGTAAGAAAGGTCATTGGTGTCTCTAAAAAGGTTTATAAAGTAAAACCATCAGAGGTTGGAATTCTATTTGAGTAAGTAATTGGGGGGAGTTATCGTGTCAAAAGAAAAAAGAGAAAATTACAAAGAAGTTAGAAAAATAGTACTTGATGAATTAAAAAGGGATCTTATTGGTCCTAGTTATGATCAACCAGATATTATAACAGAGCCACCTACTCAATCATATCTAACAGGAATATTGTTCCCACTAGAGTCAGCATTTGAGCAGGAAGAAGAAGAAGAACTTGAAGATGCTTTTCATATGGGGGAAGAGAATCTAAAATCAATAGAAAAAGGGGAATACAACCCTACAGAAGATGATAATGAAAAAGGAATTGAAAAGAATAAAACTTTTAAACAGCAAAATTCAATTGGTGTAAAGTTTTACGTCATGGATACAGTGAAGGAAATAAATGTAAAGTGTGCTTGGGGCAAATATAATAAAGACAAAAAATTTATAGAAGAGAAAGATAAAGAGATTCCTATATGGGTAAGGGAAATCTCAACTTCAATACATCAAATAGATATTGAAAATTATAAGGAACCGATTGAAGTATCATCAGGGGTGTACTTAATTCTAAAAAAAATGCGCATTAAAGAAACAAACAACCTCTTAGTTTCTATATTTCTTGTGAATAGAAATATAGATAAAAATAGTAATAACGCTTTGTATCAAGTATCTATGGAATTGTCCCATGATTCAGGTGAAAAGATTTTCTTGTCTGAAAATAACGCAAGAAAAGATACTTCAAACTTTGATGAATTTCTTTACAGGAATAAACCTGTTTTTGCAAAAGGTTTTGGTTGTGCTGTAGAGTGGGATGATTATGATTCAACTTACGCTAGAAAGTTAAAAACTGAATTTATACCTGGACATGAAGTAGCAAGTATGAGTACGGAATTGCCATATGATGAAAATTTTGGGGATGTCAGCGATGATTATTTCTCAATTAAACAACTTGCGGAGGAAAGAGATAGAGATGTTGTTATTGAAAAACTAACTAATTTAGCAGACAGGTATGAAAACTGGATAGAAATATTACCTCTCAAAGAGGTTGAAGATCAATGTTCAGCAAAAAAAAGCATAGAACAGTGCTATGATTCACTATCTAGAATAAGAGAAGGTATAAAGATATTAGGAGAAAATGAGGATGCATTTAATGCTTTTGTGTTCATGAATGAAGTTATGCATACTCAAATAAGCATGAAGAATTTTGCTAAAAATAAAGAAAGCAGATCTCTAGAAGAAGAATTAACAAAGGAAAATTTTAGTTGGAGGCCATTTCAGTTAGCATTTATTCTTTTAAATTTAAGTGGAATAGTTAAGCCAAATTCAGAAGACAGAGAAATAGTAGATTTGTTATGGTTCCCAACGGGTGGAGGAAAAACAGAAGCATACTTGGGCATAGCTGCATTTTTGTTAGGTTTTCGCCGTATTGACTCAAAGAATAACCAAGAGTACAACAAAGATGGTGGAGTTACCATTATTTTAAGGTATACATTGAGGCTACTAACTACTCAGCAAAGAGATAGGTTGATGAGGGTTATATGTGCTTCAGAGTATATTAGAGCTAAACGAGTTAACAGTAAAGTACCAATGGGTAACTCGGAATTTTCAATAGGGTTTTGGGTAGGAGGTCAGGTCACAACTAATAAGTTCAAGGACTTAAAGGAAAGCAACTATCAAACTGTCAGTAAGGTATCGGCAGAGTATAAAAAATTAGAAAAACAGGTTATTGAATGTCCGTGCTGTGGAACGAAAGAGCCACTGTATAAGTTCCTTCCAAATAGAGATACAAGTACCGAAAAATTTGGATTGAGAATTTATTGCAGAAATACTAATTGTTATTATTCTAACCATCACATACCTGTCTATCTAATTGACGAAGAGATATATAGAAGAACGCCTAGTGTAATTATTTCTACAGTAGATAAATTCGCGCGTTTACCGTGGGATGAGAAAACAGGTGCATTGTTTGGGAAAGTAAATAGATATTGTGATAAATGTGGATATATTGCACAAGGTGAAGATCATCCAAGTTTTCATAGAAACCCTAGTGCTAAAGTGATGGATGTGAAGCCGTTCTATCCACCTGAGTTAATAATTCAAGATGAGTTACATTTAATTACTGGACCTTTAGGTACAATTTATGGTGCATATGAAACGGCTATTGAAGAGTTATGCACAGTTAAAAGTAATGGAGAGAGTATAAAACCAAAATATGTGGCTGCTACTGCAACAATTAAAAATGCAGATGAACAAGTGAAAAGGATTTTTGGAAGAACAGAATCAAGACAATTTCCTCCAGCTGGACTAGAAATAGAAGATTCTTTTTTTGGTCGTGAAATTAGCGTAAAGGATAATCCTTTTAGATTATACTCTGGTATCTGTGTATCAGGACAATCAATGAAAACAGTTTTGTTAAGAGTTTACGCTGTATTATTACAAGTTACTGAGAATTTATTAGATGATCCAAAATATAAAGATTATATAGACCCATATAGAACATTAATTGGCTATTTTAACAGTGTTAGGGAATTGGGAGGAGCAGTTAGACTTTTAGATGATGACATTAGGAAAAGAATTCAAACTCTACAAAAGAAGTATAGATACCCTAAGCAAAGATTTATAAACAGAAACGAAGAGTTAACTTCACGAATTCCCTCGTATAAGATTCCTAAAGTATTGGAGTTGCTTGATCGTGAAGTAGGAAACAATGAGTTAGATGTTGCTTTAGCAACAAACATGATATCGGTAGGGATGGATGTAGACAGGTTGGGTTTAATGGTGATTACTGGTCAACCAAAACAAACGTCTGAATATATTCAAGCATCTAGTCGTGTTGGGAGAAATAAACCTGGTTTAGTGGTAACTATATATAACCCATACAGGCCAAGGGATCTATCTCACTATCAAAACTTTAAAGGATATCATAGTAGGTTATATCATTATGTTGAGGGAACTACTGCTACCCCATTTGCTTCAAGAGCAAGAGATAGGTCATTACATGCTATTGCAGTTTCAGTTTTAAGAATTACAGAAAGTTTACTTGCTAAGAATGAAGATGCTGGGAATGTCAGAAACATTGATCTAGGCTTTTTAAGAAACCTTATCAGTGAAAGAGTAAAGGTAGTTGATTCAAGAAGTAGAGTAGATACAATAAATGATTTAAACCGATTTTTTGATGGATGGATACATTTGAGCTCAGTCCATGAAAATCTTCAGTATTATTTTTATCCAAATAGTAAGTATGCAAGAGTGAACAACTTAATTAGATTGTTAGGGAGATACTCTGAGAAAAAGGAAAAGCATGAAAAACAGACATTGGACTCTATGCGACAAATAGAAGGAACTTCTAAGCTTTATGTATATGAAGGGTGGATAAATGATGAAGAATGAGGTTGGAGAAGTTAGGCCAGGTCAATTAATTACCACCTATGGTCCAGGGGCGATAATGGACTCAGTTAACGATTCACTTGTTATTTTAGATTTGAATTATTGGGATAATGCCTATGAAAAGATTTATGATCGAAGACTTGCTCAATTTTTAGGTAAAGATTTCTTCAAGAAAATCCCAACTAGAGGAAAGCAAGATTTACCTTCAATTCCTTTTCCAAATTTTCATGTTTGCAGTAATAACAAATGTAGAAGATTGTTCGATATTAGGGAAAACTTTTTAATGGGAGAATATTTAAAAAAAGGTCCAGTTTGTCCTGATTGTAGCTGGAAAGCATATCCTGCTAGATTTGTAGTGTCATGCGCTGAAAGGAATCACTTAGATGACTTTCCGTGGAGATGGTGGTCACATGGGAAAGAGGAAACCAGTTGTAGAGGAAAGTTGACTCTTACAAGTTCAGGAAATACTTCGAGTCTTGCGTCTTTAGGCGTTGGATGTGAATGTGGGGCTTGGGAGCCAATGAAAGGAGCTACACAAGAGAGTTCTTTCTCAGGTTTAAGATGTACTGGTAATCATCCACATAGACTCAATAAGAAGTCAGTATGTAACTCAAGTGTTATACCATTACAAAGAGGAGCATCGAATGTATATTTTCCTGCCCTAAGAAGTGCTATTTCAATTCCTGAGAAGGGGGACAGAGGTTTTCAATTAATTGTCGAATTTGAACAAGAAATTCGTGAGTATGAAGAAGATTTTGGAGAGAAGGGTTTAGAAAAGATTTATGAAAGAAAATTAATGGAACAAGAAATATTTAATTCATTAGAGGATTTTTTGGATCGGTGGGAAAAGTATAAAAAGTTTAATGGTGATGAATTGAATAAGTATGAACAAATTAAACAAATTGAATATGAAGCTCTTACAAATTTTAATGATAAAGTAGATTTAAAGGATTTTAAGGCTGAAGTTGTTCCAGTACCTTCAGATTTAAATCCATTTTTTAATAAAATTGTAAAAGCACATCGATTAAAAGAGATTTTGGTATTACTAGGATTCATGAGAAATGAGAGTCCTGAACCAGATGTAAAGGAACCAAAAAGTATTGTCTGGCTTGGGAGTTCGTCTAACAGTAATTGGTTACCAGCAGTAGAAGTACATGGGGAAGGTATATTCATAGAATTTAACAGAGAATCAATAAATAAATGGTTAGACGAAAATAAACTAGTAAATAAAAGATCAAAAAAATATTCAACATTATATGAAGAGTGGTTAGAGTTAAAAGGGTGGGAAAACCAAACTGAAAAAGATGCTGTGTATGTTTTGCTACATACGTTCTCCCATTTGTTAATAAAGCAGTTAGCTTACCAATCAGGATATTCATCCGCCTCTATAAAAGAAAGAATATACTATAGTGAAAAAATGGCTGGTATTTTACTGTACACAGGAAGCACTGATCAAGAAGGTTCATTAGGTGGACTAGTTGAAATGGGCGATATTGCGAAGTTAAGGAAGTTAATCCTTGATTCATTAGAAGAAGCCACATTCTGTGCTAGTGATCCAGATTGTTCTGTACAAGAACCAACAGAAGATAATCATTTAAACGGAGCATCTTGTTTTGCTTGTACTATGATGGCTGAAACTTCATGTGAAACAGGGAACCGTTTATTAGATAGATCCTTAATTATAGAAACTATGGATAGTGAAATTAAGCCGTTCTTTGAAGGGATAATATGAAAAATCTTACTAAGTTATTAGTATTATATGAAGAAATTAATGACTATATTGATACTATAGAAGAAGATTATGTAGTTTTGAGTGAAAATAACAATAAGGATCTACATCTTTTAAATCATATCAGAAAACTTTTTCCCGCTTTGTCTCCTTTAGAGGTAAGTAGTTTATTATTTTTAATTAAAATGGGAAGAGAAAACCATAAAAATTCAGAAAATAAAGTTGAAATTGTGGGAACTTATCCTAGCGATTTAGATGTTAATCTAAGACAGACAGTAAGTGTAGTGAGGCAACTAATACTAGAAGCAGAAAAGAGTATCCTAATTACAGGATACTCTATTTCAGAGTTTATTAATGAAATAATAGAGTTATTAATAAACAGAAGTAGACAAGGGGTAAAGGTGCAGTTTTTTATTGATAAAGGAATTAACGCGCGAGCTTTTTTTAATCGTGATATTAATAGTACAAATTTTAAAATATATCAATATAGGAGAAACGAAAACTTCTCATCTTTACATGCGAAAGTAATTATGGCAGACAACAAAAGAGCTTTTGTATCTTCCTCAAACCTCTCTTATAATGGAATAGTTAACAATATTGAAATTGGTACTCTTATTTCGGGAGAGAAGGTAAATTCAATTGCAGAACTATTTGAAAAATTATTACTTAAAGACATGTTCGTTAAAATAACATAAACAATTTTAGGAGAGAAATATTAATGATAGTTTTAGATTTATTTTCAGGAGCGGGAGGACTTAGTGAAGGGTTCCACAATGAAGGGTTTAAAATAGTGTCTCAAATTGAAAGAGACAAATGGGCTTGTGAAACTTTAACAACAAGAACTATTTTTCATTACTTGAATAAAAATAAAGATTTAGATACATATTTTGAATATATTAAAATTGCTAACGACTACAAAAATATTAATGTAAGTAGACGCTTTATTTTTGAAAAGTATCCCGAACTTAAAGAAATTTTATCTTATGAGATTTTAAATAAAAAATTCGGGAATCCACAAAATGATGAAGAAGCGACTTCATTAAAAGAAATTACTAAGCTGATAGAAAATTCATTAAAATATAATGATGAAAACAATATTGACCTTATTATTGGGGGCCACCATGCCAAGCCTATTCAGTAGTAGGTAGAAGTAGAATGAAAGAATCCGCTGAGAGAGACTCTAGAAATTTTCTTTTTTATTATTATCTAAACTTAGTGAAAGAGTATAGCCCAAAAGCATTTGTTTTTGAGAACGTCCCCGGGATTCTAACAGCTAGAAAGGGAGAAGTGTTTCTTAAAATAAAGGAAGAATTTGAAAAAATTGGTTATACACTACTTAGCGGTACAACTAATATTGATAAAAACAATGTCATTGACTTTGGTGAGTTTGGCGTAGTTCAAAAGAGAAAAAGGGTTATTCTTTTTGGGTTTAAAAAGGAGTTGAACTTGAGTTATCCTAATTTTCATTCTGATAGGTTTCAATGGAGTCATGACTTGAATACTTATAACATTCTTAATGACCTTCCTTCATTACACCCAGGAGAAGGAAGTGATCATAAGCTATCACTCTATACCAATACCGATATTAAACTAAATGAGTATCAAAAATATATGAGGAAAGATTCAATCGGAGTAATGAATCATAAGGCAAGAAAGATACAAGAAAGAGATCGAAAAATATATGAATTATCTATTAAGTTAGCAGAGGAAGGGAATCAGTTAAAATATCCAGATTTACCAACGGAATTAAAAACACATCAAAACGAAAAGTCCTTTTTAGATAGATTTAAAGTCCATCCATTTAACTCAATGCCTCATACAGTAGTAGCTCATATCTCTAAAGATGGACATTATAATATTCATCCAGACTTAAATCAATGCCGTTCATTAACAGTTAGAGAAGCTGCAAGAATACAGGGATTTCCTGATAATTATAAATTTGAAGGTCCAAGAACTGCACAGTTTGTTCAGGTTGGAAATGCAGTACCACCGTTAATGTCTAGAGTTATAGCTAAATCAATAAAAAAAATGCTACTTAAATAAATTTGTAAGGGAAGGGTTGAATTGTGAATAATAATTTTTTTATTAACATACTAAAAGACAAACGTGTTAATTGTTATTCTACTTTAATTAACATGAGAGTTAAAGAATATATAGATTTAGTTAAAGTTTCTCACCAAAATAGAGGGGGTTAGAGGGACAAAGGGAGGCACTAAAAACAAAAACAGCAATAAGAATTCGAGATAGAATGAGAGAAGATATTATTAAAGGAGCTATTTTACCTCCAGTAGTCATAGGTGTAGTTTTGCCTGATGAAAAATTTGACCAATTATCTGAATTAGATAATAAAGAATATGACAAACTTATAAATATTATTAATGATTCCTCATTAGATCGAGTATCTATTATTGATGGAATGCAAAGAACAACAGCAATAATTGATGCAATAGAAAAAAATGAAGAAGTGGAACACAATACACTTAGAGTTGAATTTTGGTTAGCTGCTAACACAAATAGCCTTATTTATAGAATGTTAATTCTTAACACAGGACAAGTTCCATGGAATTTAAGAAGACAAATTGAAGTTGTATTTGGATCAATGATAGAGGAAATAAGGCAACAGGTGAATAATATAAACTTAATTGAAATTAATCAAAATGGCATAAGGTCACAAGCAGGTGATTTTCAAGCGAATCAACTAGTTGAATTGTTTTTAGTATTTGGTTCTAGAAAAGAGAAAATTGATACAAAGGAACGTTTAGCAGATGAATTTACAAGATTAGATTTTGTTGAAGCTACTTCTGAAAATGAATTTATTGATATATTCTATGGGGTTTTAGAGTTTCTTGGTTTACTTGACAAGTTAATTTTTAATTATGAATTGGAAGGTATTCCTGAAGAAGATAAATCATTATATAAGTTCACAAAAGGAAAAGACCTATTCAGTAGTCAAACTGTCAGAGTAGGGTTTATAACAGCTTTTGCAATTGAGATACTTGGTAGACCAGGAATTGAAAGAACTAAAGAACAACATTTTTCTAGATGGAATAAAATTAATGAAAACTTCAAACAATTGACTGATAGACTAGAATCTATGGATAATGAACAACTTGGAGAATTCTTAGACTTAATGACACTGAACCAATCAATATTAAAAAGAAGTTCTAAAGTTGGGGACTTTGAAAGGGAGTTTTTTAGAGAGGCATTTAAGGTTTTTATCGAAGAAGATTTCATGTTGACATCTTTAACACCTTGTTGGAGGGCGTATTAAAGAATGTCTAGAAAAACAAAAAACAGAAACGAAATGAATAAAAACGTTTTTGATATATTCCTTAATTATATGGATAACTTTGAAATTGAAATAGATTATACGGCTAGTAGATGGATTTACTTAAATCAAGATGATAAAGATTGGTGTAAGGGAATTGATATTTACAGCCAGTTTAATCTTTTACCAAGGGTTTATTCTGTTTTATTTAAATATAATGAAGAAAATTATTTAGCAATAACAGGGTTGGGTAAACTTAATGATTTTGATCCCATAATTCAAGTAGATGAAGTAGAGTTAAATGCAGGAATCTTTATGACAATCATTAATGAGGTTTATGTGCCTTTGAAAAAGAATGCAGATAAATATGAAATATATAATTCTGTTTTATCTCAACATGAAGATTCTAGTTATAATGGACATGATTTTACAGACTTAAAAAAATTCTTTGAAAGTATTTATATTTACAAGATAGGAAAAGATTCACTTTTCTATGATTTTTCTCTCGAAAAAATCGTCACATATGTACTATATAATAATTCACAAGAATTATATTTGGATTTTTCTACTCAGACATTAAATCAATTAAATAATTTAATTTTTAAGGTCCAGAATGAATTACCTTTTAACCATATTTGTAATAGCTTGCTTAGTGTTCAATGGAAGGATTCATTTTTAGAAGCTTATAAATGTATAGAGTCAATTTTTCATTTTGAAGCTTTAACAGATTTATATAAGAAGAGTAATACGACATTAGATATATATGATTTTACAAAGTTAATAGACCTTGAGATTGGTTGGCGACCAAAAGAAATAGACACTTTAAAAAGAATTTTTGAGAAAGTGAATTCTACTCCAATAGAAATTATAAAGGAGTTAAAGAGTCAGGATCAAAAAACTATGAGCGATTATAAATGGTTCTATCAAATTAGAAATTCAATTGTACATAGCAGGCCATCAATTGAAGAGGTATTTTTTGAAAATAGTGAGTGGGATAAGCTTATTCAAGCAACTATACATATTATTGAACAGTGGAACAAAATAAACAAGATATCTTAGCAAATGCTAATAAGGTAGTCACTAAAAATGGTTATATAGTCAAATTTTGTTTTTTAGCTTTATAGTAAGTCATAATTTAGGTGGTGATTTTGTGGGAAAACTAAATGAAATTGGATGGTTCAAAATCTCAACTGAAATCCGCATGGATGAATTTAAAGAGTATGCAGAGAGCGTGCAAGCTTTTTTAGAGCAACAAATAAAATTAATTGAAGAAGATTATGATAAGAGAGCAGATGGATTGTCTGATAAAGAAAAAGAAGAGCTTTTTGAAGGTATGTATGAGAATGATTTTTATAATTTTAATAAATCATTTCCAAACATTTTAAGAGAATCTTTATTTATTTCTTGCTATGCCTATCTGGAAAAAGAGTTGATGAACCTTTGTAAATTCATAGAAAAAAGAAATGATTTTAAAATAGATTTAGCAGATCTCAAACATAATGGAATTATTAAAGCTCAAGTTTTTATAAAAAAGGTAGCGGAAGTAAATTTCCCAGAAGAAACTAATTCATGGAATAAGATTTTAAAATTTAATATCATAAGAAATCATTTAGTTCATGAAGGTACTAGCACAATAAAAAAAGGTACAAGAATATTTTATGCGTGCAGAGATTTAGGAACACTCACACTTGAACATAGATTTTCAAAAGAAGAAACACAGGAGGATTTTTATCACCTAGAATTAACTCAGGACTTCAGTTTGGACTTTATTAGAACTGTTTCTGAATTCTTTTCGGAATTATATAAGGCATTTGATAAAAAATAAATTCAAGTAAGTGAAGGCTTTAATTTAATCTCACCAAATTAACCTTTTTATAATAAGAGGATACCACTCTTATTTTTAGCTTTTATTGTTTTAGGTAAACACTACTACACCATTATCTGCGACCGTTATTCAACCCACGTGGAGTGTGTCGCCTGGCTGAAAAGAATATAGAAGAGAATAAACGAAAGTTCCGGGAGTTCGTCACGATTTCCGGAACTTTATTTTTATGGAAAGCGGCCGGCAAAATATTAAATAGTAACAAATTGATCGGGATAAGATAAGCACTGGATATTAAGAATGAAGAAATGGTCGAGATCTTTAAGCTGGATGGTATGATGTTATGAAGAAGTAGAATATATTGGAAACGAGGATGAAAAATGAATGTAGATTTTAAAAATTATGGATTAGGTAAAGATATTCTAAAGGCTCTAGCAGGATTAGGATATCATACACCCACAGATGTGCAAGATCAGGTTATTCCACATGCCTTAACGAATAAAGATCTCGTGGTGAAATCACAAACGGGGAGCGGAAAGACGGCATCATTTGGAATCCCAATTTGTGAGAAGGTGTCATGGGAAGAGAACAAACCTCAAGCTTTAATTCTAACCCCAACGCGAGAGCTGGCTGCACAAATAAAAGAAGATATCACCAATATAGGGCGATTTAAAAGAATTAAGGCCACTGCCGTCTATGGGAAGCAACCGTTCCATAGGCAAAAGTTAGAGCTGAAACAAAAATCTCATGTTGTAGTAGGAACACCTGGACGGGTGCTCGATCACCTTGAAAAAGGGACGCTTTCTACCCAAAAACTGGATTATCTTGTGATTGATGAAGCAGATGAAATGTTAAACATGGGTTTTATTGACCAAGTAGAAGCCATCATTCAAAAACTTCCCGAGGAACGGGCGACTTATCTGTTTTCTGCTACATTACCAGAAGATATTGAAGAGTTGAGTCGTCATTATATGAGACAACCTCTTCGTATTGAGATAGAGGCAGATGGAATAACAACGGATAATATTGATCACTCGTATATTAATGTTCCGGAAGAGGATAAGCTGTCACTCTTAAGGAAAATCACAACAGTGGAAAACCCGGATCGATGCATCATTTTTTGTAGAACGCAAGAGCGTGTAAATCAAATAATGGGGGAATTAGACCGCATTCATTATCCAGTAGATAAATTACATGGTGGCATGATTCAAGAAGATCGTTTTGAAGTCATGGACGATTTCAAAGAGGGAAAATTTCGATACTTAGTCGCCACAGATGTTGCTGCTAGAGGCATTGATGTGGAGAATATTACCCACGTTATCAATTTTGATATGCCAGTTGAAAAAGAAAGCTACGTTCATAGAACGGGACGGACAGCACGGGCTGGAAGGTCAGGAAGAGCTATATCGTTTGTGACACCGAATGAGGGAGAGCTTTTGGAGAGTGTCCAAGGCTATATTGGGTTCTCAATACGTGAAGTCGATCCACCTTCGAATCAAGCTGTCGCCAAAGCGAATGTTGATTTTAAAGAGAAATTGGAGAAGAGCCCGGCTGTAGAAAATGATAGAAAGACTCATTTGAATAAAGATATTATGAAACTTTATTTTAATGGCGGGAAGAAAAAGAAAATCAGAGCGGTTGATTTTGTAGGGACCATTTCTAAAATAGAAGGCGTTTCTGCAGAGGATATTGGAATTATTACAATACAGGAAAACTTTTCGTATGTGGAGATATTAAATGGCAAAGGCCCGCATGTATTACAGACAATGCAACATACCCCTGTAAAAGGAAAGAAACTTAAAGTACATGAAGCAAGGAAGTAAAATAAGTGCCTCTCACTCCTGGTATTCATTTTTCTAATTTAAAAAAGAAGCTTCTCAAATATGTTGGATAGTAGTAAAGAGCCTGCAAAAAAAGGTTCTTTACTAGTTTCATTTGAACTATCAAGAAAATAGTAGTTATGAATAACGACTTATATCATATCTTATCCGGAAAATTATTTACGAGTGCAGTATTTATATTATTAACAACTTTAACCTTACCGAAGTTTTAATACACTCAAATGAACGAAGTGAGGATACGGTCAGAGACAGCTCTCGTTCATAATTTAATAGTGAAGTCATTCCAGCCTGAATTCCTGGTGACGAGGAGGTAAGGCTGTCGTTTTATGGGTAAGGGATCAGCAGCCACTCAATCGTGAGTGGTTTTTTTCTATTCTAATAAATAATGAGTTTAGAATTTTTTAATCATGGCTTAAGAAGGAATTTAGAACCCTTCGCTACGATAGGATTTGTAAGGTGGCTGACCAAAGGGGGAGGATGACTTACAGCATTCAGCTGTCTAAGTGTTAAGCACTGGTAAGTCCTGATGTTTGTTTTGAACCAATTTTGTCAGCATGGGCAGCAACGTATGGTTGAGTCGTTTTACTATGGGAGTTAATAACTAAGGAGTGGATAGAAATGTGTCATTGGGGTGTTTTTCCACCATTCATTTTCTTTTTCTTCATCGTTTTTACAGGCATGTTTGTAGTGAACATTGTAATGTGGCGGAGGAGAAGGTGGGGCTGGTATAATGGATCCCGCCAAAGAGGCGGACAAGCTATTCTGGAGCGGCGTTTAGCTAAGGGAGAAATTGATGTGGATGATTATAAAAGGTTGAAACAAGTTTTAGATGAAGATTAATCGAATTTAACCTGGTTGTTAAAGAGCCTTCTAATTGGAAGGCTCTTCATTGTTTTTCTAAAAATGACCTTACCTAAATAGGAATTAGATGCAATAATTTTTGGGGTAATGGGAACCATGGTGAAAGTGTTCTAAAACGAATCCTTTATCTTCTTTGGTCCTGTATTAGCAGGCTTCGATGAGTTAACTTAGTACTTTATGAAGGTCTACTATTTACTGTTGAATGTGAAACTAAATATACTTTTGAGCTTCCCTCGTAGTGTCCTGCCATTAAATTGAATCGTTTAAAAAGGTAAAATATTGTATGATTATGTTATAAGAAACATTAGACTTTTGTACCAGCTTTTTTAAAAGCTTGTTAGAGAGAGGAGTTATCTTGAAAAGGAATTTCTATATACGCTCTTGCATTTCAAGTGAAAGAGATACTGGAGGATACGGATGAGATTTAATAAAATACGAGTAAAGATATTTTTAGCGATGCTTTTATCAACGTGTATTCCTCTTATTATCACGTCAGGAATAATTAGTTACCAGATTTCTGACAGCATAAAAAAAGATAATCAGTTAGCGAATCTAAGCGTTGAACGGGATCTAAAAGGGCATATATCAGATTATTATCAAAGCCTTAATGAAACCGCTTACTCAATTTACTACAATAATGAATTATTACAAAGTTTGAGAAATGGAAAAGATTATCAACCCAATAATAGTTACTATTACGATGCCCAAAAGGATATTCAACAGTTTTTCCTGAATGTGTATAACAGTTCCAGAGTTAAAGGGATATTAGGAATTACATTACTAGATAAAAATATGCATTATATTAATTCTTTTACTCCTAGAGGTTTGTATGGGTTAAATAATCAATATCTTGAAAATGTAAAAAAATCAATAAAAGACAAAGATTTTTCAGAGCCTATTATCCATATCAAATATGAAAACATTTATAAACGGCCAATGTTACAATACATATTTCCTGTCTCCTATATGGGTAATCGAATAGGGGCGTTGGTGATTGATATTGAAGAAAGCTATTTTCGTAATATGGTAGAAAACTATAACGTTTTTTATAATGGAGAAATTTCTCTAACCCGTGCACATACTATTATTTATCACACTGATCGTTCTTTAGTTGGGAAGAAGATGAGTAATGATCTGCGTTCAAAAGATATGAATTATATTAATTCTTCTATAACTCCTGGTTTGAATTTACGATATCAATATCAAACAGATCCTAAACATATATTCTTTCGAAAAATCGTTATCATTATCGTGGTTTTAGCTTTTTTGGTCACTGTGACAATATCATTTCTCTTAAGTTTCACGATTACCAATCCAATTATCAAGCTTCATAAAAAAATGGCTAACCTTCAAAAGGGTGACTTTGAGACAAGGGTTGAGGTCCATTCTAAGGATGAAATTGGTGATTTAGAAATGCAATTTAACAATATGGCTTCAAGAATCCAACAATTAATTGAACATGACTTTAAACTACAACTGACTAATAAGGAGACACAGATTCGAGCCCTTCAAGCACAAATTTCCCCACACTTTTTATATAATACTCTTCAAACAATGTCGAATATAGCAACTATGAATAATAGCCCGGAAATTAAGATCATGTGTCAAAGTTTAGGGAATATGTATCGCTATAACATGAATCTGCAGGATGAATTCATTAATGTTAGGAAAGAAGTTATGCATATTCGGAATTATTTAGTGATTATCAACAAAAGATTTCCTGAACTTATCCGCGTTCATATCAAAATGAAGCCTCAGCTGAACAATCTGCTCATACCTAAACTAATCTTACAACCACTGGTTGAGAATGCAATTGAACATGGGTTAATACCATCACGTCGAAAGAAAAAATTACTTAAAATTTACCTTGAAATTGATGAGAAAAATAAATGGTTAAAAATAAATATTTTGGATAATGGAGTTGGAATTTCTGAAGAAAAGTTAAATGAAATCCAAAACAATTTGCAATTGGATGGAAACAAAGAAGGTAATTCTATTGGATTATACAATGTTCATACCAGAGTGAATTTATTATGCGGCAAAGAATACGGACTGTCCATAAAAAGTAAATATGGTGCTGGAACGCTTGTAACTATCAAATTACCATTACAAAGGGGGAGTGAGCATGAAAATTCTAATCGTTGATGATGAACAAGCCATACATAAACAACTCACCGATGAATTACCGTGGTTAGAAGCAGGATGGGAGTTGGCAGGGCATGCATATAATGGAGAGGAAGCCAGCAGTCTTGTTGAAGAAATGCATCCAGATATTATCATTACCGATATTAAAATGCCATTAAAGAATGGTTTGGAATTCATGGAACATTTAAAAACATTCAGCTTTAAAGGAAAAGTAATTGTATTAAGCGGATATGGGGATTTTCAATACTCAAGACCTGCATTTTTACTGGATGCATTTGAGTATTTGTTGAAACCAGTAAAAGTAGCTGAAATGGTAAATATATTGAGTAGGGCAGAAGATGAAATCAGGAAACAATCTCAAGATTTTGTAGAACATATTCAAGAACAGAAAACTTTAAATAAAGGTTTAGTGTTAATGCAGGATGAATTTCTAAGTGAAATTGTATTAGGTTCGATTAAAGATGAAAATGAAATAATAGTAAGAGGCGAAGAGCTCTATATAAATTTCACAGAGAGTTCCTATTCGCTTATTGTTATGAAATTAATTAATTTTGATCAAGTGGTAGAGCAGAATTATAGTGGAGATCGTTATAGTTGTTATTATGCGATTAGAAATATTATTCGTGAGTGTTTAGATCATACAGAAGGAATTAGTTTTCGATATTTAAAAAACTCCAATGAATTTATTTTTGTTTATCCTAGCGAAACAAATCATAAGATGAAAATTGAGAAAATTATTTCGTCGTTATTTCATGCGTTTAGTACCTACCTCTCGTTAGTGGCTTATTGTGGTATTAGTCGAATAAAAAATAAGTTGGATTCTATTCCCATTGCTTACCAAGAGTCAAATGCAGCTATTAATAATATTAAAATATATCTTAACAATCAATTAATGTGGTACAACACAGATTTATTAGATAAAAATACTGAAGTATTAGAGGAGTGGAAAGAAATTCATCATCTTTTCGACTGTTTAGTCAAGGAAAGGCCACTCTATAGTAAACATGAATTAATATCTAAATTAAATGGTGTCATGGGGGAAACTTATTTATCAGAGACTGATGGCAACCATTTACGAAAAGCAATACATCCATTAATAAATACGTTACAGCAATCATCAAATCACTCGCTGGATTTTTCTATACTAATCAATAAATTAGAAGTGTTTCTAACAGAATTGAAAATAGAAGAAGTCAGACAATTACTAATATCCATCGTCTATAGACTGCTGGAATATAACAAAGATGGTGCGCATGCATATGGAAAAAACCTAATTGAAATGACAAAAAAATATGTAGAGGACAATTATAGTACCGTTAATTTAGAGGTTATATCGGATAAATTCTATGTGAACAAAAATTACTATTGCTCATTGTTTAAAAAAGTTACAGGAGAGAATTTTTCTACCTATTTGAAAGATGTACGAATGAATAAAGCAATGAAATTGCTAGTAAACAGTGATCTGAAAACCTATGAAATTTCTGAGATCGTAGGATATCGTGATCAGCGTTATTTTAGTCAGGTTTTTAAAAAATATGTCGGTATAAAGCCAACGCAATATCGAGTTAAGCACCGTTAATATTAACGGTGCTTAATATTTTTAACAAATAACTGAATTTTTTCACATTTATACACTGAAGCTATTTATCTATAATTGTAAATGTAAACGATTTCAATATTCCGATAAGGGGAGGATTTTACTAATGAAAAAGAAGTATTTATTTACCTTATTTATATGTGCTATCTCATTTTTTGTCTTAATTGGATGTAGTAGTAAATCAAAAAGCGCTTCTTCTGGTGGAGAGGGGGATGGAAAAGAACAAGTCACTCTTGATTACTGGGCATCTTGGAATCCAGGATCAGTGGAAGAAGAGAAAACACTTGCTAAAATCAAAAAATTTGAAGAAGAACATCCTAATATCAAAATCAATGTAGAACTACTTACCTTTGATATGATGCATGATAAGTTAATAGCATCCATAAGTGCTGGAAATCCACCAGATATCAGCTGGGGGTTAAGTGAATGGTTTGGTGAATTAAATCGAATGGGAGCATTACTAGATCTTACGCCTTATTACAATGAATGGTCTGACAAAGGGAAGTTAAATCAAAATGTTATGGACTCTTTAACGGTCGACGGAAAAGTTAAGGCGCTTCCTCAGTACTTAGGAATTCGGGCCCTGCTTTATCATGAAGATATGTTAAAAGAGGCTGGCTATGATGCCCCGCCTGAAACTTGGGACGAACTTTTAGAAATGGGTCCAAAGATCAAAGAAGCTACGGGGAAAGAAGCATTTGGAATCACTGGAACAACAGTTCGTTCTAGTCAAGAGCTGCTTATGTACTTAGCTCAAAGTGACGTATCAATTGCCCAAAAAATGGATGATGGCAACTTCAAAAATACTTGGGCTGATAATCCGGAGGAAATGAAAAGGGCAACGGAAACATTCCAGTTTTATAAAGATCTGTTAAACGAAGGTGCTATACCAGAAGATTCAAAAACATGGGGATGGCAGGAACTTGATACTAATTTCGCTATAGGAAAATATGCAATGAATGTTGATGGATCGTGGATGAAAGATAGAGAAGCGGAAAATCCGGATGAAATGGCAGATGTTAAAATCGCGCCACCACCTTACAATACAAAACCAGCGACTTTCTTAGAAGTGAGCCCGCTTTATGTTTATGGAGCAACCGAACATCCAAAAGAAGCCTGGGAATTTGCAAGCTATATTTTGAGTGAAGAATGGCAAAGTGATATAAGACCAACAAATTCACCGCGAACAGATGTTGTAAGTGACAGCCAATGGGGAGAAGGTTTTACCAGCCTTACGGATACAGGTGTAGTATTCCCGGAAGTGCCATTAGGAGGCATTACGCAGGCAATGCAGGATTCAATCGCTAGACTACTTCTAAAAGGTGAAGATCCACAAGATGTTGCAGAATGGTTATCAAAGGCCATCAATGAAGACTTGAAGAAAAACGGCATTCTAAGTGAATGATTAAATCAAAAATCAGGCATAGATAAGGGGATCTTACTATGCTTGATTTTTCAAAAAAATTACTAGAGAAATATCAGAATGAAAGGTGATCGATTTGGAAACTGAACAGAAAATAAAACAGTATCAAAATCAGACATTTCGGTTCAGGGAATTGAAAAGAGAGCAGAAGAAAAAGCTTCAAGCATACTGGTTCGTTTTGCCGGCTTTAGTATTCTTTTTGCTGCTCATAGCTTACCCCCTTGTAAAAGTGCTTGTAGATAGTTTTCAATATAAAACTCTGTTGAATCCAGGACAATCTGCATTTGCAGGATTTGCAAATTACCTAAACGTTATCAAAGGTGAGTACTTCTCTACTGCATTATGGAATACCGTAATATGGACTTTTTTATCGGTAGCAGGGGAGTATGTTTTAGGAATTACCTCCGCTTTAGCTCTCAATCAAAATGTAAAGGGCAGAGGATTTTTTAGAGGAGTCATAGTCATTCCATGGGTCGTCCCTATTGTAGTTGCAGGAATGACATGGCAATGGATGCTCGCTCCAGATTATGGAATTATTAATAATTGGTTAGTAAACATCGGAATTTTGGATGAGCCGTATTACTGGTTAGGTGAGACAGATACAGCGTTACTAACCGTAACATTTGTGAATATTTGGAGAAGTTTTCCTTTCTATACGATTAGTTTGCTTGCAGCTCTCCAGTCTGTGCCAAAAGAATTAATTGAAGCCGCAGTTATCGACGGAGCAGGAATACGTACTCGCTTTTTTAAGATCATATTGCCGCAGCTGAAGTCTGTTTCACTAGTATTGATATTTATTCACATAATATGGACTGCAGTAAACTTTGAATTTATTTGGATTATGACTGAAGGCGGACCATTACATGCCTCTGAAACATTACCTATCCAAATCTATCGTTTAGCAATGAAAGAGTTTAACGTTGGCGCTGCATCATCTTTAGCATCGATTATGCTTGTAATGATGATTATCGGCTTTGGAGCCTATTTTCTCATTACAACCTTAAAGAGGAGAAATATTAAGAAAAGGAGTGAGATGACATGATTCTAAATAAGAGACAACGATTTTGGACTAAAATTGTCACCTATGCTGTTTTACTTTTTTTCGCTGTTTATTGTTTATTTCCATTTATATGGATGACGGTTACAGCGCTAAAGCCAATCGATGAAATAAGATCTAGCAAACCATCATTCTTAATAGACTCTCCTACTTTAGAAAATTTTAAAAATGTTTTGTTCAATACAGGGTTTTTAACATTCTTTAAAAATAGTTTAATTGTTTCAGTAGCTGCTACAATTATTACTTTACTTATCTCCATTTTTGCTGGATATGCACTGAGTAGATTTATGAGATTTAAAGGAATTAAGGCTACGGGTGGAGCAATGTCTTTATCGCAAATGGTCCCCCCAGTACTCCTTTTAATACCGTTATACGTTTTAATGCAGCAATACAATTTATTAAATACGCACTATTCATTAATTTTGGCTTACACCACATTTATGGTGCCGTTATGTACTTTTATGCTGAAAGGATTTTTTGACAGCGTTCCGTACGAGATGGAGGAAGCCGCTGAAATTGATGGGTGTTCCAGAGTAAGAATTATCTTCCAAATTGTATTACCTATTTCTATCCCTAGCTTATTAGCAACCTCTTTATTTGCTTTTGTGAATTCATGGAACGAGTACATGTTTGGGTTCGTGTTTATTAATGATGAAGCGCAACGGACATTAACTCCCGGGATTACTTTATTTAAAGGACTTTATACAACCGATTGGGGAAGTATTATGTCTGCATCGGTATTAGCCGTTATACCAATTGCTGTGATATTCATGTATTTGCAAAAATACCTAATTGAAGGAATGGCTGCTGGTTCAGTAAAAGGATAAGAAAGGATTAGTAACATGTCCCATCTAATAACAATAGAAGAAAATGGAATGGAACTTATTTTTGAGATAACTGATGAGAAAGATGTGAGATTTCTTCATTTTTCGACAGAGTCAACTCCGGATTTTGGAACTTGGCCAGAAAAGAAGAAGGAAAAGTTTCGTTTAGTAGAAATTCATTTTTCAGGTGAGAATCAAAATGATCATCATGGTTCAAAGCATACAGGCACCAATCCAGGCAAGCTGTTAAAATTCGTTGATATGTATGATACTCACAATGGATTGGGACGCAAGATCACCATCGAGCAGAAGGATGAAAGCAAAAATGTAAAAGTAAGCAGTGTGTTTCAATTTTTTAATGGGATTCCAGTCATAAGATCATGGACAGAAGTTGTTAATGAAGGTGAGCAATCATATGGAATGGAGTATGTATCATCGTTTGCATTAACCGGGATTGATAAAGAAGGAATCTCTTCTAAAGAAGAAAAGGTTCGTATTCATGTTCCTCATAATACTTGGTTCGGAGAAGCGCAGTGGAAAAGTTACAAGCTATCAGATTTAGGGTTTTACTCTGTTAACGAGTTTTCAATGAAACGATTGTCTTATCATAGTACCGGAACTTGGTCGACGTCCCAATATGCGCCTGTTGGTTTTGTTGAAAATATCGAAACAGGTACAGGGTTGATGTGGCAAATTGAACATAATGGATCTTGGCATTGGGAAATCAGTGACATGTCAAACCTATTATACCTCCAATTGAGTGGACCAACAGAACAAGAAAACCAATGGTATAAAGAATTAAAACCTGGAGAGTCTTTTGTTTCAGTTCCGGTAGCGGCAGGGGCAATAAATGGAAATATCGAAAAGGCCATTCAGGAGATGAATGAATACCGCAGAAAAATTCGCAGGAATAATGAAGACAATTTGAAGCTGCCCGTTATTTTTAATGATTATATGAACTGTTTATTTGGTGATCCCACAACTGAGAAATTGATACCACTCATCGATGCAGCAGCTGAAGCAGGATGTGAGTACTATTGCATTGACTGCGGCTGGTATTCAGATGGTTTCTGGTGGGATGGTGTCGGAGAATGGCTGCCTTCAGAAGATAGATTTCCAAATGGAATAAAAGAGGTCATCGACTATATCCGCGCAAGAGGTATGGTACCAGGATTGTGGCTCGAATTAGAAGTTATGGGCATAAATTGTAAATTGGTGGATGAAGTCCCATCCAATTGGTTTTTTCATCGTCATGGTAAAAAAGTAATCGATCATTCACGCTATCAATTAGATTTTAGGAACGATGAAGTTATCCAATTTGCTGACTCAGTGATTGAACGTCTTGTAGAAGATTATGGAGTCGGATATATAAAAATGGATTACAACATCAATGCAGGGGTGGGCACTGAGTTAGGAGCAGATAGTTTTGGAGATGGATTGCTGGAACATAACCGTGCTTACCTACACTGGCTTGATAGAATATTTGAAAAATATCCTGATCTTGTTATTGAAAATTGTGGAAGCGGCGGCATGCGTATGGATTATGCATTATTAAGTCGGCACAGTATTCAATCAAGTAGTGATCAGACGGATTACTTAAAAAATGGGGTGATCGCTGCAGCTTCCTCTTCACTTGTTACTCCTGAGCAATGTGCAGTTTGGTCGTATCCTTTAAGAGAAGGTGATAGGGAAGAAGTTATATTTAATATGATAAACAGCATGCTTGTGCGCATTCATCAAAGCGGACATTTGGCAGAAATCACTGGTCAACGATTCGAATTAATAAAGGAAGGGATTAATTACTATAAAAAAATTCGTAAGGATATTTCAAATGGAAAACCATTCTGGCCACTGGGTCTGCCAAACTTTGAAGACGATTGGGTAAGTTTTGGTATAACCAATGGTAATTCTAAATATATTGCCGTTTGGCGTTTAGATGGAGATAAGGATATAAAGGAAATTCCGATCCCCTCTCTCCAACATTCCAATGTTTACATAAAGGTAGGATACCCATTAGAAGAACAAAATGTAAATTGGAATTGGAATCAAGTAAAAAGCTCCTTAAGTGTACAACTCCCGTCAAGGAAAAGTGCCAGATTGTTTGAAATTACAGTCAACTAGGATTAGTTCTTCACATTCCCATTTTAGTAATAGGTTAGAAAAATAACCACCACTTAAATATAAATAACTTTCCATGAAGACCACCACCTTAGATAACCTATGAAGGAACTTAATGTTGTTTCATAGGTTACTCTTATAGGACCACCCCCATATTAAGTTTAGGAAGCAAAAAAATAATAAGGAGCGTATCCATGAAAAAGATTTTTATCAGTTTGTTATTATCTGTAACCCTGATATTTAGTGGACTTAGCATTATACCTTTGAAGACTACTGCTGCAACTAACCCCCAGTTGAAGGTTGATTTATCAGTAAACAAGGGTGAAATGTTAAACGGAGGCGCAGGTTTCCTCTATGGAATGAGTGAACCCAATGTTCCTGACATTAATACAATTATCCCTCTTAAACCTAATACAACAGTTCAAAAAGCCCCGGATGGATTACAACACCCGAATGGTGATGCGTTAAAGGTTTCAGATTATTTCCTTGAAGCTGGTGGAGAACAAATACAGATTTACGTCCAAGATATTTATGAACAGTGGCCGTATGAATTTACTGGTATTCCAGATTATCTTGATAAAGTAGAATCAGTTGCTAAAAAAGTAGTGGAGAATCCGAACAAAGATAAATTCGTTTATGTACCATTTAACGAGCCGGATCATATATGGTATGGAGGTATGAGTGCTGAAACTCAAAAGCGTTTCTTCTCCGATTGGAAAACAGTTGTCGAAAAAATTAAGTCTATTGATCCACATGCCCGCATAGCTGGACCGAACTTTGCAAGCTACAATGAAAGCGTTTACTACAACTTTTTTAAGTTTGCAAAAGAGAATGATGTCTTGCCGGATGTTGTAACATGGCATGAATTAGGTGATGATTTCTTCTCTGGTTGGAACTCAAGATACTCTCAGTATCGTTCTATTGAGAAAGAGCTGGGATTTGGACCTCTAGAAATTAGTATCAATGAATATGCCCGCCCGAGAGATCCTTCTAATCAAGGTGCTCTATTGCAATTCCTGGCAAAATTCGAGAGAAGTAAAGTGCTCGGATCCTTACCATATTGGCACATGTCTGACAATTTAAATGATTTAGTGGTAGAAAATAATAAGGTTAATGGTGCTTGGTGGTTGTATAAATGGACTGGTGAAATGAAGGGTAAACAAACTGTTCAAGTAACCCCGCCAAATGAAAATGCTTTCGGGTTAGAAGGAATAGCTACGCTTGATCGTTCCAAAAAACAGGCGCAAATTGTATTCGGTGGTAAAAACGGAAGTACGGATATTGCAATTGAGGGAATCGATAGTCAAAAGTATTTTGGAAATAAAGTTCATGTTACCGTGTGGGAAAGTCCTTGGACCGGGTTTGATGGTGCTGCCGCAAATCCAACTGTTGTTCATGAGAAAGATTATTCAGTAACTAATGGTCAAATTAATATTTCCATATCTGATATGAACGAAATGTCTGCTTATAAAGCCATAATTACTCCTGCCACTGCAAAAACGACCTATCCTAAACAGCCATGGAATAAAACATATGAAGCAGAAGATGGAACTTTAAGTGGTAAATCTACTATATATGATCTGGAAAACAGCGGCGCTTACATTGAATGGCCAACTTCCGGAGGTAAGCAAGTAGGAGGGATTGATGATCAAAATAGCGGTGTGAAATTTACAGTAAATGTACCTGAAGACGGCAAGTACTTAATGGATGTCTATTACGGTAACGGTCCACTTGGACCAGAAGAATCAGTTGCTGATAGGAGAAAAACAGCAAAACACTTATTAACTGTTGATAACGAATTAACAAAAGAAATTGAATACCCGGCCAATGTTGGTTTTAAATTTATTGGGGTGAAGAAAGTGTATTTAGATCTTAAAGCCGGTGAGCATACATTAAAATTTTCCGGGATGCCAGTTATGCAGGATGGACAATTAACAAGAGTAGCTCTTCTTGATAGAGTAGACCTTACTTATACAGGTGAGTATAAGGGTGCGGTAATCCCGGACACTCATAGATATGAGGGTGAGTATGCTGAATTAAAAGGAAAATCCAGAATAGAAACTAAGAATGACAATTATAGTGGTACAGGTTATCTGGATCTATCTCAGGACAAATCAAGCGTTATGTTTGTCGTGAATGTTGAAAAAAATGGCTACTATGAAACGAACCTTAGATACTCAACTAGCAGAGGAAACAGCAAGGTGGATTATTATATAGACCGTAAAAAAGTAAAAGAATTGAAGCTTGATAGAACTGGTTCAAAAGATGATTGGGAGACTCATTCAGTTATTCGTTATTTAAAAGCAGGAATTAATTTAATTGAATTAAAGAATGCAAAACATAATCTCAACATTGACTATCTAAATGTGAAGGAAGCTCCCAATGCTGCAAAAGGTTCGATTAGCGTAATTGAAGCTGAAGATAAAGGAAATACTATTGCCGGTGCAGCCAAAGTACAAGAAAATCCTTATGCATCAGGAGATAAACATGTTGGTTTTATTGGGAAAGGAGCAGAAAATTATCTTCAGTTTAATAATATCACTGTGCCCAAAAGCGGAAAGTATAAATTAGTTGTACATTACTCTAACAACGAACAAAAAGGGAATCACAGTTACAATGCAAATTTAGTAGAAAGGCATGCTGAGATTAGTGTTAATAAACAGGATGCTGAAAGAATCTATTTTAAAAATACCTACAGTTGGGAAACCTTTAGATCTATTGTTTTAGATGTAGACTTAAAGAAAGGAAATAATACGATAAGGTTTAATAATGATACGATGTCTCCGGATTACGAACAATATGCGCCAGATATCGATAAAATTGAAGTTGCTCCTGCTGAAACCTCGGAACCTTCTTTAATGGTACATGGACCACATACTGTAAAAGTAAATGATTCGTTTAGTCTATCTTATGCAGTTAATGATGGAACAGAAAAGATTCGATTTCTGAAAATGAATTTGAAATATGACCCGGAGAAAATGGAATTTGTTTCGGTAGTACCTTTAAACAAAAAACTGCACATAAAAACTACAAAATCAGGCCGCACTGGTGAGGTCAATATTTATATTAAAGGTGCACCTGGACATTTTTTAAGAAACCATGATTTGTTTAAAGTAAATATGGCAGCGAAAGAAACTGAAAAATCAATGACAAACATTAAGATTACCGATATTGCTCTGAAGAATAATAGAAGGAAAGTAACTTTGATTGATCCTGTTACGCAGTTTATACATTTATTCGATGATGTGTCTGAAATTAACATTATCGGAAAAAATGGATTACAATCGATAACCGACAATCGTGGGGCGCTGCAACTTTCAGCAGAAGTAAAGCCTGCGAACGCTGATCAGTTAGTAAACTGGTCCGTTACAGACTTAGATGGAACGAATACAGAACTTGCTACAATTTCTTCAGAAGGCTTACTTTCGGCTAATAACAAGGGTCTGAATGGTAAAGTGAAAGTTGTTGCTGAGGCAATGGACGGTTCAGGGACTTCAGCGGATAGGGTAGTGGAAATAAAGAACCAGTTAGTATCAGTAAACGGAACTCCATTTGGAAAAAATCCGCCATGGGCACCAGGTGGAGAATTCGATAAAGCATTTGATGGAGACATTCATACATTCTATGATTACAGCAAAGCAAATGGGGGATATACTGGAATTGATTTAGGTGAAGATAACCAGGCGGTTGTAAAGGAATTTAGATATTATCCTAGAGCCGGATACACTGAAAGAATGGTGGGAGGAAAAATTCAAGGATCAAACATTTCTCCAACTGAAGGATTTGTTGATTTATATACTATTAATTCAAATCCCGAACTTAGCTGGAATGTGGTCCAGTTAACAACCGACAAATCCTATCGTTATCTACGTTATGTTAGTCCAGATGGTGGATATGGTAATATTGCTGAACTGGAATTCTTTACTGAAAAATAAATGAATTACCGGGATTGGCTGCCTTAGAACTCCCATTGAAATAAATCCGAGGAGAAATAAAATTCGCCTCGGATTTATTTTATTATTTTGATTAGTAGTAGGTTAAAGTGAAAATTCTATTTAAGCGATGGATTTGACAGGAGATAAAAGTAACTGTGATTGTTAACTCAACTAAATACAAGATATCTGATTTATTCATGGTTTTGGATATCTTCTACAGAAGTAAAAATATAAGATGAAAACCCATTCCATATGTACCATCTTTTCGTTTATGTACACTCTCCGCCCACATGCATAGGATAGTTCTAGACCAATGAAGGGATTGACGAACATGTACTATGCTCCTCAAAATTACCAATACCCCAATCCTTATTATGCTCAGATACCCATCTATAACGATGGAAGGTATGGCTATTGGCCACAGCCTTATCCGGCACCGTATACAGACGGCTTTTATGACCCTGATGACCAGAGAATCAGGTTAAAGGATTACGGTCCAAACCCGTTCACCGTAAATATCAATAGGGCAACGAAGCAGAACAATACGTATCGGACGGCGCTATGGACAGGAGATCATCTCCAGGTGACGTTAATGAGCATTAATCCAGGCGAGGATATTGGCTTGGAAAAACACCCCAACGTGGACCAATTCTTACGGATTGAACAGGGCAGGGGAATTGTGCAAATGGGGAAGAGGAAAAATGATTTAAGCTATCAAAGAAAGGTTCAGGATGATTCGGCGATCATGATTCCGGCAGGGACCTGGCATAACGTAACGAATACCGGGAATATGCCGTTGAAGCTGTACTCGATTTATGCCCCCCTAACCATCCTTTTGGTACGGTTCATAATACGAAAGCGGATGCGGAAGCAGCGGAAGAAGGGCACGGTTACGGAAATTAAAAAAATGGAGCAGATACCGATTAGTCGGCAATCTGCTCCCATGTGTTTAAAAGAGAGTCCGGTTATGCTTTATGGGCCAATAAATCTTTGTTTGCTTTTAAATCAAAGCGGTCGGCGTTCATCACTTTCACCCAGGCTGCTACAAAGTCACGGACAAACTTTTCTTTATTGTCGTTCTGGGCATAGACTTCCCCATAAGAACGGAGGACAGAGTTGGAACCGAAGACGAGGTCAACACGGGTGGCTGTCCTTACGACTTCCCCCGTTTTACGGTCACGTCCTTCGTAAACGTTGAAGTCCGCCGGTTTCCACTCAATTCCCATGTCAAGCAGGTTCACGAAAAAGTCGTTTGTGAGTGTACCGACTTGGTTTGTAAATACGCCGTGCCGGGAGTCTTTATAGTTTGCACCAAGCACGCGCATCCCACCGATCAATACCGTCATTTCTGGTGCGGACAAGCCTAGCAGCTGAGCCTTGTCCACTAATAGTTCCTCTGGACTGAGCGTGTATTCTTTTTTCTCATAGTTGCGGAATCCATCAGCCATCGGCTCTAATACGTCAAAGCTGTCCACGTCAGTCTGGTCTTGTGCAGCATCACCGCGTCCAGGGGCAAATGGAACAGTTACGTCAACTCCGGCGTCTTTGGCGGCTTTTTCTACAGCTGCACTGCCGCCAAGCACGATTAAATCGGCAAGGCTGACTTTTTTATCGAGCTTGTTCTGAATCGTTTCATAGACGGAAAGCACTTTTTCAAGTTGTTCCGGTTCGTTTACTTCCCAGTCCTTCTGAGGGGCAAGTCGGATGCGTGCCCCATTTGCGCCACCGCGCATGTCTGAGCCGCGGTACGTGCTGGCAGCGGCCCAGGCAGTTTTTACAAGCTCGCTTACGGTCAGGCCGGAATCAAGAATTTTTTCTTTTAAGTCAGCGATTTCAGCATCGGTTAATTCATAGTTTACTGACGGGATCGGATCCTGCCAAATTAAGTCTTCCTCGGGTACTTCTGGTCCAAGGTATCGTGATTTTGGCCCCATGTCACGGTGCAGCAGTTTAAACCACGCACGTGCGAACGCATCGGCAAATTCATCCGGGTTCTCATGGAATCGGCGGGCAATCTTTTCATACACAGGATCTGTACGTAAGGCCATATCGGCAGTGGTCATAAATGTAGGAACACGGATTGATGCATCCTCGGCGTCTGGTGCCAGGTGTTCCTCCTTAGGGTTTACCGGAGCCCATTGATTAGCACCAGCCCGGCTTTTTGTAAGCTCCCATTCGTAACCGAATAACAAATCAAAATAGCCGTTATCCCAAGTCGTCGGGTTCGCGGTCCACGCTCCATCTACACCGCTTGTAATGGCGTCGCGGCCTTTCCCGCTTCCGTGGGTGCTTCTCCAGCCTAAACCTTGTTCTTCAATATCAGCTGCTTCCGGCGCTGCTCCGACATGTGCTTCAGCGTCGCCGGCACCGTGTGCTTTACCGAATGTATGGCCGCCGGCAGTAAGTGCGACGGTTTCCTCATCGTTCATTCCCATTCGGGCAAAGGTTTCCCGGATGTCATGCGCGCTTGCCTGCGGGTCCGGATTACCGTTTGGACCTTCAGGATTTACATAAACAAGTCCCATTTGCACAGCAGCAAGCGGACTTTCAAGCTCGCGGTCTCCTGAGTAGCGGTTGTCCCCAAGCCATTCAGTTTCTTTTCCCCAATAGACATCTTCTTCCGGGTGCCATACGTCTTCGCGTCCTCCCCCGAAACCAAAGGTTTTCAGTCCCATGGATTCAAGTGCAACATTGCCGGTAAGAACGAGTAAGTCGGCCCAGGAAATCTTGTTTCCGTATTTTTGTTTAATCGGCCATAATAGACGGCGTGCTTTATCCAGGTTGGCGTTATCCGGCCAGCTGTTAAGCGGAGCAAAGCGCTGGGAACCAGTACCTCCGCCCCCGCGTCCATCACCTGTCCGGTATGTGCCGGCAGCGTGCCAGGACATACGGATAAAGAGTGGCCCATAGTGCCCGTAATCGGCCGGCCACCAGTCCTGGCTGTCCGTCATTACATCTTTAAGGTCTTGTTTTAGCTCGTAATAGTCGAGGTTATTAAACGCTTCTGCATAGTTAAAGTCTTCTCCTAAAGGATTGGTCTTTTTGTCATGCTGATGCAGGATGTGCAGATTCAGCTGGTTCGGCCACCAGTCTTTATTCGTTGTACCTACTTTAGTGGTGGTAACAGCACTTTCCTCCTGCGTTTTTTCATGTGATACCGGGCATTTCCCGGCCTGAGTGTCTTGCATTTCATGCTTGTCCATTCATCATTCCCCTTTCTGTGTGAGTGAATAAATTACAATGGCTCTTAGATTATAATTATAATAAATTACGAGATAAATTGAAAGGGAAATGACCTAATTTTCAAAAAACGCTTACATTAGAGAAGCATATACTGAGCGATCACGCCGTTTATTTTGAAATGGTTTATTAAAAGGTAGAGTCCTAATGGAAAGGCAGAATAACAGTGAAATCTCTTTTGTCTTTTACTATTTCATTAAAAAAGCTTAAAGGACACTGCCTTTAAGCTTTTCTACTGTTTTTTTTATAAGAGAAATAGTACATGCTGAGCGGCCACCATAACACACAGAAGATCGGGTAAACGGCCCAGATCTCATGGGGTGTGGAAATAGCATTGACAGTGGAAAAAAAGAGGGTGATCCATAGACTTCCGTGAATGGAGAATTGGAAAAACGTTTTTCTTTGAGCATGATATACGGATAACGGCCACCATAACACAGCAAAGACTGGATAAACAGCCCACGGATAAGTGGAAGAAAGCACAAGGTTTAAGATTACATAATAGAGAATGATCGATAAGCTTCCCGCCAAAGCGGTGGTCAACGTTTTGGCCTTTTGGCCAAGTGATACGAGAATCGGCCACCACAGGATAGGAAAGACCGCATATAAAAACCATGGATAATGAGGTGTCTGGACGTAATTTTCAACGATTAGAAATACGATGATAGCTGCACTATAAAAGTAAGCGAGCTGCTTCTGCCCGCCTTTTTTAATGCCGATGACCGTGATCGGCCAGCATAACACGGCAAACGAGGGATAAAGAAACCAAATGTAATCCGGGCTTGTTATAAGGTTCGTCATCATAAAAAACACTATACAAAGGATGCTTCCTGCAACGGCAAAGCCTGTATCTAATTTACTCACCAAGATTCCTCCTTTATTTAGATCGAACCCAGCTGAAGTACATTGTCAGCGGCCACCATAAAACGGCAAACGTTGGATAAACAAACCAGATTTTATCAGGAGTATAATAAAAATTGATAAACAGAAAGAGTGCAATAATCAGTCCGCTGCCCCAAATGGAATACCAAAGATTTTCTTTTTTCATGCTTCTCTTGACCGGCTGTTTGATGCCCAATTCCTGGCGAAGCTCCTCGATATCTCCAAAGTCGACGATGGCTTTGTTGATGGCATCTTCTTCATCTTTGCCTTGCTTCATTAAATCCAGAACTTTTTCCTCGAGATTTTCAAGAACTTCATATTTTACCGCTTCTTTCTGCTCACTTTCAGGCACATCTTTAAAAAGATGCTCAACGTGGCTGTTTAACTTTTTCATTCCAATCCCTCCATAAATAAGTCCATGATTTCTTTTGTTTCTTTCCATTCTGCTATCATTTCTTTTAAGTACGCTTTGCCAAGCGTAGTGATTCTGTAATACTTGCGTTTTCCTCCTTGAGAAAAATTCCCATAATACGATTCAATCAGTTCTTTTTTTACGAGTCGCTGAAAAACTGCATACAAAGTGGCTTCTTTTATTTGAAAACGATCATTCGTGCGGCTGCTTATTTCCTTGGAAATTTCATAGCCATAACGATCCTCTTCGAAGATCAGCCGTAAGATGATCGAGTCCAAATGACCGCGAATGGTATCGCTTCTGATCATAGGTTCACTTCCTTGTTTGACTATTCTATCTGATAGAGTAATCATAATTGATATTACTCTATCTGTCAAAGTAATTTTTAATAACAAATAACAAAAAAATATATTTGTCATTTGTTATTTTGTTTGTTATGGTAGTTTTGCAGGAGGTGAAGGACTTCAAGTCGACAAGATGAAAAAAAGAAGTGTTTTAAGTAAAGAAGAGATTCTCCAGTGTGCAGAGACAGTGTTTAGAAGGTTCGGTCCAAATAAAACGTCAGTGACTGATATCGCGAAAGAATTGAACATTAGTCATGGAACCATTTATAGACATTATCCGAGCAAGGAGAAGTTAAAAGAAGCAACGACAGAAAAGTGGCTGAACGAGGAAATCATTACCCCGCTCGAGCAATTGCTTGAGGAGCATTACGAAAACAGTGCTCAGCGTTTAAAACAATATATAAACAAGCTGGTGAATTTAAAACATCACTTCGCCTTTGAAGATCGGGAAATGTTTAAGATGTATGCGGAAGTTACCGAGCAATCTGCTGGTCTCATTCACTCTCATCTTGATCAGATTTACAAGCATCTTACTTTCATCATCGAGGAAGGAATGAACTCCCGGAAGTTTCAAAGCTTTCAAACGAGCCGGGAAAATGCAGTAGCCGTTTTTCATGCGACAGAACGGTTTCACCATCCTGCCCATGCTTATGAATGGAAGGAAGAAAAAACTAAGCAGGAATTTGAACAGGTCTGGTATTTGATTGAACGAGGAATTATATTCAGAGGAGGAAACCCATGAATAATCAATTAGCAGGAAAAACGGCGATCGTTACCGGAGCTTCAAGAGGTATTGGAAAACAAATCGCAGAGCAGCTTGCTGCTCTTGGAATTAAGGTAGCTGTGAATTATAGCAGCAGTCCTCAGCATGCGGAAGAAGTCGTAAGGGGCATTAAAGATAACGGCGGAGAAGCCATTGCAGTAAAAGCGGATGTCGGCAAGGTGGAGGAAATTAAGCAGTTGTTTGTGGAAACAAAGCGAGCCTTTGAAAGAATTGATTTCTTAGTTAACAATGCAGGCGTGATGGCTACAAAGCCTTTAAGCGAATTTACCGAAGAAGAGTACGATAAGCATTTCAATGTCAATGCGAAAGGAACGTATTTTGCCTGCCAACAGGCATTGGCTGAAATGGAAGACAGGGGACGGGTGATTAATATTTCTACTTCTGTTAATGGACAGATGTTTCCGGGGTACAGTGTTTATGCGGGAACAAAGGGAGCTGTAGAGCAGTTCACCCGCCAGCTGGCAAAAGAATTCGGGAATAAAGGGATCACCATCAACGCGGTTGCCCCAGGACCGGTGAACACAGAACTCTTTACGGCTGATAAATCAAAGGAGCAAATCGAAGGCATGAAGCAGATGAATGCTTTTAAACGATTAGGGGAGCCGGAAGACATCGCCAATGTTATCCAGTTTCTCGTCAGTGAGGAGTCCCAGTGGGTGACAGGTCAGACGTTACGCGTAAATGGCGGATTTATTTAATGAAACGGAACAAGGCACCTTCCTTAAATGAAGGTGCCTTGCTTCATGACCTTTCAGAAGTACACTCAATAATTAAACGACACTCCCTTTAGTGGAATTTGAATCTAATACATCCGGATCCGCCACGAAGTTGATCGGCACATTTACGCAGGCAAGATCCCCGTTCTGCTCCCCGAAGCCCATGTTTCGTTTCGTGGAAAGAAAGAAGTCCGTCTGCTGAAGGCCGGCGAAAGCAATGGTGGAAGAACGGTCGAGTACATTTACTTTAAAACCTAAAATGTTGACGACAGAAGGTGCAAACATAACTATGATTCTTCCCACCTTTCAATATTTAAAGGTTTTGCTGTTTCCCTGGTTATGGATGCGTCATCGATCACATCACGATCATCCACTAAGTTTCTTAAGCCTGAAAAGGAACTGCTGTCTCCATAATTACTGCCAAACCCCTGATTTTTCTTATCCGAGTTGTGCCATTCTGCAAGGATATTCTGCCCTACATTCACGGCTGAAGCATTTTCAAAGGAATTAATTTTGAAATTGAAAATATTAATAACTATAGAAGGTGCAGCCAACCCAAACCCCCCTTTATATTTACCAAGTATATGTAGGTAAATCTTGTTTATGTGGAATCTTCCCGTGGAGGTGACTCCTATCGATCCTAAGCAGTTAAAGCAGTGGATGGAATTGGCACAGTCTTTCCAGGGCCAGGATTTCTGGAAAGGTGTGTTCAATGAAGATAATGGAAAACAAATGATACAGGATTTCCAGCAGGAAAATACCCGGGCGAATCAAGTTCAGCCACAGACCCATTCCCACCAAGATCTGCACGCTCACCCGGCTGCTGACTTTCCTAAGTATGAGCTAAGTAAAAGCAAGGATTATTTATACGTAGTCGTTGAGCTTCCGGGAATTCAAAAAGGGGACGTAGAATTGGCCTTTGCAGGAGAGCAGATCTTGGTTAAAGGCAATGCAAAGCCAATAAAGCCGGAAATGACAGTGATTCAATCTGAAAGATATGTCGGAGAGTTTGAACGAATTATTACACTTCCTGAGCCCGTGAATGAAAGTGATATCCAGGCAGAATTCAAAAACGGGCTGCTTGAGGTGAAAATGGGGAGGTTCAGAAGAAATCATAAGCCCATTCAAATTAAATGAAGCACAACCCCTCCTCCAATTGAGAAAAGGGGTTGTTTTTGCTGTTATCCTCCGCCATCGACGCCATCACCATCATGAATAATTGAAATGCAATCGTCCATGACCACGCCATCTGCCAACTGTTCCCCAAATCCTTCCTGTTCTTTATTCGATACCACCTTTCTAGTGATTTTGTTTTGTCCAAAGGAGATGGTACAGCCGAGTCCAGCTGTGTTGACCTTGAAGTGAGGAAGGTTGATTTCCTGAGCAAAAAATTTAATGTCCACCAGTCCTTTCCGTTGTTTTACTCATATTTCTTCCGTTGGTTGATACACTTAAAATGGGACTAGTTTTTGAAAATATATATTAACCAATATATGAAGGGTGTATATAGAGCATTCATTAAATTAAAGGAGGGGGCAGGCATGGGGATTCTGAAGTGGTTTAAACTGCACAAGCATCTGGGTGAAATCCGCGATCTTAAGGATAAAGTCGCTTCCCTCAACGAAGAAATTACGGGGTTAAAGATGCATCTCCAGGATCAAAAACCTCGCCCTCACTATATAGTTGAGCAGCTGATTATTGAAAAATATGAAGTACATAACAGCTTTGGAGCTCTTGGGATTAAAGAACTGCAGGGAACCCTCAATATTGGAGCGAACTATGGCGGCGAGCTGCCTGAAGATCTCGGTGAAATCATGAAAATGAAAGAAAAGGAAGTGAACAAGGCTAAACAATGGGAGGAGCAGGAAAGCTCTCCGCAGGATATGCCAAAAGTTAATATAAAAGCGAAAGAAAAATGAGGCTCTGGGAAAAACCCGAAGCCTCATTTTTGTTATTGAAGTTTTTGCTCATAAGCAGGATGGTTCTTATTGTCGTTTTCTGCGAGTGCTTTTTCTCCTGCTTCTAATACTTCGATGATGCGGTCGACATCATACACACTTCCGCGCCATATGCCGCCGCTGACTTTTTGCAGTGCTGCCCAGAGCCGTGTATCATCAGGAAGCTGATCGGCAGGGAAAATGTCTTTATTCTGTGTTCTTTCTGCTAAAATGACACTTCCTTCTTCAGGGGACGCAGGGTGTTCTTCGGTTCCTAAGAAGTGGAGGTGGCCGCTTAAATTCTCCGTATCGATATATACTTCAACAACATCTCCATCCCGGAGCTTGCCGATCGGGCCTCCGGCGAGACCTTCAGGACCGATATGGCCGATACAGGCTCCGGTGGAGACACCTGAGAATCTGGCATCTGTCAGAAGCGTGACGTATTTCCCGTAAGATAAGTGTTTTAAAGCAGAAGTGAGCTGGTACGTTTCTTCCATTCCTGTTGCCATCGGTCCACATCCGGTAACAGCCATGATATCGCCTTTTTCTATTTTTCCGTTTCGGATGGCTTGAATGGCTTTTCTTTCACTTGTAAACACTTTGATTTTATTCTTATGATAATAAATTCCATCGGCATCAATCATCGTTGGGTCAATGGAGGTCGATTTAATAATTGATCCTTGCGGTGCAATATTTCCGACAGGGAAGGTGACCGTCGGTTTGAGTCCGCGTTCCTTTGCTTGAGGAGGGGCCATAATGACGTCGTTTGCTGCAATGCCATCTGCTTCTTTCAAGCGTTTCTTCATTTCTTCCCGCCGTGACGAATTCTCCCACCATTCAAGGTTTTCACCGAGCGTTTTTCCTGTCACTGTTAATACGTCTAAGTGAAGCAGACCGAGTTCCCGTAAATGGAGCATCACTTCCGGAACGCCGCCAGCTAAATAAGCACGGATGGTCGGATGATAGTCGGGACCATTTGGAAGAACGCTTACAATTCGCGGCGTTTTTAAATTCACTTCATGCCAATCCTCCACATCAGGCAGGTCGCATCCAGCCGCGTAAGCGATTGCAGGAAGGTGCAATAGAAGGTTGGTCGAGCCGCCAAAAGCTGCGTGAACGACCATCGCGTTATGAATCGATTTGTTCGTAATAATATCTTTTGTAGTCATGTTTTCATTAATCATCTGGACTGCTGCTTTCGCGGATTGTCTGGACATTTCCTTCCATATCTCCTGACCAGATGGGGCAAGGGCTGCATGTGGGATCGACATGCCTAACGCTTCGCCTACGACTTGTGAGGAAGCAGCCGTCCCTAGAAATTGGCACCCTCCGCCAGGAGTGGCACAAGCTCTGCAGCCAAGCTCAGCCGCTTCTTTTAATGAAAGCTCATCATTCGAATAACGGGCTCCTATCGTCTGTACTTTCCCAGCGTCTTCTCCAATCGCTGGAGGAAGCGTCACTCCTCCTGGAATGATCACGGTTGGCAGGTCATGCATGGATGCTAAAGCCATCATCATGGCAGGCAGGCCTTTATCACAAGTAGCGATGCCAATCACAGCTTTTCTAGTTGGTAAGGAACGAATCAGACGCCGGTAGACTTGAGAGGCATCATTTCTATAGGGAAAGGAATCGAACATTCCTGTAGTCCCTTGGGACCGGCCATCACAGGGATCACTGACATAAGCAGCAAAAGGGACTCCTGCTGATTGGCTGATGACTTGAGCCGCTTCCTTCATCAGCATATCGACTTCCCAGTGGCCAGTATGGTAGCCGAGCGCGATCGGCTCTCCTTCAGAATCTTTAATACCGCCTTGTGTACTTAACAGCAGCACTTGTTTTCCGTTTAATTTGTCAGGTTCCCAGCCCATTCCTACATTTTGAGAGAGGCCGAATAAATCGCCGCTCGGTGAATTGCGAAGCATTTGGTCGGTAAGCGGTAAAGCGCCTGATGGACCAGGGGCTTTTGTGCGTATATCGGTAATTTCCGTTTGTTCCAGCTGCATCAGATCTTCGAGAGTATGAGACACGACTAACACTCCTTAAATAAATAAGTCATTTGTGTAATGATTATGAATTTTTCGAACAAATTTGTCAACTTTATAGAACATAATTTTACATTATAAAACAAATTGAATGATAGCGATTTCAAAATTCGCTTGCTATTATTTTTTCTTTAAGTTATTATGACATTAATTAGTTCATCCAATGAACAAACTTAGTTTTGTACTTTAAATCAAGGGGGTAGTTTTAGTCATAACCCAGAGAGAGACCGTTGATTAGTAGGAAGTTCAGCTATTTATGAAAACGCTAACAAAGGAGAGGGGATTTACATGTTAAAACGTACATTATGGTTGCTGGGAATGGTTTTATTGATCTTTACTACGGCTTGTCAAGGCTCCGGTGACTCTTCCGCCAGTGGGGATTCTGAAGGTGGCACGACGCTCACTCTTTGGCACATTGAAACAGGGCCATCCGAACAGGCTTTGAAAGACGCGGTTAAGAGATTTGAAGATTCTCATGATGGAGTCAAAGTAAAAATCGTGCAACAGGAAAATGATCCCTATAAAACGAAATTATCGGTAGCCATGGGTGGAGGAACACCGCCGGATGTCTTCCACTCCTGGGGTGGAGGCTGGCTTGAGAAATTTGTGGATGCCGGACAGGTAGCTGATCTGTCAGGAGATATCGATACTTCCCGTTTTGTACCTTCCGCTTTAACACCAGCGACGTTTGAGGACAAAAATTATGGTGCACCACTGGCTATGGATATTGTCCCCGTCTGGTATAACAAGGAGATGTTTGATAAGTACGGACTGGAAGAACCTGAGACTTACGAGGATCTATTAAACATAGCAGAAACGTTGAAATCAAACGACATTATCCCATTTTCTCTAGCAAACAAATCGAAATGGCCGGGTTCTTTCTATTATATGTATTTAGCTGAAAGAATTGGCGGACCGGAGTTATTTAATGAAGCCTTTAATCGTGAAGGCAGAGGATTTGATGATGAAGCTTATGTGGAAGCGGGCAAAAAAATCCAGGAGCTCGTAAAAATGGATGCCTTTCCTGATGGATTTAACGGCATGAACTTTGATACAGGGCAATCCCGTCAGCTCATGTATGCAGAAAAAGCGGGGATGATTATTCAAGGAAGCTGGATGCTCGGTACGACAAGAGCAGACATGCCTGATTTTGAAAAGAAAATGGGATTCTTCCTATTTCCTTCCGTAGAGGGTGGAAAAGGTTCAAAACAGGACATTGTCGGTGGGGTAAGTCCAGTATTCTCTGTATCTGAGAAAAGTAAACACAAAAAGCTTGCTAAAGAACTCGTTAAAGAACTTACGAGTAAAGAAACAGCCCAGCAGCTGGCTAACGAAGATGGAGCCATCTCTGCCGTAAAAGACGTCGAGTATGAAGATGAATATGTGCAGAAAATTAGTAAAGTCTTAGAACAGTCTGAATATTTACAGACGTTCTATGATCAAACGCTTCCTCCAGAATTGGCAGAAGCTCACTTGGATACCACCCAGGCGTTGTTTGGACTATCTATGACTCCTGAAGAAGCCGCTAATAAAGTTGAGGAAAAAGCAAAAGAAGTATTGAAATAGTCAATTTATGAAAACTACATCAAGTAGGAACCGCTGCTTGATGTAGTTTTCTCATCCTAAGGGAGGTGACGTTCTTGCAGGAGCATGCGAGACAAATGACTACGGAACGACCGTTAGAGAATGAAGCACAGCAAAAAACGTCTGAAATTTCAGATAAAAAAGTAAAGCAGCTGCGCTCGAAGAAAAAACGAAACGAAATGTTTGTCATTATTGGCTTTATGGCCCCGGCGCTATTAATCTATGGGCTTTATGTCGTTTATTCAATTGGTATGACTTTTTATTATAGTCTATTTGAATGGTCAGGGATCGATAACAACATGGTATTTACCGGTTTGCAAAATTATATCACTCTGATCAGTGACAGCGTATTTTGGACTTCTATGCAGAATAACTTCCTGCTGGTAGCTGCTTCTTTACTGACTCAGCTGCCTCTAGGTCTAATTATGGCATTACTATTGTTCAGTCCTGTTAAGGGAATGAGGTTCTTCCGATCGATTTACTTTATGCCGTTTCTCATGTCCACGGTAGCCATCGGGATCTTGTTTATCTACATCTATGACGGGAACTTTGGATTAATTAACCAGGTTCTTGGTCAATTAGGGCTGGAATCGTGGCAGCACGGCTGGCTTGGTGAAGAAGGGACAGCCATCTGGGCAGTAATTGCAACGGTCTGCTGGCAGTTTGCTCCGTTTTATATGATTTTATTTAGAGCGGCCATTGTAGGGATCCCGGAAGATCTGTACGAAGCAGCGGACATTGATGGAGCAAATTCCTGGAAGAAATTCCAGAACATCACCCTTCCGTTGCTGATGCCGACCATTGTGACGTCCGCGATTCTTTCTATTATTGGTTCGTTGAAGTACTTTGATTTGATTTATGTCATGACAGATGGCGGACCCAATAATTCTACAGAATTGATGGCGACGTATATGTATGAGCAAACCTTTACGAATTTCAACATGGGGTATGGCAGCAGTATTTCGTTTTCTATGTTCATCATTGCGTTTATTGTAACTGCGATCATCATCTTCTTTGAACAGAGAAGGAAAGGGGCGAATTAGCGTGTTAAAAAAATTGAATCAAATTCCCCTCTATGTGTTAGCTATTGCCTTGCTTTTATTTACAGGGGTTCCTTTCTTCATTATGGTGAGTGCCTCGTTCAAAAGCCAAATTGAATTTATGGGTTCTCCCTGGGCACTGCCTGAAAACTTTTCCTTTGAGAACTATCGATTATTGTTTGAATCCGACTTTTTCCATTTCTTTTTAAACAGTGTGATTGTTTCGGTCATATCGGTTGTTGCTGTCATTGTGCTAGCTGCTATGGCAAGCTATCCGCTGGCAAGAATGAAGTTCAAGCTGAATCGTCCGTTGTTTCTTCTGTTTCTCGTTGGGATGATGATTCCTATTCATACAACGTTAATCCCGATTTTTCTTTTAACGAAAAATCTCGGTTTGTATGATACGATTTGGGCGCTTCCTGGACCATACATCGCTTTTGCCATTCCTGTTTCGATCGTGATTTTCACCCAATTTCTGCAGGAGCTGCCAAAGGAACTGGAAGAATCAGCAAAGATGGATGGATGCGGTCATTTTCGCTTATTCTGGCGCATTTTGTTTCCACTCTTAACTCCAGCGGTTGCAACAGTAGCAATCTATAATTTTATACAAATATGGAATGAATTTGTCTTCGCACTCGTCCTGACGAATTCTGAATCGAACGCTACCCTTCCGTTAGGACTGAGAGAATTTTACGGCCAGTTTTCCGTGAATGTTCCTGGGATCATGGCTGCACTTACTTTAGGTAGCCTTCCGCTTCTATTGGTCTATTTACTCGCGCAAGAGAAAATTGTCAAAGGAATTGCTGCTGGATCTGTGAAGGGATGATCTGTGAATAATGAAAGCGAGGGAATATAGATGTCTACAATCGAAAATCCGATATTGCCAGGATTTCACCCGGATCCCTCTATTGTAAGGGTCGGGGATGATTACTACATTGCAACGTCCACCTTCGAATGGTTTCCTGGTGTGCAGATCCATCATTCAAAGGACTTAAAGCATTGGCGCCTGCTGACTTATCCACTTACCCGTCAGTCTCAGCTCAACATGATAGGGAATATTGATTCTGGCGGGGTATGGGCTCCCTGTCTAACTTACTCAGACGGCAGGTTTTATTTAATTTACACCGATGTAAAAAGCCGCCGTGGAGCATTTAAAGACACTCATAATTATTTAGTCACTGCTGAGAATATTGATGGACCATGGTCTGATCCTGTCTACTTAAACAGCAGTGGTTTTGATCCATCGCTTTTCCATGAGGACGACGGGTCTAAGTGGCTCGTGAACATGATCTGGGACCACCGGCCTGGCACGAATTCGTTTGCCGGGATCGCACTTCAAGAATTTTCTGTCGAAGAGAACAGGCTCATTGGTCCGGTGAAGAATATTTTTAAAGGAACGAGTGTCGGCTTGACAGAAGCTCCTCATATTTACAAAAGGAATGGCTATTATTATTTGATGACCGCAGAAGGCGGAACCGGCTATGGCCATGCGGTGACGGTGTGCCGTTCGAAAAGCCTGGAGGGTCCTTATGAAGTCGATCCGGAAAACCCGGTTTTAACCTCAGATAGATCTAAAAGCATGCTGCAGAAAGCGGGCCACGGAAGTCTTGTGGAAACCAAGTCAGGGGAATGGTACATGGCACATCTATGCGGCCGGCCAATTAAAGAATCGCAGTGTGTCTTAGGCCGGGAAACGGCCTTGCAGAAATGTTATTGGACTGGTGACGACTGGCTTAGAGTAGAAGGAGGTCCTTATCCAAAAACTTCGGTTTCAGGGCCGGCCCTGGAAAGCTTTGAATTTGAAAAAGAAAGTAAAAGAGACGATTTTGATCATGATGAGCTTTCATTACACTGGAATGCTTTACGGCGTCCTTTTACGGAAGATTGGATCTCGTTGACAGAGCGGCCCGGATATCTGCGGTTGAAAGGCCAGGAATCCATGAGTTCTATGCATCGCCAAAGCATTCTAGCACGCCGGTTGGACAGCATTCACGCCAATGTTGAAACAAGTGTGCAATATGAGCCGGAGCACTTTCAGCAAATGGCTGGACTGATTTTTTACTACGATACGAAAGATTATGTTTATTTGAGAGTGACCCATCATGAAGAACAGGGCATGTGCCTCGGGGTTATTCAATCGAAATACGGCCACTATGAAGAGCTGCTGGAAAAGGAGATCACCCTGCCCGGGCAAACGAGCTATTATTTAAAAGCTTCGGTTACCCATGAGTGGTTATCGTTTTATTATTCCTTAGACGGGGAGAACTGGGACCAAGTAGGTGAAGCAATCGATTTCAGCCATCTGGCGGATGATGATCCGGACTATGTCCGTTTTACTGGTACATTTGTTGGTCTTTGTGCACAAGATTTAAGCGGTCAAGAAAAATGCGCGGATTTCGATTATTTTATTTATGATTCCGAGCAGTCTTAAATTTTATCAGAGGAGAGATCAAGCATGCCATACGAGCCATTTTTTAACGCCCACCATTCGCCTGTTGGAGCATTTGCAAGTTTTACATTAGGTTATAAAGGAGCAAGCGGCGGTTTAGGGATCGAACTAGGAAAGCCTGCCGATGAGAATATGTACATAGGTCTGGAAACGGAAGAAGGAGGGACATACCAAGCCTTTCCTTTCTTTGGGGATACAGAAGAAGACCTGGCCCGGTTTGCTGTCGGGAACGACCAGACGGAAGGGGATCAGTCACTGATTACCCATTTCAGCGATGAAGAGATTCAAAGGGATTTTAATGCAGGAACGGACACGTGGCGGGCAGGAGATTTGGAATTTACGATCTATTCTCCGGTAAGAGAAATTCCGGATCCTGAGGGCGGAAACGTACAAAACTTAAAAGACACGATAGTGCCGGCTGTTTTCGTGGAAGTCACAATCGATAATCGTAACCATGCGAAGAAACGCAAGGCATTTTTCGGTTATCAAGGAGAAGATCCCTATTCAGGAATGCGGAGGATTACAAGCAGTGGAATCCAAGGAATCGGGCAAGGAAGAAGAACCGCGATAGTTACGAACGATGCTGCTGCGAAAGCAGGGCTCGGGTTTACGATTGATAAAGTTTTAAACGTCGAGCATGAATTTAATTTAGGATTTGGACTTGGCCTGTGCGGCGCCATAGTTATAGAAGCAGAAGCCAATGAAAAGAAAACCTTTCAATTGGCTGTGTGCTTTTACCGCGATGGCTACGTAACGAGCGGGATTGACACTACCTATTATTACACCCAATATTTTTCCTCAATTGAAGAGGTGGCTGCTTACGCGCTCGATCGATTTCAGCCTTTAATCGATCACTGCCGGTCAGGGAATCAGTTGGTGGATGGGCAAAAGTTAACAGACGAACAGCGGTTTATGATGGCGCACTCGATTAAAAGCTATTATGGAAACACTCAATTCCTTGAAAATAATGGGAAACCTTTATGGGTTGTAAATGAAGGTGAATACCGGATGATGAACACATTTGACTTGACTGTGGATCAGTTGTTTTATGAATTGAAAATGAGTCCATGGACGGTAAAAAATGTATTGGAGCAATTCACAGACCGGTACAGTTACAAGGACACTGTTTTCTTTCCAGAGACTAAAGAGCAGCACCCTGGAGGAATCAGCTTCACTCATGATATGGGCGTGGCTAATGTTTTTTCAGACCCCGGTCGTTCTGCTTATGAATTTGCAGGGATCGACGATTGCTTTTCTTTTATGACCCATGAAGAGCTCGTGAACTGGCTGTGCTGTGCCTCTGTTTATGTATCGCAGACAGGGGACGAAGCGTTTGCTGTCAAGCATAAAGAGGTGCTGGTCGAAGCCTTCAACAGTATGCTCCATCGTGACCATCCAGAACCAGAACAAAGAAATGGCTTAATGGGACTGGATAGTTCTTATACGAAAGGAGGCGCTGAAATAACGACCTATGACAGCCTGGATGTATCCTTAGGTCAGGCAAGAAACAATATTTATTTGGCGGTCAAGTGCTGGGGGGTCTATGCGGCGTTAGAAAAGCTGTTTCAAAAGCTTGAGCTTTCAGACCTTTCCCGTGAAGCAGGCCGTCAATTAAGAAGCTGTGCGGAAACGATCACGAGTGAAATGACAGAAGAGGGTTACATTCCAGCCGTAATCACAGAGGGCAATACCTCCAGAATCATCCCTGCCATTGAGGGACTAATCTTTCCTTATTTTACCGATTGTAAGGAGTATCTTAAGGAAGAAGGTGAATTCGGAACGTTTATTCAGGCGTTAAAAAAACATATAGAAAATGTCTTAAAGCCCGGCGTATGCCTTTTTGAAGACGGTGGGTGGAAAATATCTTCAACGAGTGACAATTCCTGGTTAAGTAAAATCTATCTCTGCCAGTTTATTTACCGTGAGATTCTCGAATTCCCTTGGGGAGAACAGGAAAAGGCTGCGGATCAAGCCCACGTCAAATGGCTGACCCATCCAAAGCTGTCCTATTGGAGCTGGAGCGACCAAATCATTGCTGGTGAAATATCCGCCAGCCGTTATTATCCTAGAGGTGTTACTAGTATTTTATGGCTGTTGGAAAAATAGAAAGCGAGGGACTATAATGAAGGCGCTTATTTTTCAGGGAGGCTGGGAAGGACATGAACCAGCCCAGGTTGCTGAGATTTTAGCAGGGATCTTAAGAGAAGAAGATTTCGATGTGACGGTTACTGATACGTTAACGACGCTGGAGGAAGAGGACTTAACTGCTTATGACTTAATCGTTCCTAACTGGACACAGGGCTCGATCACAGAGGAACAGCTGACACCTTTACTCCATGCGGTTGAGAACGGTACGGGACTTGCCGGTCTTCACGGAGGACTTGGAGATTCGTTCCGGATGGCTACCGACTACCAGTTCATGGCAGGTGGGCAGTGGGTCGCTCACCCCGGCAATGATCTGATTAAATATAAGGTAACGATTAAACATTCGGATGATCCATTAACGGAAGGAGTCGAGGACTTCTACGTCGAATCTGAACAATATTACATGCATGTGGATCCTGCTGTTAACGTACATGCTGTCACCCGATTCCCGGTTGCTGATGGGCCGCATACTCCGAATGGTCCTGTTGATATGCCCGTCGTATGGACGAAAAAATGGGGAATGGGAGACGTTTATTACTGTTCTCTTGGACACGTAGCGAATATTGTCAGCATGCCTGAGGTGATGCAGTTGATGAGAAATGGATTCAAATGGGCAGCCCGTAAAAACGATCAAGGCAGGAAAGGCGTGGAAGGCGAATGAGTGGAGTAAAGGTTGGTCTAGTAGGCTGTGGAAATATCAGCAGCATCTATTTGGAAAATGCGGTGAAATTTGAATCATTTGAGATAAGCGCGTGTGCTGATGTCGATTTGGCTAGAGCAAAGCAAGTGGCGGCAGAGTATGGGATAACGAAAGCAGTTTCTGTAGAGGAAGTGCTGCACGATCCTGAAATTGAGCTTGTGCTCAACCTTACCCCGCCTTCTGTTCATGCAGAAATCGCCATTCAAGCTTTGAATTCGGGGAAGCATGTTTATAATGAAAAGCCTTTATCAGTGACGAGAAGCGATGCGAAGGAAATTTTGGCAGTTGCTGAAGAACAGGGACTCTTCGTCGGAAATGCACCTGATACTTTTCTGGGTGGGGGACTTCAAACCTGCCGGAAAATTATAGATGATGGGCTTATTGGCGACCCGGTTTCAGCAACGGGATTCATGATGATCCCCGGCCATGAACGGTGGCATCCGAATCCAGAATTCTTTTACCAGCCTGGTGCTGGTCCGATGTTCGATATGGGGCCTTATTATCTAACAGCGCTTATCTTTTTAATGGGACCAATCAAACGGGTGACTGGATCGGCTAAGATTACTTTTGCTGAACGGACTATTACGAGCGAACCGAAGTATGGAGAGAAGATCAAAGTCGCAACGCCTACTCAAGTGAACGGGGTGCTTGATTTTGAAAGCGGCGCCACGGCGTCCATTATTACGAGCTTTGATACTTGGCATCATCAACTTCCGCCTATTGAAATCTACGGTTCGAAAGGAAGTCTTGTCGTACCTGATCCAAACCATTTCAGCGGTCCGGTATTTATCAGAAAGGCTGGAGACAAGCAATGGTCAGAGCACCCTCTGACTCATGGATTTACTGTTAACAGCCGTGGTATTGGAGTAGCGGAGTTTTGTCACGCAGTGAAAAACGAAAAAAGTCCTAGAGCAAACGGAAACTTAGCGTATCATGTCCTCGATGTGATGCAGGGGATCTATGATTCTTCTGAAGAGGAGTGCCACTATAAGCTGACGAGTTATTGTAACCAGCCAGCTCCATTACCAGCAGCTATTTCAGAGGATAACTTTGACCGATTATTAACTGAAGAAATGCTGACGAAATAATAACCGGTCGATTAACAAGGGAGGAAGGCCTCGTGAGCGATTTTATAAATATTGGAATGATCGGTTACAAATTCATGGGAAAAATGCATAGTCATGCTTACCGTGATCTGCCTTTTTATTTTCCTGAAAGTCCTACACCAAGACTGCGGGCACTTGCAGGCAGAGACAAAACCTCTGTAAAGAAAGCTGCAGAGGAAATGGGATGGGAAAGTGTTGAAACGGATTGGCGCAGACTGATTGAACGTGAAGATATCGATGTAATTGATATTGCAACGCCGAATTATACTCATGCAGAAATCGCCATTGCCGCCGCTGAAGCCGGCAAGCATATCATTTCAGAGAAGCCGTTGGCGCTTAACGTGGAGGATGCCCGTAGGATGTATGAGGCAGTTCAGAAAAACGAAATTGTCCATATGATCTGTCATAATTACCGTTTTGCTCCGGCTGTTCAATACGCACATCAGTTGATCAAAGAAGGGAAGCTCGGGGAAATCTACCACGTTCGCGCTCATTACTTGCAGGATTTCATTCTTGATCCTTCCTTTCCGCTTGTCTGGCGTTTGAAAAAAGAAGTGTCCGGAAGCGGGGCACTCGGAGATATTGGTGTTCATAGTGTGGACTTAGCGAGATTTCTCGTCGGGGAAATCACAGAATTAAGTGCGATGCTGCATACTTTTATTAAGCAACGTCCGATTCCGGATGCTGAAAGCGGCTTAAAAGGTGACACCAGCAACGAGCAGTATGGCGAAGTTACCGTCGATGACGCGTCTGCTTTTCTCGCGAGGTTTGAAAATGGGGCGATGGGAATATTTGAGGCGACGAGAATGGCCGGGGCAATCGAAATAAAAATAAATTCGAAATCAATGGGGAAAAAGGTTCCATCCGCTGGGATATGGAGAGAATGAACGAGCTTGAGGTTTATTTAACGGATGACCCAGCTGGACTTCAAGGATTTCGCACGATTAATTGTACAGAAGAGGAGCACCCGTATGCAGGAGCTTATTGGCCACCAGGGCATATTATCGGCTATGAACATACGTTCATTCATCTTATGCGTGAATTCCTGATGGGGGTCCGGGATCAAAAGCAACCGGAACCAAATTTCAAAGATGGACTCATCAACCAATCCATTATGGATGCGATAGAAAAATCTGCAAGTAGTAAAAAGTGGGAGCAAGTTTCCCTTTAGAAAGCTGAGAAGCAAGCAAAGAGAGCAAAGTGCAGATATTCCTTCTATTTTCAGAATAATCTTACTTGACTGTCTACGAATCTGGCTATATATTGTAACTAATGCTTCCTTACTTATGAAAGCGTATCAATTTTGGAAGAATGATAGATTGCTGCGCGGGTCATAAGTTTTCTGTCTACTTTCACCTTTGAGTGAAGTAGATGTTTTTTGCCTATATATGAGAACGGAGTTTTATATTATAAAACGAAAGGTGGAAGCCATGAAGATTATCAAGTTTAAAACCAAAGATGATTCTAATCAATTAGCAGCAGTGAAAGAGGATGGATCGATTTATCCTCTCCCTTATGAGGATTTTCTCCACATCATTGAAGAGGCTGAAAAACATGCAGAAACTTGCCTGTCGATTGTGAAGAAGGCAATTGAAGATGCAAAGCCTATTCAACAAAAACCTGCCGATCTCCAATTAATGCTTCCGCTAGATGCTTATGAAGTTTGGGCATCAGGAGTAACGTATCTCAAAAGTAAGAACGCAAGAAATTATGAAGCTTATGAAGGGAAGGAGGAAGTCAGCGACTCTTACTATGACAAAGTTTATGATGCAGAACGGCCGGAAATTTTCTTGAAATCAACTGGGCGCAGAACGATTGGACCAGATAAACCGGTGTATTTAAGGAACGATTCTGATTGGCAGATCCCAGAACCTGAACTTGGTCTAGTCTTAAATAAACATGGCCGAGTCGTCGGATATACTGTTGGCAATGACATGAGCAGCCGTGATATCGAGGGGGAAAATCCTCTGTATTTACCACAAGCGAAAATTTGGAAGCACTCCTGCTCTTTTGGACCGGCCATTCGGTTAGCCGAGACTGTTGAAAATCCTTATGACCTGACGATAACGTGTAAAATCAGCCGGGGCGGGGAGAAGATCTTTGAAGAAAGTGCGAGTACTTCCCAGCTGAAAAGGAAATATGAAGAGTTAGTCGAATATTTAAAACGAGACAATGAATTATTTGATGGAACGGTCCTGTTTACGGGGACGTGCATTATTCCGGCCAATGACTTTACACTTGCTGATGGAGATTTGATTGAAATTACGATTCCTGAGGTAGGGACACTGAGTAACCCAGTTGAAAAACTAGTCATTCAGGATAAAACAGCTATTTTGTAATCCCAATTCTATTTAGGAGGTATTCTTATGAAAACGACTATGGAAACTCGTACATTCTTAAACTACATCAATGGAAAATGGAGTGAATCTTCTTCCAATGAAGTCACGGAAAGTAATAACCCGGCCAAGCCGAACGAAGTGGTAGGAAAAATCCAAAGCTCCACGAAGCAGGATTTGGATAATGCCGTTCAGGCGGCAGAAGCAGGGCAAAAGAAATGGAAGAAGATGACTGGTGCGGAACGTGGCAATTACTTGTTTAAAGTCGCAGACATATTGGAACAGAACTTAGAAGATATCGCAGAGACAATGACTAGAGAAATGGGAAAAACACTGCCGGAAGCAAAAGGAGAAACGGCGCGTGGTGTCGCGATTCTTCGATATTACGCTGGCGAAGGAATGAGGTCTGAAGGGGATGTGATCCCTTCCACAGACAGTTCAGCGCTCATGTTCAGTAAACGGGTTCCACTTGGAGTTGTCGGAGTGATCACGCCGTGGAACTTCCCTGTAGCCATTCCGCTCTGGAAATCAGCTCCTGCTTTAATCTATGGGAATGCAGTTGTGTTAAAGCCAGCTACAGAGGCTGCGGTTACGGCAGCCAAAGTAATCGAGTGCTTTGATAAAGCAGGATTTCCTGAAGGTGTGATTAACCTGGTAACAGGCAAAGGTTCCGTCATCGGACAAAGGATTGCAGAAAATGAACAGATAACGGCTGTAACGTTTACGGGATCGAATTCAACCGGTCAGCATATTGGAAAAACAGTTGCTGCACGAGGTGGAAAATACCAGCTGGAAATGGGCGGCAAGAATCCGCTCATCGTAGCAGATGACTGTGATATCGATTTAGCTGTAGATGCAGCGATCAGCGGAGGATTAAAGTCAACCGGCCAGAAATGTACGTGCAGCAGCCGGGTGATCGTCCAGGCAGGCATCTATGAAAAATTCAAGCAGAAACTGATCGCTAAAGTAGAAGAGATTACCGTTGGTGATGGGCTGAATGAGAATACTTGGATGGGTCCTTGTGCTTCCAAGGGTCAGTATGAAAGTGTCCAGGAATATATTAAGATCGGTCAGGAAGAAGGGGCGGAATTAATTTTTGGAGGACGCCCGATCAATGATGAGGATGGGGGATATTATCTTGAGCCTGCTATTTTCGATCATGTCAGTACGAATATGAAGATCGCTCAAGAAGAAATCTTTGGTCCCGTGCTTGCTCTGATGAAAGTAGACACGGTTGAGGAGGCCATTGACTTAGCAAATGATGTGGACTTTGGACTGAGTGCTTCCATTTTCTCTAAAAATATTGATCATATCTTATCGTTTATCGATGATATCGACGCCGGGTTAGTCCGCATCAATTCAGAAACTGCCGGGGTGGAATTACAGGCACCATTTGGCGGGATGAAAGCGTCCAGCTCTTATTCAAGAGAACAGGGACAGGCGGCAAAAGAATTCTTTACTACGATGAAAACGGTTTTTGTAAAAGGATAAGTTCCTGACTTTCAGCTTGCGGAGAATTCTTATGGGTTCTTCCGCAAGCCTTTTTAAAAGGTGCTGGGAAGAGTACAAGCTGCCATTTCTTTTACTTGAAGGTGAGGATCCAAAAATGCACCGGGACAAAAGAATTTTATCCATTATAAAATCCGAATGAAGGTGAACTTATTACGATAAGATTTCACCCTCATTCGGATTTTTTAGGTAGTTTTAAAGTGGGAGAATATCTGCTCTGATAGAAGACTTCTCTTTCCGCAAAGGATCATGTCCAACCCTTTTTGGAAGTTAATACATCTGGGCAATTCCGCTTTCCAAGAATTGTTCTGTAATAAAAGCTGCCATTCCAAGCGGAGAAGAATGGGTTGCCAATTGGGAAAAGGACAAGTTGATGCCCTCCTGATTAAATTCCTTGGATTGGGACAGCATCGTATCCTGAATGACAGGTTTTAACCACTTTTCTGCCATAGTGAGCCGGTTACCGATGATTACCTGTTCCGGGTTAAAGGTGTTAATCATGTTTAAAATGCCGACAGCCAGATATTTACCGGCTTTTTTAAATAAATCAATCACGTACTGGTTTCCTTCTTCCGCCATTTGGATGAGCGCCTCTAAGGAAAGGGAGCCGTTTGTGTCCTTTAAACCAAGGGACTCAGCTTCCCTGAGAATCGCCTGCTCAGAAGCATAGAGTTCCCAGCAGCCTTGGCGTCCGCAGCGGCACTGTCTGCCTTCGACATCGATCACCATATGGCCAACTTCACCAGAATATCCTTTTAAACCACGGTACAGCTCATCGTTTAAAATAAGCCCGGCACCGATTCCGATCCCCGCACTGATGTAGATCAAATTTTCGTGTTCCTGACCACATCCATATAGCTTTTCTCCATAAGCGCCGGCATTTGCCTCGTTTTCGATAAGAATCGGGATCGAAAATTCTTCTTCAAGAATTTTTTTCAAAGGGACGTGGTCCCACATTAAGTTCGGTGCGAGCAAAATATCCCCATCATGGTCTACGATGCCTGGGACGCCGATGCCTATACCTACAATACCGTTAGGACTGCTGGGAGCTGCTTCTCTTAATTGGTAGATCATATCTTTTATGTGAGCGATAATGTCTTTCTGGGAAAGGTTATGGATCGTTATTTTTCGTTCTTCGACTATCTTTCCTTTCAAGTCTGTAAGCACGCCCAACAAGTAATTCACACCTAAGTCGATACCGATGGAATAGCCGGCAAATTGGTTAAAGAGCAGAATAACTGGCTTTCTTCCACCTCTTGACTTTCCCATTCCCGATTCACTGATCAGCTTTTCTTCAATTAATTCACTTACTAACGAAGATACCGTCCCGCGATTTAGTCCGGATTTTTGCGAGATCGCTGCTCTTGAAATAGGGGCGTGGTTACGAATCATTTTCAGTACGATCGATTTGTTAATTTTCTTTACTAATTTCTGGTTGCCCGTTTCTGGCATTTGTGTTTCTCTCCTCATCATTTGACTAATCTCCTTTTATTATAAACTTTGTAATGATGAACTTCATATATTCGAAAAGGCTTTTGTAATAATTTCATTATAAACTTTGTTCATTAATTAGACAAACAAAGGTTAGCAATGATATAATCGAGACTACAAGCAATGAATGACTTGAGCCTGTTTTGGGACGATTCAGCCAGGGAGGAAGCAGGTGTATTTGAAAGCGCTGTCAAACGGCAGGGGTGTTTCCGTTTCATTTACGCAGTTCTTGATCAGACCCGTTCCCTGTGTATGGTATCGGCAATTCTTTACATACTTTGAAGAATACTTGTGAAGGCTTCCATGAGCAGGTACCCTTTTCAAAGCAAAAGATCCCTGATTATTTTTCTTAAGGAGGAATAAAAATGAGTTATTTTAATGAAGTAAGTGCAGTGAAGTATGAAGGGGCAAATGCTACGAATCCTTTTGCTTATAAGCATTATGATGCCACCGAAAAAATCGGGGGCAAGACAATGGAGGACCACCTGCGCTTTTCAGTCGCTTACTGGCATACGTTTACAGAAAATGGATCTGATCCATTTGGGGTCGGGACTATGGAAAGACCATGGGACCATTTAACAGGTATGGATTTGGCCAAAGCCCGTGTTGAAGCAGCTTTTGAATTGTTTGAGAAGCTTAACGTTCCTTTCTTCTGCTTTCACGACGTTGACATTGCTCCTGAAGGAAATACGCTCGCTGAATCCAACCGCAACATCGATGAAATCGTTTCTATGATCAAAGATTACATGAAAACGAGTAAAACAAAGCTGTTATGGAATACAGCAAATATGTTTACTCATCCTCGGTTTGTGCATGGAGCAGCTTCCTCAAATAATGCTGATGTCTATGCTTATGCGGCGGCGAAAGTGAAGAAGGGTCTTGAAGTAGGCAAGGAACTTGGTGGCGAAAACTATGTATTCTGGGGTGGACGCGAAGGCTATGAAACTCTCTTGAATACTGATCTTAAACTTGAACTTGATAATCTCGGCCGTTTTTACCATATGGCTCTTGATTACGCCAAGGAAATTGACTTTACGGGACAATTTCTTATCGAACCCAAACCGAAGGAACCAACGAAGCATCAATATGATTTTGATGTGGCCAGCGGGCTTGCTTTTCTCGAGAGATACGACTTGGCTGATCATTTTAAATTCAATATCGAAGCCAATCACGCCACTTTGGCAGGACATACGTTTGAACACGAACTTCGCTACGCGCGGGTGAACGGAATGCTTGGCTCCGTAGACGCGAATCAGGGGGATACACTCCTGGGCTGGGATACGGATGAATTCCCGACAGACTTGTACTCTACGACTCTAGCAATGTATGAAATTTTGAAAAATGGCGGATTAGGAAAAGGCGGATTGAATTTTGACGCTAAAGTCCGCAGAGGTTCTTTTAAACCGGATGATTTGTTATACGCTCATATCGCCGGGATGGACAGCTTTGCTATCGGATTAAAAGTGGCTCACAAATTAATTGAAGACCGGGTGTTTGATGATTTTATAGACAATCGTTACAGCAGCTTTACCCAAGGTATCGGGAAACAAATAGTCGACGGGAAAACGAATTTCCACTCATTAGAAGAACATGCGCTTCAATTAGGTGAAATTGAAAACCAATCCGGCCGGTTAGAATGGCTGAAATCTGTGATCAACCACTATTTATTAAGTGTAAACGTGCCCGTAGGCATGAAGTAAAACTAGATCGGGGCGCTCTCAAACAGTACGTTTTTGAGTGCTCTTTGCTTTCGAGGAAAGGATGATCCGATTGAAGTATGTTATTGGAGTCGATTTAGGAACAAGTGCAGTAAAGGTTCTGCTTGTTAATCAAGCAGGTAGGATTACAAAAGAAGTTTCAAAGTCCTATCCACTCATCCAGGAAAAAACCGGATATAGTGAGCAGGACCCTGAGCAATGGGTAGAAAAAACATTAGAAGGACTTAAAGAACTGACTGGATCTCATGACGTGAATCCTGCCGATATTGAAGGAATCAGTTTTGCCGGACAAATGCACGGTCTTGTACTTCTGGACCGTCAACAAGAAGTCCTCCGCCATGCGATTCTATGGAACGATACACGAACGACAGAGCAATGCCGGAAAATCTATCAGGAGCTAGGCGAGGAGCGTCTGCTTACGCTTACCAAAAACCCGGCCTTAGAAGGTTTCACTCTGCCTAAACTGCTCTGGGTAAAGGAAAATGAACGAGAGATTTATAACGAAGCTTCTACCTTTCTTTTACCGAAAGATTACTTAAGATACCGGCTGACAGGCAGGATTAACTGTGAATATTCCGATGCAGCAGGAACCTTGCTGCTGGATACAGCAAAAAAAGAATGGAGCAGCGAAATCTGTGATGTCTTTGAGCTGCCGGTGAACCTGTGCCCACCGCTGGTTGATTCAGGGGATTGTGTTGGGACGTTAACAGAAGAAGCTGCCCAAGTTTCCGGACTTTCCGAGAATGTGAAAGTCTTTGCTGGAGGTGCTGACAATGCCTGCGGCGCCATTGGGGCAGGCATTTTATCTGAAGGAAAAACACTGTGCAGCATTGGAACGTCCGGAGTGGTTCTCTCTTATGAAGATTCAGCGGATCTCGATTTCTCAGGAAAAGTCCATTACTTTAACCACGGAAAAAAGGATGCCTTTTATACGATGGGTGTTACTTTATCTGCGGGGTACAGCTTGAGTTGGTTTAAACAAGTATTTGCCAGTGAAGAAAGCTACGAGGAACTGCTTCAAGAACTTGATGCTGCGCCATTAGGCGCTGGAGGACTTTTGTTTACCCCTTACCTCGCAGGGGAACGGACCCCTCATGCCGATGCAGACATTAGGGGAAGCTTTATTGGGATGGACAGCGCCCATACGAAAAAGGATTTCGTTCGATCAGTGGTTGAAGGGATCACATTTTCTTTAAATGACTCGATACAAATTTTCAGGGAGCAGGGGAAAACCATTGATAAGGTCGTTTCCATAGGAGGCGGGGCAAAAAATGATACGTGGCTTCAAATCCAGGCTGATATATTTAATGCTCAAGTTGTCCGCCTTGAAAGCGAACAGGGACCTGGTATGGGAGCGGCGATGCTGGCTGCCTGCGGATGCGGCTGGTTTTCGACGCTGGAAGAGTGTGCCGGAGCTTTTGTTGAACCAAAAGATATCGTTTCCCCTGTTTCAGAAAATGTGGTTGCTTACCGAAATCTGTATCGTTTATATCAAGAGGTTTATACACAGACGAAGGAAATAAATAAGGGATTAGCCGCGTTTAGAACTTAATACAGGCTGCATCCTCAGCACAAAACAGCGAGGATGCCTTTAGAGCGTCTTATCGATCGTATAAAAGAAGCCGAATTGGATGATTTTAACGTTCAATTCGGCTTCTTTTTATGCCCTGCTAAAAGTCAGCCATTCTTTAGTGACCTCTTCAACAAGCGGCTCTTTCCTTTATTCACTAATCACGCCGCAGGCGATCCGTTTACCTGCATCTCCAGAAGGCTGCGATTTATAGTCATCGGCACCGGAATGAATGACGAGGGCTGTGCCTCCCTCTTTCAACAAGGAGTTCTTCTCTCCTTTTTTCAAAGTAACTTTTTCATTTGTCACTTGCTTTTGAATCGAACCCTCCGCGCCAACGTTAATATTTTTCAGATCACCGGCATGCGGGCCGTCTTCTGATTTCGTTCCGTGTGAAACATCTGCAGGGTTAAAATGCCCGCCGGCCGACTTAAAGTCCGGCTGTTCACAAGCGCCTTTTTCATGAATATGAAATCCATGTTCTCCTTCTGGCAATCCTGAAGCTTCTAAATCTATTTGTACACCTTTGTCTTCTTGTTCAAGAGCAGCTGTCCCGACCTCTTTTCCCTCTTTATCCTTTAAATGAACGGTGAGCGTTTCCTGTCCGGCTTCCTTTTCTCCCGAACTGTCATTATTTTCAGAAGCATTTTCTTCGTCGGCCAAACTCTCAGAGTCTCCTTCACCTTCACCACTTGAATCTCCGCATGCTGCGACGAGTAAAAGTACTAATAAAGGTAGTGAGAAATAGATCCAGCGCTTCATACACACTCTCCTTTTTTTGTTGGTATGGTAAGAACCTTCCACTTAGTGAAATAAATGTAAACCTCCAATGATTAAATTAAATCTTAATTCCTATGAAAACGCTTAAGAAGTAGTGCTTCTCTATTTAGGAGACACGTCCTAGGAATTCTTGGCTTTTTTTGGAATCTTCAAGAAAAATTTACATAATCGTCATGATTTATCCCATAATGGGGAATAACACTTTCTGTTCAACTTGTAATAATTGTAATCACTTCGTAAATGAATTTTAAGCGTAGTTTTAGGAGAGGAGGATATAGGGTAATAAGTAAGTTATTTACCTGTTTTCCTATTAACCTTTAAGGAAGGTGAGTTTCAATGAAAGGGATTATTCTAGCTGGAGGAAGCGGAACAAGACTTTCTCCAAGTACAAACAGTATGAATAAACATTTACTTGCCGTATATGACAAACCGATGATCTATTACCCGCTGTCCATTTTAATGCTGGCGGGAATAAAAGAAATAATGATAATCAGTACTCCAGAGGATATTCCTAGGTTTGAAAAGCTGCTTGGAGACGGAGGATCTCTTGGAATCTCTCTCCATTACGAAGCACAGGAAGAACCAAGAGGAATTCCTGATGCCTTTGTTGTTGCGGAAAATTTTATAGGAAAAGATAATGTCACGCTTATCCTCGGCGATAATATTTTCTATGGGCAGGGATTAACCAACATCCTGCGAAAAGCTGTCCAAAAACATACGGGAGCTACTGTTTTTGGATACAGAGTAAAAGATCCGCACAGATTCGGAGTGGTTGAGTTCGATGAACGTCAGAAAGCAGTGTCTCTTGAAGAGAAGCCTGATGAACCAAAATCGGATTTTGCCGTTACCGGTTTGTACATCTACGATAATAAAGTCGTGAAAATGGCCAAAAAGCTCAACTTCTCTGATCGAGGAGAGCTTGAAATTACGGATATCAACAAGAATTACCTGGAGAAAGGAAAATTGAATGTCGAGCTTTTAGGAAGAGGGTTTGCCTGGCTTGATGCAGGCACGCACGATTCTTTGTTTGAAGCTTCCGAGTTTATCAAGAATATTGAAAAGCGTCAGGGATTTAAAGTGGCTTGTTTAGAAGAGATTTCCTACTATATGGGGAGCATTTCTAAAGATAAGCTTAGAGAAATAGGAGAAGCTATGAAGAAGACAGACTACGGCCAGTATTTGCTTGAAATTGCCGATCGGAAGCATGTGCAGCAATATTGGGATGTGTCTGCAGACAATCCTATGCTCGGAGTGATCGAAAATGACTAAGCAGCCTGCTTTATTAATTACAGGCGGAGCCGGATTTATCGGCTCCAATTTCATCCATTATTATCTAAGTGAGCACGCGGATGCCAGCATTGTGAATATCGACAAGTTGACCTATGCCGGAAATCAGACCAATCTGTCTGGAATAGAGGACGATCAAAGGTATCACTGGGTACACGGAGATATCGCAGATGAAAAAGTAGTCAGCGATGTTTTTAAGAAATTTGATATTCAAGGAGTCGTTCATTTTGCAGCAGAATCCCATGTAGATAAATCGATCGCCAATGCTAAACCGTTTATTATCTCGAATGTGTTAGGAACCGGCACGCTGCTTGAAGCGGCTAGACAGGATTGGGAGGAAAAAGGAATGCTGGACAAGCGTCGGTTTCATTATATTTCGACAGATGAAGTTTATGGTTCATTGGGAAAGGAAGGAACGTTTAATGAACAGTCCCCTTATAATCCCAGTAACCCATATAGTGCTACGAAAGCCGGTGCGAACATGCTGGTAAAGAGTTATTTTACAACATACGGCATGAATGTTGTGCTTTCCAGCTGCTCCAATAACTATGGTCCGAGACAGCATAAAGAAAAATTAATTCCAACCATTATAAGAAAAGCATTGGCTCTTGATCCTATCCCCATTTATGGTACCGGGGAAAATGTAAGAGACTGGCTTTATGTAGAGGATCACTGCCGTGCGATTGACCGGATCTTTCACGATGGGGCGACGGGGCAGATCTACAACGTTGGAGGCAGGAATGAACAAACCAATCTGAAGCTTGCAAAATTAATTTGCGAAGCACTTGATGAAATAAAACCAGATTTGACCGCCCACGCAGATATCCATCATTTTAGTGAGTTAATTACGTTTGTAGAAGATCGTCCAGGTCATGATCTAAGGTATGCTGTCGATGATTCGAAAATAAGAAATAAGCTTGGCTGGAAGCCTTCGGTGAGTTTTGAAGAAGGACTTCGCAGAACGGTAGAGTGGTACGTAAATCAGCCTGGAAAGGTCGTCCAATGATTTCAGTGGTAGTTCCGGTTTATGGATGCCGGAATTGCTTAGAAGACCTCTGCACAAGGATCCATTCGACAATGGTAAGCATACCGTCAGATTATGAAATTCTGCTCATTAACGACAGCAGCCCTGACCAGGCGTGGGACAAGATTCAGCAGTTATGCAGAAAGAACTCTAAAATCAAGGGATTTGATTTATCAAGAAACTTTGGCCAGCATCATGCCATTACAGCCGGACTTGACTATACTCAGGGAGACTGGGTCGTTGTCATGGACTGCGACCTGCAGGACCAGCCGGAAGAAATTAAACGGTTATATGATAAAGCGCAGGAAGGGTATGAAGTGGTTTTCGGAGCCCGCCAAGTTCGTCAGGACGGTTTCTTTAAAAAGTTCTCCTCCAAGGTCTTTTACAAAGTCTATGATTATTTGACAGAAAGGTCTTCGGATTACACAATTGCCAACTTTAGTATCTGTTCCCGCATCGTCATCGACAGCTATAGAGAGATGAGAGAGCAGAATCGGTTTTTCCCCTTATTTGTGAAGTGGATGGGGTTTAAGACAGCGAGAATTCCTGTGAAGCATGGAAAGCGGGAGGAGGGCAAGTCGTCCTATAACTTGAAAAAAATGATCACTTTAGCGACCGATGTAATTATTTCACAGTCGAATAAACCGCTGAGGTTGTCGATTCAATTCGGCTTTCTTATGTCGCTTGCTTCATTTATTTATGGCTTGTATTTGTTTTTCAGATACTTCTTCCTGGCGGAGCCTGTTCAGGGATGGACAAGTGTAATGGTGTCGATTTATTTTATCGGCGGAATTATCTTTTTTAATTTTGGCGTGATCGGATTGTATTTAGGGAAAGTATTTAATGAAACAAAAGGACGTCCGCTCTATATCGTGCGGGAACAATTAAACTATGAAGAGCATAAGGGGGTTCAGGATGATTGACTATTTGAAGCCCACACCATGGGACAAGCGCACATTTCATCTTCCTACTTTTGAATTAACCTCTGATAAAGAAGAAGCATTGCAGCAGACCATTCATAAAGAAGGTCATTTCACCTTGAAAACGGATCCTCTAACGCCTAAAGAACCACTTAGAAAATATGGGTTTTACTATGTAGATACGTTACTGGAACCAAGGTGCAGGAAGGAAGATTTTCTCATTACCAAAAGAGACGGCACTGCCATTGCACGGGAAGGAAGTCCAGAGCGTGCCATGCAGATTGCCGAACAAGTTTTTGTACACGGACGCTTCCACAGGGATGAGCAAGTCCCCTCTGAGCTTGCCAATCTTAGATACAAAAGGTGGCTTGGCGACTTAATTGAACAAAACCAAATTTATTATTTGTATGCCTATGATCAATCGGCAGGTTTCGTAGGCTATAGTGAAAACAAGATCTTGTTGCTCGGACTGGACCCGGCATTTCAGGGGAAGGGGTTAGCCAAACCTTTTCTAAGCTTGGCGTGTGCAAAGCTGCTTGAAAGCGGGGTAGAAGAGCTCATCACATCTGTGTCAGCGATCAATCTCGCGTCGCTTAACTTGTTTCAGACTGCAGGCTTTCATTTGGTCAACTCCATCGACGTCTACCATAAATTAAATGGAAAGATCGAAGCGGTGTAGTCATGGGATACTTGTATATATTTGGAACGATCATATTTACAGTTTACGGCCAGTTGATGCTGAAGTGGAGAATTGAAAAATTCGGTAGTCTTCCTCCTGCTTTCATAGATAAGCTGATTTTTTTATTTAAACTGCTCTTAGACCCGCTTATTCTATCAGGGTTTCTCTCTGCGTTTGTGGCTTCGATTTTTTGGATGGGGGCGATGACGAAATTTGATATCAGCTACGCATACCCATTTATGAGTCTATCCTTTGTGCTGGTGTTTTTCTTCTCCATTTTTTTATTTCAGGAGCCGGTTACAGTTACAAAAGTACTGGGATTAAGCTTAATTGTGTTAGGAATTCTAGTAACGAGTCAATCTTTGTGAGGTGTTGAATAAATGATTCCCTTTAATAAACCATGCATTGTAGGAAAAGAACAGGATTATATTCAGCAGGCAATTGCACAGAATCGAAAGCTTTCAGGGAATGGACCATTTGGAGAGAAGTGCAGGCAGTGGCTTGAGAAGCGGCTTGGATGCGAAAAAGCCCTTCTTACACCTTCATGCACACATGCTCTGGAGCTTGCAGCTCTGCTCGTTGATGTAAAGCCTGGAGATGAAGTCATTATGCCTTCCTATACATTTGTCTCGACAGCTAATGCATTTGCTTTGAGAGGAGCTGTACCGGTATTTGTCGATGTTGAACTGGCAACGATGAACATGGATGTGAACTTAATTGACGAGGCCGTCACAGAAAAAACGAAGGCCATCGTCATTGTCCACTATGCAGGAGTTGCCTGCGATATGGAGAAAGTGATGGAGATAGCGGAAAACTATGACTTATTTGTGATTGAGGATGCTGCCCAGGCTTTATTAAGTACCTATAAAGGAAAACCACTTGGCACATTTGGACAATTCGGGACGCTTAGTTTTCACGAAACGAAAAATTATACTTGCGGTGAAGGCGGAGCGCTTCTTATTAACGATTCTCACTACGTAGAACAGGCTGAAATCCTGCAGGAAAAAGGGACCAACCGATCCCAATTTAAACGGGGTCAGGTTGATAAATACACGTGGCAGGAAGTGGGATCCTCATTCTTGCTCAGCGAGCTGAATGCTGCTTATCTCTATGCTCAATTGGAAGAAGCTGATGAGATTTTTCACAACCGGATGAAGACATGGAAACGTTACAAAAAACAGCTTGAGTCCTTAAGGGATCAAGGTATAATCGCCATCCAGAGGATCCCGGAAGAATGCGGACATAATGCCCATATGTTTTTCATAAAGACGGTTGGTGAAAAAGACCGTTCAGCGCTGATGTCTTATCTTGATGAACAAGGAATTATGGCGGTTCCTCATTACGAGCCTTTACACTCATCCAGAGCAGGACGGGAATACGGCAGGCCTCATGGGGAAAACCAATTTACAACTGAAGAAGGTGCACGTCTGTTGAGGCTGCCTCTATATTATGGAATGGAGAAAGAAGATGTTGAGTATGTGGTCCGTCATATCCAGAAATTTTTCCAGAAATAAGGGGCTTGCACTTGCAAGTCTCATTGTCCTCGCTTACTTGATGCCTTATTACATTCTTGGAGAGGATACTCATATTCGTATCCATGACAACCTTGATTCAAATATCGTCTGGTACAAGCTGCTTGCAGAGAGTGGACAAATCTTTGCATCGCCAGGAGAGAGGCTTCCGAATGTAATTAATGGACTTCCGCGGAGCAGTCTATCTTCTGCGCTGGACTTAATGCCATGGCTGTATGTATGGTTTAAGCCGTTCACCGCTTATACGATCAATCAAACCCTTATGCGGTTCGTTGCTTTGTTTGGGATGTACGGCATGCTCTTATTTTTACTTCGTCCCGATAATCAAAAGGTTTTTTTCCGGTGGATGGCAGCTGGCGTAGCGGCAGCCTTCGCTATCCTGCCTTTTTGGCCATCCGGGGCGTTATCGATTGCCGGCCTGCCTGCAGCTTTTTTAGCTTTTTTATACATAAGAAAATACGGAAAGCACGCACCTAAGTTCGCCTGGGGCGTGCTTGTCTTCCTGCCTTTTCATTCCAGTCTGATCCTTACATTCGTCTTTGTGCTTGCGTTGATGGGGGCACTCTGGCTGTTTGACTGGATTAAGGAAAAACAAGTGAATAAAGCATTCTTCCTGTCTCTGGCAATCATGAGTACCATTTATCTCGCCAAAAATTATCTATTGATTGCTTCCATGTTTATCGGAGAAGGGTTCACACCGCACCGCCAGGAGTTCGACCTTGGGCACAATTCCTTTATGGATACCCTTCGCTTGTTTAACAAAAATTTTGTCCTTGGTCATACTCATGATTTAACGATTCATCAGCAGGTCATCATGCCTGTAGTCTTTGCTGCTTTAATAGTCGCTTTTGTAAAAAAAATTAATGATCTTCCACTTGTCCAAGTGCTGATCATGAATATCCTGCTTTCACTTTGGTATGCCTTCTGGTATTGGGAAGGGTGGAGAGTACTGAAGGATCATTCGATGCTTTTGAATACGTTTAATTTCAGCCGTATACATTTTCTGCATCCATTTCTTTGGTATGTAGCCTTTGCTTTTGCATTAGTCATAATCGCGAAGAATGTAAAGGCTGGGAGAGCGATTGCTTTAGTCTTAATTATTGTTCAGCTTGCGCTGTTATTTCAACTAGATGAGGAATTTAAATACTCGAAGCTCGGGACTCCGACGTTTGCTGAATTTTATTCGAAGGATTTATTCGATGATATTAAAGCCTATATCGATAAAGATCCGTCTGATTATCGCGTGGTTAGTGTGGCGATGCACCCGACAATTGCTCAATTTAATGGAATGTACACATTGGATACGTACAATGTCACTTATCCACTTGCCTACAAGCATAAATTTCAAAAAATTATCGGCCCGGAACTTGCTAAAAACAAATCGTTGAAGAACTATTTTGATACTTGGGGCAGCAGGCTGTATATGTATGTAGGGGAGCTCGGGGAGGACTATATGTTCTCAAAACACAGCAAACAAGTGATTGACCATTTAGATATTCGAACGAAGCCACTAGAGGAGCTGGGAGGAGACTATATTTTATCAGGTCTTCCGATAAAAAATTATAAGAGTCTTGGATTGTCTTTTGAGCATGCTTTTCAAAATGAGCAGTCCCCGTGGAAGGTTTATCTCTATAAAATTAAGTAGCAAAGAAGGGGACACATTGTTTAGAAAATTCCAATCTGAAGATGAAGCACATAAGGCAGGGAAAGTCAGCCCTCATCTTTCGCTCTGAATGACTGCTTTGGAAAGCGAAGGTGATTGCTAAGCGTCGCATCGTTTATAAATAATGAAAGAAAACCCGTACCCTACGTCATTCACATAGGGTACGGGTTTCTTCTGAATAAAGTGTTTTAGTCTTAGCCCCTTAATATGAGCAAATTTAATTGATCCATTTCACAACTTCCTCATAGTCACGCCGGCTTTTTGGAGGCTGTTCCCCATTCCGGTACCCAAAGGCGGCCATGACGGAGATGCTGAAGCGCCCATTCTCCAGGAGCCCTTCTTCATCAAGCAGCTGATTCATTTCCTTCCTGTTAAAGCCTTCAATCGGACAGGAATCAATTTCAATTTCCGCTGCTGCTGTCATCATATTAGCAAGGGCGATATAAGTTTGCTTTGATGCCCAGTCGTAAAGGGGACGGTCACCTTCAAGCAGCTCAAAATCCGTCTCCTGGAATTCTTTAATACGCCCAATAAATTTTTCTATCTGCTCTTTCGGCATTTGTTTGACTTTTGTAAATTGGTCCTGTAAGTACTCGGAGTCATATTGAGTGTCCTGTCTTGTTCTTGCGAGAAAGATAACGAAATGACTGGCATCCGGCAGCTTGCCATATGCTCCCCAAGCTGTGTTCCGAATCTTTTCTCTCAGTTTTTCATTTTGTACAACGACAAAACGCCATGGCTCGAACCCGAAAGAGCTTGGGGACAAACGGCCAACTTCTAAAATAAAACGGAAGTCTTCTTCGGGAATTGTTTTTTCAGGATCAAATTGCTTGGTCGCATGCCTGAATTCTGCTGCTTCAAGAATGGCTTGCTTCTTTTCGTGTTTATCCATTATTATGCTTCCTCCTAGATACAAGTTGATCTATTAAAAACTATCATATTCAGGAGCAGCTTTCATGGATTCCGTCTCAGAAAAGTATAGGAGGCTAAAAAGCTCCTGAGCCGCCACCACCACCGCCAACTCCAGCACCCCCTGCGCCAGCTCCGCCACTACCAGCTGCAGAGACTGTTTGGTTCGCATCATCGAAATTCCCATAAAGGGAAGCAGCTAAAATGACGTACACAGCCGTATCACTATCTGGGGCAGAGGGGCTGAGCTGATTGGGAAGCGACTTTCTGCCACTACCAATGGCAACGAGGGTCAGTGGTATATTCTCTTGTTCCTCCTGGAGATGGTTATCTGATTTCCACTCCTTTAAAATGCTAAGCCCTTTTACTGTTTTAGGACGATAAAAAACAGCGAATGCTAACAAAAGCACTGCCATGAAAATGGAAAATAGCATCCAAGGTAACAGCCCGTAAATAATAAAGGTAATAGCCAGTGGCAGAAGGAGAATCCCTGCTATAGCTGATACCCAGCGTAATTTTCCTTGGCGCTGGTACAAATGATGACCGGCTGCCTCCTCCTGGACACTTCTTTTCCATGAGCTGAAATTATTACGGTATTTGGAATGGTTGCCTTTCTTTTTTGTATAGGCTTTAAGGTCATTCATTGTGAAAGTATTCCCATTGCCAATTTCATCAAATAACCATTGAATTAATACGGATTCATGTTTATGCTCGGTGTTGCGGTTAACTACTGAAAATTGAGTCTCCGTTACTTTTTTTACATAGCCTTTGTAGACAAGATCAAGTAAAGCGGCAGTTAAGGATTTCGGAGTTAATACGCCGCTGTTAATAAAAGAAATGGTCGCAGGAATACTCATTTGGTCAAAAGTGACCGGCTTTCTCTCGAGCTCCCTTTTAGTGTCCACATGGTTCCGGTAAGCGAAAATGAACAGCCCTATGGCAACGAGTATTGTTAAGCCCGCAGCGTACGGAGCAGTGTCTTGAAGCAGCTTGGTACGCGTTTGTTTGGCAGCAGCCTGTTCCTCCAGCCTCAGTTTATCGTCCTTCATATCATCAAGGATCGTACCTTCGTTGATGGAAGAAGCTTGAGGGAACAAAGAAGGAGGATAGGCCGCTCTTATGTCTCCGTTCTTTCCGTCGGGAACTGTGCCCATTTGAAAATGAACAGAGCCGTTTGAATCAATAGTCTCTGTCTGATATGCCTGGTCGTAACCGAGGGCTTTTACGTCTTGGACAGATTTGGGGGATGAATGGTAATGGATAGCTCATGGTAAGTGGACTCATTACTTTTGTCAAAAAATGGCCAGTAAAACTGGGCCGCATCTGAATAAACTTCTACACCATTTTCAATCGTATAACTTAACGTAATGGTTACGGATTCGTCAGAACCGCTGCGATAAACCTTATAAAAAGAACCGTCTTTCTTGATTTTTAAGCTCCTGCCTTTTTCTTCTGCTTTAAAATTCTTTATTGCCGTTCCTTTTTTAGGAATGAGGGTACGGGTAATGCCATTAAATTGTCCTTCAAAAGAATACGTATGTTGTTCCTGAACCTTTACATTGCCATCTTCCTGCAGATAAGCATCAATCTGCGTTTGGTCAATGGAAAAATCTACAGCTAACGCTTTTAAAGGAAACAAAAATAACATAGTCAGCAACGGGATGATAAAAGCCAACTTCTTCATCGCTCTTCACCTGCTTTCTGATTTACTTACGAAATAAGAGCAGGGCTGGTTTCATTTTTTCCTAAATAAGAAGCCTAACCTTTTCCAAGGTTAGGCTTCTTATTGTCGAAAAAGTCATCTCTAGTTCCTGGGAGAAGGGTACAGGGAAATCTCGCTTTCCGGGTGCCTACAGAACGTAGGACAGGTCGATGCTCCTTTATAGGGAGTTCCTTCGTTTTCATAAGCTTAGCTGACTGATTATTATTCAAATTGGATTAAGAATATATTACGGTTTCCCATCAGAGAAAGCAGCTTAGATGTCTTTTAACTGCCAAGGATCAGCCTATGAAGCGTAGTCAACTCCTGCTGGTAAAGATGAGTCGTAGCCCCGGAAGAAAGCGGTTTTTGCTTTCTGAGGAGGCTGTGGACATGCCCGCGGAAAGCGAAGGATGTTGACGAAGCGGCAACTCCATGGATGGCTTTAAAGCGCTTCTGTCACAACCCTCCGGTTTATGCAGCTTGATCCTGATCGTAAAGACGATCGACCATTTCTGTTTTAAATCCAAATAAATAAGTAAGGGCAAACCCACCAATGTAGGAAATGACTAAACCAATGATATAAGACAAGTATTTTCCTTCCGCGATAAGAGGAATCAACGCGACCCCTGAAGGGCCGACAGTAATAGCGCCGGTATTGGTTAAGGCAAGAAATGAACCTCCGAACCCAGCCCTAAACAAGCGGTTAAAAACGGCCGGCCAAGTGGAAGACAGACACCATAAATGAGTGGTTCCCCAATTCCAAGAATCCCAACTGGCAGAGCGTTCACAATGGTTTTGCGCAGACGCTTATCTTTTGTTTTTAGATAAATCGCAATTGCCGCACCTACTTGACCACCTCCAGCCATAGCGAGGACTGGTAATAAGGTTGTGTAGCCGACATTTTCAATTAATTCAAGATGTACAGGTATCAGTCCTTGGTGAAGGCCGACAGTAACAAGCGGGAGGAAGGTAGCAGCAAGGACAAACCCTCCAACAATTCCGCCGATTTTCAACATGACGTCTACAAGGAACCAGGTGATTCCGTTCATAATTAATCCAGCCACTGGCTGAATGATAATGACGGTGAGGAGTGCACCAATGATGATCGTAATGAGAGGAGTGACAATCAGGTCAAGACTATCAGGCGTGCGCCTTCTTACAAACTGCTCAATTTTTGCAAACAGATAAGCAGCGATAATGACTCCTAACAGTCCTCCGAGCCCAGTGCTTACTTTTAAACTTAATCCAAATAAATGCAACGATTCTATTTCACTTAATGCCGGGGCGTAAATAAGCAGACCTGCGATTCCCCCAGGACAGGGGTGCCTCTGAACTCTCTTGCTGTATTGATCCCAACGAAAATTCCTAAGCTTCCAAATAAAAGACCGCCGATCGATTTTAACAGGACGTACCAATCCGATTCCAAAATGGATGGATTAAGGACACCGGCTTCCGGATTGGCAAGATTTAATAGTAAATTAGCAATCCCGAGGAGCAGTCCTGAAGCGACAAACCCGGGGATGAGGGGAACGAAAATATTCCCTACGTGGCGGAGCATTTTTTGTACCGGAGACGTTTGTTTGGCTTTGTAGGAAGCTTTTGTATCGGCGGCTAAATCCAATTCCTCCTCATCAAAATCTTCGCCTTCCATACCTGTAATATCCCGAATTCAAAGGCTACTTTGGAAACTTTTCCAGGCCCTAATACAATCTGGATGGTTTGGTCCTCTACAATGCCCATGACTTCATTCAACTGTTCTATTTTGGTTCGTTCGACCTTCGAATAATCTCTCACATTCACTCGTAATCTCGTAATACAATTCGTAAAGCTGAGAATGTTTTGTTTTCCACCAAGATGGGTGATCAGTGTTTCAGCAAGCTCTCGATTGTTCATCTTTACAACCTGCCTTTCTATTGAGTTATCGCTTGACGGACGAATCCTTTCGCTGCCTCTAAGCATTTCTCGGCTTGTTCGCGGCTGCATTGTCTTTCAATCATGACGATGGCGACTTTTGGTTTGTTTTCAGAATCGATTAAATACTGCTCTGCTTCTTCAGGGCTGATGCCTGTAGCGATGGAAATGATATTTTTTGCCCGTTCCACGAGCTTTTGGTTCGTTAATTGCACATCTACCATAAGATTCCCGTAAACTTTTCCGATCCCTACCATGGTACCAGTTGAAATCATATTGACCACTAGTTTTTGAGCTGTCCCGGATTTTAATCGGGTTGAACCTGTGACTACTTCCGGCCCAGCTAAGACTTCAATGGCAACATCTGCATAGCGGCTGATTTCAGCATTTTTATTACAACTGACAGCAGCCGTATGGGCATGTAAGTCGCGGGCATATTTCAATCCGCCCACAACGTAAGGTGTTCTGCCGCTGGCTGCAAGTCCGATAACTGTATCTTTTGCGGTGAGTTTTAGTTCTTTCAAGTCTTTCACTGCTTCTTCAGGATGGTCTTCTGCTCCCTCCACAGCTTTCATAATTGCTCGTTCCCCCCCGGCGATTAACCCTCTGACTTGTTCAAAATGGGTACCGAAAGTAGGCGGGCATTCGACGGCATCGAGTATTCCAAGCCGTCCGCTCGTACCAGCTCCTAAGTAAATCAAGCGACCTCCGCGGTTAAAGGAGTCCACCACCAGATTGACGACTTTTTCAATCTGACTGATTTCTTTTTCTACTGCGATGGGAACTTGTTTGTCTTCTTCATTCATTACTCGTAGAAAATCTTTTGTGGACATCTCGTCTAAATTCATGGTATGCGGGTTTCGTGTTTCTGTAGTCAAATGGTTAATCATGACTGCGTTGTACCTCCTTTTTCTCCGCTTTGCTGGATAATCTCATGCGTCCTTTTCAAATGAAAAAGGGCATCATCGTATTCTTCGTGGGCGCAGGCCGTATAAAGGATATCGATCACATTAAGTGTCGCCATTCTTGAACTCATCGCGGCACTGCGGAAATCATCTTCATTAGCAGCTACAAACAATACCGCATCCGCTAAAGAGCTGAGTTCTGTATCGGCATATTTCGTTACGGCTATGACTTTTGCCCCCTGGCTTTTGGCGATTTGAATACATTCAATGACTTGCTTCGTAGCACCTGAATAGGAAATCGCGACGGCTACATCTTCTGCTTCCAAATTGACTGCAGATACTCTCTGCATGTGAAAATCACTGTAAGCTGTACAGGGTTTGTTAATTCTCATAAACTTCTGAACGGCATCTGAGGCAATTAAATAGCTCGAGCCTACGCCGTACAAATCTATCTTTTTAGCGTTTACCAAATAGTGAAAGGCTTTCGTCAGCTGTTCGATATCAAGCAGCTGCAGACTTTCGGTCAGCGATTGGATATTATTATTCGTGACAACAGTCATAATATTTGTTAAAGAATCACCTGGTTTTAATTCATGCTTATCCATGTCATGCATATTTAAAATGGACAGATCCCCGGCAAGCTTAAGCTTGAAATCCTTAAATCCTCCAAACCCAAGAGTTTTACAGAATCTTAGAACCGCAGAAGGACTGGAGAAGCTTTCCGCAGCAACTTGCTGAATGGACATGGAAACCACATTTTCAGGGTGATGTAAGATGTAATCCGCAACTACCTTTTCCGCCGGCTTTACAGTAGAAAAGGACTCTCTTACTTTATATAAAACTCCATTCATAATGGAACACCTCAATTGAGATCATTGTATTAAGCGCTTTCAGTAAGTATAGCATTTTTAGAATAAAAAATCGTTGATATTAATTTTTATGAAATAAAATTTCAAATCTAGGTATAAATCGTTGTGCATCGTTTTTTTATAATAAAGGCGGCTCGTAATTGAACGGTTTATGAAGAGGAAAAGATAAAAAATCTTCATAAGAAAAGCCTGGAGCAATTTGCTCCAGGCCATTCTTTATTGAACTATGGTTTAAGAATTACTTTGATGTTGCCGTCTTCTTTTTTATCAAAAATGTCATACCCCTTTGCGGCATCTTTGATATCGAGCGAATGGGTGATGATGTCGGTCGGATCAAATTCTTTATTTTCAATCATGTCATAAAGTTCAGGCATCAAGTGGATGACCGGAGCCTGACCCATCTGCAAGGAAACGTTGCGGGTGAAAAAATCTCCTATAGGAAAACCGTTAGCTTCAGTTCCGTAAACGCCCGTCAATTGCACTGTCCCGAATTTACGGACAGCCTGAGAAGCAGTTTTAATAGGGCTGATGGTGCCGAACTGATTATCGAATTCAGAACCGAATTCTTTGTTCGGTGGAACGGTGCCATCCATGCCTACACAATCGATCACTACATCGGCACCGCCTTGGGTATCCTCGTGAAGTAATGCGCCGATATTTTCTTCATTTTTAAAGTTATAGGTTTCCACATCATTTGTCCTTTTCGCGTGCTCAAGACGATGGTCGACCTGGTCTACGGCGATGACTCTTTCCGCTCCTTTAAGTCGAGCAAATTTCTGAGCCATTAAACCGATCGGACCGCTTCCGAGAATAATCACTTTATCCCCTTTTTTAACGCCGCTGTGTTCCACGCTCCAATAAGCAGTCGGTATCACATCGGATAGGAAGAGAACACTTTCATCCTCTAATTCACTTGATTCTGGAACTTTAAACGAAGTAAAATCCGCATACGGAACACGCAGGTACTCTGCCTGACCGCCGGGGAAGTTTCCGTTAACCTCGGTGAAACCAAACAGGCCTCCGCGTTCATCGTGAGGGTTGGATTCATCGCACTGACTTTCCATCTGGTTTTTGCAATAGAAGCATTCCCCGCACCCAATGTTAAATGGAATCACAACGCGGTCGCCTTTCTTCAGCGTTTTTACATCAGGGCCGGTTTCTTCTACAATTCCCATTGGCTCATGACCAACTACGTAGTCAATATCAGGTTCGATCCCGCCTTTATATAAATGAAGATCAGATCCGCAGATTCCGCTTGCTGTAATTCTGACGATCATATCACTATTTTCCTGTATTTCAGGAGTGGCTACTTCTTTTACCTTCATTTGTTCTTTGCCTTGATAAGTGACAGCTTGCATTCTCTCACATCCTTGTTGAAGTTTTATTTCCTTATTGCCAGGAAAAATCTGAATTAAACTTGTCCTTAGAACACGAACTGGATGTGGAGAGAAAAAAGATTTGCTGTTATAGGGATGAAGGAGCAATTAATTTTTTGTAAAAATTTTTCCAGAAGAGTATGATTGATTTAGATTTCACAGGTTATTTTTGAGTGGAAAGGGAACATAGAAACTAAAACTAAAAGGAGCTTACATAAGGAGTGGGAGTATGAATTTTGTGGCGATTGATTTTGAAACAGCAAATTCCTCAAGATCAAGTGTCTGCTCAATTGGATTAATAGAATATGAGCATGGACGGCTTGCTGATGAATATTATCGTCTTGTCAAACCAAAACGTAATTATTTTCATTCTATAAATACAAGTATCCACGGGATTACAAAAGAAGACGTGCGGGACGAAAAGGAATTTAATGAATTATGGGGAGAAGAAATTAAGGAGAAGCTGGAGGGGAAGTTTGTGGTTGCTCACAACGCCAGTTTTGACATGAGTGTTCTTCGCAAGGTGCTTGACGATTATCAAATCTCTTATCCTGAACTGACGTATAACTGTACCGTCAATCTGGCGAAGAAAACGTGGCCGCATTTAAAGAGCTATAATTTAAAATCACTGGCGAAGATGCTGGGTATCCATTTCGAGCATCACCATGCATTAGAAGATGCTCAAGCCGCAGCTATCATATTAATGAAAGCCTGTGAGCATCATAAAGTAGACAATGTGCAAGAGTTGCAGGTGGCAACGAATACGATAAATGGGAGGATCTATCCATCTGGGTATGAGCCGGCCAGACTAACGAGAAAAAAGAGCTCTCCTTCAGCTAAGGATTTCGTGGCTGCAACGTCAGAGTTTGATGTGGATCATCCAATGTACCAGGCAACCTTTGCTTTTACTGGAACCTTGCAGTCTCTCAAAAGAAGGGAAGCCATGCAGAAAGTAGTCAGTTTTGGCGGTTTATGTACGGACAGCGTTCAAGCGAATATCGATTACTTAGTAGTAGGCAATCGTGATTATTTGAAATACAAACAAGAAGGGCAGAAAACAAGTAAGCTGAAGAAAGCAGAAGCGTTGAGAGAGGAAGGGCTGAATATCGAAATTATTACAGAAGAGAAATTCCTGCAGCTGCTGGGCTGATTCGTTTCCATATTGACCATAAAACTTCTGTTTATTCATTAAATAGGAGTTTTTTTGCGGGTAAAAAGTTGGGTCAGATCACAAATAAAAGTACCATCGAATCATTTTTCCGAAAATTCAAAATAAAAGTTGACTTCAAAAAACCTCTCGTGTAACATCTTTATTGAATTATTATAAAACTTAGTTTTATATTATAGAACTAATGATGGGAGGTTTTCGATTGCGAAAGCAAGCACTTATTCGTTTGAGAACGTGCCTCACGATTCGAAAAGCAGGGGGTGAGTGGAGTGGATCGAACAAGGGAGACGATTGAAAAACTCGGATTTCCCGGAAAAGACTGTCATGAGCTTCCTACTTCTACTAAGACATTTCCTGATGGGGCCCAATATCGAATTGAAATTCCCAGTGTGGAAGGAGTAAATTCACTGCATGCTGTATTGGGAGCTTCCAGCAAATACCAAGTGCCGATTCACAGAATCTCTCAAGGCAGCGGAATTATGTTATACACAGATCAGGAGTTAACCGACATGGTGAAGCTGGCGAGAAAAGAAAAACTCGAAGCAAGTTTATTCGTGGGTCCGCGCGGTGGCTGGGATATTACAGCCATGCCCTGGTCAAGCGCAGGAAAGATTGCAGGACAGCGTGTGGAAGGAATGGACCAGCTCGTCTATGCTATTGAAGATATTAAACGGGGGTGTGAAGCGGGGCTGCGTAGTATTCTCGTAGCTGATGAAGGTATATTATGGCTGGTGAATGAATTTAAAAAGCTAGGTGAGCTGCCGAACGATCTTATCGTTAAAGTATCCGTGCAGATGGGACAGTCGAATCCAGTATCCATCCGTTTGATGGAACAAATTGGAGCAGGAACGTTTAATGTGCCAACGGATCTCACACTCTCACGGCTGGCGGCTATCCGGCAGGCGGTAGATCTGCCATTGGACATTTACGTTGAAGTGCCGGACGATATAGGTGGCTTTATTCGTCATTTCGACATTCCTGAAATCATCAGAGTTGCTGCCCCGGTTTACATTAAGTTCGGTTTGAGGAATGCTCCTAATATTTATCCATCGGGCACACATCTGGAGGATACTTCCATTGCATTATCGAAGGAGCGGGTAAGGAGGGCTCGCGTTGGATTTGAAATGATCCAAAGGTACGCGCCCCACTTAAAAATGTCAGAGAAAGGCGCAAAAGGTCTTGCCGTTCCAGTGGAAGGACAGTTATCTTCGACCTTGCGTTAATGTTTTTCTGCTCCGGCTGGCGATTCATAAACTAATCATAGATGTGTTAATATAATCCTAACCATATTTTTATAAGGGATGAATGAAAATGCCAATTATTCAGTCGGTCGAGCGTGCACTGAAAATATTAGATTTATTTAATGAATTTGAACCTGAACTGAAGATTACTGAAATCAGTAACCGTATGCATTTAAATAAAAGTACGGTTCATTCATTATTAAAAACACTACAAGAACATGGATACATTGAAAAAGTCAGTGAAAATGGAAAATATAGACTCGGTATGAAATTATTTGAAAGAGGCAACTTTGTAATTTACAACTTAGATATTCGTTCCGTTGCAAGAAAAGATTTGTTGGAGCTTTCGAGAAAAACAGGTCATACGCTGCATTTAGTGATATTAGAAGGAAAAGAAGGCGTTTATATCGATAAAGTGGAAGGGACATCTGGGAACGTTCAATATTCACGAATCGGTCGCAGAGCGCCAGTTCATAGTAGTGGAGTCGGGAAAACACTTGTGGCTTTTAGGAAACAGGAAGAAATCGACGCTATTCTGGATGGGTATCATTTTGAGAAGCGTACAGCTAATACATTAACGAATAAACCTGATTTCCTGAAAGAGTTAGAGAGAATTAGAGAACGCGGCTACGCCATCGACCGTGAGGAGAACGAACCTGGAATCAGCTGTCTGGCTTTTCCAATTTATAATCACACCGGAGAAGTAACAGCGGCCTTCAGCCTTTCCATGCCTACCCCTCAGTTGAATGATAAGCAGCTAGAGCAGTTAGTACCGATGATGAGACAAACTGCTGAAAGAATTTCCAAGCAGATGGGTTATCGGCAGGGCGCTTCATAATGTTGAAGATGTATTGAATAACCTTAGGTTTTCTTTGCGTATATGATGAAACGAAGTTTTATTATATAGAACTTTTGCGGGTGTTCATTAGCAGATTTCCTCTGAAAAGAAGGATAGGCTCCTCCTATTAGCGATATAAACTGGACTCTAAAGTGAATGTGAATCTATGGATAAGCAGGTGTTTCCCGAAGGTTCTAACCATGCAGAAATTACCAGATAGCACACAGCCTTACTTATTGTGCTAGCTGTATTTCTCATGCATTAAAACCGTATAAAAGTAATTTTGAAAGCGCTGTCTTTTTGCCGTGGTCCTTAATTGAAGATTTAGGAATACGGGTTGCCGGTGTACATTGGGAAAAGTTTCATCACTTTTTAGGAGGGGCTAAATTGGAATCTACTGCATGGTTGATTATCGTTGCCTGCTTTGGTGTTGCTTTACTTTTATTCCTCGTCATGAAAACGAAGCTTCAAGCTTTTGTAGCTTTAATGGTCGTAAGCTTTCTCGTAGGACTTGCCGTCGGAATGCCTCCCGAGAAAATTATCCAGACATTTAAAGACGGGATGGGCGGAACACTCGCTTTTATAGCTATCATTATCGGCTTAGGAGCGATGTTCGGAGAGGTGTTGAAGGTTTCAGGTGGAGCCGAACGGCTTGCTTTAACCCTGCTGAATAAATTTGGGGAAAAGAAAAGTCCATGGGCTCTAAGTATTGCAGGCTTGATTATTTCAATTCCTGTGTTTCTTGATGTGGCACTTGTCATATTAATGCCTATTCTTTACAGCTTAACTAGAAAATCCAACAAGTCGCTGCTTTACTATGGAATACCTTTACTTGCCGGTTTAATCGTAGCTCATGGGATGATCCCGCCCACTCCCGGCCCCATTGCTTCCGCTTCCTTAATAGGAGCAGATCTTGGCTGGGTAATCTTATTTGGGTTAATAGCGGGGATCCCGGCGATGATTTTGGCTGGCCCCATTTTTGGTGACTATATTTCGAAAAAAGTTCATCTGGGCATCCCGGAATTTATGCAGGAACAGGCAGCCGCCCTGTCAGAAAAGGAAGAAAAAGGGGAGGTCATATACAATGGGAAGGAATTGCCGAGTTTCTGGAATGTCATTTCCATTATTCTCCTGCCGATTATTTTAATATTGTTCAGCACGACCGCTGACGTACTGCTACCTGAGGAGAGTACTTTACGAAGTGTGCTTGTATTTATCGGGCACCCTTTCGTAGCGCTTACGATTGCAACATTATTAACCTTCTATATTTTTGGTACTAAGCGAGGATATTCCAAATATGAAATACAGAAGCTGACAACTAAAGCTCTGGAACCTGCCGGGATTATAATTCTTGTTACTGGGGCAGGAGGGGTGTTCGGCGAAATGCTGGTAGCCTCAGGGATAGGAGATGTCTTAGCTAATGCTATGGAAAAAACAGATCTCCCTCTTGTTGTTTTTGCTTTTATAACTGCGGCTGTAGTCCGGGTTGCCCAAGGGTCTGTTACTGTATCCATGGTAACTGCATCCAGTCTAGTTGCACCGCTGTTAAGCTCATTTGATGTAAGTGAACCAATGAAAGGCATTTTAGTCATTGCGGTCGCCTCCGGGGCAACGATTGCTTCGCATGTGAACGACTCGGGTTTTTGGATGGTGAACCGCTATTTCGGAATGACTGAAGGTGAAACGTTAAAATCTTGGACAATCATGTCAACGATCGTCGCACTCGTTGGTTTTGCCGTTTGTCTTCTGTTAAGTTTATTTGCCTGATTTCAGTTTAATTTGGGTTTATGAATGCATAAAGAGGAAGGTATTCTTCTTATGCTGCCAATCATTTCATTAATAAAAAGGAGTGGAAGCATGAAAATCACTGATGTTCAGACTTATATCGCCGGGAATGGGTGGAAAAACTGGGTGTTTGTGCAGGTGGATACGGATGAAGGTGTTCACGGAATTGGAGAAGCCACCTTAAATGGTTTTGGGAAAACTGTAGAAGCTGCAATTCATGAGTTGAAGCCTTATGTCATTGGTCAGGACCCGTTTAATGTAGAAAGCCATTCTTTAAAGATGTTCAGGGATGTATTTTCGGATGGCGGGCAAATTCAAGGAGCGGCGCTTTCGGGTATTGAGTTTGCCTGCTGGGATATTATGGGGAAAGTTTTGGAACAGCCGGTGTACAAACTGCTGGGAGGAAAGTGCCATGACAGCTTGAGAGTATATGCAAACGGCTGGTACACAAGCGGTCCCCGTACACCGGACAATTTTTATCACCTGGCTAAGCAGGTTGTGGAAAAGGGCTACACGGCGTTGAAGTTTGACCCATTTGGATCTTCCTGGAGAGCGGTAGAAAGGGGAGACTTCCAATTAGCGCTCGACTTGATTGGGGCGGTCAGAGAAGCAGTAGGAGATAAAGTCGATGTGCTAGTAGAAGGACATAATCGCTTCAGCGTTCATACTGCATTGAGGTTTGCTGAAAAGATGGCTGAATACGAACCTACGTGGTTCGAAGCCCCTGTGCCACCGCAAAGTGTATCTTCAATGATTGAAGTAGCCAAACGTAGTCCGGTTCCGATTGCTTGCGGGGAAGATTATTATTGTAAGGAGCAATTCGCCGAACTGCTTTCTCATAATCAAGTTCACATTATCCAGCTTGAGCCTCAATTTATGGGGTTAACTGCTGCCAAGCAAGTAGCAGGAATGGTCAATGCTTTTAATGGAGTCACTGCCCCGCATAGTGCCCAAGGGCCCTTGTGCTCCATCGTATGCGCTCATTTAAATACAGCTACGCCTAATTTTTTCATTCATGAAATTTTTGAAGACTTTAACGAGCCTTGGACGAAAAATATTCTTACAAATACTGTGGATATTAAAGACGGGTACATTCAAGTCAGCGATCGTCCGGGATGGGGAACCGACTTGAATTTAGACGAGATCAGCAAGCATCCTTACAAACGCGAAAATTTTCTTCCTTTGTTCAGGGAAGGCTGGGAAAAACGTGAACCGGTAAAAGGATTTTAATGAATTGTGAGCTGAAGGAACTTCCAATAGGGAAGTTCTTTTTTTATTGTCTGGGAAAGGAGAGGCGACGCATTTTCACACTTGTAGGCAGATGCACATATGATTGGCATTAAGAGGTGGTGAAGATGAAGAACATTCACGCGGGGCATGATCCTTTTGCCATAGAACGTGAAGAGTGGAAAAAGAAACAGCTTAGAAACCGATTTAAACAGGCACTTACAATTGCTTCTCCCATTTTCATATTAATTTTGTGGGAATTTTTGTCGCGAACAGGAATGGTCGATGCGAGGTTTTTTCCACCGCCTTCTGAAATTGTAGGAACGTTTCTATTAATGGGTACCAGTGGTGAGTTATTTCACCATATTGGCATCTCGTTGTTTAGAATTTTGGCCGGCTTTTTGCTGGGGGTGATTCCGGGAGTGGTTCTCGGCCTGCTTATGGGCTTGTATTCACCTATCCGGCATTTCTTTTCACCGTTGATCATGGCGTTAATGCCCATTCCAACTCTCGCTCTTCTTCCGATTATATTAATCCTCTTTGGAATTGGGGAGGTATCGAAAATTGTGACCATTGCAGGAAGTGTATTTTTCCCTGTGGTCATTAATACCGTGGCAGGTGTTGTCAATATTGATCGGATATATTTAGATGTAGCTCGAAATTATGGAGCAGGATCGAAGGATTTTTTCTTTAAGATTGCTCTGCCGGGATCACTTCCCGTCATGATCGAAGGTATTCAAATGGGGCAGGCCATTGCCTTATTAACCATTGTAGCAGCAGAAATGATGGGAGCAACATCAGGTATTGGTTACTTAATATGGACGTCTTACAGTGCATTTCTGCTTAAAGAGATGTATGTCGGTTTAGTGCTCATTTCTTTCTTCGGTTATCTATTCTCACTCATACTGAGAGCGTTTCAAGTTAAGTTACTGCCATGGAAGTAAGGGAGTGGTAGGAAATGAGAGAAAAGCCTAAGATTTCGCTTCAGAACTTAACAAAAGTGTTCTATAAAAAAGGCAGCAGTGTGACGGCTCTGGAGGATATTTCCCTTGATATTGAAGATGGGGAATTTGTTTGTCTAATTGGACCGAGCGGGTGTGGAAAAACGACTTTGCTGCGCATACTGGCAGGGTTGGAAAGTCCCAGTATTGGTTCATATGAGATCAATCAGGGGGAAAAGAAACGTCCTTTGCAATCGATGGTCTTTCAGGAACGAGGGGTTATCCCCTGGCTGACAGTCGAGGAAAACGTTGCGTTTGGGTTAAAGATGAGACACCTCCCGAAACAGCAGGTGAAAGAAAGAACTGCTTATTACTTAGCAAAAGTCGGTCTGGATAAATTTGCGAATCTTTATCCAAAAGAGCTCTCTGGAGGGATGAAGCAAAGAGTAAGCATCGCCAGAGCTTTTGCGAATGATCCGGAAATTCTTTTAATGGATGAACCGTTTGCCGCCCTGGACGAACAAAATAAATTCATTCTACAGGAAGAACTGCTGAACATATGGTCAGAAACTAAAAAAACCGTTTTGTTTATTACTCATAGTATTGATGAAGCCCTTCTGCTGAGTGACAGAATTCTATTGATGAGTGCCCAGCCTGGAAAAATCGTTGAGGAAAAATCCATTGATCTGCCGCGGCCGAGAAGTATGGAACAAGTACGCTCCGATCCGGCGATGGCGGACTGCTTTGTTGAGATTTGGAACCACCTGTATGACCAAGTACAAGGCTCAAGAATTTGAGCAGGAGGATGGAAAATCGTGAAATCTTTGAAGAAGTTAGTATGTGCACCGTTATTACTGAGTGCCTTAATCATCGCCGGCTGTAGTTCAAATACTTCTACATCTAATGAAGGAAGCGGGCAGGAAAATGAAATAAGTGAAAATAATCCTTCTGGTGATTTAGCGCCTTTAAATGAAAGAGCGACGGTTGTCATAGCCGAGGATGGGGCAGCTTCTGGAGCTGGTTTTTACATTGCGAAAGAAAAAGGCTATTTTGATGATTACAATATTGATGTTAAATTTACGAAGTTTGCAAATAGTGACGACATGCTCCCGGCATTGGCTGCCGGAGAGGTGGATATTGCCGGAGGAATTTCTACAGCTTCATTCTTTAATGCGATTGCTCAAGGCATTGATGTGAAAATCGTTGCCGATAAAGGGCATTATGTTCAAGGAGATTCATATTTTTCATTTGTTATAAGAAAAGATTTACAGGATAAAATTAAGACATATCAGGATCTTAAAGGAAAGCGAATCGCTGTTTCCTCAAAGAATGCTGTAGATGACTACATTTTTCATAAAATGTTAAAACATGCCGGTCTCTCTGAGAATGACGTAGAATTCGTTCTTATGTCAGACTTCGGAAATATGCTCGCCTCCATGGGAAATGGATCCATTGATGCGGCTTTACAAATAGAACCGTTGATCACACAAGGCATTGAACAGGGGGTTCATGTGCGTTTTGGCGATGCTACTGATTTTGCACCAGAGGCGCAGATCGCGATGGTTCTCGCTTCTCCTAAGTTCATTAATCAAGAGAGCAATATTTCGTTAAGGTTTATGGCTGCCTATTTAAAAGGAGTGCGCGACTATAATGATGCCTTCCTAAAGGGAGAAGGCAAGGAAGAAGTCATTCAAATCATGACCGAGTACACAGCACTGAAAGATCCTGAGCTTTGGGAGAAAGTAGCGGTAACGGGGCTGAATCCGGACGGAAAAATGTTCGTTGATGATATTAAAGCCCAGTATGACATGTATCAGCAGAACGGGGCTACGAGGGGGACGTTTGATTTCGATAAATCCATCGATACGTCGATTACAAAGAGAGCAGTAGAGATAATTGGAGAATATGAAAAGTAAGTAAAAGCAGGACTCCTAACCGGGTCCTGTTTTTTTATTTAGAAATACTTCCAGTAAAAAGGTACAGGAAGGAAAGTCTTTCTAACAAAGAATTCCAATAGTATTCGATCTCTGCTCAAAGTAAAACCATGAATTGAATGCTGCTTTTAAGTAAGTCTATGATTTAAAAAAGCTGTGATATAATCCATTTAGAGGTGAATCAAATGGATGCAAGACCAGAAGTTAAAGGCATCAAAGTAGACGCTGATACAAGATGCGACCATTACCATACGGACGTTGATATAGTAGCGATTAAATTTTACTGCTGTCAATCCTATTATGCTTGTTACAGCTGTCATGAGGAGCTTGCAGGGCATGCTGCTTTAAGGTGGCCGAAAGAAAAATGGAACGAGAAAGCTATTCTATGCGGGAAGTGCTCCCGGGAATTAACCATTTTGACTTATATGGAGTCCGAGCGCTGTCCGCATTGCCAACACCCGTTTAATGCGCGCTGCAGCTATCATTTTCCCCTCTATTTTGAAATGGAATAATGATGAGGAAGGATTCTTATTATGCTTCGCTTTGTTCACTTGGAGCCAGTTTTATACTAATAGTGGCGTTCTTGTTAATAAAATTCATTCAATGAAAGCTCGTATCAAAACGCACCCCATTCCGGAAATGATAAAAGCAGCTCACTACTAAGGTGAGCTGCTTTTATCACTTCTGATTCTTTTGACTTAGAAAGGGAGTTGACAAATACATAGATTGCAATTATAGTTCATATTGAGTGAAAGTGATAATCATTATCATTTAATTACCATGATCTTACAACGCTATGGAGGCTCTATGGTTTTTATTTGTAAGATACATAGATAAAGGAGAAGATCACCATGAAGAAGTTCATTATTCCGTTTTTATTGCTGGCTGCCGCTTTATTAACTGCATGTGGCGGGAATAAATCCGAAGAGTCTGCTAGCAGCAATTCCTCTTCAGATGACGCAAAGAAAGAAACCATTACATACCAATCAGAGGATGGCCCTGTAGAAGTTCCTGCTGATCCTAAACGTGTCGTCGTACTTTCCTCTTATGCAGGTAATGTCATGGCATTGGACGTGAATCTAGCAGGGGTCGATTCCTGGTCGAAAATGAATCCCCGTTTCCAGGATCAATTAAAAGATGTGGAAGAGGTTTCAGATGAGAATTTAGAGAAGATTATAGAATTAAATCCAGATCTCATTATCGGCCTTTCCAATATTAAGAATAAAGACAAACTTAAAGAAATTGCGCCTACAGTTACCTATACCTATGGAAAACTGGGATATTTGGAACAGCACATCGAAATTGGCAAACTACTAAATAAAGAAGAAGAGGCAAAAGCCTGGGTTGAAGATTTTAAGCAACGATCGAAAGACGCAGGAGAAAAAATCCGTGAGAAAATTGGAGAAGATGCTACAGTATCAGTTATCGAGAATTTCGATAAACAGCTCTATGTATTTGGAGATAATTGGGGCCGGGGAACTGAGATTCTTTATCAGGAAATGAATTTAAAAATGCCGGAAAAAGTAAAAGAGATGGCTTTAGAGCCGGGGTACTATGCGATTTCTCCTGAAGTGCTTCCAGAATACGCCGGGGATTACATCATTTTTAGTAAGAACCCTGATATAGAAAGCTCTTTCCAGCAAACAGAAACGTATAAGAATATTCCAGCAGTGAAAAAGGGACATGTGTATGAAGCAAATGCAAAAGAATTTTATTTTAATGACCCGATTACACTGGATTATCAGCTCGATTTCTTCAAAAAATCATTCCTTGGTGAATAATAAACGCTTCAAGATAACAGTCAGCCAACCGAAGAAGAGGTATGTTCCTCTTCTTCATTACTTTTTTCAAAGAAAGATGAGAGGATTATGAGCGATCATCGTCATTCAATTTCATTCATTAAAATTAGCTTGTCCTCGAGCGTCTTCATAGTATCATTTATTGCAGCTATGGTGTTAGGTGCGGCGGATACGAGTTTAAAGGAAGTATGGTTTGCGATTTTTTCCAGCCGATCTTCTGAATCTATCACGATGCTCAGGGAACTCCGTCTTCCGAGAGAGCTTGGGGCATTATTGGTGGGGGCGGGACTTTCTGTGGCAGGGGCAATCATGCAGGGATTAACGAGGAATCCCCTTGCAGATCCTGGTTTGCTTGGGTTAACAGCTGGTGCTAATGCAGCCCTTGCTGTCACACTCGCTTTTCTTCCCGCTCTTAATTATTTTGGAATTATGATTGCCTGCTTTATTGGAGCTGCTATCGGGGCTGTGATGGTATTTGGCATTGGGGCTTTAAAACAGGGAGGCTTCTCACCGATTCGGATTGTGCTGGCTGGGGCTGCAGTATCGGCTTTTTTATTTGCGATAGCACAAGGAGTCGGGTTATATTATAAAATTTCCAAGGACGTATCCATGTGGACAGCAGGAGGATTGTTAGGGACGACGATCGGGCAGCTGAAGCTCCTTTTTCCTTTTATTGCTGGTGGACTGGTCGTTTCCTTCCTTTTAGCAAGACAGCTCACTATTCTCAGTTTAAATGAGGAGTTAGCAGTTGGACTGGGACAGAAAATTACCCGAATTAAGTCTATTCTATTTGTAGTTATTATTTTGCTTACTGGGGCATCGGTATCCCTTGTAGGAAATATGGCTTTTATCGGACTCATGGTTCCCCATATTGTACGTGCAGTATTCGGGACGGATTATCGATCTGTTCTTCCGATGTCTGCCGTGTTTGGAGCAGCCTTTATGCTGATTGCGGATACTCTAGGACGAACGATTAATGCTCCTTATGAAACACCAGTGGCAGCGATTATTTCGATTATGGGCTTGCCATTCTTTCTCATTATCGTACGCAAGGGAGGGAAAGAACTGGTATGATTGATCCTTCCATATTGAAAAAACAAAGAACCGTTTTAATGGTTTTTTCCGTCCTTATTATTTTAACGGCTGTTATTGGATTAGGTATGGGATACTCTTCAGTGTCCTATAGCAGAATTTTCCCCACCATTTTTGGGGAGGGGACCTTCAAAGAGGAATTCGTGCTGTTTTCTATCCGTCTTCCGAGAATCGTTATGACCATGCTTGCTGGCATGGCTCTCGCGGTATCAGGCTCTATACTGCAAGGCATTACCCGGAATGACTTAGCTGATCCCGGCATTATTGGAATTAATTCCGGGGCAGGAGCAGCCGTGGCGATTTTCTTTTTGTTCTTTCCAGTGGAAGCAGGAGTATTTGTTTATATGCTTCCTGCTGCAGCATTTTTCGGGGCATTGATTACAGCTGTGTTTATTTATATCTTTTCTTATCAGAAGAGCGTTGGTTTACAACCGGTGCGCCTTGTGCTTGTAGGAGTTGGTTTTTCAATGGCGCTGTCCGGCGTCATGGTTGTACTTATTTCTTCAGCAGAGCGGGAAAAAGTAGCTTTTATTGCAAATTGGCTGGCGGGCAGTATTTGGGGAACGGATTGGCCTTACATAATGGCTGTTCTTCCTTGGCTTGTCGTATTAATTCCATTTACGTTATATAAGGCGAATCGGATCAATTTATTAGCATTAAGTGATTCTGTTTCTGTCGGTGTCGGCCTATCCATAGAGAAAGAGCGGCTTATTCTATTGCTCGCCGCTGTAGCGTTAGCGGCATCAGCTGTATCTGTAACGGGAGCGATCGCTTTTATCGGGTTGATGGCTCCCCATCTTGCTAAATCTCTGGTGGGTCCTAGAAACCAAGTCTATCTCCCAGTTGCCATTCTCATTGGTGGGTGGCTTCTGCTTTTAGCGGACACCATTGGACGGAATCTCGCTCCACCAGAAGGAATACCTGCAGGAATTATGGCTGCATTGATCGGGGCTCCGTATTTCGTTTATCTATTGCTGAGAAAAGTATAGAGAAAAGAACGCTTCTTTATTAATTGGGAGGAAGATGAAGCTCCGCTGGCTGAGTAGGCAGAGGTTAAGTTAGAGGAGGTTTTAGTAAAAATAAATTTCGCCGCGAAATTTTGAATGTAGTCCTTCGCAATCCCGCCGCGAAAATGAATAGTCAGCCTTGAGTAGAGCTGCTTGGTTGAATGACCCGCACAGACTTCCGTTCAATTAGGTCGGTGGTCAGCTTGTAATGGTGATTGATTTTTTCACCGCCAAGCACCTGGAAAATTAAATGGACAGCAAGCGACCCAGCTTCATATTTAGGCTGTTGAATGGTTGTGAGCGGTGGATGTACGTATTCAGCAAGCTGAATATCGTCAAAACCGATCATTGAAATATCATCAGGAACTTGGATGCCTTTTTCCTTAAATGCCTGCATACCGCCAATCGCCATTTCATCATTTGCGTAGAAGATCGCTTCAGGCAGATCATTTTGCGCGATTAAAAGCTTCGTCGCCCGGTAGCCTCCACTTCTTGTGAAGTCACTGACTATCTTCCATTTTGGCTGGTAGGGAATGTGATTGTCTTCAAGCGCTTCCATATATCCCTGAAATCTAAGAATATTGTCATGGGAATTAGAAGGGCCGCTTACATACGCAATTTCTTTATGGCCGCGTTTAATTAAATACTCAGTTGCCAGGTAACCGCCATGGACGTTATCCACCTCTACTTGATAAATGGACTCGCTTTCTAAATGGCGGTCGAGTACAACAATAGGGAAATTGTGCTTAGCGGCCTCTAGTGCGATTTCGTCACTAATGTTGTGGGCGAGAATAATGGCTCCATCGACTCGCTTTTCTGTTAAAAATTTAGCCGCTGTAGATTTTGAACCTCCAATAGAACTACAGGCAATTAAATCGTAGCCGTTTGCCGTCGTTACATCTTGAACGCCTTTGATCAATTCAGAATAGAACGGACCGGATAAATCGGTTAAAATTAAAGCGATCGTGTTGGTTTTCGTGCGTTTTAAGTCTGATGCCAAACCGTTCTTTTTATAGTTTAATGTTTTTGCGGCTTCTTCGACTTTCTTCTTCGTCTCACCGCTTATTTTGCTGCTTCCATTTAATGCATAGGATGCAGTAGAAATTGCTACTCCAGCAAGTTTAGCTACATCTTTGATAGTTGCCATACGTTTGCCTCCGTGTCTTCTAAACTTTCTTACATCTTATCATACTAAGGACTTACGTTTTGACGAATAGGAAGCCAGTGCAGCACGTCCTGAATGGACCGGTCCCAGTACTCCCAGTTGTGGTCTCCTGGTCCAAAGTTCGTCTCATAATTTAGGCTGGTTTCCTGGAGCTTTTCATGAAACCGCTGATTGTTTTCGTATAGGAAATCTTCGGTTCCGCAAGCTTGGAAAATCTTTGGTTTTTTTCCTTCACGCTCGTCCAGTTCCTCTAACTTTGCCATAGGATCATTGAGAGTATTCGTTACGTTTTCATTGCCAAATACATGATAGAGCGACCGGCTCTTATCGTTATTTTGGCTTCTTACGTCTTTGAGATAACCTGCCAGGTCAGTCACGCCAGATAAACTGGCGATGGCGGAAAATTGATCGGGGCTGTTTAACCCCCATTTCAAGGCTCCAAATCCTCCCATGGAAAGACCGGCTACAAAGGTGTCCTCCCGCTCTTCAGAGATAGGGAACAGCGATCGGGTGACGACGGGCAGTTCTTCTGTTAAAAAACTCCAATAGCGTTCGCCATATTCCATATTTGTATAGTAACTGTTACCGACTTCCGGCATCACCACCGCTAAGTTGAGATCAGCCACATACCGTTCAATCGAAGTAAATCTCGTCCAAATTGTATGGTTATCACTAAAACCGTGGAGCAGGTAGAGAACAGGGAATTTTTCATTCTGTTTGTTGTCAGCCTTTTCCAAAGGGGATTGAGGTAGTAATACCGTCATTCCCATACTTTTCGATAGAATTTCAGAGCCGAATTCACATTGAAGCCGTGCCATAAACTGCCCACCTATCCTTTCTTCCTTACTTAATACCTGACATGTTGAAGCCTTCGACAATGTATTTTTGGAAAATGATAAAAATAATGAGAATCGGAATGACCATAAAGGTAGCTCCGGCCATTTGTAAACCATAATTGGTCACGTTCTGGTCCTGCAGAAGGGCTAATCCTACAGAAAGTGTATAGAGAGATTCATCATTTGCAATGATTAATGGCCATAAGAAACTGTTCCAGGAAGCAATAAAGGTTAAGATGACTTGAACGGCAAGAACGGGTTTAGATAATGGAAGAATTAATTTAAAGAAAATATAAAATTCTCCCGCTCCGTCCAGCCTCGCTGCTTCGATTAAGTCATCTGGAATGGTTTCCATGAACTGACGGATAAGAAAGATGTTAAACGCTGCAATTAATCCCGGAAGGATGATCCCTGCCATTGTATTGGTCAATCCCATTTTGTTCAGGATTAAGTAAGTAGGGATCATTGCTACCTGTCCTGGAATCATCATGGTCATAAGGACAATTCCAAACCAGATTTCCTTTCCCCTGAATTGAAATTTTCCGAAGCCGTATCCAGCCATTGTATTTAACAGCAAGCCGAACATGGAAAAAACTACGATAATTAAGGTATTGATTAAATACACGTCGAAATTCAAATTTTGAAACAGTTCAAAGTAATGGTGAATCGTTGGATTCTTAGGAATTAACGTAGGTGGAATGCTTAAGACTTCCCGTTCATTCTTAAATGAGCTGAGGATCATCCAGATAAAAGGAAGGGAAACGAGTAATCCTCCAACAAACAGCACCCCTGCAATGATCGATCTTTCAAAATTGTTTTTTAGTTTCATATGGATCACCTCACATCTGTTAATCTGATTTTCTAAGCTTAAATTGAATCAAAGTAGCGGTAATGACAAAAGCAAATAATATAAAGGAAGCCGCTGCCCCGTATCCAAATTGGTTGGATTGGAAACCTTCCTGGTAAATGAATAAAGCCATTGAATTCGTCCCGTTCAGCGGTCCGCCATCTGTCATGACTAAAGGCTCTTCGAAGAATTGCAGCCAGCCGATCAAAGTTGTGACGGTTACGAAAAAAGTGGCAAAGCTCATCGATGGAATCGTAATATAGCGCAGTTTCTGCCAGCGATTCGCTCCATCGATATCTGCTGCTTCATATTGCGTATTTGGTATCGACTGCAAAGCAGCTAAGAAAATCAGCATACTGACACCGTTACTTTTCCAAACGGCTAAAATGATCAGTGAAATCTTGGCAATAAACGGATCGTCCAGCCAAGGAACTGCGTCCATATGAAGCAACGAAAGCAAATAGTTAAGCAATCCGTATTCCTTGTTGTATAAGAACCCCCATACGACGGCAATCGCAACGATGTTCGTAATGGAAGGCATATAATAAATAATTCGGAACGTAGTTGATAACCAGTTGCTTACAAAATTCAAAAATAAAGCGATTAAAAAAGAACTGATTACAGCCAATGGAACACCAATAATGACATAAAAAAATGTGTTTCCAATAGCCTGGAGAAACGATTTGTCTTTAATAAGGGCCAGGTAATTTTCAAAGCCCGTAAAATTAACCTGGGACCAGTTAGCCAGGCCCATAAGGTTCATATCTGTAAAGCTTATCCCTAGTGCAATAAAGATGGGCAGTATTGAAAACACTAAAAGAAGCAGAACTGCAGGTCCGATAAATAATAAGGGGGTCATCCTGGAACTTAATTTATGCATGGTCTTCCTCCCACCAGTAATGAAATGAAGCAGGGTGCAAGCGCAGGCAATCTGCGTGCACCCCTTATGTGAACGATCTTAATTAAGAATTTTCTCTGCTTTTGATTGGTAATCCTTTATTGCCTTATCTACATCGGCTCCGCCCCGGTTAATTTGTTCAAGGGTTTTGAGTAACTCCTGGCCAAGACGCTCATATTCAGGAATCAAAGGTAAGGCCTGTGTGGACTCCAGCTGCTCTCCGAACGTACTTACCTTCGGATCATCAGCCAGTGCCGGGTCATCCCAGGAGGCTTTATTAGCAGGCAGTTCACTGTTCGTTTTAAACCACTCCACTTGTGTTTCCGGGTCAGCCATCCAGTTAATGAAATCCAAAGATTTGTCAACTTTATCAGAATTATTGAATACAGCGAGGTGTGCGCCGCCAATCATAGATTTATTGTTTTCCGCTTTCGGCATCACATGAACATCCCATTTTCCATCAATTTCAGGGGCACGGTCTTTCAGCGTTTTGATATCCCATGGACCACTGAAGAACATTGGTTTTGAACCGTCACTGAAGGACTGGAAGAATTCTTTTCCTTCTCCTGTTTGGGAATAGCCTTCTTTATAATAGAGGTGGTGGAGCTTCACAGCCTCCTTGAAGGATGGCTCTTTAAAGTTTTCGGCTCCTTTGTCAATGTCATAATCCCAGCCTTGCTGCCAGGCAAGCATAAATGGAAACTGCGGGTCGGTTGCCGGCATGTCAAGAGCATATTGGCCATCTCCACGAGCGGCCAGTTTTTCAGATGCGTCAATCATATCATCCCACGTTTCCGGACCGTTTGGATAACCGACTTCTCCAAGAATATCTTTACGGTAGTAAAGCAAGCGGGTATCTACGTACCACGGTATCCCGATTGTCTGGTCTTTGTATTGAGTAGTTTCAATCGCACTATCATAAAAGTTATCAGGGCTTAAGTTATCGTAGTCTTTAATGTGGTCGGATAAATCAAGAAAAGTTCCAGCTTCTGCAAATTCAGCTACCCAGGTCGTCCCGATTTGCAACACGTCCGGTCCTTTCCCGGAAGCGACAGCAGTCAGCAATTTATCATGAGCATTTTCCCATGGAATCACTTGCACATCCACTTTTACTCCGGATTCTTTTTCGTAGTCTTTTACAAATCCTTTTAAAGCTTTTGACATCGTCCAAACTTTGATCGTGTTATCATCTGAACCTTCTCCTGATGAATCAGAGGAACAAGCTCCAAGCACAAGCATGACAGCGAGCATTACTCCTGCAATTAAACCGATTCGTTTTTTCCCCACAACACCGCACTCCTTTTTAAAAGTAATCATAATTTTTCTAAAAGTTGTTCCATTTGTGATCCTGGTGACTTACCGGTTTTTCTGAAAAAGCGACTGAACGTCACCCCTCTCGTCCAAATTTAATTGAAACGTTTCTATAACCGTATTATAATTTAACGTGTAACCGTTTTCAACTGTTCTTTTAAAATTTCTGGAGATTTACGAGTAATTACCTTATTAATAGGATTTTTGAAAATTATTCATTCTTTTCTCTTTTTCTTATAATGGTTGAAACGTTTCACTAATTTCGTTATATTAATATTGAAACCGATTACAAATTTCGAAAGAAAACAAAACAATCATGTATTTATAAGGTGGAGGCGTGACGATGAGAGATGACTTCCTTAAGCAATTATTAGAACGAATGACGCTGGATGAAAAAATAGGACAGCTGCTGCAATTGGCGACACCGTTTTTTAAAGGATCGTCTTCAGAAGGGCAGATTACCGGCCCGCTGGAAGGAATGGGAATCACGGAAGAAACAGCCCAACATGCGGGATCGGTTCTAGGCGCTTCAGGGGCGGGGGAAATTATGAATATTCAAAAGCGTCACCTGGAAGATAATCGTCTGGGAATTCCTTTGTTGATGATGTCAGATGTAGTTCACGGGTATAAAACGATCTTTCCTGTTCCATTGGCCATTGGCTGTTCGTGGGATCTTGATTTGGCGCGGCAAAGTGCTGAGATAGCAGCGCGGGAAGCTGCGGTATCAGGTATCCATGTTACTTTTGCTCCTATGGTGGATTTAGTTCGTGACCCGCGGTGGGGAAGAGTGATGGAAACTACCGGGGAGGATACTTACTTAAATGGAGAGTTTGCTAAGGTACAGGTTGAAGGCTTTCAAGGGGAGAATCTTTCCTCGAGTTTGGAGCATGTAGCCGCTTGTGTGAAACATTTTGCAGCATACGGAGCTGTAGAAGGCGGAAGGGATTATAACACGGTTGACATGTCAGAACGCCAATTAAGGGAGGTTTATCTGCCTGCTTACAAAGCAGCCCTTGATGCCGGCTGTGAGATGGTCATGACGGCTTTCACGACAGTTAATGGAATACCTGCTACCGGAAATAAAGAGTTGATGAATGACTTATTAAGGAAAGAATGGGGCTTCGAAGGTGTTGTGATTTCGGATTGGGGTGCGGTTAAAGAGCTTATCCCTCACGGAGTTGCGGCAGATGAATCTGCGGCTGCGTTGAAGGCGATTACGAGCAGTGTGGATATCGAGATGATGACCGCTTGCTACAATGATCACTTGAAAGAATTGGTGGAAAATGGTTCTGTGCAGGAATCGCTCATTGATCAATCCGTGATGAGAATTCTCGAGCTCAAGGAAAAATTAGGATTGTTTGATAACCCCTATCGCGGTGCGGATGAAGAAAAGGAAAGAGAACTTGTATTTTCGAAGGCTCACAGAGAAGTTGCGCGCCGCTTGGCTGGGAAGTCCAGTGTACTCTTGAAAAACGACGGAATCCTGCCTCTAAATAAAAAACAAAAGATTGCCTTGATTGGACCTTTTGCTAATAATAATGATGTTCTTGGGCCGTGGTCCTGGCTAGGTTCAAAAGAGGATGCAGTGACTATGAGACAGGGATTTCTCTCTAAGGTTTCTTCTGATCAGCTCATCATTGCTGAAGGCAGCGGAATTGAAGCAATGGAAGAAAAGGAACTGCAGGAAGCTCTTGAGGCTGCTGAAGAGGCAGATATCCTTGTACTTGCGCTCGGAGAAAAATCAGAAATGAGCGGGGAAGCAGGCTCCCGCACGAATATTAAGCTGCCAGATGCCCAGTTGAAGTTGCTGGAAAAGCTCGCGCGAACCGGGAAACCTGTGGTGAGTGTGTTATTTAATGGACGTCCGCTGGATTTGACTGAAGTGAAGAAGGCTTCTGATGCGATTCTTGAAGCCTGGTATCCTGGTTCTGAAGCCGGTCAAGCAGTTGCTGATTTACTGTTCGGAGATGTCAACCCTTCTGGAAAGCTGAGTATGTCTTTTCCTGCCAACGCTGGACAAATTCCTGTTTATTATAATAACTACAATACCGGTCGTCCAAAAGATGCCCCGGATGCTCAAGAGCGGTTTGTGTCTCAATATTTGGATAGTGAGAATGAACCGCTGTATCCTTTTGGTTTCGGATTAAGTTATACATCCTTCTCTTATGACGATATTCAGATTTCCTCATCTGCAATGACCGGGAATGAAACCATTCAGCTTTCAGTTAAAGTAACGAATACGGGTAAGCGGTTTGGAGAAGAAATTGTGCAGCTTTATGTTCAGGATTTGGTCGGAGAAGTCATTCGTCCGTTAAAGGAACTGAAGGGATTCAAGCGGATTGCCCTCGACCCTGGAGTATCGGAAACGGTGACTTTTGAGTTGACTGAAGAACAGCTCCGTTACCACCATTCCAATCTAGAATACGCGAGCGATCAAGGTGATTTTATTGCTTATATAGGCTCGAACAGCCGTGATGTCACGGGCGTTAAGTTTCAATTAATCTAGCACTGGAGAGATGTTGTGATGATAACGAAAAGTACCAATTATCGCCTGCAGGCGGGAGATCTTTCGTTTGATTTTCTAAAGAGCGGAGATCTTTTACAAATCAAGCATCATACAATTATGATAAACCAATTATTGAGCAATCCGATTGATGGGTCCTTAAATAATTTATATCTGCGAATCTTTGAAAATGAGCAGATTACAGCTGTTCCATTGCTGGGAATTCAGTCAAACAGCACACTTAAAATGGCTGAAGACCACGTGAAATGGGAAGGGAAAGTTCAAAATATCGATTATGAAGTGGTTTTTCACCTGTCGGATCGGGCTGTCTGGTTTTGGGAAGTGAATGTGGAGGGCAGTGGGAAGAAGATTGATTTAGTTTACGGGCAGGATTTAGGATTAGCTGAGGAAGGAGCCATCCGTGCTAACGAGGCTTATGTTTCCCAGTATTTAGATCACGCGGTTTTTGAAGATGAACAGAAAGGTTATGTCATCTGTACAAGACAAAATCAGCCCCAAGCGGAAAAATTTCCTTATCTTCAGCAGGGGTGCCTGCAAAAGGCGTCCGGCTATTCAACAGATGGCTTCCAATTCTTTGGTCTTTCTTATAAAACAACGAATCGTCCAGAGGCGTTGTCAGAACCTCACCTCGCTGCTCAAAACTATCAATATGAATTTGCTTATTCCGCTTTACAATCTGAACAAATTCAATTAAACGGAAAGCAGCAGGTCGTTTTTTACGGCTTGTATCGAGAAGATCATCCAGACGCCGTTACAGAACCAGAGTTCTCGCGGCAAATCGAAGAGGCTTGGGAGATTGTCTGTAAGAAACCTCGCGAGGAAGGGCGGATTGTACCGGATGTTTCAATCAAACCGGAGATCGGACAGCCTGTGCAAAGCCTGGAGTTAACTTCGGATGAAATTGACCAGTATTTCCCGGAAAGGCAGCTGGAAGAAACTTTGTCAGGAGACGTATATTCTTTTTTTAAGCCGGACTATGAACATGTGGTTTTGAAAAAGAAAGAAGAGAAAGTGGAACGTCCGCACGGCCATATCCTGTTAAACGGCTACCATGACAGCGATCCTGAAGGGACGTTTGCAACGACTTGTTATATGTACGGAGTGTTTAATTCCCAGGTCGTTGTAGGGAACTCAAATATGAATAAGATGATGAGCAATGCCAGGAATCCATTGAATATTATGAAAACCTCCGGGCAGAGGATTTACATCGAGCGTGATGGTCAGTACCGGCTGCTTTCCATGCCATCTTTATTTGAAGTGGGATTTAATTATGCCAGGTGGTTTTACAAATTAGAGGACGACCTCCTTATCATTACAAATTTTACAAAAGCGGCCCAGCCTCAATTACAGCTCGAAGTCAATTCTGTCAAAGGGAGAAACTACCGTTATCTCGTGACGAATCAACTTACAATGAACACGAACGAATATGAGGTTCCCTTCGAATTGGAGCAGCGTGATAACGTTCTTGTATTCAGGGGTTCTGAAGGGGCGGACAGCCGGTCGGTCCATCCGGATCTGTGTTATCAGCTTGAAGTAAATGGAGGGGATATGAGAGTAAGTGACGAATCCTTCCTTGCTGATGGAGTGGAAGCGGGGGAAGCTTCCCTTGTCGTGCTTGAACTTGAAGCATCATCCAGCTGGCAGTTAACGATTCAAGGTTCTTTGAATGGAATGCTGGATAAAGGTCAAGTCCTAGATTTTGAAAAGGAAAAAGTGCAATATCAGGCATACTTTAAACAAGTAATGAGAAGATTTCGGTTATCAATGCAAGGAGCAGGGGAAGAAGGCTTGGAAAAATTCAACGCATTAGCCTGGTGGTACACTCATAATATGCTGGTGCATTTTTCTTCTCCGCATGGTTTGGAGCAATATGGAGGAGCGGCGTGGGGAACGCGGGATGTCTGCCAAGGGCCGGCAGAGTATTTCTTAGCCACTCAAAACTATGATGCAATCCGTCATATTATCCGAACTGTGTACAGTCATCAGCATAAGGAAACCGGTGATTGGCCGCAATGGTTTATGTTTGATGCTTATGAAATGCAGCAATTTGACAGTCACGGTGATGTTATTGTGTGGCCGCTTAAAGTGGTGGGGGATTATTTGCGTGCCACTGGCGATTACGCCATTCTTAAAGAAGAAACAGCTTATGTGAGCACACAAACGGAGAAAACAACCGAAGAAAAGGAAACAATCCTTGCCCATATCCAAAAAGCGGTCGATTACATTAAGAATCACTTGCTGCATGATACGTACTTGTCTTCCTACGGTGACGGAGATTGGGATGATACGCTGCAGCCTGCGAATCAGCAATTGAAAAAATTTATGGCAAGCAGTTGGACCGTTGCCCTTACTTACCAGACCTTAAAACAACTAGGAGATGCACTTGTTAATGTAGAGGCAGGTACAGCGGAAGCAATGAATGAGCTAGCTGAAAACATTGAAAAAGACTACAGAACTTACGTCATGAATAGAGAAGTTATTCCTGGATTTATTTATATGGAAAATCAAGAAGAAGCCCGTCCGATGCTTCATCCGGAAGATTTGGAAACGAGTATTGATTTCCGGCTGCTTCCTATGCAGAGGAGCATGATCAGTGAATTGTTCTCGCTTGAAGAAGCGGAGAAACATTATGAGCTGATCAAGCGGCATCTCACTTTTCCTGATGGTGTCCGTCTGATGAATAAACCTTCCAACTACACTGGAGGGGTCAGCACTCATTTTAAACGTTCAGAACAAGCGGCGAATTTCGGGCGTGAGATTGGTCTTCAATACGTTCATGCCCATATACGTTTCGTGGAAGCAATGGCAAAGCTCGGAAAAAGTGAAGAAACATGGCAAGGGCTTTCCATTATTAATCCGGTAAAAATTCAAGAAGTTGTTCCAAACGCGGAAATGAGGCAGAGCAATACTTATTTCAGCAGTTCAGATGCTAAGTTTCATACACGTTATGAAGCTCAGGAAAAATTTGGCCGTCTGAGGGAAGGGGCTGTTCCCGTTAAAGGAGGCTGGCGGATTTATTCCAGCGGACCGGGGATTTACATGAATCAGCTGATTTCAAATGTTTTAGGAGTTCGATTTGAAAAAGGGGACCTTATCATTGATCCTGTTCTTCCTAAGGATTTAGATGGGCTGGAGTTTGAGTTTGAGTTAAGCGGTTTTCCGGTAACTTTTGTATACCATCTCGAACAAGATGTAAAGACCATTGAAGTTAATGGCAAGCAGATTACACTAGAGCAGATTGGCAATCGTTATCGTCAAGGCGGTTTTATCATTAAACGGAGTGATTGGGAACCTATGCTTTCTGAGGACAGCAACATCATCGATCTCTATTTATAAATCAGTTCGATAAAGGCTAAAGAGCCTGTCACCGTTTGGGGGCAGGCTCTTTACATGATTAAGCGTATTGTTTAAGAAGCTGATACATTTGTTTTCCTTCATCGTTCAGGATGTTCCCGTTACCGTGGCAAGCGGAACACTCTTTTTCGTAGCTGGTCTCTTCAACGGCAAGTTTCCATGCTTCAGTGCCTCTGGCGTGGTTCATACGCTGGTAATGGTCGACAATCATATTGGCTTTGCTATCATCGTATTCCTCATATTTTCCATAACCGTTACAAACAGGGCAAAGATCGTACCATTTATTAAATGATTGAATCTGCAAACCGATCACTTCCTTATTTTTTATTGTAAATTAAGAATGATTTTACGAAATATTCAGATTAATTACAAGGAGTAAATGCCCTATTGGGAGAAATAAAAAAGAAAAAAAGTCGCTGGACCAAGATGTTATCCTATTATATGAGGCATGATGGAAGACAGAACAAGATGACAGGATGAAAATTACATGTATTTCTCGTAGAAGTGATGACGAAAAAGAGGGGAGAGAATCTATGTACTTATTTGAAATAGAAAAGTGGGCATGGATAAAGGCGGGTGTAGTACTCGTCGTATTCTTTAGTCTCTTCTTTATTCTTACCTGGAGCATCAAAAAGAAAGTGGGAATTAAGGGGAAGACGAAATATATGACCGATCATCATAAAACGTTAACTGTGTTCATAGGAATCCTTTTCTTAGTGCTTGTCTTTTTGAATGAATTTATCTTTCGTAGCAGTTTTCTATACTATTTTTGGATAGGATATGTCATTCTTATTCTTGGGCTGCAGGCTTATATGGAGTGGAAATATCACGAGAACCGTCGGGCTTATTTCCTCCCCCTGAGTCAGCTTTTATATAGTGCGTTGTTTCTGTTGCTCATTCAATGGATCTATTATTAATCATCTGCACTTCTGGAAAAAAGCGGGCGGCTGGGACACATGTACTTTAGCTATTCTAATCTCCAGATGATGAAATTTTTGTGTTAGATTTCAGCATTGTTTGAATTTAGAACAGCTGCTATTAATTATGTCCCAACCTCGTGATGTTACGATAAGGATTCCAACATCAGTTCCATTTCTTCGCGAATGACCTTCCATGCTTCAGATGTCGTATCCGTCAGCATGAAATGCTCTGCTGAAGAGAGTTCGATTAATTTGATGGGATCGCCGGCTTCTTCACAAGCCCGGTAATAATTATGGCTGATCCCGACAGGAACATTCACATCAAGACTTCCGTGAACGAGGAGCTGAGGAACGTTCAGCGGCACGAGAGCAATCGGAGAAGCCTCTTTGTAACGCTCCGGTGTTTCTTCGGGAGAACCGCTAAGCAGTTCAGCAGTTGGATTATTAGGGCTGGCAGACAAAGTTTCGTCCCGGTATTGATGGACCTTATACATGGATTCTAAATCAATCACGCCGGCGAGACTGATGGCTCCGGCAACGGGGAGTGGATTGGGCGTGTAGGCGAGCTCGCTATCGCTGCTTAGCTTAGTACGTCCGGCTAACCATAATGCGAGCTGCCCTCCTGCTGAATGCCCTATGGTTACTACTTTCTCAAGGTCCAACTGGTATTCTTCGGTCAAATGGGTAAGGTAATCGCAGGCTTTGGCAGTATCCAGTAACGTATTCGGCCAGCCTGCTTCCTTTTGGCCAACCCTTCGATATTCAATGTTCCACGTCGCCCAGCCATGTTTCGTTAAGTCTTCGGCTATCTCCCTCGTTAATTCAAGGCTGAATGCTTGGCGCCAAAAGCCTCCATGTATAACGATAGCAACAGGGTGGGGGCCTTTAGTATCTGGCAGCCGGAGTTCTCCGAATTGACTGGGGTTGTCCCCGTAAAAAAATTTGTCCATAACGTCACCTCTCTCCCTTTTAATCATTTACATTATCTCATAGTTTACAACGGTGACAAAGGAGTTACATGATAAAAGTAGAAAGTATAGTGCAACGATTAAAGGAGGAGGAGCCATGGGAAAAAGAATCGTGTTTATAGGCGACAGTATTACAGAAAGCGGGAGGTTTGAAGATCCTGAAGGTATCGGCACTGGCTACGTACGAATGATTGCAAAGGAGTTAGACCCGCGCCACATGATTATGAATAAAGGGGTGGGAGGAAACAGAATTACGGATTTAGCTGACCGCTGGGAAGAAGATGTATTGCGGGAATCTCCAGACGTCGTATCGATTTCTATTGGGATTAACGATGTATGGAGGCAGCTTGATTCTCCGGAGATGGAGCAGGTTAGTCCTGATGACTTTAAAACCATCTACAGAAAGCTGTTGACTGAAACCAGGGAACGAACTTCAACAGTCATCGTTCTTATGGAGCCGACGATCATTGAGGAAGAAGCCGATTCTAAAGGTAATTTAATGCTTCTTGACTATGTAAAGGCAATCCGTGAGATGGGTGAAGAATATGATGCATTTGTAGTCCCGGTTCATGAAGTATTTATTAATCATCTGCTGCATGAACGGCCATCTAAGCTCACTGTAGATGGAGTCCATATGAACAAGGCGGGGAATGAACTGATGGCAGAGACCTGGCTGGAATCAGCAGGGGCTTTACTATAATGAAAGCGCCTTAAGGAAAAAGATTTTGAAATCTTTCGCCTTAAGGCGCTTTTTTACCGTTTATTTGTTAAGCCTGAAATGAGCATTTAACTGACCGCGGAGCATCTGTTCTATCATATGGTCCTTGTTGTCGTTCGCCATATCCCTCTTTATCTCATAAGTTTGGACGCCTTCTTCCCGTTTATCAGCTATCTTCATTAGTGTCTCTATATCAGCAAAGGAATATTTTCGAGTCCCTCTTTTTGTTCTTTCCGGAAAAATTAATTCTCGTTCCTCATAATAACGGATCTGCCTGACAGATAATCCGGTTAATTCGTTTACGGTGCCTATAGAAATCACTTTTTTATCCTTATAAGAAGACATAAGCTTACCTCCCTGAAATTTGAAGCGGTCCGTCAGTTTATTGTTATAAAAACTAACATGTATCGCAGGTGGATGATCGGCTTCGGTCCATATTTTTCACTAAAATTTCCAGCTCTGTCAGTGTCATTGATTGTGCGGATTCATCCGATTCGTGGAGGACGCCGCCTGCCACCAGTCTGTTAATGTAATGCTGCTTCATCTTTTCGACAGAAAACCGTAAATAATTCATTTTCATTCTTACACCTCTTTTTACGAGTAATTTACAAAAGCAGGGCAGCAAAGAAAACATCTTTTGAAAGCAATTATGTTAAAGTAAAGCTTGGATAATCAGGATTATCATCTTGATTATCTATATGATAATGCAGGAGCGCATCAATGTCACTTGATATGTTAGATTTTCTTACATTTAAAATCTGCGAATGCTCCATTAATGTAAGGAAATCTTACATGTGCGCTTGAATCCGGTTCCAGCTAAAGAAATAACGTCAACATTAGATAAATCAATGAAAAATAGGGTAAGGACTATAGAAAGTCGTGAAGGTTGAGAAGGGGGAAAGAAGATATGTGGATGAAACACTCTTTTTTTAAATACATAACAGGTCTAATTCTTATCCTAATTTGCATTTATTTCCTGGAGAAGCTTCATTTCTTTAATCCAATACAGACCATTGTTAACACGCTGTTTTTTCCAATCATTATCGCAGGTTTTCTATTCTACATTCTCCGTCCGGTTGTAAGGGTACTGTCCAGTCAGAAATACATTCCTCCTGCTGTGGCTATTCTGCTCGTGTTTGCTGCCATTATCGGGGCAGGTTATCTCGGGTTTAATCTTCTCGCTGATACGATTGAACAGCAGGCTTATAAATTATCCAAGATTCCGGATCAGATTAAGTCCACCGCTGAACAGACAAAAGAACAAATTGAACGTAATGATATGGGGATTATTTCGAGTGATGCTTTGATCGGGAAAGCTACAAAAGTGTTTAGTGAGATCACGAATATGATTGAGAATAATTTAGCTGATATTCTCTCGGCGTTAACGGGAATGACTACCGTTATCATCATTGTACCTTTCGTGCTTTTTTATTTTTTGAAGGATGGTCACCGCTTAATCCCCTTTTTAGTAAAGGTGATTCCTCAAAAGCACAAAGGGGAAGGGAGAAAAATTTTAACAAAGATAGACGAAACGCTCTCCGCTTACATTATCGGCCAAATAACAATCGCAGTAGTAGACGGGATACTCGTATATGTCGGTTACCTTATCATTGGGTTGGACTATGCTTTGCTGCTGGCGATTTTTGTAGTCATAACAGCTGTTATTCCTTTTTTCGGGCCGATAATAGGCACGATACCTTCATTAGTGGCCGGCTTAATGCAGGATCCTATGATGGGGCTGTATGTGGTTCTCATCATGGTGATTGTTCAGCAAATTGAAGGAAGTCTGGTAGCTCCGGTCGTACTTGGGAACAAGCTTAAAGTTCATCCTTTGACGATAATTTTCCTGTTGATTGTGGCGGGGGCTTTGAAAGGCTTTATTGGCATGGTCATTGCCGTTCCTTTATACTCAGTACTAAAAGTGATCGTCGTTAATCTGTATCAATTTTATAAGCTCAGAACGCTTTAAAGGATACTTGCGATCACTCCTTTAGTGATTTAAACTAGTGCATTTATGCAGCATTAGCTGAAGCTGACCGTTCTATGAAAAATATGATCATGTTGTAAATGGTGGAGACACTAATGGTGAGCCCGTTGAACGGCAGGCATTTTACTTTTGATTTGCAGTTATTTATTTTACTATGGTTTAAGCAGTCAATATCGCTGATCGAATTGACAGAGAAGTAATTGAGACAACCAAGATGAAGGAATATGGAGGAAATTACATTGGACTCTATGACATTTGTATTGTTCGGGGCAACAGGGGATTTGGCAAAAAGGAAAATTTATCCTGCCTTGTTCAATTTATATATGGATCAATCATTACCAGCGGCCATGTCCATTATCGGTCTTGGGAGAAGAGAGTGGAATAATGAGCGGCTTCAATCTCATGTGAGAGAAGCGGTAACGGCCCATTGCAAGCGAGAAATAGATGAAGAAAAATTACAAAGCTTTCTTGAGGCGCTTCGGTATTGCCGATTGAACATTACGAACCTGGAAGATTTTGGCCGCTTGCATGATTTGATTAAGCAGCGGGAAGAGGAACTAAAGCTGCCCGAAAATCGTTTATTTTACTTATCTGTAGCCCCTAAGTTTTTCGAAGGTATTGCAGCAAATATTAAAGAGAGCGGTTTAAGCAGTACAAAAGGATGGAGAAGGTTAATCATTGAAAAACCATTTGGGAATGATTTAGAAACTGCTCGGCAGCTGAACAGAAAGCTGAGCCGTTCTTTTAATGAAGAAGAAATTTTCAGGATTGACCATTATCTCGGAAAACCGATGATACAGAATCTTGAAACGCTTGAATTTGCGAATCCTGTTCTTCAGTCACTATGGAATAACCAATATGTTTCCAATGTGCAGATTACTGCAAGTGAAACGGTTGGAGTTGAAAAACGAGCTGGCTATTATGAACATGCCGGGGCCGTGCGGGACATGCTGCAAAATCATATGCTGCAAATGCTGATGATGACTGCGATGCATGTACCTCAGAAAATCAGTCCTAAGGATATCCGTGAAGTAAAAAGAAAAGTAATGGATGCTTTAGTGCCTTTAAATGCTTCCACTCTAAAGAAACAAGTAGTCAGAGGTCAGTATACCCGAGGTGAAGTGGACGGCGAGCTTGTCGCAGGCTATACGGAAGAAGATGGAGTCAGCAGCACTTCCAAAACAGATACCTTTGTAGCGGCTAAACTGCTCATTGATAATGATTTCTGGAGAGGCGTTCCTTTTTATTTACGGACAGGCAAACGTTTGGAACAAAAGTCTACTCGAATTGTCATTGAATTTAAAAACCCTTTGAAAGATCTATATAACAACGAAGAGGAGTCTACATCTCCTAATTTGTTAACCATTGAAATTAATCCGAATGAGAGTATTACTCTTCAACTGAACAGTAAAAGTTTAACGAGAGATGGTAAAATTGAGCCTGTCCATATCAACTTCTCAGCTAAGGATAAACACCTTCCGGAAGCTTACGAGCTTTTGATTTTTGATGCATTAAAAGGCGACCCGACCTTTTTTGCTCATTGGAATGAAGTTGAATTGTCCTGGAAATGGATCCAGCCTATATTGGAAGCCTTCGAAAATGACTTAATTCCTTTAGAATACTATGAAGCAGGAACTATGGGGCCAAAGGCTGCCGATCAATTGGTCAACGATGATGGGTTTAATTGGTGGTAAAGAATTGAATTTGGAAATAAAGGAGAAAGACTTATGAAGATTGGATTAATCGGCTTAGGAAACATGGGGTATAATTTAGGGCAGAACTTAATGAATAACGGAAATGAAGTATTCGCTTACGATGTTAACGCTGAGTTTGTGAAACGTATCGGAGAAAAGGGAGCTCAAGAAGTATACAGTTTGAAGGAACTGGCTTTATCTTTGGAATCTCCGAGAGTGATCTGGCTGATGGTTCCTCATACGGTTGTGGATGATCTAATTGAGGAGCTTGTTCCTCTATTAAACAAAGGCGATGTACTCATTGACGGTGGAAATACCTTTTATGAACATACCGTTCAAAGAAATAAAAATTTAGAAAACAGAGGCATTCATTTTATTGGCACCGGAGTTTCAGGAGGGGAAGAAGGAGCCTTAAAAGGTCCGTCTCTTATGCCTGGAGGGCAGAAAGAAGCTTATGAAATCGTCCGCCCAATTTTTGAATCCATAGCTGCGAAGGTAGACAATATTCCATGTACGACCTACATCGGCTCGGACGGAGCAGGGCATTATGTGAAAATGGTTCATAATGGAATTGAATATGGGGACATGCAGTTAATTTGTGAAGCCTACTATATTTTAAAGTATGTAGGGGGCCTGTCTCCTGAAGAACTCCATGAAGTGTTTACTGAATGGAACAAAGGAGAACTTGACAGCTATTTAATAGAAATTACGGCAAACATCTTTACTAAAGTAGACGATAAAACAGGAAAACCGCTTATTGATGTTATCCTTGATACTGCCGGCCAAAAAGGTACAGGGAAGTGGACCAGTGTCAATGCTCTTGAGCTGGGAGTTCCTCTGCCGATAATTACGGAGTCCGTTTTTGCACGGTTTATTTCTGCTATGAAGGAGGAGCGGGTAAAAGCAAGCAGGATTTTAAATGGTCCTGATATCCCTGATTTTACTGGCAATAAAGAGGACTTAATTGAATCCGTTCGTCAAGCTCTTTATTTAAGCAAAGTCTGTTCTTACGCTCAAGGATTTGCGCAGATGCGTGCAGCTTCTGAAGAATATCAATGGGAACTTGAATATGGAAAAATCGCGATGATCTTTCGAGGAGGCTGTATTATTAGAGCACAGTTTCTCCAGAAAATTAAAGACGCTTACGATCTGGATCCTCAATTAAGCAATCTTTTATTGGATCCGCATTTTAAAGAAATTACAGATCGTTATCAGTCGGCTCTTAGGGAAGTTCTCTCCATGGCGATCAAGAATGGCATTCCGGTTCCGGCACTGTCCAGTGCACTTGCGTATTTTGACAGTTATCGTTCGGAAAGGCTGCCTGCCAATTTACTGCAGGCTCAGCGTGATTACTTTGGGGGTCATACGTACCAACGAATTGATGAAGAAGGTTCGTTCCATACGAATTGGCTCGACAATTAAGATTTTAATAAAGACCACCAGTCATCAAAAAGCTGGTGGTCTTATTATTATTCTTCACCAAATAATAGGACTCGGGCAGGTGCGGCTTCAGGCTTGAGCGGTGCAGCTGCCATCTGGTATCGTCCGGGTGAAATGTCTTTTAAACGCAGTCCTTCAATCACGATAATACCGGCATTCCTTCATATACGGGTGCAGTAACATCAAACATCTTCATAGTATAAACTCCCTTATTCATTGAATTCTTTCATGGCCGGAAGGACTGGATGATTCCTGCTGGGTGGTTTTCTCAGTTGATTTTGTTCGTATTTTTAGCTTTTTCTGCAGCTTTGACAACCTCGAGGACTTCTTTGCCAAATCCAGCTTCCATTACAGCACTGTAAGCACCTTCAATTAAAGGAGCGTCGGCAATCTTTACTTGGTTCTGAACCTCCTCATCCAGCATATCAATGGCCATTTCGGCGTTCATTACTGAACTACCAAAATCGACGAGCACAGCAACACCTTTCCCTTTGTTTGCTTGTTCAATGGCCTGCTGGATTTTTATAGCACTTGTCCCCATTTCTTTTTCATCTGTGCCGCCAGCATCAATGACGGTGACTTCGGGCTGCGCTTCAGAAAGCATGGTTTTTAACCCTTTAGAAATATCGGGACTGTGTGAAACGATAACTAAACCGACCATTTCCATTACTATTGTTCCTCCTTTAATACTGTGACTAAGGAGCTTAGAATATAATAAGCGGATTGAGCCCCTGCATCCTGTTTTCCAACCGATTTTTCTTTATAATAAGCTGCCCGCCCTTTTTTAGCTTCAAACCCTTGTACTTCCTCAAGGGAAGCTTCAGCTTTTTCCCTCAGGTTGTCCAAATTGGAGACGTTTTCAGTTTCTAAAAATTCGGTGACGGGCTCAAAGACATCGATCATTGTTTTTTCACCAGCTTCTGCTTTACCGCGTTTTTTCATACTGTCAACGGCGCTGCGAAATCCTTCTGTAAGCTGTTTCAGGTCGGGATTCTCTTCACCGGCCAAATGTGCCCCCAGTTTCATAAAAAAAGTCCCGTATAAGGGTCCCGAAGCACCGCCTATTTTTGAGAGTAGTGAGGTGCCGGCGCCTTTAAGCACTTTTCCTACATCGCTGGTATCCTGATCAAGCTGTTCGACGGCAGCCTGGAAGCCCCGCCCCATATTCAGGCCATGGTCACCATCCCCAAGGGTCTGATCTAATTGAGTTAACTGTTCTTTGTTTGCTTCGATCTGCCTGGCTGATTCATGAATCCATTTTCTTGCGGTTTCTGCCTTCATAATCAGTGACCTCCTCTGCTAAATAGTGAAAGCAATGGTCTTGCTTGGTGCTTGCAATTGTGTTTTAAGCTCGTTGTCCAATTTTAGAATTGTAATGGAAGCCCCGGCCATTTCAAGGGCGGTCATAAAATTACCAACTTTAGTATCTGCGACCGTTATTCCTTTGTTTGTCAGCAAATCATGCAGATGATTGTTTAGAATATACAGCTCCATCAGCGGAGTAGCTCCCATACCGTTAACCATTAACGCTACTTCATCTCCCTGCTTTAACTCAAGTTCAGGCATTACTTCGTCAAGCAGTTTTTCGCTGAGCTGATCAGCGGAGGGCAGGTCCGTTTTTTCCATGCCTGGCTCGCCGTGAATTCCAATCCCGACTTCTATTTCATTGTCACCAAGCTCAAATCCTGGATTACCTGAACCGGGCACTTCTGCGGGATATAATGCAGCACCAATTGATCGTGTATGCTGGATTACCCTGGCAGCTAATTCTTTTACTTCTGATAGGGAAGCTCCTGAAGCAGCGGCAGCACCGGCAATTTTGTGCACAAAAATTGTTCCTGCCACACCGCGTCTTCCTGTCGTATGCGTGCTGTCTTCCACCGCCACGTCGTCATTTACCGTTACATATTCCACGTTGATGCCTTCGTCTTCAGCCATTTCTGCAGCCATTTCAAAGTTCATGACGTCGCCTGTATAATTTTTTATGACAAGCAGAACACCTTTCCCTTGATCAACTGCCTTAATCGCTTCAAACACTTGATCAGGAGTAGGGGAAGTAAAAACTTCACCGCTGACAGCAGCATCGAGCATTCCTTCTCCTATGTAACCTGCATGGGCGGGTTCATGTCCGCTACCGCCGCCGCTTACAATTCCAACTTTATCAGGGGAAAGTTCTTTTCTGACGAGAACAGTCGTATCCTCTAACCTTTTTAATTGGTCCGGGTAAGCTTTTACGAGTCCGTCAAGCATTTGATCAACCATTTGATTTGGTTCGTTCATTATTTTTTTCATAAGTATCCCTCCTTAGATAATGTTCTTATACCCTTTCTATCCAATAAATAAAATGATTCAAGCATGGAAATTGTTCCATGTTATATTATTAGGCGATGCGCACACAATATAAAGGCTTCTGACTATATGTATAGAGGAGTGTATTTTGCGTGAAAAAAAGAAATGTTCAGTGGTTGCCAATGATCGCTTCTATAGGTATTGGAGCAGCAACTTACAGCATGATGACCGGCCAATCAGGTCAATTGCAAAATGTCATGCCCGGGGTTGCTTCGATGCTCAGTGCCGGACAAAAAAACCGCCAGCATCGATAAATGAAAAAAGCTGCCGAAACGTTCGGCAGCTTTTCTGCTCTAGTAAGTGTCCCTGGAGCTTAAATAGATAGTTGCTGATGAATTTTAAGCTGTTTTACTTCCTTCTTTTGATTGTTGCAATTCAAGTTCTGCTTTATCCTGTCGCAGAGTTTTGTAGAGTGAGTAAACCATGAGCAGCATAATAAAGGAAAAGGGCAGTGCTGCTGAAATTAACGCGTTTTGCAAAGCTTGCAATCCCCCTGTGTAAAGAAGCACTGCTGCTATGGCAGATTGAGCCACTCCCCATACAAATTTGACGGTTTTCGGTGGATTAAGTGATCCATTAGTGGTCTGCATCCCTAAAACAAAGGTGGCAGAATCCGCGGAAGTGATGAAAAAGGTACCGATTAACATCATGGCAATAATCGACATTACTACACTTAACGGGAAGTGATCAAAAACAGCAAAAAGTGCTTGTTCATCAGGCAGGCTTGCTATATCTGCGCCGCCTTTTTGCGTTTGAATTCCTGTTGCTCCAAAAGCGCTCATCCATAAAAAGCTGACAACCGAAGGTACTAAAAGAACTCCGGATAAGAATTCACGAATGGTTCTTCCTTTTGAAACGCGGGCAATGAAGATGCCGACAAATGGGGACCAGGCTATCCACCATGCCCAGAAAAAGACTGTCCAGTTCAAAACCCATTTGTGTTCATCTTCATTATTCGGCGCTATCCGCATGCTTTCGCTTGCCAGGCTTGACACGTAGGATCCAAGCGTGTCTGCGAAGGTGTTAAATATATAGAGAGTAGGGCCGATGATCAGCATAATTGCGAAAAGAATGGTTGCAAGGATCATGTTGGCGTTACTCAAATATTTAATTCCTTTGCTTAGACCAGTGTAAGCCGAAAACATAAACAGAATCGTTACAACGACAATGATCACTAATTGGAGCCAGAATTGCTTTTCAATATCCAGAAGAAAAGTGAAGCCACCGTTAATCTGGGCGGCTCCGAACCCAAGAGTGGTCGCGACACCAACAATTGTGGCAAACACAGCAATGACGTCTATGGCTGTACCCCATGGTCCTTTCATTTTATCTCCGAAAATCGGTTCAAGGGTCGCACTAATCAGTCCTGGTTTATTATGCCTGAACTTAAAATAAGCGAGCACGAGAGCTACGATTGCATAAATGGCCCAGGCATGAATACCGTAGTGGAAGAAGGTAATCCTCATAGAGTCTCTGATCGCTTCCGTTGTTCCGGGTTCTGCCGTTGGAGGAGTCTTTACATAGTGGGAAATAGGAGAAGCTGCCCCGTAAAAAACCAGGCCGATTCCCATACCTGCGCTGAACAACATCGCAAACCAGGTGGAATAGCTGTAATCGGGCTTATCTTTGGGTTTGCCTAGTTTAATCTTTCCATAAGGGCTGAAGATTAAATAGACGCAGAAGATAACAAAGAGGGTCACAATCATTAAATAATACCATCCGAAATGAGTGGATATAAAGTTCATCACATTTCCGGAAATGGTTTCGAAATTCTTAGGGGCAAAAATTCCCCAGAAGGAAGCAGCTAATGTAATGGCTAAGGTGATCCAAAAGACTGAAGTTACTCTTTTCATGGTTGTCTCCTTTCTGAAAAGTCCTGTTTGCTAACTTGTAGTATGATTATCCTATACCCATAGTATGGAAACATAAACAATATTCAACGCGTTTTGACAGATTTTGAGGTAGTGAAAGAAGAAACCGTTGATGAATGATCATAGCTCCCTTTTTAAGGAGAAAAGTCAATGACAACAGATGTTTCTCTAACCATCTTCTATTGGCAGAACGGTTAAGAATGATTGACAAAAAATCGCCAGCAATGAATGAACAGCAGACGGAAACCTTTCTATCATGTCTCATTTTATTCTGGGGTTCATTCAAGAAAGGGGTACATATTTTTAAACTGCGAAGCAGCTGGCAAGTCACATATGTAATTTGTTTTTTTGAAACCGTATAGAGGGCTGATTTATTGACAAATAGGAGGAAACGTAATAATCTCAATAACAACGTTGTTATCAAAAAACGAAAGAAGGATGCCGGTTGACTGGGGACACAAACCGTTTGACTTACCGACACTTGGCGGGATTTTTCATTCCTTTAGGAATTTCCGGAAGTTTAACTTCCATCACCCACGTAATTATTAACGGGACTCTAAGCAGAGGGGATAATGCAACTTTTATCATCGCTTGTTATGCAGTTGCTTTTGCGTTATTTGGAATTATTGAACGGCCCATTATTGTTTTCCGACAGACAAGTTCTGCATTAGTCCATGATCAATCTTCCTTTAGGATGCTTTCTAGATTTATGATGTATGCTTTGGGAATAATTGTCGCAGTCAGTCTTATCATGATTTATACCTCTGCAGGCAGCTGGGTGTATATCCGTTTGTTTCAGGCGGATCAAAGTATGGTTGAGACGATCTCCAATACGTTTAAAATTATTGTGTTTGTAATCATTCTTTCTGGAATAAGAGGGATTTACCAAGGTGTGATCATCAACCGTTTTGCGACAAAGTGGATCTCCATTATGGTTGTTATCCGGCTGGCAGTAATGTTTCTGGCTGCCTATTTGTTCGTCACCTTTCAGTATATAACGAGTGCAACCGGTGCGATTTTATTCCTTACAGGGATGTTTGTGGAGTGTTTAATGAGTATTTGGAAAGGCCATGCCCTACTTAAGCCTGCTTCCTCATCAAATAAACACCATGCTTTAAAAAAACGGGAAATTTTTAATTTCTACCTGCCGCTTGTCTTTTATTTTGTCGTCCAGACAGTGGTGGTACCAATTATCTATGTGTTCCTCGCGAAGACAGATAACATTGAAATGGGAATTGCTTCCTTTGCTCTAGCCTTCAGCATTACACAAATGCTCTTAAGCTTTTTTATGTACACTCATCAATTAGTGCTTCAGCTCTATCTTAATAACAAACAAAAAGTCGTAAAATTTATGATCATTTTGAGTATACTTCCTTCCATTTTACTGGCTGTTCTATGCTTTACTCCGGCAGGACTATGGTTTATGCAAACTGTTATGGGGGCAGATATGGAGCTTTCTGTGACGACTTTGGGAGTATTGAAGTTTTTTATGATCAAAACACTAGTGTTTCCCTGGGTGGACTTTCTAAATGGTTTTCTCATGCTCTATCGAAACACAGGGAAGATGATGGTGGCGCAGGTGGTGAATCTGGCCACAGTGATTGGAGTGCTCATGTATTTCGTTTTGTATCACCCTGAATGGAATGGAAAAAGCGGCTCCTTGGCCGCATCTGTTGGGGAACTTGCCGGCCTTATCCTTGTCGCTGTGATCGTAGTTAAAATGCTGGAAAATAAAAGAAGAGGAAAGGAAAAGCGTTACGCAGCAAGTGGTACATAAAAAAAGCCTCCTTCCGAATTTTGGCCTGTGATATAATGCTAGACAAATAGGGAGGGGAGAAGCTTGAGTGTACAACCATTTTATCGAAATTTTAAAATTAAAAATAAAATCTTTTCCATCTCTCTCCTGCTTTTATTGATTTTCTGCTTAATAGGAATGGTCACCTACCAGTATTTCACCACCCTCTATGAAAAACGCATTTACCAGGAATCCGCAGATATGCTTCAGCTGTCTTCTTCAGTTCTTGATGAGGAGCTGAATAAAGTAGAAAATTTATCTTTCCAAGTCAGCACGGATGTGCTCATTCAAACCTATTTACAAACCATAAATGAAAGTGAAGTCAGCTATGAACTTTATCAGACAAAAACAAGACTTCTTGGAAGGCTGCTCGACTTTGCTTCGACTAAGAAATATATTTCCTCTATGCAGGTGATCGATGCGAATGGAGAGAAATATACGACGGGCTATAATACCAGCGTGGAGAACGACCCTGGAAAGATTGGCTCGCTTCTGTTGAATACGAAAGGATCAAATGTGTGGACAAACATTGAGGGGGCAAATGCCATATCCTCTGCCCGATTGATCCGCAGAAAAGAGAATTTGGGTTTAGACAATTTAGGAAAACTGATCATTTCTATTGACATGGATGAATTTGTTAATAAAACATTAAACTTTTCACCTAATAAAAACTTTGTCATTACAAGTAAGGATGAAATTTTTTATCAACGAGATGAAGATAAGTGGAAGATTTCTGACTTTCAAATCAACAATAATGGAAACGGTTACATGGTGAAGGAAATCAATGGAAGCGACTATTTATTGACGTATACGCATTCCCGCTTTTCCGATTTGAATTATTATCACCTGCTTCCTTATGAAGATATCACCAAACAGACTAGAACTATAAAAAGGATTATGATTATCTGTTTTCTGTTTATGTTAACGTTGACTATTTGGCTGAGCCGGAGGGCTGCCCAAAATATCTCAAAGCCGCTGGAGGATTTATCAGCTGGGATGAAGCAAGTTGAAAATGGAAATTTCGAAGTTCCAACAACCTCGTATCATGATGATGAAGTAGGTCAGCTGCACCACAATTTCAGAGTGATGCTGAATAAAATCAATGAATTAATCAAAGAAAATTATACGAAGCAGCTCATGATTAAAGAGACCGAATATAAGGCCCTCCAGGCCCAGATTAATCCCCACTTTTTGTACAATACACTCGATTCCATCAACTGGCTTGCCAAAATCAATCAGCAGAAAAAAATATCGGTTATGGCTGAAAATCTGGGCAGCATGATGAGGAATATTATAAGCAAGAAGGAAGCTACGATTACAGTCCAAGAAGAAATGGAAATTGTGCGGAACTATATTACGATACAAAAGTACAGGTATGAGGACCGTCTTGATTTTACGTTAACGACTGATCCTGAATTTGATAGGGTTCAAATTCCAAAGCTTACGATCCAGCCTGTGGTGGAAAATGCCATACAGCATGGGCTGGAGGAAATGGTAACTGCCTGCAAAGTAGACGTGGAATTGAGACAGCAGGAAGAAGATTTGCTGATCATGGTTTCCGATAATGGACCAGGAATTGAGGAAGATAAGCTTGAAGGTATTTATCGGGGTGAGATTAAATCCAAAAGCTCTGGCATCGGATTAAAGAATATTAATGAGCGGATAAAAATGATGTTCGGGGAACGATATGGACTCACGATTGATAGTAAGTTCGGCCAAGGCACTACGGTCAATCTTTTAATTCCATTGGTAACGGAGTGAGGGTGTATGTACAAAGTCTTGTTAGTGGATGATGAAGTGAATATTTTAGAAGGTATTGCGGCTATTGTCGATTGGAATAGTTGTGAAACAGAGCTTGTGAAAAAGGCTTCTAATGGACAAATGGCCTATGAACTGATTAAGCAGAACCCCCCGATATAGTAGTTACGGATATCAAAATGCCAGGCTTAAACGGGGTGGAATTAATACAAAAGGTACATAAGGAATTTCCCCAAATGAAATTCATCGTTTTATCAGGCTACGACGAATTTGATTTTGCCAAGACTGTAATGGAATGTAATGTGAAGCATTATCTTCTAAAGCCAAGTAATGAGGAAAAAATTGAAGAGGCTTTAAAAAGTGTGGTTAATGAATTAAACGAACTTCAGGAAAGAGACGATTTTTTGGAAAACATGCAGCAGCGTCTCCAGCTGATCCTTCCAAAAGCAAAAGAGCAGTTTTTGAAAGATTATATTACAAATAAAAAGTACGGAGAGCAGGATTGGGCATACTTCAGCAGTCTGTTCGGCATGGATACGGAAAAAGAAGCCTTCCGCCTTGTGGTAATGGTGGTCGATGGTACACCGTCAGTCGATTATGAATGCCAGCTGGCATTAAAGGAAATGGCCGCAGAGGAAATTGGGCAAACCTATACCATTTCGATGGCCACAACGATTGGTGAACGAATTGTTCTGCTGACAGAAGACAGAGATGTTGAAGATTTAATGGAACATATAAAGAAAACAAAAGAGATTTTCCGTAATTTCTATCAGCAGGAATTCACTACTTCGATCAGTGATCCTGGAAGCATCAGTCAACTCAGAAAAATGTATAATGAAACGCTGCAGTGTTTAACGAAACGGTTTTACTTGGCTGAAGGCAGTATGATTATGGTCCAGGATTTAAAAACAGACGAGCAAGGGTTTGACGAGCTTCAATATGATCATGAGGATTTGATCCTGGCTGTCAGAAGTGGAAATCTGGAAGAAGTTCAGCAATATCTACGCCGCTTTTTCACCCAGATGGAACGAGAACAGCTTGCTGTTCCGTTAGTAAAATCTCATGGTTTGGAATTATTTATGACGATTACTAGACAAGCTGAAAAAGAAGATATGGATCATTTGTTCCAAGACATGATGCATTTTCATCAAAACCAATCCTTTCACGAGATGAAAGCTTTTATTGAAGATGCAGCTGCGAAAATTACTCAAGAGCATTATGAGAAAACGAAGCAATCTCAAAGCCATCTCATAGATCGAGTCACCGATTTTGTCGTTGAACATATCGATGATGAAAATCTCTCCCTTGCAAGAATTGCATCAGAAGTTCTATATATGAACCCTGATTATTTGGGGAAACTTTTTAAAAAACAAAAAGGGGAGCGCTTTTCAAACTTTCTTATTCAGCTGCGAATTAATAAAGCCATTGAGGTTATTGAACGATCGGATAGTGTGAAAGTGTTTGAAGTGGCCGAAACAGTCGGATTTGGAAATAATCCTCGCTACTTCGGCCAGGTGTTTAAGAAATATACGGGCATGACGCCTTCGGAATATAAAAATTTGAAAACTTAACGGGAGCTTATAGAGACGATCTCTATAAGCTGTTTTTATGACACAGACAGAGAAGTCGGTTTTTTTAACATAAATATCTGAAAATTTTATTTATTGAAAAAAGAATGAAGATTATTATAGAAACAGATCAACAGAAAGCGCTTTCAAAATACGAGGAAGGGACTTGATCTTTATGCATCATAAAAAATTATGGTTCAGCTTCGTTCTGACAATGGTATTAGCAGTAATCCTTTCCGCTTGTTCCAGCGGTTCTAAAGAAGCTTCGGGAGACAGTGGAGAAAGTGATGATGGAACGGTTACGTTAAGGATGACATGGTGGGGATCCCAAAGCAGGCACGATCAGACACAAGAAATTATTAAAAAGTTTGAAGAGGAAAATCCTGATATTAAGATCGATGCTGAGTTTACAGGCTGGGACGGCTATTTTGAAAAAATGGCAGCCCAGGCGGCCGGGAATAACCTTCCGGATATTATGCAGCAGAATTTTGGCGAATACTTAACGCAATATGCAGACAAAAATTTACTTACTGATCTTACTCCTTATGTAGAAGACGGAACGATCGACGTAGACGGAGTCAGTGATACGGTTATGAAGTCGGGAAAAAAGAATGGCAAACTACTCGGGATTCCTACAGGTACGAATGCATTGGCTGCCTTTTATAACAAGGATATGCTCGATAAGTCAGGAGTGACTATTCCTGAAAGTGGAGAATGGACTTGGGATGACTACATGCAAATCAGTGAAAAGGTTCATGCGAAAACAGGTAAATACGGGACACGTTTAATGGACCCAACCGTCGCGTTTGAATATTACTTACGAGAAAATGGCAAGAAGCTGTTTAATGAAGACGGATCTGCGCTTGGTTATGAAGATGATCAGCTAATGGTGGATTATTTCAACATGAACAAAGAATTGGTGGAAAAAGGTGCTGCTCCTGGATATGAAGTCATTCAGCAAATCAAAGGGGTGGAGGACGAACTGATCACCCGCGGCGAAGCAGCATTTGATCTTCGCTGGTCCAACCAGGCCACAGCACTGGACAGTGCTTCAAACGGAAAAAATATTCAAATGACTCTTATGCCAGGTGAAAACAATGACCAAGGCATGTATTTAAAACCGGCAATGCTGTGGTCAATTAGTAAAAATTCCAAACATAAAGATGAAGCTGCTAAATTCATTAATTTCTTCACAAATAATATTGAAGTGTATAAAATTGCAGGCTCCGACCGCGGCGTTCCAATTAAAGAAGAAATTCGTGAAGAAATGAAATCTGATTTAAGTGATACCGATAAAAAGGTCTATGAGTACATCGATAAAGTAACTAAACATAGTTCACCGATCGATTCGAACTACCCGCCTCAAGCATCTGAAATCATGGCTTCCCTCCAAAAGATAGATGAATTAGTCATGTATGAAGAGCTCACTCCAGAGCAAGGGGCAAAGCAATTCAGAGACGAATCGGAAAGAATACTTTCACGATAAACGAAGGTCACTGACAGATGGTCCTGAGATGTTCAGGGCCATTTTCTTTAAACGATTTTGTCCGGCTGCCTTTACGGGGATTTAAATTTTTATAGAAAGAGTTGAGGACGATGCTACCAGAAAAAGATGATTTGAATAAAGTCCAGCAAACACAGCCGCCGACCCGACATACTAAACAAAAAAAAGCTGGAGGTTCACCATCCGGTAAGCCTCTTAAAACCGGTAATAATAACGTGGCTGGTTATTTGTTTATCTCACCTTTCCTTATAGGATTTTTGGGACTGACGCTTTTTCCAATTCTATATTCCTTATATTTGTCGTTTACAGATTTTGATTTAATGGGCACGCCGCATTGGATCGGCTTGGATAATTACGTTCGGATGTTTACTAATGATCCCATGTACTGGAAAGCAATGAAGGTTACTTTTTTCTATGCAGGAATAGCGGTGCCATTCCGTCTCGTATTTGCCTTACTTGTTGCCCTTGCTTTAAACAAAGTAGTCGAAATGGTCGGTCTGTACAGAACGCTGTTGTATCTGCCTTCTGTTGTTGGCGGAAGTATCGCCGTATCTATTATGTGGCGGCAGTTATTTGGTAACGATGGAGCGGTGAATTCCATATTATCGATGCTTGGTTTCCCGACTCACTCGTGGCTTGGGGATCCCGATACGGCCATTTGGACGTTGATCCTGCTTTATGGATGGCAGTTTGGATCATCGATGCTGATTTTCCTTGCAGGACTCCGGAATATTCCGAAAACATATTATGAAGCGTCCAGTGTGGATGGTGCGGGTCCAATCCGACAGTTTTTTATCATTACTTTGCCTTTGCTGACACCTGTTATATTGTTTAATACCATCATGCAGGTAATTCAAGGATTTATGGCTTTTACACCGAGCTTTGTCGTAACGAACGGGGGTCCTGTAAACAGTACCTTGCTCTATGTGCTCTATATGTACCGCCGGGCGTTCGAGTACTTTGATATGGGTTATGCTTCAGCGATGGCCTGGGTGATGCTTGTGATCATTGCGATCTTCACAGCCCTGATCTTCAAAAGCTCCGAACATTGGGTTCATTATGAGTCAGACAGTAAATAGAGGAAGGAGAAGTCTCCATGAAAAATAATAAAACGAAAAAGACCATTCAGCACGTATTAATGGCCCTGTTTTCCATGATTATGATTTACCCTTTAGCCTGGATGGTCAGCAGTTCATTAAAGGAAAGCTCTCAGGTGTTTGTAGATGCTTATTCCCTTATACCCGAGGAACTGCATTTTGAAAATTACATCGTTGGCTGGCAAGGCTTCGCTGGGATCACATTTGGTAAATTCTTTATTAATTCAACAATTATCTCCGTCGTGGCGACTGTGGGGAGTATCGCATCCTCTACAATTATTGCTTACGGATTTGCGCGGATCAAATTTGCCGGGAAAAGAATTTGGTTCGTCTGTATGATGGCTACAATGATGCTGCCATTTGAGATGGTAATGATTCCGCAATATATCATGTTTAATAAATTTGGATGGATCGATACTTACCTTCCATTAATCCTCCCCACATTTTTTGGTATTCCATTTTTCATTTTTCTTATCATGCAATTCATCCGGACAATCCCGAGGGAATTGGATGAAGCAGCAAAAATCGACGGTTGTAATTCCTTTGATATCTTTATTCGAGTTATCGTACCCCTGGTAGTGCCGGCCATGATGACCTCCGCTATCTTCTCTTTTTATTGGAGATGGGACGATTTTATGGGACCACTGATCTATTTATCGACTCCAGAAAAGTATCCAGTTTCACTGGCGCTTAAATTGTTCTCTGACCCTAACTCGGTGACGAATTGGGGAGCGATGTTCGCCATGTCCACTTTAAGTATTCTGCCTATATTTATCATTTTCTTTATCTTCCAGCGCTATATAGTGGAAGGAATAAGCTCAAGTGGTATGAAGGCGTAACTTGACTACACGTCATAAGGGTTTCTATTTTTTAATAAAAGAGGTTGAAGTTATGAAAAAATATGCAATTTGCGGCGTAAGCAATCGGGCAATCGGAATGTTTATCCAGCCAATGGTTAAAAAATTTTCCGCTTCAAGCAGAGTTGTGGGGCTGCTGGATAGAGATTCGAAGCGGTTTACTGTGTGTAAGCAAGAGGTTCCGGAAGTGAAAGATGTGCCTGTGTATCAACATGATGAATTTGACCGCATGATAAAAGAGACGAAACCAGATGTTGTCATTGTGGCAAGTCGTGACGATACACATGTGAACTATATATTAGAAGCACTTGCTCATGACCTGGATGTGATTACAGAAAAACCAATGACTACGACAGCGGAAGACAGCAGGAGGGTGGTAGAAGCAGAAAAGAGGAGCAAAGGGAAGGTCACCGTTACTTTCAATTATCGATACAACCCTTATCATATGAAAATAAAAGAATTGATCCAATCCGGAAAGCTTGGCCGTATTACTTCAGTGGATTTGAATTGGTATATCGATACTTATCACGGCTCCAGTTATTTTCAACGCTGGAACCGCAAGCGGGAGTATTCAGGAGGATTATCCATCCATAAAAGCTCGCACCATTTTGATTTGATTCACTGGTGGCTGGATCAAAAGCCCGAAGAAGTGTTTTCATTCGGTGCCTTGAATTATTACGGACCGGAAAGTGAATATAATCCGCTAAAGGAAGACGGCCGCAACTGCAAAACGTGCCATGTAAAAGATGATTGTGCCTATTATAGAAGATGGAACACGCGAAGTGACCAACTCTTTGTCCAGGATGATCATATTGCTTCTGATGAGGCAAGAAAAGAGAGCTATACCAATTACAGACCTGATCAATGTATTTTTGATTCGGAAATCGAAATTGAAGATACGTACACCGCGACCGTAAAATATGACCGGGGAGCGCTATTGAGCTACTCTATTAATTTCTCTCTTCCTTATGAAGGGTACCGGTTAGCGATAAACGGAACGAAAGGAAGGTTGGAGACGAAAGAGTTTCACGCGCCTTCCAGGGTTCCATTCCCTGTTCCAGAGCAAACGATTGAATATTTCCCTTTGTTTGGCGCGAAGGAAACCATTCAAGTTCTCACCCAGCAGGGAGGACACGGAGGAGGAGATCCAGTTATACAGGAGGATTTGTTTATCGGAGAGGACCCGAAAAGAAGCTTTACAACACTATCAGGGAGCCAGGATGGCGCATATGCGGTAATGACGGGGGAAGCGGTCTGGCGCTCGGTAAAGGAAAAACGGGCTGTAACGATAGATGAACTGTTTACTGCACCTTCATTCACGTGATGAACGACTGGGGATAGGGAGGTTGTTAAAATGCAAATGGGAAGGTTGCTGACAGGTGTACTTGCTTTCTGCCATTGGGTGACTCATTTTGCTCTCTTAAATTTAATGTGGGCAGGATGTACGCTTCTGGGAGGAGTGATCTTTGGAATCGGACCGAGTACGGTTGCCATGTATAGTGTTACGAGAGAGGTTGTTACAGGAGATGAGGAGGTAAAACTCTTCAGCCATTTCTGGAAGACTTTCCGCCAAGAATTCTTCCGGGCCAATGGTCTTGCCGTAATTCTTATCTTTCTTGGACTGCTCTGCTATTTCGACTTGCAATTTTTTCGTCAGTTTGAAGGGGAAGTCTACCATCTGCTCTCTTATGTAATGGTTTTAGCTTCTCTATCCTTTATTATTATGCTTGTCTATCTGCTGCCTGTGTATGTTCACTTTCGATTAACTATCTTTCAATCTATTAAACAGGCGCTGTTCATAGGGTTTCTTCGCCCGGCAAATTTAGTGATTAGTGTAGTTACAGCTTTGACGACCTATTACTTCTTTATCTATTTCCCTGGGTTTATTCCGTTATTTGGTTTTACATTGTTTGCCCATTTGAACATGTGGCTATCCATGAAGTGTTTTACAGAGATTGAAGAAATGAAAATGGAACAAAAAGCAGCATAATGATAAAGTAATATTATGTCATTTGAACATGGTCCAATCAGGGAAACCTTAAAGGGCCATGTTTATTTCTTTTCATGGGAGAAGGGTTATTTTTATGGCCATACTATTTATCTTCTTAAACATTATCGTACCGGTTTTTATCCTAATAGGACTTGGAGCTTGGATGCACAAAGTTTTTAAGCTTGATTTGTACAGTCTTGCTAAACTGAATATTTATTTTCTAAGTCCTGGATTTGTATTAATAAACTTATATGAATCTGACTTCTCATTCAGCTTATTAGGAAAAGTTTTTGGTTTTTTTATCGTATTCATCACCCTTTTGTATCTCGTGGTTCAAGGAATAGCAAGGGCTGGGCAATACAGTAAGAGCGTCCGCGGGGTTTTTACGAACAGTGTAGTACTCTATAATTCTGGAAATTATGGAGTACCTGTTAATGACCTTGTTTTTAATGGGAACCCGTACGCTGCTACGATTCAGGTCATTGTCATGACCTTCCAAAATGTGTTGTCGTACACGTTTGGGATCTTTTCTTTAAAAGCCGTTGAAGAAGGCAGGTTTCAAGCATTAGTCGGCTTGCTTAGAATGCCAGCGATCTATGCGATGGCTTTAGGGATCCTGCTGAACGTTCTTCCCTTTCAACTGCCTGATTTTCTACTGCAGCCCGGTGAGTATATTGCTAATGCGATGATCGGGATGGCTTTGCTCACTCTCGGTGCACAGGTGGCGCAGTTGAAATTTAACCCCAAATTATTACCTGTCTACATAAGTGTTGGGATTCGGTTGATTCTCGGCCCCATCCTTGCATGCGGGATTATCTGGCTGTTTGGTTATGATGGAATGCTTGCCCAGGCCCTGCTTATTTCATCGGCCATGCCAAGTTCGGTAAATAGTGCTATTATCGCCCAGGAATTCCGGAATGAACCTGAGCTTGCTGCGCAAATCGTTCTTGCTTCTACCATTTTTAGTATGATAACTGTAACGTTGACAATCTACTGTTCACACATCATTTTTTCATAAGTAACGAGAAAAGGAGAAGGTGGATTCCTGGTGACTTCGTTAAATGATTATTTAGAGCAATTGTACGATCAGACAAGAGGAAAGATGATTCTTAATGTAACCGAAGACAAAAAGAGAGTTAAAGATCAACTAAATGGTTTGTTAGGGGAGTTTGATTACGCTCCTGAATTTGCGGATGCATTAGAAGAACACGTTGAATGTAGTGATTATTATCGTGAGCGTCATACCTTAAATACGATAGAAGGTTTGAGCACAGATGTGTACGTGTTGACACCTAAACAAAGGAAGAAGAACTATCCGGCTGTTCTTGCATTACATGGCCATGGAAGCAGCAATAAAGAAATCTCCGGTGTGGATACGAATAATCATAGTGCTCAGCATTTTGCCCTGTCTTTAGTGAAAAGAGGCTTCAAAGTTTTTGCGCCTCAAGTGGCAGGGATAGGCAGCCGTATGCTGAAACAGGATGTAAAAGAAAATAAAAGCAATTCCTGTTATTCAATGGCCGTTCATTTGCTCATGTGCGGGAAGACGCTTGCGGGGTTGAGGGTAGCAGAAGCGCGCCGGCTGATCGATTATATGTGTACCTATCAGGATGTTCAGGAAAATAGAATAGGGATCATGGGATTTTCCGGAGGGGGTGTGATCAGCGCCTATACATCAATGCTGGATGAACGAGTCCATGCAACCGTATTAAGTGGATGCTGTAACACCTACAAGGGAAGTATTCTTTCTATCAACCACTGCCTTGATAATTATATTCCGGATATTATAAATCTGGGAGAGATGCCTGAGCTCATAGGGGCGATTGCACCTGGGTTTCTGTTTGTTGAAGCAGGCAGGTATGACAAATTGTTTCCTTTCCCTCACACGGAGGAAGCATTGAATACGATCGGTTCGATGTATGAAAACAGCGGCGCTGCCCCTAATTTCAGCTCGGAAGTATTTAACGGAGGTCATGAAATTTCTGGGCATAAGGCTCTGGATTGGTTACAATTAGTCTTAACGTGAGATGACACTTAATAATAAAGGGAGAAGAAAACGTTGAGAAATACTCCTGTACTGCCTCAATGGAAATCGAACCGTCTGATCTTGAGAGCATTATGGCCAAGTGATGTGCTTGATATTTTTCATTTACGGATGGATGAGCGTTTATTTCAATACTTGGACCGTTCCCCCTATGAAACAGTTGAGCAGGCAAGTGAGTTTATTAAGAACATTAATGATGGCGTTCATTATGGTCACTGGTTCATGTGGGCACTAGAACACAGAGGAGCAGGAAAAGTAATTGGAACCGTATGCTTATGGAATTTTAATCCTAATGAACAAGCTGCCGAGCTTGGGTACGAACTTCATCCGGATTTTCAAGGAGAAGGGTTGATGCAGGAAACAGTAAGAACTGTTCTCCATTATGGATTTTCAACTTTAGGGTTAGCGGTTGTCTTTGCATATACAAACGCCAATCATCTAAAATCGATTCGATTATTAGAAAGGAATCACTTTAGGAGAAAGAGGTTTATAGAGGAAATGAATAAGAAAGGAACAACCAGCCTAATGTCTCTCTATCAATTGCAGAAGGAGGATTTTGAGCCTTTTAATTAGGTGGAGTATCTAATAGATGATGAAGGTGCTGTACTTTTGAATCATCATCAAATAAACCTTGATCAATCTCTTCCAAACGGCTTTCAATACATTTTCTTTCATGCGGGGCTAAGGAAAGAACGTTGTTCCTGCTGATTTTTCGAAAACCGAAAGGCATATCTAAGTATTGCAAATAAATATACCTTGTACCTTGGCTTACTGAAGTACAGTGTATTCTCAATTCGCTGTCTGCGGGGAAAAATTTATCGTTTCCAAACCCATCTTGAAGCAAGATAAGACTCATATTCATACACCTCTTCTAATGGAAGCTTTCTATCTTAATGGGGAGAAAAATGGATTGTACGTTTAGAAACTCTGGAGCCCGCTCTTTATTTATTTAAAAAGGTTCTAAAGTCCCGAAAACCAAATTTCAGCCAGAAAAAATTCTATTTTTTCAATAAAAATTATTTTTATCCTGAGTAGTATAATATACCCTTTGCAAGAAAAAATTAACTTTTAATAGGCAGGAGTTTATAGTTTGTAAGACTATAAGTCTGCTATTCTTTATGAAATTATACTAAGGATAAGGAAGAGGAGCAAATGGATTATACATTTATTGATTCTGCTGACGGAGTAGAATATATACCAAATCAGACCCAGTGGAAGCCTGAGCAGGGAATTTTTAATATCAAGCCGTATAAAGTCCAATTCCCTAGAGAGAAAATAGCTTTACGTTCCTGGACGATGTGGAGGTACAAAGAAGCACTGCCATTTCACGATCAGCGTTGTTTTAACATCTCGTTAGGTGAAGGAGGGACCCCTTTACTTCCGTTAAATGCGGATGACCCTAATATACTTGTGAAATTAGATTATTTGATGCCTACAGGTTCTTTTAAAGATAGAGGGGCAGCTGTTCTCATTTCAAAGGCAAGGGAGCTTGGCGTAAAGGAAGTTTTGGCAGACAGCAGCGGTAATGCAGGCACAGCCATTGCCGCGTACTGCGCACGAGCTGGAATAAAGAGTTATATCTATGTACCGGAGAATACATCAGAACGCAAACTTGCTCAAATGAAAGCCTATGGAGCAGAGATCCATAAAATTGCCGGATCACGGGAGGATACCGCTATTGCGGCGAAAAGAACGGTGGAAGAAGAACAGCTCTTTTATGCTTCTCATGTTTACAATCCTTTTTTCCACGAAGGAACAAAGACCTTTGCTTTCGAAATTTGGGAGCAGATGAATTACCAAATCCCTGATCAGCTAATCCTTCCTGTAGGAAATGGAACGCTGCTGCTCGGCGCATATATCGGTTTTCAAAATCTATTGGAAAGCGGAATGATTCAGCGTCTACCCAAGCTTGTAGGAGTACAGGCTGAAAATTGTGCACCGATCGCACAAGCCTTTCATAGGAAGAGGGATATTAATCCTGTAAGCAACACTGGGACCTTAGCAGAAGGAATAGCGATTGCCGATCCTGTCCGTGGAAGTCAAATTATGAAGGCGGTAAAAACGACAGGCGGTTCAATTATTACCGCTAGAGAGAACGAAATAGAAACGGCAAGAGGGGAGCTTTCGAGTAAAGGTTTTTATGTTGAACCAACGACAGCCGCGACTTATGCCGCCTTTAAGAATTACAAGCAAGCCAACCTTTCAAAAGAAGCAAAGGTTGTCATGTCCCTGTGCGGATCCGGACTTAAGAAATAAAAAACGAGCCAAGTCATGAGGGCTCGTTTTTTATGGATGTTCCAAAAATGGCTGCTTGCTGATCTACATCTTCAGCTGTGAATGAACTTCCGTTCCACGAGAGGGCAGTCTGAATCAGCCCCAGACCGTCTGCGCTATATCTTCCAGCGATTCTTTGCAGAGCGTATAATTCATACACGCCATCCCCTTGGAAATCTATCGGATAGAGTCTGTTTAATCCTGATACCCAGCCATTGATCGGAGTAGTTAATTTTCCACTGGTGTCATAGATTTCAGATAGATATTCATTTCCACGTCCGCTAATATCAATGATAAATTGTAATGCCAGTGTATTGTTGATGACCTCGACTTTATAGTAGTCTTTGTAAAGGACGTCATAGTTGAATTCTCTGTTGAATTGTTCAAAATCAAAGAGAAGTTTTGGTTTGTTTTCTACAAAGGAATACGCATAATAAAAGCCATATCCCCCGCTGCCCCCAGAATCGATACTAATTAAAATATCATCCACACCATCACCAGTGAAGTCTCCTAAAAAAAGCGTGGGCTGGTAGCCCTCGTTCGTTTTTAATGGAACAGAAAAGAATTGGTTTGTCTTCCCATCTTGAATGATTAAGGTAATGTCCTGGACGAAAGGACTCGATGAATTCTTTTGTCCGACTAGATAAACATTGTCTTGAATGTAGTCCCCATTTACATCTCCTTGTTGAAAAGCGAGAATATAGGATTCCCCATTAGGCTCCCTCATTGCATAGGGGTGAAAATAATTGTACATGGCGTCCTCCAAAATACCGGTAATTTTCCGGAATAGGTTTTACACCATATTATGTTTCAGGGTCCATAGTTGGTGAATGCTTTACGTGTATCAGGAAAAAGGTTTATCCCTTCTAGTGCGACGGGTATTCATTTGTTAAATAGTGGTAATTTACTGTTTCTTTAAATGTACGCGTAAAGGTGGTGCCGTGATGTTCCGTCGATGTCTTCCCCTATTTATTAGTATGTGGTTCGTTCTTCTCAACCTCTCTGGCTGCAATACCGAAACTACGAATGCAAATGCAGATCATTATTATTCTTTTGACAATAAAGAAGTAAAGCAGCAAGTGGCAGATTTAAATTATAACCCCCAGCTTCCAGTCAAGCTTCCTTTTGATCCAAGTAAAATTTCAGCAGCTTCAGGGAAGAATGGTTTGTTGATGATTCATTTAAGGAACCAGACCATCGGTTTTGTAGACATTCATATTAAGAAGGGAAAACCTGAGGAGGAAATTGGAGGGAAACAAGCTGAAACACCGGCGGGGAAAAAGGTGTCTTACTATGAAGGTTCTAATGGGAAACATGTATTTTGGAATAAAAATAAAATTTCTTATGAGATCACAAATCTTTATAAAAGTCGTTCCCGATCTCTTACAAAAAAAGAATTGCTAACGCTGGTTGATCTTTTTCATTAATGCTTCCTATTTCTTTCCTTGCTGAATTCAAGTATTCTTTGAACGGGGATAAAAAGTTTAGAGAGGAGAGAAACAATGGAAGTAAGAGAGATTCATACCATGGAAGAGATCAGACAGGCCTACCCGGTAATGAAGCAGCTGCGCTCCCATTTGCTGGAAGACGAATATATAGAGTTAGTACAGGAAGCGATGGACAAGGATATGTATCATATGGCTGCGGTGTTTATAGAAGGTGAAATAAGTGCTGTCACGGGTTTTAAACCGATGATTACTCTTTATTACGGCCGCTTTGTCTGGGTTTGTGATCTAGTGACTGATGAGCGTACGCGCTCACAGGGACATGGAGGAAAATTGCTCTCTTTTGTAGAAGAGTGGGCAAAGCTAAGAGGATATGAGGATATAGCGTTATCTTCCGGGCTGCAGCGTGAAAAAGCCCACCGCTTTTATGAAAATAAAATGAACTATAAGAAAGTAAGCTATGTTTTTAAAACGGCTTGGAAACAAGAAAAAAAGCATGGTTCTTAAATCAAGCAGCCATGCTTTTGAATTTCTATATTTTGTAGAACCCTTCCTGCTCCAGAAAATTCGCAGCTTCTTTATAAGAATTAAAGGTTCCTTCCAGGTTTTCCTCTGCATAGACGTTATACCCATCTTCTTCCCTCATTAATACTAATCCGTAGTCAGCATCATTGATCCACTCTTCCATCACTGGATCTTTTTCGGAAGGAGAAAGAGAAAGAGATTCTATAGACCTAGTAATGACTGCGCGTAAGTGGTCGGCACGGTAATCCTTAATGTTCAACATTCCTTTTTCATCGGAAGGATATTCGTCTAACAGCCCTGTATAAACAAATCCGTTTCCGTTGGGATGTAAATGATAGACGACGTTCTTTTTATCATAAAGGCTGTCTTCATAATGAAAATTGACTCGTCCGAGTGAAATTTCCTTTTTTGTTAACTCATTAAATTCTTCGATGACAGCAAGCTTCTGTTCAAATGTAAGCATCGAATCCTCCTTAGTCAGCTAGCCGTGTTTAGCAGTAGTCTATTATAGCATAAACTTACTCTGTTAGATAAGAAAAGCTTGTTTTTCATCGTTGTCCATGATATAGTAATCTGGCGATGAGCTGTTTGCGTAAGACGAAGTATATGCTTGAAAAAGCTAAACGGCGAATGTGGTCGTCGGTATGTTCGCGGCAAAAGTAAAAGCTTTCCCCAATAGGCGGGAAAGCTTTTTTAATACCTTATAAAGGGTGAGCAGTGTGTACTTAACCGTCGAAGAAACTGCAGGTTATTTAGATCTTCCCGAAGAATATGTACTCCAAATGATACGCCAAAGAAAAATAAGAACGGTAAGTGATGGCGTTCAAGTGTTAATTAATAAGAATCAGTTTAGTAATTATTTTGAACAGCTGGAGATGTACAGAGAATGGCTGCGCGCCTATTTAAGTGAACCCATCCCGGAGGATCCGGATGTTAAAGACGAAGATTAAAGAATAGAGAAAGCCATCTTTACAGCAGATGGCTTCAGGCTGCCGAAAATGTTACTTCTTTTTTCTAGGAGGTGAAGGGCCCCTTTACTTACGAAAAGTACACTAGATCAGAAGTGCCAGAAAACCGTAACACGTCATTTGTGGGAATGAGAAGAGTTTCGGTTGAACTGTTTTTCAAATGAAGGTAAGTAGAGTTATCGAATGCGGAAAGAGAAAAAGGAAAGTAGCTTCGCAGAGAACTGCATGGACTGCTCTGTTGCCTTTTACGCGGAGAGGAAAATGTGCGGCAACAGGCGTTGTTGACCACCGCCTGACAGAATATGAAGAAGACTGCCCTCTATCTGGCAAAGGTGAGCTAGGTGAAGGAGAGTCTTTTTCTGTCTTTAAAGAATGCCAAGGAGCGAGGTCCCTTCCACTCCTGCGGAAGAACGAGTGAACCGAGATCGCCGAGCGTGGGTTTCGCGAGGAAGCTCGGGCGCTCGTCCGCGGAAAGGGAAGGGGCCATTGCTCCGGGCGTTAAGAAAACTTGTAGAAAAACACGGGGTTTCTCTCCAAGCTGAAAGCCATCTGTTCCGCAGATGGCTTTTTTGTATGCATTTCTAAATAAGATAAAGAATTAAAATTCTTTGACGGCAATTGCTTCTATTTCCACTTTTGCTCCTTTAGGAAGCCGGCTCACTTCAACTGCAGCTCTTGCGGGGTAAGGTTCGCTTAAATAACTGGCATAAATTTCATTCACCGTTGAAAAGTCATCCATCGAATCAAGATAAATATTTGCCTTGGCAATATGGCGGTAGGAGAGTCCCGCTTCTTTTAGAATTCCACCAATGTTTTGCATGACTTGTTCCGTTTGTTCTTTAATATCTTCAGAGACAAATTCCTGAGTGGATGGGTCTAAAGGAATCTGACCGGAAATAAAGATCATCTGGCCAAGATCCACCGCCTGTGAGTAGGGTCCGATTGCAGCGGGTGCTTGATTTGTAGATAGTGTTTTAAACATTTTTCAGCCTCCTATCGGCAGAGTTTTCATTCATCCTATCATGTTCCTCTCTAATTCCAAAACCAAATCCCTTTCTAATACTTAGAAGAAGCTTTACGACCAAACTATCATTTCATCAAATTTTCGCCGAGGCAGTAAATTTGGCGGATTCATAAAAAAATGAAGGAATTCTTTTATTTATCTCGTCTATACAAATGAGAACAAAATAGGAGGCTGAGTAATGATAGAGGTTAAAGGACTGGAGCATTCGTTTTATGTCGGTAAAAAGAATCAGCGGCAGGAAGTACCGGTGCTGAGAAATATTAATCTTCATATAGAACAAGGGGAAATAGTGGCGGTAGCAGGCAAAAGCGGTTCAGGGAAGTCAACCTTGCTTAATTTGCTGAGCGGCTACATCAAGCCTGTAAAAGGTGAGATTCATTTATTTGAAAGGAATGTAACGAATTTTTCTGAGACACAGTGGGCAGAATTTCGAGCGGCTCACTTAGGATTTATTTTTCAAAGCTTTCAGCTCATTCCGAGTATGACAGCTTTCCAGAACGTAGAACTGCCCTTAGTTATGAAAGGGATGAATGAAAAAGAGAGGAAAAAACAAGTTTTTCATATATTGAAGCGTGTCGATTTGGAAGGCTTGGAAGGACATTACCCTTCCGAGCTGTCCGGCGGGCAGCAGCAGCGGGTTTCCGTTGCCCGGGCTTTAATCGTCAACCCTCCGATTATTTTTGCAGATGAGCCTACGGGGAGTCTTGATCAGGAGACAGAAAAATCACTATTGCAATTCATAAAACAATTAAATCAGGAAGAAGACATTACATTTGTGATGATTACCCACGATGAGGAAGTGGCCGCTATTGCTGATCGAACGATTCGTCTAACTAATGGAACTGTACATGCAGAAAAGGAGAAGAGCTTATGAAATGGAAGGATAAGCGGAAGTTCATCCATCAGAATATGAAAAAAAATAAATCGCGGGTGTTCATGACCACTTTGGCGACTGCCATCGGTTGTGCTTTTTTAATTGTCTTAGCTTCGGTAGGATTTGGCGCCCAACGGTTCATCGTTCATGACCTTTTACAAGACCGTTCGCTGACTTCTATCGAGATTCATGGAAAAAAGGCTGAGGAAGAGGGAGATGTTCAAGGAATTACCAATAAGGATATTGAGAATTTCGAGCAGTTGGACCACGTAAAAGCTGTTTCACGAAAGCTGGTTTTACAGAATCCTGCAAAAATAAAATTGGATGATTTTCAATCTGAATTGCCTGTAAGTGTCGTCGACTATCCTTCAGAGATAAAAGCAGGATTTAAACTGGATAAGGGCCGTATGCCTGAAACGAAGAATGAAGTCGTTGTAGGTTATCATTTTAAAAGCGCACTCCATTCAGCCAAACTAAATGGGGAAGAATTGAATGAGGCTGACATCCTTGATGAGAGTGGGGAAGTGAAAGAACAATATCAATACCAGGGCAAATTACTAGGCAAACAAATCGAAATGCAAGTAAGACAGTGGAAGAGTGGAAGTATGAAGACGAAAACGATTCCGCTTAAAGTAGTAGGTGTGAGAGAAGAGCCGGCTAAAGATTGGGAACAAGATAATGGAGTGCTCATATCAAAAGAAGTACTTAACCAAGTAGAAAAATTCACAGGTACTCCTCTTGGAGCTGTCATTACTCCAGATATGAGTTCTGAAGAGAAACAGCATATCGAAGGGTTGAAGGATAGAACCTATAATGGAGTAAACGTCATTGCTGATGATATGGAGAGTGTGGACGCGCTTTCAAGCCAACTGAAAGGCAAAGGGTATTATATTTATTCTGTTACGGAGGAATTAGAGCAAGTAAACCTAGTCTTTGCAGTAGTAAAAATAGGTCTCGGCCTCATCGGATTAATCGCCTTAGTAATTGCCTCAATAGGAATATACAACACGATGTCCATGGCGGTTACGGAAAGAACACATGACATAGGAATTATGAAAGCTATTGGCGGCAAGCCGCAATTAATTCGAAACATCTTTTTAATGGAAAGCAGTTATATAGGCTTCATGGGCGCTGTTGTTGGAGTAGCTGCTGCTTACCTTGTAAGCTTTGGGGTGAATCAACTCATGCCGGTGGTGATCAAGCAAGTATTCGATCAAACATCGGAGCAAGCGATTCAATTATCTTATATTCCTCCTTATCTCGTGCTTATTTGTGTGGCGATTAGTATCGGGACAGCCATATTATCAGGGATAAAGCCGGCAAATAAAGCGACAAGAATTGATGTTTTAAGTGCGCTGCGAAGAGACATCTAAACGGTTATCATAATTATAGCTTGCAGATTCACTCTGTAAGCTTTTTCTTAGTTCCCGGGGTATTGCACCTTGCACTTAGCTCATGCTATTTAGGGCTATGCCAGTTCGATACAAGTCTGTTAATAGTCATCTATAGTTCAAACAGTATAAAAAAATTCTCGAAATTTGAAACCATTTTACTGTAGATTCGTACTAAAACTATAAGCGATTTACAAGCTTACTAGTACTAAACTAATAGAAAAGTATAATTTTTCATTAGTCAGTTCATGGGAATTTATTGTTGAATGGTGTATGATAATAGCAGAATCTATCATACTTACATGGTTAATTATTGGAATCGGAGGAGTGAAAAATATGGCTATTTCTTTACAGAAAGGGCAGCGCATTGACCTTACCAAAGGGAATGCAGGACTCTCAAAAATAATGGTAGGACTCGGATGGGACCCTGTCCAGTCAAAAGGCGGCGGTCTGCTTGGCAGTCTGTTTGGAGGCGGCGGTCCGGAAATTGACTGTGATGCTTCTGTGCTCATGCTTGAAGATGATAAATTTACCGAAAATCAAAATCTTATTTATTTCGGCAACCTTAGAAGCAGGGATGGGAGTATTCAGCACACCGGCGATAACTTAACGGGGGAAGGCGAAGGAGACGATGAGCAGATTATAGTCGACCTTGATAAAATCCCTTCCAAAGTCAATAAATTGGTGTTTGTGGTAAATATTTATGATGCCGTAAAAAGAAAACAGGATTTCGGGATGATTCAAAATGCTTTCATCCGTGTGGTCGACACTGGAAACCGCAATGAACTTCTAAAATTTAACTTAACAGACAATTATGCAGGAAAGACTTCCTTGATCGTATCTGAAATCTATCGTCATGAAACGGAATGGAAATTTGCTGCAATTGGCAATGGAACGAATGACCGCGGTTTAAAAGATATCGTGAAACGCTACGCATAAAATAATTATTAAAAAGGAGAGAGCTTAAATGGCAGTTTCATTATCAAAAGGACAAAAAGTCGACTTAACAAAGACAAACCCAGGACTCACTAAGGTTACCGTAGGCTTAGGCTGGGATACAAACAAATATGACGGCGGACATGACTTTGACTTGGATGCCAGCGTATTCTTACTTAATGCACAGGGAAAGTGTAATTCAGATAAAGACTTTATCTTCTATAATCAGCTCGAAGGCGGGGCGGGCTCTGTTGTACATACAGGCGACAACCGTACCGGTGAAGGAGAAGGGGATGACGAGCAGATCGATATTAATCTTCCTGAAGTCCCTTCCTCAATTGAGAAGATTTCTTTTGTGATTACTATTCATGAAGGGGAATCCCGCAACCAAAATTTCGGACAGGTTTCTAATGCATTCGTCCGTGTTGTAAACAAGGACTCCAATGAAGAATTAATCCGTTATGATCTAGGGGAGGATTTCTCTATCGAGACTGCGATTATTGTAGGAGAATTATACCGTCATAGCGGAGAATGGAAGTTCTCTGCTGTAGGTTCCGGTTATCAAGGCGGTCTGGCACGGATCGCCAGTGACTGCGGCTTGGAAATCGGTTAATGCTTGATGCAAGAGGGACAAGCTCCTTCTTGCTTTTCTTTGCAATCTTTGATTGAAGGAGGATCTGCAATGGCAGTGCAATTATCAAAAGGACAGAGAATTGATTTAACTAAATCAAATCCCGGCCTGACGAAAGCGATCATTGGGCTTGGCTGGGATATTAATAAATATCACGGCGGGGATGATTTTGACCTGGATGCTTCTGCTTTTCTTGTGAACGAGCAGGGAAAGTGTGAACATGATCAGGACTTTGTATTTTATAACAATTTGGAGCACCCGAGCGGAGGTGTCCTGCACACAGGCGATAACCGTACGGGAGAAGGGGAAGGTGATGACGAACAGCTCGTTGTCGAGTTTTCAAAAGTGCCTTCTCACGTGGATAAAATAGGAATTGCTGTAACGATTCATGAAGCAGAAGCCAGAAGCCAGAATTTTGGCCAAGTGAGCAATGCATTTGTACGTCTGGCGGATGAAGCGAGTCATGAGGAGTTGCTCAGGTTTGATCTTGGTGAAGACTTTTCTATCGAAACAGCGGTAGTCGTTTGTGAGTTGTACCGGCACAATGGAGAGTGGAAGTTCAATGCAATTGGGAGCGGATTCTCAGGCGGACTGGCTTCATTATGCCGGAATTACGGGCTGGAGGTTTAAATGTTCTTTAAGCCAACAGTTTCCCGTTATGAACTAGGAGGAATTTAGAAGTGGAAATTATACATCAAATATTATCAACCTACGCATCCTTTTTTAACTGGGAAATGTGGGGAGAAGTTCTCACAGATCCAGTAGCCTGGGGATATATAGGAACCCTGGTAGTTCTTGAAGGATTGTTATCGGCTGATAATGCTCTTGTCTTAGCGGTTATGGTTAAGCATCTTCCGAAAAAACAGCAGAAAAAAGCTTTGACTTACGGGCTGTTTGGTGCTTACTTCTTTAGAGTGTTGTTTATTGGATTAGGTGTCTACTTAGTCAAATTCTGGTGGATCAAATTACTAGGGGCAGCCTATCTTGCCTGGCTCGTCATTAAATACTTCTGGAAGGGCGAGGATGATGATGAAGCAGGAGCCGTGAATAAAAATGGCTGGGCCGCCCGCACCTTTGGCTTGTTTTGGGCGACAGTTATTTCCGTGGAAATTATGGACCTGGCTTTTTCTGTGGACAGTATTCTGGCAGCTTTTGCGGTTTCTGAAGAAGTGTGGATTCTTTTCCTTGGTGGCGCACTCGGTATCCTTATGATGAGAACAGTAGCCAAGGTCTTTCTTGTCCTAATTGATAAAGTTCCGGAATTAGAAACGACTGCTTATGTATTAATAGGAATTATTGCTGTGAAGATGGGGTTGAGCACGTTTGACGTTCATGTGCACCATTTGGTCTTCTTCAGCGTATTGATCGCAGCCTTTTTAATTACATTTGTTGTGCATTACTTTAACACTAAATCAGGCAAACATGAGTCAGATTCACTTAAAGAAGTGGCTGCCTCTAAAGAGAAATAGAGGGACTCATGTGGGAAGGGGCATTTAGGTCTCCTTCCCTTTTGATTCTAACGAGGTGTGAAATGAGATATTTTAATTGGTTATCTGCTCTAGAAGAGTCAGGGATCTTTTATAAAAAACCAGAAGTGATTTCGAAGCATTCTCCTAAAGAGGAACTGGCCTTTGCTTTAGGGGGGACGCTATACATGCCTGCTACACGTTCTTCAATTTCACAGATTGTTTTGAAAAAGAAGTATCCTGAGCTTAGCTCCATGGTTATCTGCCTGGAAGATGCCATTGGTGATGAAGAAGTTGCGTTTTCTGAAGAAAATGTGGTGGAACAAGTTTTAAAACTCTCTGAGTCTTACGCGAACCACGAGCTTTTGCTGGAAGAGCTGCCTCTAATTTTTATTCGTGTCCGGGATGCAGGGCAAATGAAATTTGTAGCAAATCAATTAGGAGATTCTCTTAAGATGATCAGTGGATTTGTGTTTCCAAAATTGAGTACAAATAATGTGGAAGATTACTTTTCTGCGTTAATTGAAATCGTAGAAGAGCATCAGGAACCTCTTTACGGCATGCCAATACTGGAAACGCCGGATCTGCTTGATAAAAAGACGAGATATCAGCGGTTAACAGAGCTTTCCGAAAAATTTCAAGTTTATAAGGATTACATTTTGAATCTAAGAATCGGGGCTACCGACTTATGCGGGCTTTATGGAATTCGAAGGAAGTACAACACAACGATTTATGATATTTCACTGATCCGTGATTTTATTGCAGATCTCATTAATTTCTTTGCTAGAGATTTTGTTATTTCCGGTCCTGTTTGGGAATATTTTGACCAGACTTCCAGAGTGTTAAAGCCTGAGCTGCGAAAAACTCCCTTCTACAAAGAATATGGAGAGGCGGGGCTTGAATACCGTTCCCATCTGCTGAATGAATATGCAGATGGATTGATCAAGGAAACCATTCTTGACCTGGAAAATGGTCTTGATGGCAAGACAGTTATCCATCCTTCTCACTTGAATATCGTACAAAGTCTCTATGTCGTTTCAAAAGAAGAGTATTTAGATGCCTTAAGTATTTATCACCATTCGGAACGGGAATCCGGGGCTGTTAAGAGTACGTATTCGAATAAAATGAACGAAGTAAAACCTCATAGGCGCTGGGCACAGAAAATTCTTTTAAAATCTAAAGTATTCGGGGTGTATCATGAAAAGTACAATTACATCGATCTACTCACAAAAGAAGAAGACACTGCCGATCCTGAAGGACATGAACGTAGAACTGCAAGTCAACGAGAATCCCTTTGACCTTTCGTTAGACCAATTGTTTACCATGGCTGCCAGAGTCAATAAGAAGCGTGCCTTTTTATTTGTCAGTGAGCTTCTCGGGAAGCATATTCCCGTGAAGCCGTTCGTTCCATTAGTCACTTCCGGTTTGCTTGCCCTTTTATACGCTGAAAGGAATAATAAAGCAGATATAGAGACTAAGGCCATTCTCTCTGATTTTTTGTCAGACGATGATGAAAGGTTGGGCCAGGCTTTTTCCAAACTTAAAGATCAATTGGCACATTTCCAGGAAGATGTGTTAGTCATAGGGTTTGCGGAAACAGCGACAGCCCTCGGGCACGGGGTCTCAGATATGCTGAGGGGAAGTGCTTATTTGCATACAACTCGTGAAGACTTGCCACATTCTCCTTTAGTTACGTTTGAAGAAGAACATTCCCATGCTGTAGATCAGCTCTGTTACGCGAAACCTGAATGGTTACAATCAGATAAACCCGTGATCCTTGTCGATGATGAAATTACGACGGGGAAGACAGCCATTAACATCATTAACGAGATGCATTCCAAGTTTCCAAGGGACGAATATACTGTTTTATCTATTTTAGACTGGAGATCAACCGATGACCGTCGACGGTTCAGTGATATCGAGAAGGATTTAGGAATCACCATTCGATCTTATTCGCTATTGACTGGAGAAATGAACTTTCGTGGAAAAAGTTTAAGTAAAGCTTCCTATTCTTATGGTCCGCGAATGGAAGATCCTCCAAAGTTGGATTTTCAATTCATTGACGTATCTAATTTTTTTCGGAGCAGTGATTGGTTGAAGTCAGTAGAGGGAAATCAATCTATAGAAAAGGATTATATTCATGAAACAGGAAGGTTCGGCTTAACCGCGGATGATCATGATTCTGTGACAGCTGCTTGTAAAGCTGCCGGTGAATACTTACGGTCTGTACGATCAACTAGCGGGAAAATCCTTTGTCTTGGCGCGGGGGAGCTCATGTATCTGCCGATGAGAATGGCGGCTTTTATGGGAAAAGAAATCTATTTTCATTCGACAACAAGAAGTCCGATTCATCCAGTGGATAAAGAAGGCTATGCGATACGGAACGGTTTTACCTTTCCGAATCCGGAAAATTTTGAGATCCAGCATTTTCTCTACAATATTCCAAAGTCTACCTATGAAGAGCTGTTCTTTTTTACAGAAAAACCCGTTAGTAAGGCATCCATTCAGCCTATAGCATCTTTATGTGAAGAGTGCGGCATTGCGAAACTTTACGTAGTGTCTTTAGCTAAAGGAAGTGATGACCATCGTTGAAATAAAACACACCGTTAAAGGAAGCTATTCCAGTCAGGACGTGATTTTTTTATTAAAAGATCTCTCAGAGGTGAGGATGGAGAGATCAACGGAAGAGAGAGAGAGGGCAATTCAGCAAGGAGTCCATTATTCTGAAATGCTCCCCGTCGAGTATGAACCAACGGATGAATATCTTCAGCTGTTTTACCGTTCTCTAAAAGAAAATAAACAGCGGGTAGCTCTTGCAGCAGGAGTGGTAGCCGAGCAGATCTTGGAGAAAAAAGGGCGGCAAACCGTCCTCTGCAGTTTGGCTCGAGCTGGAACTCCCATCGGGGTTTTAATTAAACGCTATATTCTTTTTAAATACAATGTCGATCTCCCTCACTATAGTATATCGATCATCCGGGACCGTGGAATCGATCGTAATGCACTTCACTATATCGAAAGAAATCATCCCGGCCTTTCGCTGATGTTTATCGACGGGTGGACAGGAAAAGGTGCCATCACTCAGGAACTCATAAAAGCACTGACGTCCTACAACCGTTTATTTAAGACAGAGCATTCATCAGAGCTTGCGGTTCTTGCAGATCCGGGCTATTGTTCAAGCCTTTACGGAACGAGGGAGGACTTTATCATTCCAAGCGCCTGCCTTAATTCTACGATTTCCGGACTGGTCAGCCGTTCTGTGTTAAATACCCAATGGATTAATCCAGATGAATTCCACGGAGCAAAGTATTATGAGGAACTGAAAGCGAAAGATCTATCAAATTATTATGTCGATACAATTAGTCAAGAGTTTCCGGAGATAAAACCACTCGTAGAGGCCCGTTTAACAGAAATTAAACAGAACTTCACCCCTCCGTCTTGGGAAGGACTTGCCTCCATAAAAAGAATTCAAGAACAGTTTGACATTGAGGACATCAATTTGGTTAAACCTGGCGTAGGGGAAACGACGAGAGTGCTCCTGAGAAGAATCCCTTGGAAAATACTAATCAATCCGTCAAGTGAGCAAGACTTAGCTCATATCCTCATGCTGGCAGAGGATCGAAACGTGACGGTGGAGGAATTTTCCGATATGGCTTACGCGTGCTGCGGAATCATCAAACCATTGGAGAAAAAACGATGAAAGCCTTTGCCAGTGATTTGGATCGTACATTAATTTTTTCCAAAAAAATGCTGGAGCAATTCCCTTCGCAGGAACCTGTCGAACTGGTTGAAAGGTACGAGGGAAAAGAGCTTTCGTATATATCTACAAAAACGAAAGAGCATCTGCTGCAGTTGAAAAATGAGGTTTGTTTTCTCCCGGTCACGACTAGAACAACGGCTCAATACAGACGTATTGATCTGTTTCAGCATGAGATCAAGCCTGAGTTTGCGATTACTGCAAATGGAGCCGTCATTTTGAAAAACAATCATGAAGTGGCGGAATGGTCTGAAAAGATGAGGAAGGATCTCACTTCCCTTCCTTCCCTGCAAGAAGTGATGCAGGAGGCGGAAGCCTTGCCGATCTATGACTCTGTGAAAAAAGTGAGAGTAGTGGAAAATTACTTTTTTTATTATATCGTAGATCCGACTATAATAAATCACGTAGATCCTCAAACTTTGCAGGCATGGGGAAGAGCACGCCGTTGGCAGGTCTCTTGGCAGGGCAGAAAAATTTATTTTATACCAGAAGTGATCAATAAATGGCGTGCAGTTCAATACTTAAAAGAGCAATTAGGATGGACAGCGATTGTCTCAGCAGGGGATTCCTATTTAGATCAACCACTTGTCCAAAACGCAGACAGGGGAATCGTACCTAAGCACGGGGAGTTGCTGAACAGCCAAATGCAGCTTTCTAGTACTCGCTGTCCCGGGATAAAGGCATCTATTGAAATTACTAAGCAAGCCATAGAAGGATTACTCAAGAAAGAAGTCGACCTCACCTAGAACGACCTCGCTAAATTTGCAAGAAAAGGGGTGTACACCTTGGGTGATTATCAAAGCATAACCATACATCGCGGCCCCATCAAAGAGGATCGCTGGAAAGATGTACTTCATCATCAACTACCTGAAAGAGATGTTTATGAAAAAGGTCATACGCTGGAATTCACAGCCCTTTCAGGAAGGATTTTAGGCACTTCGTATGATGAAACCGAGTATTTTATGATGCTTCATGAATTATACAAAAGGGATTCCGTGCACATTTTGAATGAAGAGTTAAATAAGCGGATTGCTCCGGAAACCTTTCAAGCGGTGCAAAAAATACTCATGATTAATCAGGAAGAAAAAGGACTATCGACCAACAGGTTTGTAGCCTTTCTAGATGGAGAACAACTGACTCCAAAGCATCCCAATCCGGTGATGAACAAGCATATCCGCTTGTCGTTAATGAAAGTGCTTGATAAATTTAATAGTAGTCATGAGAAGGGGTTTACGGACTCTCAATTCCGCAGAGTTCTGGTGGATCTTGTGAAGTGGTCCTGGAACCACTTGGACGTTTGGCTGCAAGAAGTAAACATCGAAGAAGAGATGCCTCACGTTATATGGTATGGGGAAGCTTCGCCAAGCCAGCTTTATTTCTTATATTACTTGATGCTTATAGGCTGTGATGTGCTGATCTTTCATCCTGAAGCTAAAGACCAGTTTGCTGAACTGGATGGAAAAGAAGAGATTTCCAAGACGTATAAGTATCCGGCTAGAACGGAATTACAGCCCTTTCCTACAGAAGAACCGAAACGTCAGTCAACGGTAGCTTACCGTTCATCTCAGGAAATGGATCATGTCCTTCACCATGAAGGATCAAGTCTATATAAACCTTGGCAGTTCAGAAACCATATTCCAAAATCAGTTACACTAAAAACTACCTATGATGAATTGTTTCTTATTGCTAAAGAAAAAGCGTTTATCCGGCCAAATTTTGAAGTGGATAAACAAATGGTTCAAGTACCTAATTTATTTGCGAAAGTTATGGGCGTATCCACTAACTCAAAGGAATACTGGGACAGAATTCAAACGTTAACAGATTTGAAGGAAACGGAGCTGGTTAAGAAGTTTCCTTTCACAGATGAAGTCAATGCCAATTACCAGTTTCATTATCAGGACGCTGTCAACGAAAAAGGAATTATTGAGCCTGACCAGTTAATGAATACCAATGTGTGGCGGTACCAGCATCTTCCAAGCGGTACTCAAAGGGCAATGGCGGCAGCGATTTCAAGAATTTGCGAAAAGCCAAAACTGCTGCCAAAAGCGAATGAATCAGTTCAAGATGTGCGGCATTATTTATTTGCTCAGGCAACCAATCTTCCACCTGCTATCCAGCATCTCGTGCAGACTTTTGATTATTCTCAAACTGTACCTAAGCTGATTCTTTATAATACAGAGATGAACGGCACGCTTGCCCGTTCAGATGCAGCCGTCTTACTGTTTTTGAATGAAATTGGTTTAGATCTGTTAATCTATAACCCTCCGGGCCACAATTGCATTGAACAATTTATTGAGAAAAAAGAATTTGACACGCATTGGCTTGAGGAAATGTCATTTGGACAGGAATTTAAAGAACCTACATTTATGAGAAAATTCATTAATTCTATCATTAAGTAAGGGAGAGGAACTTATGACCAATTCAAATGAAAGTGCAATTACAACGCTTGAACAAAAGGAAGAAATTACAGAATCGAAAGCAGATGATTACAGAGCGCAGTTAAGAAAGGAACCGGAAGTACAGCAGCTTTCCAACGAGATCGACCCTAAAGATCAAATCGCTTTACTGGAATTTGGAAAGGAGCCTGCTTATGAAATTTCCCAGTTCTCTGATCGAATTCTTTCGATGATGAGGACTAACAGTGTAACTGACTCAGGGGTTATGTTGACGCAGCTCGGAAAAATCATGGATAAATTCGATAAAAAAGATTTTGAAGAAGAAAAGAAAGGGCTCTTCTCAAAAATATTCAAACGCGGCAACGATATGATTGAAAAAATCTTTGGGAAATATCAGACCCTTGGCGGGGAGATCGAAAAGGTACACACAGAGATTTCTAAATACAAAGATGAAATGACGAAATCAACTCAAACCCTGGATGAGATGTATGAAAACAACATTAACTATTATATGCAGCTGGAGAAATACGTTGTCGCAGGGCAGATGAAGATCGAAGAACTCAAACAGATTGTCCCTCAATACGAAGAAAAAGCTGCTAATGGAGATCAAATGGCCCAAATGGAATTGGATACATTGAAAAATGGGATCCAAGCTCTTGAGGAACGTGTGTATGATTTGGATATGGCCCGTATGGTAGCTCTCCAGACGGCTCCACAAATTAGATTGCTGCAGCGAGGGAATACGAAATTGATTGGAAAGATTAACTCGGCGTTCATCATTACTATCCCTATTTTTAAGAATGGAGTGATCCAAGCTGTAACCGCTAAACGGCAGAAGCTTGTTGCAGATTCTATGAGTGAATTGGACCGTCGTACGAATGAAATGTTGAAAAAGAATGCTGAAAACATTGCCAGTCAAAGCTCAGAAATCGCACGCTTATCCGGTCGACCGAGTGTGGATATTGAAACCATTGAAGAATCTTGGAATACAATTGTTAAAGGTATGGAGGAAACACGAGCGATTGAAGAAGAGAATAAAAAGCTGCGTGAAGATGGAACCCGCAGGATAATGGAACTTCAGGAAAATATGAAGCAAATCGGCCAAAAGTAACCATTAAGAACAGAAAGGTGGCTGAGTTCATCTTCTGTTCTTTTTACATGATTGAAATAAATCCCAGGTTTTATTAAAACTTTATCAGGCAATTCATTACTAAAGGGGTTGATGATTTGGATTATAAATTGAAGCTGGAGCAGCAGATTGAAGATTTGAGAGAAGTCATGTATCAAATCTATTACAGCAACCCTCAGGATGAAGAATTGCTGCAAATATCTCAAGAGCTGGATGGTCTGTTGAATAAATGGCGAGATTCCACGAGAGACCGTTAATTGAGTCCCTCCCGCTGATTCAATATAGCTCTACTTGAATGAACCGCAAGCCTGTGATACAGTTTTATCAATGCCATTCCATAACGCATAAACGACTGCGGGAAACTTAACCATTTCATATGGAATGGCAGGCCTACATATATTAAACCGGTCCTAACTAGAGGATCGGTTTTTTTTGGTTCAGAAGGCGTACCTGAGGGAGATATTCTGCTGTTGGGACCTTCCAAAACAACAGGTACTGTAATTTTACGAAACGAAGTTTATATCCAATTCGTATCAGTAGTATCTAAGCTCATGGGGGATTTAAACTTGAATAATCGTACTTTTATTGTATTAGACATTGTTTGTTATGTAGTTTTTCCTTTAGCTGTCTGGCACCTGACCCGTGATGTTATCGGCGATTACTATGCCATGCTCTTGTCTACAGTGCCTGGCATCGTTTATACGATTTATCGTTTTCTTGCTCTTAAAAAAGTGAATGTATTTGGGATTTTTATGATAAGCAACCTGGTAATTGGCACCTTGATCGATGTGCTTGCCGGTTCTGCTTTACAGTTATTGTGGAATAATGTGGTCTTTGCTTATGTGATGGCTGTCTTCTTTTTGCTGACTATGCTGGCAAGAAGACCTCTCGCATTATATTTTCTGCTTGATTTCACAGAATTGCAGGGATATGATCGTAAATTCAGCTACAAACTGTTTCATAAAAAAAGGCTTTTTGTGCTCCTGAATCTAATAACTTTAGCTTTTGCCTTGCAAAATATTATCCTGGCCACAGTGAAATTCTGGCTTATTAAAGAGTACGGTGTTGAAGCGTTTGATAAAGGAATTATTCTTAAGCAGGCTTTAAGCTGGGGAATATCCATAGTCATTATGGCAGGTTATGCCTATACCGGCAGAATAATTAATCAAACCCCTCATCTGATCCGAGAGGTCCAGGAAGAAATGAAAAATAGAAAGGAAGCCTGAAAAAGTTCCTTCTAATTTAGAAATGCTGTTAAAGTCTGTCGTTGATGCTCACGAATCGCTTGTCGGTGGTTGCTTGCCGCTCGCACGGCCTCAAGCTCCCTTGGTCAGAAGATCACTTGACCAGGTGGGTCTTCGGCTCGCGCTGTTTTCGCAGGCGTCACCACCGCCCGCTCATCGTGGAATCAACAGTGGCCAATCTAAAAAGAGTGATTCCCTTGGATTTAAAAAGGAAAATTTTCTTCATCCATTCATCGACCTCATTTTACTTCGTTTTCATTCCTGCAAATCGTAAAATATGCTGGTGTTTTTGAAAAAGCGGGAGTAGACATCCTGCATAGGAACATTCTTAAGCCTGGAAATCTGCTTGATGGAAGAGTGGATCATTTTGGGATGGGTAAGTTCTCCGGAAAATGGTCCTGCAAACGGCCAGGGACCGTCTGTTTCTGCCATCATTAATTCTATTGGATAAGATTTAATGATCCTCTTTATTTCTTCCTCGTAAAGACAATCTGGGGTAAACGACACGAAGTAGCCGTTTTCCTTCATCCTTTGCAAAATTTTTTCAGATCCTTTAAACCAATGAAAATGGGCGTTGGAGACAGAATACCTTTCTAGTAAGTCACAGACAATTTCAGCATCCTCATAAATGGCGTGCAGGGCAATGGGTTTACCGGTTTTAGCGGCATACTTTACGAAAACTTCCAGAATTTCAATGTAGGAATTAAGAGAAAGTTGTTTTTGTTCTTTCCGCAAGTAGTAAGGAAGACCGACTTCACCTATTGCAACTATTTCATTCTTTTTTCGTTCGATCAGGGAAAAGAGCTTTTGCAGCTCAGCTTCTTCAGGCAATGGCTGTTCAGGATGAAAGCCTGCGGCTGGCTTTATCTTCTTATTTTGCTTACTGTATTCAAGGTTGGTTAAAGCAGACTGGTAGTCGGTCGAGACAGCAATTACCTTCTCAACCTTGTACATATCAAGCTCATTTAATAGTTGGTTTCTTTCACACTCTTCGTACATATCTAAGTGGATATGAGCATCTATAATCGCATTCTTCATTAAACTCACCTCAATTCCTGATAGATTTCCCGTTTCCATTCTAAAAACTCCTGCGATAACATAAGCGATTGTTCTCTCGGTCTTTCGAAGGGAATGGTGTAGATTTTTTTAATTTCTGCAGGACTTGTGGAAAGCACAAGGATTCGGTCAGAAAGGTAAAGCGCTTCTTCAATATTATGGGTTACAAACAGGACCGAATGCTTATGGTGCTCCCAAATCGATAGCAGCCACTTCTGCATTTCCAGCCGCGTCAACTCATCCAGGGCAGAAAAAGGTTCATCCAGACACATCAACGGCTGTGGACTTAACAGACAGCGGATAAAGGAAGCGCGCTGTTTCATGCCGCCGGATAGCTGGCTTGGGTAGGCATTCTCATACCCTTCGAGACCAGCAGTCTTAACCATTGCTTTCGCCGCAGACTGATCCTGTTTTCCCGAAATTTCCTGGCCGAGCTGAACGTTATCAAGGATGGTTCTCCACGGAAATAATGAAGGGCTCTGCGGCATATAGCTTATGTGTCCTCGTTTGCCGGTGATATTCTGATCATTTAACAGGATGTTGCCGCAATCAGGTTGGTATAACCCGCCAATCAGGTGAAACAGCGTACTTTTTCCACTTCCGGAAGGACCGATCACGGATACAAACTCACCTTCGTGAATGGTAAACGATAATTTTTTTATTATCATTTTTTCATCGAAGGATTTTTGGAGGTTATTTACGATTAGTTCAGCCATTTGCTTTTTCACCTTTCTTCTGCTGCCATTTCGCAGCCCGCCTCTCAAGTAAAGAAATAACAAGGAAGAATAATAAACTCAGCAGCATAATTAAAAAAATAGCGACAAACACACGATCGGTATGAAAGGAAGAGGAAGCTAAAGTCATATAGACACCGATGCCATTTTTAGCTCCCAGCCATTCAGAAATGACAGCCCCCATTACACTATAAGTAGCTGAAATTTTTAATCCGGAAAATATAGACGGAAGGGCATGCGGCCATTCCAGTTTTGTGAAAATTTGTGCTTTTGTAGCTCCTGCCATTTTCATATAGTGCATAAGCTCCTGGCTGGTCTGTCTTAAACCGTCCATTGCTGCTACAGCGATCGGAAAAAAACAGACGAGTACGATGACGAGGATTTTGGGAAGCCATCCAAAGCCAAACCAGATTACGAGCAATGGGGCTAGCACAATAATGGGAATGTTTTGCGATAATATCAAAAGCGGATATAAAGCTTCCCTTACCGCGGGAAGCAGGTGCAATACGAACGCTGTTAGCAGTCCGATGACTGTTCCAGTTAAAAAACCAAGCAGTGTAAGGACAATCGTAGAATAAAGATGGTGCTTATAAGAGGGCCACCCGTTGATTCCTTCATGCAAAATATCTGATGGTGCAGGTAACAGCCAGGCTGGCACGTTAAACAAACGGCATAAAAATTCCCAAATGATAAGGAAAAGGATGAGGACCGTAATGGGTCTCCATCCTCTTTGAAATAGTAATCTCAACGGTATTTCTCCGTGAGCTGATCCATAGAAGCACCACTTGGCTGGTACAGCACTTTTATCTGGGATATTACGTTTATACTGCCTTTGGCAATCATGGCTTCATTCATCTCTTCAATCAGCTGAAAGATATCGCTTAAGTTTCCTTCAATCGTAGTCTCCAAAGGGTGGACTTCGTGCTTCAATCCTGATTTTTGGATGCATGAAATAGCTTCATCCACATAAGAAATCACATCTTCTCCGCCTTTGGTTTTAGGAATAATTTGTATACTTACTAATGAGTCCGCCATTACGATTCACTCCTTATTTTCTGGCAGGAATTGATTGGTGAACGCGTCTTTTGCGTTTAATTGTTTGTCCAATAAATCATGGTTGTACATCCAATCCGCATAATTTTGCCAGACTTCTTCCTTCTGAATTCCCCATTGTGAGGCATCATCTTTATACTTTGGTGAGAGCCACTTCTGGCTGGCTTTTACGAGCTCAGGGTCAAGGTCAGGTACGGCATCGATTAGAATTTCTGAGGCTTCTTCAGGGTGGTCGATGGAATATTGATACCCTTCCGATACGGCTTTCATAAAGGCTTTAACGGTATCGGCATGGTTGTCAATCATGCGTTCGCTAGTCGTGAGCACAGGGGTATAATAATCAAGCTTCTCGGAGTAGTCCGTTAAATAGAGCATATTAAGCTCTTGATTGCGAAGCTCTGCTTCAACGCCTGTCCATCCATAGTAGATCCATGCGAAATCGACATCTCTTTTGACAGCAGTAAAAAAGTCGGTGTTTCCCATATTTACGATATCTACTTTGTTCACATCGGCGTTTTCCTTTTTCATAATGGAGGAGATGACCGCCTTCTCTACAGGTGCCCCCCAACCGCCATAAGTTTTACCTTCAAAATCCTTAGGTGAACTAATCTTTTTTTCTTTCGGAGACGCAAATCCTGAAGTATTATGCTGAATGACAGCCCCGATAGAAACGATCGGAATGTCTTGTACACGAGCCTGTGTCAAAGCTTCCTGCGCACTGATTCCAAAGTCAGCTTTTCCGGAAGCAACGAGTTGATCAGCACCGGTTTCTCCCGGCATCAGAATTTCCACGTTGAGTCCGGCCTCTTCAAAGTAACCCTTCTCTTTTGCGACATAAATGCCGGTGTGGTTTGTGTTCGGCGTCCAATCAAGGACTAGTTTCACAGACTTGGTCTTTTGGCCTTCCCCGCTTGAGGACTGGGAGGCATGGTCGTCACCAGAGCAGGCAGCAAGTCCAAAAATGAGGATTGCCAAAGAAATTAGTAATTTGTTCATCTTTCATTCTCCTTATGTTGTTAACCTACTTAAGAATACCTGGTGGAACCCATGAGCATATAAAAAGCACCCTGGAACCTTTGCCTAGGGTGCACATGATTATAAACGATAAGTCGTTCATTATGTTTCCTACGCTGGTATAAACCAGGTCAGGTTCCAAGGGTCAGTATCTATCGGATACAATCTCAACCAGCTTTACTGGTCCCCCTACATTTATCTTCATTTAGTTGGTTAACTATTTAGTAATCATCTAAAACTCTGCCATAAATAAGAATTGATTTCAAGTGATAACTAAGACTTGAGTCTTAGTGGCGTTTATTCAGCCAAAGGACACCGGATTTAGCTAAACGGGGCAGAAGTCCTGTAACTGGTTTTTGCAGCATATTTCCGAATCCGTCTGATTTACCAAGAGATCCCAATGCGCCTTTCAGTTTGAGCGGCTTTGGTTTCTGAGGAGTTTCGCCTCTTAAAACAGATGAAAGGATGTCCGCAATTTGTTCTCCCTGCTGTCCTGCCAGCTGGGCACTAGGCGAATGCTCAGAGGAGGCGCAATCGCCGACAATGTAAACATTCGGCCGTTTCGGTACTTGATAGAATTCATTGACTACTACTTTTTCCTGAGTATCTTTTTCAACAGGGAGTTCTCTTGCCAGATGGTTTGGACGGACGCCAGCAGTCCAAATAGTGACGTCATTAATAAAGCAGATTCCATTGTTGCAAACCCCGTCTTTTTCCACATATCCTACATTGGCATTATGCAGAACTTCCACATCATTTTTAGCAAACCATTCTTCCACATAATCTTGAATTTTTGAATCGAAGGCTCTGAGTACGGTCTCACCGCGATCCAGCAGCCGGATGTTTAAATCAGGTCGGCTTTCCCTGATTTCCGAAGCTACTTCGATTCCGCTGAGTCCTGCTCCTACCACAGACACTTTGCCGTAAGCTTTCAGTTCACTGACAGCAAACCCGGCTTCTCTCGCTTGAGAGATAGATTGGACGCTTTTTGTAAATTCTTTAGCTCCCTCAATCCCGTGGTAGTTGTCTTCACAACCCAGTGCTACAACGAGGTAGTCATAGGAAATGGGTTCATGCGGCTCTTCAACGAGCACTTGGTCTTTATCTGTATCAATCTTTTTAACTTCGGAGTACACATAATCGACCTGCTCATGAGCAGGAAATTCGAGGCGTACATTTCGATCGGATTCCGTACCCGCAGCAATTCCGTAAAATTCTGTTTTTAATGAATGGTATGGATTGCGATCTATGACAGTAATTTGAATATCTTCAGGCAGACCTTGATCTAGTAGAGTGAGAAGAATTTTAATTCCTCCATAACCGCCGCCTAATATCACGAGTTTCTTCATTAGTTATAACCACCTTTTGTGCCAGCTGAGTTGTTTTTTCATTCAAATGGATGATGCTTTTTCAGTAACCGCTTACTCCTGTCTTCCATCTTAAAGAGTACCAAAAATTGAAACATAAAACTAGATATACCTCGATAATTTACGCATTTTCCAAATAATCAGGCAGGCAGCCTATTAAAAAGTTTTGAAAGTGAGGAATCGGGAATGAGTCATTTAGATGGGTAAATCGTCATGGAAAATTTTTATGAAGGGGAGATCACACACATGCACAAACAACAATCCATCATTGAAGAATCATTAACTGCTTTATTAAAGGATGAGTCATTTCTGCCTGATCTCCAGGAACAGACTAGAGATCAAGCTTTTAAATCCTTAGTGGCTATATTATCCACACCTAACCATATACATAAATCCTTTTTAAGGGTGGCTTTGGAAAACGGCATGATTATACGCGTGCCGGCTTTTCGAGTGCAGCATAACGACACTGTTGGTCCTTATAAAGGAGGAATACGTTTTCATGAATCAGTAAATGAAGACGAAGTAGCTAATCTTGCAAAGCTGATGACGTTGAAAAATGCGCTTCACGAACTTCCATTTGGCGGGGCTAAAGGTGGCGTGGTGATCAATCCTAAGGACTACTCTAATAAAGAGTTAAATTTGATATGTAAGAAGTATGTACAATATTTTGACGATATTTTAGGCCCGGATAAAGATATTCCTGCGCCTGATGTAGGCACCGGAGAACGGGAAATGGACTGGATGATGGGAGAATTTAAAGGAAACCATCCCGGCACAGAATACCGGGGCAGTTTTACTGGGAAGAGCATTGTCAATGGAGGATCACTTGGAAGGAGACAAGCTACAGGGAAAGGTGTCTATTTTACTTTTCGCTATATGATGCATGACTTTCTTCATAAGAATAAGCAATGGCTTTCTGAGACGGACAACCGATTTGCCAAGACTGCACTGGCGCATGCCGATCAGCCTTTAACTATGGCTGTACAGGGTTTTGGGAATTTAGGTTCTGTTGCAGCTTTAGAAGCTTATCACTGTAATTATCTTCAAAATAAAATCGTCGCAGTCAGCGACCAAAACGTAATGCTGTATAATGAGTCAGGTCTGGATATCCCTGCGCTCGTTAAACATGCGGAGGCCAATGACGGAGATTTACCCCGTACGGAAGAGGAGTTAGGAAAGAGTAAGCTTACAGCACAGATTAAAGATCGTGATGATTTGCTTGAACTTGATGTAGATGTCCTTATGCTTGCTGCATTGGAAGACCAAATTCACGAAGGAAACGTTAAAGATATTAAAGCCAAGTTGATTATTGAAGGTGCGAACAGCCCGATTACAGAAGAGGCAGACAAATATTTAGCTGACAGAGGGATCTTGATTGTACCTGATATCCTCGCAAATGCCGGTGGTGTTATCGTTTCTTACTTTGAATGGGTTCAAGGAAGGGAAACGCAATTCATGGATGAAGATGAGGTTTATGAACGGCTTTATGACAAGCTGCGTCATACGATGGATACCATCTATCCGCAATTTTTTGGTGATCCATTTCCTCTAAGACAGAACTGCTACATTCATACCGTGATGAAGATATCCACCATTATGTACCGACAGGGAAATCTCTATTAATTCAATTAAGAAGCACGGCGCTGGCCGTGCTTTTTTATGCGGATTTCTTTATTTGGAAGAGCCTATCTATTATGATGAGAATGATATCAATCCGTTCGGGAGAGGGACTTAGAATGAAGGAAATATATAGTGAGATTATTCAGTTCAGAGGCAGCCATTATGATTTCGGCAGAGAGCAGGGGAGAAGGTTAAAGGCATCTTTAACCGTTAGGAACAGGGAAAAGCAGTGGAAAGTGCGCATTCCCCGCTTCCATGTAGCAGAACAAGAAGTAAAGACAGCCATTCAAAGATTTGCTCCCGGGATTTGGGAGGAGCTTCTTGGTCTTAGGGATGTGCTCGAATGGCCGATGGAAAGAATCATGATGGAATTCGGCGGGTACAGGATCGGTTATAAAAAATCGGGATGTTCCATTATGACAGGCAAAGGATTTCTAATTAGAAATTATGATTATATGCCGAAAACTTATGAAGGTCGTTACAGCTTTTTTCAACCGGATGATTATGGATACGCTATAGCAGGGCCTACCCAGAGGATCACCGGACGAATGGACGGGATGAATGAGAAAGGCTTGGTCCTTGGGTACAACTTTATGCACCGCAAGAGGCCGGGGCTTGGGTTTATATGCTGCATGATTGGAAGAATGGTCTTGGAATCCTGTGCAGATGTTGAAGAAGCTGTACATATGCTGAAAGAAATTCCGCACCGCCACTCGTTCAGTTATACTGTATTTGATAAAAGCGATCAAACTTTCATCGTCGAAGCATCCCCGCGAGGAGTAGAAGTAAGAGAATCAAATTATTGTACCAATCATTTTGAGATTCTTACGAAGGAAAATCGCAACCACCTTACCGATTCCTATAAGCGTCTAGCAGCTATGAAAATACCTGAAGCTGAACTCCTCGAAGTAAAAGATGCTTTTCGATTAATGAACGGTGTGGGGCAAGGTGTTTTTTCGAAGCAGTACCGTAATTGGGCTGGAACGATTCATACCTCTGGTTACATGCCTGAAGAAATGAAAACACTATTTGCTCTTGGAGGAGATCAAGAGCCGGTCGAGTTTGATTTTGCCCAATGGCTGAATGGCGGCGATGTAAATCGTTCCACAATAGGTGGGGAAATAGATACAGACCTTCCATTTGTACATATGGACGAAGGAGCTTTTTGGACAGGTAGAAAGTGAATGGAAAAGCTTTCGCTATGATAAGCGGAAGCTTTTTTTATATGAGTGATTAAAATTCCATGTTTTTCAAAAAAAGAAATGGGTATTTAACTACTGTTATTCTTATTGAAGGAGGAATTACTGTGCCCATCACTCCCCAGCAAAAAGAAAAGTATGTTCCTAGTTCCACTGACCATGAGCATGTGAAAGCTAATCTGCAGCGTCTAAAGGAAAATAAGGAGAAAATCCAACAGGATCAAAAATCCTATTATGACGATGAACAGGATGATCGGGATAAGAAGAATTATTATAAAGAAATTGATTTTTCCAGTTCGAAAAGCGATGAACTTAGAGAATCATTAAGTCAGCTGCTTCGAGATACGCACAAGAAAAAACTTTCCTACGATCCTAGTGAACATCTTTATCCATGGGTGGATTTACGACCTGACGGGGAGTTGATGAGTATTTATTCCGGCCAAAACAGAAAGCCTGAAGACGTGATTCAGGAAGATTTTGAAGCCTCCCTACAGAGGGAGGAACAACTAATAAAGACGGCTGAATATCCGGATCAGTTGAATATTCAGATGCTTGAGGCTGTGGCAAAGCTTAAGTATAACTGTGAGCATTCTGTACCGCAGTCGTGGTTCGATGAACACGAGCCCATGCGTGGGGATCTTCATCATTTATTCACCTGTGAGCCGTTGTGCAATTCCATCCGCAGTAATTATCCGTATCATGATTTTTCTGACTACAAACCCGGCAGTGTAAACGCAGAAAGAATTGAAGACAGCTGTGGGAAGGCTGAGAATGAATTATTCGAGCCTGAGCACGGGAAAGGGACAGTAGCACGGGGAGTGTTGTATTTCCTCCTTAGATATCCAAATGAAATAGAAACAAAACACTTGCAGGGCTTGGATCTTGAGCTGTTAATGAAGTGGCATAAGAAATTCCCGCCGGCCCTGTATGAAAAACATCGGAATCAGGCCATATATGAGGAGCAGGGAAACCGTAACCCCTATATCGATCACCCTGAAAAAATGGGAGAATTAAAATAAAAGAATTGAAATCAGCCCATATTGCAGAGTGTGTTTCTCCTGCGGTATGGGCTTTTCAAGAATAATGAATTTAAAGGTAATGTCGTCGTACTCCAACCTTTCGGTCCTGTCACGATAGGCTGTGGCAGCAAGAAAAGATAGGAACCTTTCTTCTTTTTAAATAAGGTAAAAAATAATGCATTTCGGGTGAAAAGAGTCAATGGCTTCGATTGATCATTACCACCAGAAAGGAAAGAAAGGCCCAAACGCACGAATACCGAAGAAGGGAAATCCGAATAACCCAAAGGGTCCAAAGAATGGAAAGAATCGATTTTGTCCCGCTTGTGAGGCTTGCGCTTGTTGAACATTTTGATTTGGCATGATGACGTACATTTTTTCGTCGTCATAACTATGAAGCATTCCCTGATAAACCGAACCATCCTGCATCTGAATCTGGATAAATTGGTATAGATGCTGCTGGCAGGAATCTTTCATGTTTTTGGGACTACCCTGATAATGACTTGAAGATTCGTGATCTCTGTAAGTTTCCATGGAAACACCACCCATTTGAAAGATACACCTATCTTATTCTTTGGGGGTAAAATGGTGTTTGGCCCAATGGATGGATTTCTAATGGTAGAATAAGAGCAGGAGAACAAAATAACGAAAAAGAGGTGTTAGCAAATGATTCGTGTAGCTTTACTAAGCAAGTGGCACGTTCATGCAGTTGATTATGCAAAACAAGCACAGGATCACCCGAACCTTTCCATCGAAGCGGTTTGGGATGAGGAAGCAGCAAGAGGACGGGAATGGGCAGAGGAGCTCGGTGTTGATTTTATAGACCGCCTGGAGGACATTTGGAATGATTCATCCATAGATGGGGTAATTGTTACCACACCTACTTCTATGCACAAAGAAGTCATTACAGCTGCAGCTGAGCATGGGAAGCACATTTTTACTGAAAAGGTATTGACTTTATCGGGACAGGAATGCAGAGAAGTGCTGGACACCATTGAAAAATGTAACGTGAATTTTATGATTTCATTGCCACGATTAACGGAAGACTATTACATATACGCTCATGATACGATCAACGATGGCAAGCTGGGAACTGTCAATATGCTTCGCTGCCGTGTCGCTCATAATGGAGCGGTAGATACTAAGAATCATCCAAACGGATGGCTTCCAGGAAGGTTTTTTAATGAAGAACAATGTGGGGGAGGAGCATTCATAGATTTGGGCGCACATCCCATTTACCTTGCGAACAGGCTGCTTGGCCAGCCCTCTGCAGTTTCTGCTCGGCTTAAATCATTGCTTGGACGAGGTGTAGATGACCATTCCGCAGCTATCGTAGAATATCAATCCGGCGCTCTTGCTTCATTGGAAACCAGTTTCTTATCCAGCGGGAGCCCCTTTCAATTAGAAATTTATGGAACTGAAGGCACGATTTTAATTGAGGATAAACACATACGTATGAAAGGAAATGGCCGCACTGATGAGTGGATTGAACCAAAACGTCCAGCTCCTTTAGCTATGCCTTTAGAGCAGTGGGCAGCAGCGATTGAAAATGGGGAGGATGTATCAATTTCAATGCAGGATGCTCTCCATTTAACTTTGATTAATGAAGCTGCCGCTCGTTCCCATCAGGAAGGGCGGAGAGTGACCATAAACCAATGAATGAATTTCCATAATAGGGATTACACTATTCAGCAGTCTGTGTATGAACAGACTGCTGATTTTTTATAGAAGTTAAGATTTCCATTAGAATCTGAAAAGGCTGTCGAGTACAGCTCCAACAGCCTTATAGTCGTATTATTTTGATTCTTCTGCTGCGTCCACGGTATGTTTTAATAACATGGAGATGGTGACTGGACCAACCCCGCCAGGGACAGGGGTAATAGCACTTGCCTGCTGATAACAGGAATCATAGTCAACATCACCGATATTTCCCTTGTTGTAACCAGCATCGAGAACCACGACTCCTTCCTTCAGCCATTCTCCTCGAATGTATTGTGGTTTTCCAATAGCCGCCACCACGATGTCAGCACTGCTTAAAACAGCAGGCAAATCTTTCGTATGGGAATGACATGTCGTTACCGTAGCATTTTCATTCAGCAGCAACGCGGATACGGGTTTGCCGAGGATTGGACTTCTTCCTACGACTACAGCATTTTTTCCCTCAGCTGAAATACCGTAGTAATGAAGGATTTCCATGATAGCTGCTGGTGTACAGGAAGGATATTTTCCAAAACCGAAAGCGGTTTGACCATAGCCTGTGCTTGTAACCCCATCCACATCTTTCTCGATGGCAATACTTTCAAATGCTTTCCGTTCATCGATGTGGGAAGGCACAGGATGCTGAAGAAGAATTCCATGGACAGAAGCGTCATTATTCAATCGCTCAATCGTGTTCAAAAGTTCCTCCGTGTCAATATCTGCGGATAAATGGATCTTTTCAGATTTAATCCCGAGTTTTTCACATGCATTCCCTTTCATCCTTACATACGTTTCTGATGAAGGATCTTCTCCAACTAGAATAGTAGCCAGACAAGGAGTGATTTCATACTCGTTTTTCAGGGTCTCTACGCGATCGGCCAGTTTCTTACGGATATCCTGCGAAACTTGTTTACCATCTAAGATTACTTTTTCCATTTACTTAACTCCTCCCTAACGGACAAAATAATAGTGCTGAAATAATAAAAGAGATAAGGAAATTTGTTGTTCCTTATCTCTGCCCAGACGACCCGACGTATAATGAAATGCAGTTCCCATGTGGTTGTTTCCACTGTTGTCGTCAGTTACTGCATCGTGCTCTTGCTTTTCTCTAAAATATCATAACATAGGATTTCATTCAATTCACTTTCTATTATTTTTCGCTTAACAACAGCTTGAGACCGATAAGCAGAAAGATACTGCCCTGAATCATATTAATTTTTCGTCCTATGTTGGACTTCTTGTCTAACCATTTTTTAAGTTTTTCTGAAAAAATACTAATAGCTGAAAAAATAACGAATGCCTGAATCAAGAAAAGTACACCAAGAAGGAGCATTTGAACAGGTACATGTCCTAGATTTCGATCTACAAATTGGGGAAGTAAAGCCAGGAAAAATAAAGATACTTTTGGGTTAAGCAGATTCATTAATATACCTTTCTTATAAAGAGCTGAATAAGAAGCTTGTTTTGCTCCATTCAGTTCAAAGGAGCTTTGCTGGGAACGGAACGACTGCCAGGCTAAATATAAAAGGTAAACGGCTCCGGCTGCTTTTACAAGATTAAATATGAGAACAGAATGGTAGACTGCTGCTGAAATACCTAAGGCAGCTGCTGTAATATGTACGATTAAACCAGAACAAAGTCCAAGGGAAGTGGCAATGCCCGCTTTCTTTTGCTGTGCGATGCTTTGGGCGATGACAAATAGGTTATCCGGTCCCGGCATCACGGTTAAAATGATGGCCGCGCCTAAGAAAGATAAAGTTAGCGCTATGTTCATACTCGATTTCCTCCCAATAAAGTTATAAAAAATCACTCCTCCATGAGAGAAGTGACTTCTAATAGTAAAATAGTATAAATAATAGCGGGATTAATCAAGCATAAGAGTATTCGTGGTCCACAAGCGCATGTTCATATTCAAAAAGCAGGGCGTCAAAAATCGTGTCCCACGATCTGCCTAATGCATACTGCCTGGCTTCATATCCCATCAATTTCAGCTTCATACGGTGCTCGATTAGTTGGGATACAGCTTGTACGAAATCATCTGTTTTCCCAGGTTCACAAAGAATCCCTGTTTTTTGGTCTTCAATGATTTCCTGCACTCCACCTGCACGGGCTCCAACTACAGGGGTTCCGCTAGCCATTGATTCCAGGACTACATTTCCAAACGTTTCGGTAGTTGAAGGAAAGACAAATAAACTTGAGCTTGCATAGATTTCTGCGAGTTTATTTCCTTTCATGTATCCCGTGAAAGTCATGTTGCCTGGAGCTTCAGCCTTTAACTGTTCATACATAGGACCGTCCCCAACTACCATCCAATGCACTTGTTTTCGAATGGATTCAGGAAGGCGTTTAGCTGTTTCCATTAAAATATGCAAGTCTTTTTCTGGAGCAAGGCGTCCGACATAGGTGAGGAGATAAGGTTCAGTAATCTTATACTCTTTTTTTAGTCTGGCTGGGTCGCTGATTGGGTGGAAGTGTTCACAATTGACGCCACGGCTCCATATATGAAGGTTCGTAAATCCATGGCGGAGAAGTTCCTGCCGGGTGTCTTGAGAGGGTACAAATGTTTTTCTAAAGGAATGGTGAAACCAGCGCATGTATTTCCATATCCATTTAGACATAAATTGCAAGTCATAGTATTTTAAGTAATCATCGAAGTTTGTGTGGTAGGAGCCAACAATTGGAATTCCTAACTTCTTGCCATAATATAATCCGGCTAACCCAATATTGAAAGGTGTCGCAATGTGGATAAGGTCAGGATGGAATGATTCCAGCTGCTTTCGAATTGAATACACATTAGGGATAGCTAATCTGCATTCCGGATACAAATGAAAGGGAATGCTTTTAAATCGGTGGATTTCACTTGAGTACAATTGATGTTTATTGGCTTTTGGAACAAAGATTCGATAACTAATGTCTTTACGCTCCAAGTAATCAACATACCTTTGCAGCGTTCGGGCTACGCCGTTTACCTGTGGTGTAAACGTATCTGTAAAAATAGCGATTCTCACGTTCTTTCCCCCTTGTCTTTATTTGTCCCATACCTCTCCTTATTCACGTTTTATTATAGAGAATATTTATGTAGCTAGTATCAATCCCATGTTAATTTGACAAGGATTTTACTTTATATTTATGAAGTCTTTACGATTTTTCCAATTGCTCGTTGATATATTCAAGAAATTGACTTTCCAGAAGTGGAAAGTCTTTTTTTATGAAGTAGTTATCTAGTTCCATAGTATTGTTTTAGGAGGAGTAAATATTCTTAATTTTTCTCAAAATTATTTTATTAGGTTGAAGTGTTAAAATGCTGCAGAAAGCGATATAGCAGGTTATTTGCAGGTGTGTAATTTTGACTATACGCTCTAAAATAAACTGATAATGGTTATCAATTACTATTGACGATGATAATCATTTTCAATTAACATGGCGTTGCGTTACCTTATCTACTCTTATGAGTAAGCTGGGGGATGAAGTCTATTCCTTATTTATTCAGGAATGTAAGGATAACTTTAAAGAATGCATTTAATCCTTTGAAGGAGTTCTGCAGTCACGTCTGATTATATAAGCATGAAATGCTCTTAATGATAAAGCTGATACAGGTCTAGTGAGGAGATGAAAGAATGCCGACACAGTTAAACCAACCAACCATAATTTCAAATATAGAACATTACGATGATTCCTTCCTTCATCACGGAAAAGAGGGATTGGACGCTTTTCAACTGCAAATGCAGCAAGTCAGCACGAAACTGCAGCAGGTGTTTGCCTCAGCCGATCAACCGTTTGTTGGAAAAAGTCACCAAACGATTAGAAAAGAGATCGAACAAATGATGGACTTTTCAATGAATGGCAGTCCATTAGAAAGTGTTCTTGATGAAATAGAAGATCCAATTTTGAAAAATGGAATTTTCGTTTCCCATGAAAAAAGCATGGCGCACCTTCATTGCCCGCCGCTGCTTCCTGGGATAGCTGCCGATACGATCATATCAGCCTTGAATCAATCTATGGATTCCTGGGATCAAAGTCCGGCCGCCACCTATGTAGAAGCAGAACTTGTTCATCGATTAAAAGAAATGGCTTGTTATCCAAAGGAAGCTGACGGCGTGTTTACAACTGGAGGCACCCAGTCTAATTACATGGGAATCCTGCTTGCGAGGGATGCCTTCTGTGCAGAATACTGGGGAGTTAATGTCCAGCAGCAAGGACTTCCTGAGGGATTTCAGCGGTTAAGAATTTTGTGCTCAGAGGAAGCTCATTTTACAGTCAAGCAGGCCGCTTCACAGCTTGGTCTCGGGGAACGAGCTGTGGTTACCGTGGCATCGGATGAAAAACATCAAATATCTTTGACGAGGCTTGAAGAAGCCTTGGCCAGGCTGGAGAAAGAAAACGCGCTTCCCTTTGCTATCGTAGGAACGTGCGGAACGACCGATTTTGGAAGTATAGATCCTATGGCTGAGTTAGCAGAAACAGCGAGAAAGCATAAAATATGGCTTCACATAGACGCAGCTTTTGGCGGGGGCTTAATGCTCAGCCATAATCATTTTCAAAAGCTTAACGGCTTGAACCAAGCTGATTCGATGACCATTGATTTTCATAAGATGTTTTACCAGCCAATCAGCTGTGGAGTTTTTCTAGTGAAGGATCAAACTAACTTTGCTTCTCTCTGTCATCACGCTGACTATTTAAATCCATTAAAAGATGATGAAGAAGGGATCTTAAATTTAGTAAATAAATCAGTACAGACCACTAGAAGGTTCGACGCTTTAAAAGTATACATCACCCTTAAAACGATCGGGAGCAGGAGACTTGGGAACATGATTGATTCTACCCTTGAAATGGCCAAGTATGCTGCTGATTATATAGCTGGGAAAAATGAGTTTGAAGTGGAAAACAGAGACCCAGAATTAAATACGGTCGTGTTTCAATACCAGCCTTCCGAATCAAGGGATTACAGTTCTTTAAATCGGCGCATCCAGCAGGAAATGCTGCAACAGGGAAAAGCAGTGCTTGCTAAAACAACGATCAATGAAAAGACTTTTTTGAAGTTTACGCTGCTGAATCCACGTACGAGACGTGAAGATATTGAAACGGTGGTTGGAGAAATAGAGAAGGTTGGAAATACACTTGTGAATGGAGGATTTAAATGATTAATGCAAAAGAATTAGCTGAAAAGGCAACCATACAGAGCTTCTTAAACTGCTATTTACGAGAAACAGGAAATTATCGTGAATTGCATGAGCATGAAAATTCTATTCCCGTTCCTGCTTCAGAAGAAATCGCAGGAATCGCTGCTTCCAAGCTTGAACATCAGAAGATAGAGCTCATCATTCCAATAAAGTACTGGTCGTTGACAGACCGTCATTTGTTTCATTTCCCCATTTATTATCGTGGTGAAAAAGAGGACAACCTGATTCCGGTTGATTACGTGACCCTCATTTCTCTGATTATCAAGGAGCTTCAGATCGAAAATGACGGCACCCTGGCAGAAGATGAACTCATGCTTCGGGCAATCTTGAGCTGCCAGAAGATAAAAACCTACGTGGCGGAGAGAAAAGAGGATTCTGATAAGCTTTGTGACGAAGATTTTGAATACATTGAGGCCGAACAATCCCTTATCTTTGGGCATTTGCTTCACCCAACTCCTAAAAGCCGGCAGGGGTTAACTGAAAGAGAAGATGAGGTCTATTCCCCTGAACGAAAAGGGGAGTTCCAGCTGGATTATTTCTGTGTAAACAAATCCCTCGTAGTCGAAGATTCCAGTACGGACACGACTGCTCATGAAATCATCTTTGAAGAGTTAAAAATGGATGCTAGTGTCAACCAGAAGTGGCTCAATCAGTTATATGCAGGTGGTGAGGAAGTATTAATCCCTGTTCATCCCCTGCAGGCAAAGCATCTTCTGCAGCAAAGTGAAGTGCAGGAGCAGATAGAAGCTGGAATGCTTACGTACTTAGGACCGCTCGGAAAAATATTCACAGCAACATCTTCTTTTAGAACGGTGTACAGTCAAACATCCAAGTATATGTATAAATTCTCAGTACCTATAAAAATAACGAATTCTCTTCGAGTTAACCAGCCAAAGGAATTAGCCAGAGGAGTAGAAGTGTCCAGGCTGATGAATACAAGACTAGGGGATGAATTGGAAGAGAACTTTCCGGATTTTCATATTATAAAGGATCCTGCGTACGTGTACCTGACTGATGGGCTCGCTGGATTTGAAGTCGTTATTCGGGAAAATCCGTTTTTCGAAGCAAGGCGACAATCCTCTCTTGTAGCTGCCCTCTGCCAGGATCACGCTTATGGAGGAGGCACAAGAATTGCTTCCATTATTAACAGCATTGCTGTGAGAGAAAATCGCCAACTGGAGGCTGTCAGCTTGGATTGGTTTGAAAAATATTTAGACATTACGCTGGAGCCGCTGCTTTGGCTTTTTCATACGTATGGAATTGCACTTGAGGCTCATCAGCAAAATTCGGTCATTGCTTTAGAACAGGGGTATCCGTCTAAATTTTATTACCGTGATAACCAAGGCTACTATTTTAAGGAGTCTACAGTAGATAAGCTGTTTGATCTGCTGCCTAATTTAAATGAACAAAGCGATACGATCTGTTCAGATGCTGTTGCAGAAGAAAGATTGCGTTATTACTTTTTCTTCAACCATCTATTTGGATTAATTAATGGTTTTGGTTCTAATGGATTAATCGCAGAAAGCAAGCTGCTGGAAGCGTTACGAAGCAGACTGGAACGTCACCGGGAGCTGCAAAAATCGCCAGAGCTATTGAAAAGTCTGTTAGAAATGGACAAACTGCCTTGCAAAGCTAATTTGTTAACGAGATTTTATGATATGGATGAACTGGTGGGGCCACTCGAGTCTCAATCGGTGTATGCTTCAGTAAGCAATCCGCTTGTGAAGAAGGTGAAAGTTAACCATGGTTTATGATTACGAGATGTTTGATCAGAAATTGCAAAGGACAGTAGCGTTTCGGAAGGTAGCGTTTGAGAAAGATGCCGAGCTCATCCATAGCTGGATGCTGGAAGAACACGTACATCCTTTTTGGCATCTGAATATTCCCTTCAGTGAATACAAAGAACATTTACAAAAAGCTATAAATGATCAACATCAATCGCTGTATATTGGTTTTTTAGATGATCGCCCCATGAGCTATTGGGAAGCATACTGGGTAAAAGGGGATGTGGTGGAAGATACGTATTCTCCCATGCCTTATGATCAGGGAGTCCACCTTTTGATCGGTGAACAGGAATTCTTAGGAAAAGGGCTTTCTCTGCCGTTGCTGAGAGCCATGGTACAGTATCAATTTCAAGAATCGATGACGAACAAAGTGATTGCTGAACCTGATATCCAAAATGAAAAAATGATTCATGTCTTTAAAAAATGTGGTTTTAAACCCATTAAACCTATTGAACTTCCTGACAAAACCGGTTTGCTTATGTTCTGTGACCGCAATGATTTTGAAAAGAGGTGGCCGTATGACAAACTCTATAAGCAGGTCAACTGAAATATACGATGTCATTGGCGTAGGTATTGGCCCGTTTAATTTAGGAATGGCCGCGCTGCTTGAGCCTGTGACGGACGTAAAAGCTCTATTTCTTGAACAGAAAGCTGAATTTGATTGGCACCCAGGAATGATGATCAATGGAACAACGCTGCAAGTACCATTTCTTGCTGACCTTGTCAGTATGGCAGATGTCAGCAGTTCCTATAGTTTTCTACGATATTTACAGGAACACAACCGTCTCTATCAATTTTATTTTTTTGAAAAATTTCACATTCCAAGAAAAGAATACAACCATTATTGCCGTTGGGTAAGTAACCAGCTTGCGTCCTGCCGTTTTGGGATGGAAGTGCAGTCTGTTTCCCCTTATGTGACTTCTACTGGAGTACGGCTTTTTGAAGTCACCGCCTGGAACTTTGAAACCGGGACCGAAGACGTTTATTTAACGAAGCATCTGGCCATTGGTATTGGTTCAGTACCTTCTGTTCCAAAACCATTTGAGGATGCGCTCGGAAAAACAGTCTTTCACACTGCGGATTATATGCATAAGAAGTCAATTTGCAGGGAGGCGCGTTCAGTAGCTGTCATTGGCTCAGGGCAGAGCGCAGCAGAAGTCTTCCTTGATGTAGCTAAACAGCAGGAGGAAGACCGTTTCTCCGTGCATTGGTTTACGCGTTCTAAAGGGTTTTTCCCAATGGAATATTCGAAATTGGGCTTGGAATATTTTTCTCCTGATTATACCAACTTTTTTTATGAACTTCCTCAGGAGAAAAAAGATGCGCTTCTTCAAGAACAAGACCTGCTCTACAAGGGAATAAGCGCGGATACTATTGCAGAAATTTATGATTACCTTTATGAAAGATCAGCCTGTAATGAAACGCCTGATATCGAACTCCAGGCCATGACAGAGATGGCAGGGATCGAGAAAGTTGAAGATACTTGGAAGCTTTATGGATGGCAGAACGTAAAAGAAGAAAAATTTGAAGTTGAAGCGGATGTCGTAATTCTTGCCACAGGGTACAGGGAAGCCATTCCCCGTTTTCTCAGTGCTATGAAAGAATTTATAGCATGGGACGAAAAAGGACGTTACCAAGTGACAAAAGATTATTGCTTAAAAACTCATCTGGAAGGAAGCCAGGAATTATTCATCCAAAATGGAGAAATGCACACGCATGGCGTTGGAGCTCCTGATTTAGGTTTAGGGGCGTACCGCAATTCCGTAATTATTAACCAGCTTGCAGGAAGAGAAGTCTATTCAGTATCTACGGATACGGTCTTCCAAACGTTTGGGCAGGGAAGTTCTTCCAAAAAGAGAATAACAGTCCCATCCTATTAGAATAGCAGATCAGTTTAAGAAAGAGGGGATTCCATGTTTCTAAAAAATGAGCTCGAAAAAGTATTAACAGAAGAGAGCTGGCAGACGGCGAACAAGAACTTGCTTGCAAAAATGCTTGCTGAATATATGTATGAGGATATGATTACCCCTGAGGTGCTCGCTGAAAAGGAAAACAAGATTCATTATGAATTAGCTGTGTCTGATAAGAAAGCGTACCGTTACACTGCCTACACTCGCTTTTTTGACAGTTTTGATGTGATTGAATCGAGCATCGAGGTGATTGAAGACGGAACACAGAAAAAAGCGGATAATGCGATCGACTTTCTGCTTGATCTTAAACCTGTAATAGGGATGAGTTCAGAAACTGCTGCTCATTTGATTAAGGAACTAAATGCAACATTGATCGCAGATGCTCATTTGCTGCAAAAGGATGATAAGTCTGCAGACGAGTTACTCCACACAGATTATGCGGACTTAGAGGGATACATGACGGGGCACCCGTGGATTACTTATAATAAAGGAAGAATCGGGTTTGGTTATGACGATTATCTTGATTATGCACCCGAGAATCATAAGCAAGTCCGGCTTTCGTGGGTAGCTGTTCATAAATCAATTACTTCTTTTCAAACGGTCACTCATTTCAGCGCACAGCAATTAATACAGGAAGAGCTAAGCGAGGAGGAAAAACACTCCTTTGAGAATGAACTGCTAAGCAGGGGGAAACAGCTTGAGGATTATTACTACCTCCCTGTACACGAATGGCAGTGGAAAAATATGATAATTCCGCATTTCCCTCTTGAACTAGCTAATGAATCCATTGTTCCTTTAGGGGAGGGAGAAGATTGGTACCTGCCTCAGCAGTCGATCCGTACCTTCGTGAATGTATCAAATAAAGAGAAGCATCATGTGAAGGTGCCGATGAGTATATTAAACACGCTTGTCTATCGCGGTCTTCCTGCAGAGAGGACGTTGGTTGCCCCTAAAGTAACGGAGTTAATTAAAGGAATATATCACAACGATTCTTTCTTAAAAGAAGAGTGCCGAGTGATTTTACCTGGAGAGATCGCAAGCTTAAATGTCGACCAAAAGCATTTCGCCCAGTTGGAAGGAGCCCCGTATCAATACTTAGAAATGCTTGGAGCTATATGGAGGGAAAGTATTTACACGTATTTGGAAGAAGGGGAGCAGGCCATCACTTTAGCTGCACTTCTCCATATCGATCATCAAGGGAAGCCGTTTATAAAAAGTTTAATCGAAGCTTCTGGATTAGAAGCGGAAGAATGGATGAAGCAATTTTTTAAAGTAACCATGGACCCGCTGCTCCATTTTCTTTATCAGTACGGAACAGTCTTTTCTCCGCATGGTCAAAATACAATTCTCGTCATTAAGGATGGAAAACCGCACCGTCTGGCTGTAAAGGACTTTGTTGATGACGTCAATATTACAGATCAGCCCTTCCCTGAACTTGATCAGGTGACGGATGAGCTGAAATCGGTGCTCAGGAGTGAACCACCGGAAGGACTGACTCAGTTTATTTTTACGGGGCTGTTTATCTGCCATTTACGTTATCTCAGCCACATTGTGGTGAATCATGAATTAATGTCCGAAGAGATCTTTTGGGGACTTCTTGCAGAGTCTATCCATCAATACCAGCACAGCTTCCCGCATTTACAGGAGAGGTTTGAACTGTTTGATTTCTTTAAACCTGAAATGACGAAGCTCTGCCTGAATCGTAACCGAATGGTGGATTACGGTTATTCTGATGATGACGATCGTCCTCATGCTTCTGAATATGGAAAAGTAAAAAATATCCTGTCGTTCTTTCAAGTAGAAGAACGGGTGTAAGATGTAATTGAATCTTAAGCTGCTGGGTAAATGCTCGGCAGCTTTTTTATTTCCTAATTTTTATGAAAGGGATCTCATGCATTTCAGTGCTAATCTAAATCTTTGCTTAGTTTTTGAAAAGTCACTTCACGTAAAAGGATGATACAATAAGCGTTAGGAGACTGTAATCGTCTAATTTTTGATCCCGATCATCTTCAGATATGATGTTAATAACCTGGTAGGTAACGATAAAAGGTGACGAACTACAGGTGCGGGAAACTGGATTCGAGAACTTTACCTGAAGACAGATCTGAAAGGAGAAAGCTATGAAGAAACGAATCATCATGGCTGCTATCATACTAGTACTCATCGTAAGCATGGCATCTACAGTTCCAGGAAAAGAACAATATGTAGACTGGGCTGTTGACCAGGCGAGGGAACGAATTGGGGGAGACAATCCATTTCTTGGCGCCGGTATTGAATTAGCCGGGCCACAGATTATCAGTAATCACACGGAAGAAAGCTATTACTTTGTTTGTAAAGTATATAAGACTGAAATTATGGGGAAACAAGTCAAGGTTATTGGAATTTTCCATTCTTTTATTCCGGTTTCTAAAAATGGGTAAGGAAAATAAATGAGGACTATAAGAGCAATCTTATAGTCCTCAAGTTTACTACCATTCCGGTTTTAATTGTTCAGCAACTTCTTCGTTCACAGCCCCCGGGCCACCAAGGATATAAAGTTTTTCTATGCTTAAATCATTGTAAGCTTTTGCGATGCTGTCAGGAATTTGATTTTGTTTTACCAGGAGGGCGGCAGCATTCTTTTTCGCTGCAAGCACGGATCCGGTAAGAGCGTCGGCAAATTCATAACCTGTGCTGACAAAGGCTGTATTGCCCGATTCGTATAATTCGTTCACAACCTTTGCTGCTGTCTCGAAGCGATTCGTTCCGGCATAGCGTTTCGCATCAGGAAGCATGGACATAACCTTAGGACCCACTACGCCCTCTCCTCCAATTACGATGGAAGAATCAATATTGGTAAGCCCTAATTCCGTTTTTTCAGGAATTTTATTTTCTTTGCTCAAGAGAATAGGATAGCCATGTTTGGCTGCATAAGGGGCTGCAGCTAAAGCATCAGCAAATCGATCACCATTGACGACGATCGCTTTTTCTGGTTGTCCATCCAAACGTGCCGCGACATTAGCGGCTGTTCCGAAGCGTGTGTCCCCGTAAATCCGTTCAACGGAGAGCCCTAAACCGCTGAGTTGATATTGGACATGACTGGAGACAGCATTTGGTCCTCCTAAGATAATCGCGTGCTTTGCTTGAAGCCGGCTTACTTCTTCACGAATTGAATCGTCTAAATACTCGTTATGGCTAAGCAAAATAGGCGCATCTTCTTTATAGGCAAGTGGGGTACCGGCGAGTGCATCCGCAAAAATATCCCCACGGGCAATAACTACTGTATCTGCCTGTTCCCAGCCTTCTTTTGAAATTTCAACAGCTGTTTCATATCTATTTTTTCCAGCAAGCCGTTTTTCACCGAGTAAGCTCTCTACGTTGTAAGCGGCTACTGTACCAGATACTTCATATCCTGCTAGAAGCATAGGTTTGTCGGTAGGACTATCCTCAGCAGCAATGAAAGTCAATCCTTCTGGAGCGCTGTCGCCTTTGATCGCTTCATCTTCTGAAGAAAAGTCTCTCGTTGAAAAATAATTGACGAAATATGGCTTCTCGGGGTTATCAATGTTGTACACCATAATGCCTCCTTGTCGTTCCAATCCGATAAAGGCATAAGTTTTCCCATTGATCTTACCTACTTCGGCGGATTCAGGTTCTGGCCCTTTATCGTCACTGCGGCTTTTGAAACCATTGTCATCATTATTCGTATTGAAGTATTCAGGGCGGGCATCTGCAATGATATTTTCAAATTCATCTCCGCTGTCGTATACTTGTTGAAATTGATCTGCCTGGTATATAGAAAAGGAACGGCCGCCAAAGCTGTACAGTGCTTCATATTCATCGTCTTCATTCAAGCCGTTTGCGGTCGTGACATGAAGCCTGCCAAGCTGGTCATCGTCAAACAATCCATTTTCAACCATTTTATCTAATTCGTCCTGGTTGAACCCTTCATAAAAATCAGCATTTAAATGAACGTCTTTCCCGGTATCTTCTTCTAAATCCCCGACGCGTGTTTCTTCGGAGTAACCGTCATAATCTCTAGAATCTCCTTCATTTGGTGTAATGATATAGGTTTTTCCATCTACTGTATAAGATGCAATAGCGTCTGGCTGATACATACCGAGTACGGGCATCGGCTTCATGTTAATCGAATTCGTATCATTGGAAGCGTCCAGTGCGTTTCTTTCGAGCGAGTGGTCTTTGAAACCCAGGCCATGTACAGCTGTAAACTCACCATTCATTAAATCCAGCTCTGCAATCGCGTTGTTTTCTTGTAAGGATACATAAGCTTTTTTGTTATCATCGCTCACAGTTATATATTCCGGTTCAAAATCTTGTGCAGCTGTCGCTTCAGGTCCAAAGGTACGAACATTGTCATCAACTTTGCTGTTATCAAGATTTTTAAAGCCTGCCGTTGCTACTTTTCCGTTAGCAGGACCGGAGCTGATGTCAATGATCGATACACTGCCCTCCGGATCTTTAGTATAGTCATCATTGGGTTCTGCTTCATTTGCAACTAATAGTTTGCTTCCATCGCTTGTAAAAGTAAGCATGTCCGGCAGTGCTCCAACTTGATAGGATGCAATTAATTCACCATCTGTATTAAGGAAAACGACTTCACCATTTTCTGTCTTTGTGTCATTCACAATGGCAACAGCAATAAAATCATTATCTGGGTGTACGGCTACACTAGTTGGCCCATCAACGCTGAAATCACCAAGAGCCAAATCAGCGAACTTTACCCTTTTAAATAAGGAGATCTCACCTCTCTTTTCTGTGTCAGAAAGATCCAGTATGTCAAGAGCATTTGCATCTCCATTGATAGAAAAGGCACGCTGGTGTTTTTTATCGTACTCTACAATTTCCGAGCCTCCACTATCAAGTTCAGCGCCACTATCGTATCTGCCTGCAAATGAAATGGCCAGCTCATCCTTGTCGCTATGGTATGTAGAAATAGATTCTGCTGGGGAAGCAGCAACGGCAGATGAAGAGAATAATGCTGCTGTCAGAACTGTTGATAATACGAACGAGGTTTTCTTCATTATTTTTCCTCCTTCTAATTCAAGTTACCTACAACTATGAAAGCATAATATGAAGACTAGATTAAATGAATTTAAAACTTTGTAAAACTAAGAATTTTTGTCGATTTATTTTGGGACATGCATTTATAGAATTGGCCATATATTAAACGAAGAGGTGGTCGTCTATGGATGCGGTTCATATTTTTATCACTACATTTACTACGACTATTGGAGCATTGCCGGTATTACTGATCAGGAATCTATCTCATAGATGGAAAGACAGCCTGCTCGCATTTACAGCTGGAATTATGGTGGCGGCTTCTACATATGGATTAATTCCATCCGCATTAAAGCTTTCTAGTATGTCGGTGTTAGCAGCTGGTATTTTGCTCGGTACATTTACTTTGATGTTATTGGAAATTGTGGTTCCCCATCATGACCTTCAGCATTCGAAAAATAACAGGCATGTCAATATTCATTTATTTTTAATAGCGATGGCCCTTCATAATCTGCCCGAAGGCATCTCCGTTGGAATGAGTTATGCAAGTCATTACAGTGACCTTGGTCCTGTAGTGGCTTTTGCCATTGGCTTGCAGAATCTGCCTGAAGGTTTTTTAATTGCTCTGTTTTTATTCATGCAAAGTGTTAGAGGGGTAAAAATGGTTATCCTCGTTTCAGCAACTGCTATGGCTGAATTTCTGGCAGGAATGGCAGGGTTATACTTTGGAGAAAGCTTTACTTCTTTAGTTCCGTACGGTTTGGCATTTTCTGCAGGAGCTATGCTTTTTGTTGTTTATAAAGAACTTATTCCTGAAAGTCACGGGGATGGAAATGAACGAACTTCGACATTCTCGTTTATCCTTGGCTTTCTAATTATGACGGTTTTAACTGTAAATCTGCGATAACTAAAGAATTTTTCATTAATTTTTTGTAAAAGTAAGAAAAAACCCCTGTATAAGTATAGGTTTTTTGGAATGTTTTTAAGTTAAATAATGGAAAATTAAGTCCGGGGAAATTCTCTGCTAGTGACTAAAGTTTTAGGAGGTGGGGATATAATTAGTCCTTGCCATTTATGTTACTTTTTTTTTACAAGGAATTAAAAAATAGATTCAAAATAAATCAAATTAGAAATCGGGGGAATCGTGGAAAGTTGCCTTAAGATACATATTTAATATATCTTTTATTTTAACACGCTAACGAAATAGAGGAGGGAGATTAAATTACACATTTGTTACATAACTTTATTTATTTGTAATAGAAAACGCTTTATTTACCAAATCCTTCCGAACTTTTATTACAGTTTATGACATTTATTATTCGTCAATAAACGAGCGTTTCTTACTATCTTCGTAATACTTTACTACCTATTCACTGTATACATTGTATGATAATCTTATCCGTGAAATTGTTCATCTCATTTGAATAGGAGGTGACGTATGGGAAGGATTCCTAGCCATACTGCTGTGGCCATGGAAGAGGTTATGATCCATTCGTTACAGAGAACATGGAGGAACGAGTCACTTGTCAATGAGGCAGCTGCATTTATTCGATATAAACGGGAGGAAGGTTTCTCGTTTTCTGCCTTAACTTACCTTCATAGCGAGATGTTTTTCAATCCGACCGAATTAACTTCTCTTCATTCTTCAGCAGCTGTGGAAGTGTTAATCCTTGCCTTGGATATTTTTGATGATTTGCAGGATCAAGATACCCGGGATAAGCCCTGGACTCAGTCCCCTTACGCTTCAACTATGAATATTGCTACAGGTCTGCTTATGTTAAGTATGAATATTCTCCATAAAGCTCCTGTGGAAGAGAACATCAAAGAAAGGTCTCTTTCGCTTTTACATCAACAAGTTCTAAAAGCTGTTCAAGGACAGCATCAAGACTTAGCAGCTGACGTTCAATCCGAGGATGGGTATTTGCAAATGGTTAAAGAAAAATCTGGTTCACTAATGGCATGTGCTTCCCTGTTAGGGGCTGTCAGCGCTACTAAAAAGCAGTTTGAAATTATCAAACGTTATTCAGAGTACTTAGGAATTGCTGCACAGCTGAATAATGATCTCCATGACGTTCTTAGAGTAGATGAAAAAAATGATTTACTTCATAAGAAAAAAACTCTACCTATCCTTTACTTGTTACAAGAGAAGGAGCCGCAAGCTCAATGGATTAGAGATTATTATAGAGGAACGATTACGAAGGAAATGCTGTTAGAGAAGAAGAACCAGTTGTTTCAATGGCTTGAAAATTCATCATCTTTGAAATACACAAAAGTAGTAAAAAGGCTTTACCAATTAAAAGCCGTTCAACTTGCCGATGATTTAGAAGCTGAGAATGAATGGAAAGCAAAGCTGAGAAGTGTCTTGGAAGACACTTAAGTCGATGGTTTTAAATAAAGGAGGAAAAATCATGTTAAAGAATATGATGGAATATGTAGGGAACCATCCCAATCTTCTTGAGAAATTGGAGAACGGGCAGCTTAGTCTCGTAGGGGTTTCCGAACTAGAAAAAACGGCTCTGCTTGATGTATTAAGAGACGAAGATCAAAACGGCTTAAATATCGAAATGTGCTACTGGAAATAAATAACCTGAGAAAAAGCCAGAGTCCTTCTGGCTTTTTCTTATCTATTGTGTCAGGGGGAAGGGTATGAAAAAAGTAGACAACAAGAAACCGATCTTTTTTTTTGCGGGTATTTGCTTAATCGCACTTTATTTAATATACGTTACTCTTTCCGTTACGTATGCAGGGATTGATGTTAAAAAAACAGAAGATGATCAGTGGAAGATTACTGCTGTAGACCAAATAGGATGGGCTGAAAAGCGAAAGGTTGAACCGGACGATATCGTCCTTGAAGTAAACCATCAGCCCCCTGAATTCTACTCCTCAATTAAGAAATATGGGGTCATTGGCAAATTGGATCAGTTAAAGGTCTTGAGAGACGGAGAAGTGTTGGAATATAAAGTTCAGGAACCATTGAATTACAACACTTTGCTCTATCACACGGTCATCCCTTTTCTAGTGTTTACTGTATTATTTGTCTTGTCGGTATATATTTATTATAAAAAAAATAATGAAAAGCTCTCTCTTTACCTGATCGCGTTGCTGCTTGCAGTAGGATTGGGTTACTTAAGTGCCGGAGCCTCTGCACGTACGGATTATATCGGAAGGTTTATGAATGGGTTTTCCTTACTGTGTGTTCCAGTCCTGTTTTTGCATTTTTATTATCAATACTTTGCCAGATACAATATTAAACTGATTCAAGGGCGTCTGCTGCTGTTTCTTTACATCATCAACTTGACCACTGTACTTTTAGATACGATTTCTATGTTTGTTTTCATCGGTGGTGTCTATTCCATTATTCGAAACCTTCAGCTGATGCTGTTTTCTTTAGAAATGCTGCTTGGTTTATTCCTGCTTTTGTATTATTATTTTCGTTTCAGAAAAACCATACATAAGCCCATTTTTCAAAATACGATTTTTAGTATTATCATTTCTTTTTTTCCATTTATCTTTTTGACGGTGCTTCCTAGTACGATCTTTGGGGTGGAACTGCTTCCTCCTTCAGTGACTGCTGCATTTTTGATTTTTCTGCCGATCTTTTTCTTTTATTTGGTTATGACAAACCGAATTTTCGATATTGACTTTATTAACAGCAGACTTCGCTATTACTCCCTTGTTTCTTTACTTTTAACGACGATTATTGTCGGTCTCTTTGTATTTTTTGTGAATTTAACTTGGATTCAGTGGGCGAGACTGATGATCATTATTTACGTCTCCATGGTCGTTTTTTTCTATTTAGAGGAAAAGCTGAACTTACGACCATTATTGTTCAGGGACAAATTTAATTTCCAAATGAGTATTGACCGTTTTGCAAAGGACTTATCCAAGATCGTCAAACGGGAAGAACTGGATCTAAGATTAGTAGAAGAGATCAGGGATGTGCTGCCTGTAAATTCAGTATCTCTATTAACTTATCGAAAAAAAGATGGCTTTGTGAAACTGGAAAATGGGGACTATGAATTTCCAATCCAGCTTATAAAAAGTTTTCTTCATTATAAACAAGCGGAGCTTAAGACGAGTGATTCTTTCTTCGTTGACCAGGGGATATGCTACGTCATAAGTGAAAGGCAGGAATCAATCAGACTTCTTTGGATCGACCAAAAAATTAATTATACGCCTTTCAACCAGGATGAACAAAGGTGGTTGAAAACTTTATCCCATTATACAAGCATGGTCTATGAGAATTTTCTGCTTATTGAAGGAGTAACGGAAGAATTAAAACAATCCATGCATCAGCAGCAGGATACTCCAGCTTGGATGCTGCGTTTACTGTTTAATTTGTCGGAAAAAGAGAGGTCCAGGCTTGCCAGTGATCTTCATGACTCTGCTTTGCAGGAGCAATTAGTGTGGTACCGGAAAATTGATGAATTTATCGAAGATAAGAGTTTTCCAGTCCACTATACTCCACATCTCGAGCAAATACGTGAAGGATTGCTTGGTGTCGTTCAGCAGATCAGGGAAACCTGTACCCTGCTAAGGCCTCCTTTTCTAAAAGAAACCGGGGTAGTAGAAGCGCTCACTTATTTAATACACCGGCATCAGGGGAGAGAACAGTTTGAGATAACGTTTACTTCCAGTCATTTTACTGCGAACCTGGGGGACGATCAGTCCCTTACCATCTACCGTATTGTACAGGAACTTATCAATAATGCATCCAAACATTCCAAAGCAAGTAAAGTCACCTTAGATTTAAAAAGTGAAGGCGAATTAGTCATTCTTAACTATGAAGATGATGGAGTGGGTTTTCAAAATGATCCTGCTAATCAATCTTCCAAAAGTATGGGCTTAGCTGGGATTAAACAGCGTGTAAACAGCATGCAAGGCAGTATGGAAATGTTTTCTTCCGGTGACGGAGTCGAAATTGCCATTCTTCTCCGGGCGGATTTACGGATGAAGAATTTCTTTGAAGTAATGTAAGGAAAGGAAGATAGGTATGATAGAAATTCTATTGGTGGATGATCACCCTTCTGTAGGAGCGGGGACGAAACTCATGATTGAGAAAGAAGAAGATATGATTGTAACGAATGTGGAGTCTCCAGGGGAGGCACTTGAAATCATTGGAAAGAAAACGTTTGATATTATGCTGCTTGATCTTAGAATGTCGGGAATGAATGGAATTGAATTAAGTAAGAAAATGCGTTCAACAGGAAATGAGAACCCGATCCTTATTTATACCGGCTATGATATTGGACCGTATTTCAATACGTTAGTTGAAGCGGGGGTTTCAGGATTTATTAGTAAAACCGAATCAAGAGAGAATCTGATTCAGGCCATTCGATGCGGCATTCAAGGGAAATCAATTGTGCCTGTCTCCTTATTCGCTCAGCTTCGAAAAATGGAAGTACGTGTGGAAGAGGAAAAACAAAGCAAGGATATGATGGAGGAGGTTTCCATAACCTCTAAAGAACAGGAAATTTTGAAAGAAGTAGCAAAGGGAAAAAGCAACAAGGAAATTGCTAAAGAATTTTTCAAAAGCCCTCGAACCATCGAATATAATCTGACAGAAATCTTTAAAAAGCTGCAGGTGAAAACGAGAGCCGAAGCAGTACTGAAATCGAAACAATGGGGCATTCTTCCAGAAGAAATAGATTAGAAAAAGCCACTTCAAGTACAAAGGAAAGAATCATTCGCTCCTGATGGCAAAATGAAAATCTTGAGGAAAGAGGATGGTTTCCCCACAACGCTGACGTGCAGAGAATTTCTCTGCACGTTTTTGTGTACAGAAGTGCGGACTAAGCTATGGAAATACCCAATGAAAAAAAGGCTGTCGAGAACTATCCCGACAGCCTTAAATGAATTCAAAACAGCTTATTCTTTAGCGCTTTTCCAATACTTATAAGCGTGGATAGAGTAACCGTTATAAGAAGAATATTTGCTTAAATTATCTTCTACAGTATGAAGCTGTTTTTTCATTTTTTCTTTTCCTTCGTCATGGAATGTGATGTCCTTATTTTGAACATCTTTCATTTCCACGGAAATAATAATATCCTTTCCTAGTTCGTCTGCATACTTCACTTCGTCTTCAGCCATGTCCACGATTCCGCCTGAACCTTCAGCGAAGTCTCTAAAGGCCATCACAGAAGCATGGTCGACCGTTTCGATGACCCATTTATTAAATGGTGTGTCCGGGTGACCAGGAGTCTTCGTATCATCAAACCACATGGCTAGATCCATACTGGACTCTAAATTTGCTTTATTCGTTTCCTCTTCAAACATAGTAATATTTTTCATCCAGGATTTAAGAACTTCCTGCTCGTTAGAAGTCCATTGCGGGTTTACATACGGTTCAATATCCAAGTGTATTCCTGTGAATTTCTGACTGTCAGCAGACTGGCTGTTGTAGTCTTTTACATAGTTTACAAGCTTTTCAATATGAGGTTTTCCTTCTTCAAGTGCCCAAGTAGGGTGCCCGCCCATGGCATGAACTTCAATTCCTGCTTTTGTCGCTTTCTCTACGAAATCCTGATAAGCACTAAACGGCTGAGTAAGATCCAGTCTTGTATACAGCATATTAATATTTTTTTCTTTAGCAAATTCGATAATGCTGTCCTGCTCGGAAATCAAGGTGTCTGCGTGCCAGATGTACGTGCCCCGTTTTTTAGTATCCTCAGATTCCGCTGAAGGCGTTTCCTTTTCAGCTGCCTTCACTTGATAGGATTTAAAGTTATCAATGGCTTTTCCTACATAAGAGGACCATTTGCCAAGGTACTCATCGATCAACGAAAGATGCATGTCCATGTCATCTACGCCTTCCTCATAAAAGGTCGTGTAATCGTCTCCGGTATCCTTCAATGTAACACCGACCATGATTTGTTTCCCTGCTTTATCTGCTGCATTCAGCTCATCTTTTACAAGAGTGACAATGCCATTGTCCCCTTCCAGTGTATCCCGATAGGCAAGAATGGCCGTATGGTCAAAATGTTTAATTAGCCAGGTGCTGAACGGGACGTCACTGTTTCCCGGGGTCGGGGTGTTGTCCAGCCAGAAAGGAATTGAAGCACTAACTTCCAAACTGCTGTCAGCGGTCTGCTCGTTTATGAATGTGACATTATTCTTCCATTGCTTCCTTACATCTTTTGCATTACTGTACCATTCACTTAAATATTGAGGTTGAATTTTAAAGTGAACCCCTTTAAATTTTTCATTCTTGGCTGCGGACTGGTTATAATCCTTTACCCATTGGATGAAGGATTTTATTTTACCTTGGTTCTCTTTCAGCGCCCAAGAAGGTTCTCCATTTAAAGCGTGAACAGCGATCCCATTATTGGATGCTTTTTGAATAAATTGTTGGTATTGATCTGCTGGGATGTCGGTATTGGCTTTCAAGTAAAGAACATCGATATCGTTTGATTTAGCTTTAGATAATAGGTTATCCGTTTCTTTGTTCCATTCTGATTTTTCTACCCACATCGCTTTATGGTGTTGATCAGGATTTGAAAAACCTGCTAAAACCCAGGAAAAACTGAGTAGAAGAATCAAGGGGATCATCGTTTGCTTCATTATTTTACCCTCCAAGTAGAATTTTTTACCAATCGTCTTCTTTAAAAGTACCGTTCAACTTCGTTTGGTATGTGCGCGTTTCGTTTCGGTATGTCCGGGGTTTCCCTGAGGATCAAGGGCAAAAAAAGTAAGCGTTTCATTTATTGTAAGCTTGGTCTTTTTATGATCCATGCACATTTCGCAAAGTTTGGAAAAAATCCAAAAACCGGGTCTGAAAATGTGGGGGTACCGAAATAGAAATTCGGAGTTCCGAACTTTAGTTTTCGATGAACGTACGGTTGGTCCGTGATAGGTTAAATGTGGGCAAAGAAAATGACAATTTCAAGTTAACCGTTTGGTATTAATTTTTCAACTGGTAATTTATTGGGAATATTTCAGGAGTTTTTATGAAAGGGGGAAGAAAAAGGTGAAGTGGAAGGGTAAAGCAGCTGCCATATTACTCGTGATTATTGGAATTGGGAGCTATGTGTTTCTCAGTACGCAATCTGTAACAGAGAGCAAACAGATTCAAGACGGCACACACATCAAATTCAAGACGTCAGATAAAAAAATTCAAATCTACAAGGATGGATCATGGTCTCCATTTTTTATAAAAGGAGTAAATCTTGGAGCTACTTTACCTGGACATTTCCCAGGTGAGATGCCCATATCGAAAAAAGATTATATGAATTGGTTTCAGATGATTCAAGATATGGGGGTCAACACCATACGCATTTATACCATTCATAAACCTGTGTTTTACGAGGCGCTTGTGGAATTCAACGAGGATAATAAGGACGATCCACTCTATTTCATGCAAGGCATATGGTCTCCCGTCAACTTGATGAATAAAACTAAGAATGCCTCTTCAGAAGAAGTTACAAAAGCATTTAAAAAAGAGATCGATCATGCTATTGGAGCTGTTTATGGAAGTGTGACGCTTCCGGATAATCCTGGAAAGGCTAGTGGAAAATACACAGCGGATGCAAGCCCGTATTTAATAGCTTGGCACGTTGGGACAGAATGGAATCCTAAAATTGTGAAGAGTACCAATCAAAAAAATCAACAAGCAAAAGTTTTTAACGGATCAAAGATATCGGCAAAGAAAGCAGCTTCTCCATTCGAAAGCTGGCTTGCCGAGCTTCTGAACTACACGGCACGAAAAGAAGCTATTAAGGGCTGGCAGCATCCGTTAACATTTACGAACTGGATCACCACTGATCCTCTTGAACATCCGAATGAACCTCTACCGAGTGAAGATTCCGTAAGTGTAGATGCCACTCATTTAAACGTGGAAAATTGGCAGGCGGGTTATTTTGCTTCTTTTCACGCTTATCCTTACTATCCGGATTTTTTAAACGAGACGGATAAATATGAGGATGTAAAAAATAGTCAAGGTAAAACAGATACTTATAAAGGCTACTTGCAGGATCTAAAAAAATATCATAAAGATATCCCCGTCATGATTACAGAATTTGGTGTTCCTTCATCACTTGGTAATGCACATTTTGGAAATCTTGGTCGAGATCAGGGCGGCCACAGTGAGAAGGAACAAGGAAAACAAGATGCCGCTTTATTAAAAGAAATTCACAACGAAGGTTATGCAGGAGCCGTTCTGTTCAGCTGGCAGGATGAGTGGTTTAAGAAAACATGGAATACAATGCCATTTGTCAAATCGAGCAGCAGACCACGCTGGTACAATGATTTATCTCCTGAAATGTCCTTTGGTGTGCTTGCGATGGATCCTGAAAAGACAGATGAAATTAAAATTGACGGCAAGCAGCAGGACTGGGAAAAGCTGCCGGATGATGAAAAGCAAAAAATGGATGTGTCTTCCAATACTATTAATCGTATGCAAGTGAGCCATGATGAGGGATTTGTTTATATCACAGCTAAGCTGGCTCGCTCCTTTGAGCCTGAAGAAGATACGCTCTACTTTGGAGTTGACACGATTGACGGGGGAATTCAGCAGCCTGAGCAGCTGAAAGGAAAGAAACTAAGCAAAGGTTTGGAAACATTAATTCATCTAGGAAAAGAGGGAGAAATTCGCATAGCTTCTGATTATGATTTCCACCAGCGTCTCTACGAGGAAGCCGATTCCACTTGTAATAACAACAATTGCTTTGAACCGTGGAGATTAGCGGTTAGTCATAAATTAGAGCCCCCGCAAGCCAATATGTCGCTTCCGTTTAAAGAAACTGTCGTCGGAAACATGCAAAAAGCACAATTGGACAATCCGAGTGCACAGGCTCTTTGGCAAATAAAAGACGACATCATTGAAATGAAAATCCCCTGGGCGTTGTTAGGATTTTCAGATCCTAGCAGACACCAGGTTGTGAGTTATAAAGAAAAATCTGCGAATGCTGAAAAATTACCTATGGCCACTGCCAAAGGCATTACATTCGTGCCGTGGATGGTAAAAAAAGAGAGCGGAGTCGAGGACTACGCTGGAATGGATACCATTCAAGTATCTGACTTTGAAAGCTATCAGTGGGACAACTGGGACAAGGTAAAGTACACAGAACGGAAAAAAGCAGGCTATAAACTATTAAAAAAAGCATTTCAATCAATAGATTAGCGGAAGGAGGAGGATATTATGTTTGTAAATCTAGAGCTAGCTATGGGAATGGCTGTCATTCTGCTCACTCTTATGGCAGTGATCATGGCGATTACTTTGACAATAAAAATCGGCAAGATAAGAAAAGAAAAGAAAACCCAGGAGTGTCTTCAGAAACATCAAAATTATTTAGATTACGTACAAACAGCTATGGACCTTAGAGAGGACATTCAGCCGCCGGCAAGTGCCTTAAATAAATTTGAAAGGAAAGTCTTTCAGCAACTGCTTTCCGAATGGATTAATCGATTATCAGGAATACACAAGGAAAAACTCATTCAATTGTGTGAGGATATGGGACTGACAGCTTTTAATCTTAAACGGCTGAACAGTTCGATGCATATTAACCGCATCGATGCAGCTTACTATCTTGGGACGATGAGACATACACCTGCAGTTCCACATTTGTTCACGCTGCTCCGAAAAAATAAATTTGACTCTACTATTTACATCATCGGACGCTCCATTGCCCAGGCTTCAGAGAAGCCGGAGGAAGTGGGAGAGATGCTTGAATATCTGGCGGACGGTAAGAAGAGTACGTACCAGCTCCTTGCTGATATTGCGAAAGAAGCGTCAGTCGATTTAAAAGAGTGTTATTTCAGGTTTCTCACTTCCCAAAACCCTGCTCTTATAAAAGTCGGACTTATAGGTTTACGGGATGAAGTGGGGCCGGAAGTACCTGCCTCCGTTAGGAAATTAATGACTTCTAATGACAAAGCTACTAGAATGCTGACCATCCAAATCCTAACAGCATCCATGGCATTGTCAGCGAAAGAAGTAGTTACCCTTGCGAAAGCGACCGACGACCAGGTACGGATGCTGATCTTCGAATGGATCGGCGAAACGGAACAGCTTCGGTTTACTGAACTTCTGGAGGAAGGACTTCACAGCCGCAATCTTGAGGTAGCAAGGACTTGTGCAAAGAGTCTGCTTGGACTTGGCAACGTTGGGTTTTCGATTCTTTGTAAAGCAGCATTGGAAACGGACAGTGCCTCAGGCTCAAAAATCGCTTTGGATGCGGTCCACGAAGAACTTGACCAATATGAAAACGCTGAAGAAGATGTCGAGCAACTAAATCATTTCAACCAAAAGCAGTTTCTGTATAAAAAATTCTTCGGAAAAGATCGTTCGCTTGTGGAAGCTATATAACTTGAAAGGAGCATTCGATGAGAGAGATTCTACTGGCTTATGGAGTATTCGCGATGTATTACGTCCTGGCCATCAACAGCATTTACTTCACTATCATTCTCTTTTCGTTCAAGAAGATATTTGGAATTATTAAAGGAACGGTTTATTCAAAATATGAGTCGCTTTCGGGCTCCAAGCAAGTCCCGCCGATTTCAATACTTGTTCCGGCTTTTAATGAAGAGCTCACGGTTAAGGAAAATGTACGCTGCCTGCTTGCTCTTCACTACCCGGAATTTGAAGTCATTGTCGTAAACGACGGTTCCTCTGACGAAACGTTGAACGTATTAATTGATGAATTTAAACTCGCTTACAAAAAACCTTCAATGGTTAAGAAAATCATTAAGACAGCCGATGTCCGGGGAATCTATTACAATCCTGATTTTCCAAATCTGTACGTTGTGGATAAAGAAAACGGCGGAAAAGCAGATTCTTTAAATGCAGGAATCAATGTTTCGAATTATTCGCTTATTTCTTCCATCGATGCAGATTCCCTGCTTGAGCAGGATGCTCTAATCAGAATTGCGAGAAAGTATATGGAAAATCCCGAAGAATCCGTCGCTATTGGAGGGAATGTCAGAATCGCCAACGGCTGCCACATAGAAAATGGCATGGTGAAAAAAGTAAAGCCTCCAAAGAAACTGCTCCCTATGCTTCAAACCGTGGAATATATGAAAGCCTTTCTAGGGGAAGAATCGGATGGAGCGCGATCAATGGATTAATTATCGTTTCTGGTGCATTTGGTGTTTTCAAGAAAGAATATGTCATCAAAGTCGGCGGATATCGAGGCGGCTACCCTGGGGAAGATATGAACATTATCATCAAGCTTCACCGGTATATGCTGGATAATAAATTGCCTTATAAAATTGATTTCTGCCCGGATGCCGTTTGCTGGACGCAGGCGCCGGATACCTTCAAGGTTCTTGGCAGTCAGCGTAAACGCTGGGGCCGCGGAAATCTGAAAAATATGCTTGAAGAAGGCATGTATATGTTTATGAGGCCGAAGTACAAAGTAATGGGATGGTTAACCATTCCTTACAATATAATTTTTGAAACGCTCAGCCCTTATTTTAGAATTACTGGTTTTTTGGCACTTGTCGGCTACAGCTTAATGGATATGTCAGGTTGGAAGATCATGGCTGTGTTTGGATTAATCAACGTTTTATACGGTACCCTGCTTGGATTAGGGTCGTTGTTGTTAGAAGAAATGGCGTTTCAAAGGTATCCAAAAATTCGACACTATTTCAAAATGCTGTTTTATACGATCCTCATGTTTTTTGGATACCGCCAGCTTGGGATTTTATGGCGCTTTCTAGGACATATTGATTTTATGAGAAAGAACAACTCATGGGGTACCATGGTGCGAACCAGCTGGGATGAGGAAAACAAAAAGTCAGCATAACCATAAGGGAGGTAAAGGAGAATGGCTCAAAAGGAAAATGTAGGTTCAAGGATTATTCAAACCTTTAACCATTTTATTCAAAACTATCAGGCAAACAGCGTTTCATGCGGCGTTATTATCTGCAGGGCAGACTTGAACCAAGGCTGGGTGGATAAATTAAAAAACCATCTGGAACAAGAGGAACAAGAAGTAAAAGTTCAAGTCAGCTATGACCGTGCTGAAGGTATGGCTGGAATCATCCTCGATGGCTGCAGTCTTGGATTTACTCATTATTACTCTCTCCATGTTAAAGAATATTTGGAAAACCATGACAAGCTTAGAGGACCTATATTAGTAAACAGCTTCACAAAAAGCCGGGAACAATCCGAGCAAATGCTGTTCAGCATGATATGGGAACTGGTAGAGAGTAAAGCCACACAACATGATATTCGCATTTATTCAAGTCAGTCTGGAACAGAAGATTGGAAGCCATCCATCCTATTAGTAGACAGTGATGACAGTATTCATCAGTTGTTAAAGTCATACTTCCAAAGAAAAGGTTACATCATTCATACAGCTGTTGACGGTAAAGAAGGGATTGAAAAATATGAACAGATTCTTCCTGACCTCGTCATTACTGAAATCAATCTTTCTGCTTTAAATGGGTATCAATTTATTAATCAAATTAGAAATATTGATACGTATACAAAAGGTTCCTCTGAAATTATGGTGCTGACAAACAAGCAGCTTGAGCATGATATTAAGCGGACTTTTGAATATGGAGTTTCGGAGTATATTACGAAACCATTCTCGCTTATTGAGCTCGAAGCACGTATTAAGAAAGTTCTTGAAAATAAAGCAGAAGCAGTAAGTGAATAATAAATTCTATGAAAAGGGGACTTTGAAATGGGATATGTTGAACAACTTAAGCAAAAAATTGATGTGAAGAAAGTTAATGTAGGAGTAGTTGGCATGGGATATGTCGGATTGCCGCTGGCGGTAGAAATGGTGAAAGCCGGTTATACGGTCTGTGGAATTGACCTGGATGAAGATAAAGTTCAATCCCTTCAACAAGGTGAATCCTATATTAATGACGTTTCAGATGAGGATCTGCAGCATTGTCTTGCTACCAACCGCTTTCTCCCAACGACGAATTACGAAGTGGTAAAAGAATTAGACGCAGTCAGCATTTGTGTTCCGACCCCTTTAAGTGAAAATCAGGATCCTGATACTTCCTATATTACCGGGGTAATAGAGAATATGAAGCCTCATATGAAAAAAGGCATGCTCATTACTTTGGAGAGTACGACTTATCCTGGAACTACAGAAGAACTTATTTACAGGGAATTTCACAAAATGGGTTATGAATCCGGAAAAGATATTTTCTTATGCTATTCCCCGGAGCGTGTAGATCCTGGTAATGAACAGTTCAACACTCAAAATATGCCAAAGGTTATGGGAGGTATGACTGATACGTGCAGCGAGCTTGGTGCCGAGCTTTACGGCAATATGCTGGACAATGTGGTACGCGTCTCTTCTCCTAAAGTGGCCGAAATGTCAAAGCTTCTGGAAAATACATTCCGCAGTATTAATATTGCCTTTGTCAATGAAATTGCCATGATGTGTGAGCGGATGGATATTGACGTATGGGAAGTCATTAATGCAGCTGCAACCAAACCATTTGGATTTATGAAGTTTCAGCCAGGACCTGGAATTGGAGGTCACTGTATCCCGCTTGATCCTATGTATCTATCATGGAAGGCAAAAGGATTCCGCTTTTATAGTAAATTTATTGATCTTGCCCAATCTATTAATAACAACATGCCGGAAGTCGTAACAGGGAAGACTTCTCAAGTCCTTAACCTGTACGGTCGTTCCATCAATAGCTCAAAGATTCTCATTCTTGGGATGGCTTATAAGCCGAACATTAGTGATTTGAGAGAGTCTCCAGGTCTGTACCTTTATGAAATCTATAAAGAAAACGGAGCAAACGTAGATTACTATGACCCACATGCTCACAGCTTCATTGGTGGAGACGGGGAAATTGTTCATTCGGTTTCTTATAACAAAGAGAATTTCAAACAGTATGACTGCATGGTTCTAGTGACTAATCATAGCGACTTTGATTATGTAGAGCTAGCTGAACTTGGAGTACCGATCGTTGATACACGAAATGCGTTTACTGAATTTGATAAGCCGCATATCCACAAGCTTGGTACGGCGACGAAAGTAAACAAGCGTCATAATTCTATTGCATTGTAACTCGGGGCCTTTTTTTCACCATCACTATTAATGTAAGGGAGATGAAGACATATGTGCGGAATCATTGGTTATATTGGTACGAAACAGACACAAAACATTCTAACTGCAGGGTTAAAAAAGCTTGAGTATCGAGGTTACGATTCAGTAGGGATAGCAGTTCATGACGGTGAATCCGTTCATGTAAGAAAAACAGAAGGAAGACTTTCTGATCTTGATAGTCAAGTGAAAGAATCTCCAGTTGCAGGGACTGTAGGGATTGGTCATACACGGTGGGCGACGCATGGACGCCCATCGAATGAGAACTCCCATCCCCACACCGATTCTCAAAAAGAATTTGCTGTTGTTCATAACGGAATCATTGAAAATTACCTGCAAATTAAAAAAGACCTGATTGAAAAAGGATATAAATTTCAATCAGAAACTGACTCCGAGGTAATCTCCCACTTGTTCTCTGATCTGTTTGATGGAAATATGGTATCTACTATTCAAAAAGTAGTTCGTGAGCTTGAAGGTGCCTATGCACTAGGGATTGTTTCCCAATATGAACCTGAAAAGCTCTATGCCGTACGGCAGGACAGCCCATTAATCATCGGGGCTGGCGAAGAAGAAAACCTCATCAGTTCAGATATTCCAGCAGTATTAGAATATACTCGTGACGTGTACATTCTTAACGATGGGGAAATGGCCGTCATTACTCCTGAAGAGGTCACTCTTTTAGGAGTAGATTCCGGGAATTCGATTCAGCGTGAAATATTTAAAGTCAACTGGGATATGGAACAGGCCGAGAAAAATGGTTACGATCATTTTATGCTGAAAGAAATTTTTGAACAGCCGAAAGCTTTGGAAAAGACGATGACAGGGCGCTTAAATAAGGAAGCTAAACAAGTTGAATTTGAAGAATTAAACTGGACGCATGAACAAATCAAAAATTGGAATAAGATTTCTATTGTCGCTTGCGGAACAGCTTATCATGCCGGCCTGATCGGTAAGCATGTGATCGAAGAATTAACAAGAATTCCAGTAGAGGTCGAAGTAGCTTCTGAATTCCGTTATCGAAATCCGATTATTGATGAAAAAACACTCGTCATTGTAGTCAGCCAATCCGGAGAAACAGCGGATACTCTAGCAGCATTAAGACAAAGCCAGCACTTAGGTGCCCATGTACTTGCGATTACGAATGTAGTAGGAAGTTCTATTGCTCGGGAAGCGGATGAAGTCATATTAACTATGGCAGGACCGGAAATTGCGGTTGCTTCTACGAAAGCTTATACGACTCAAGTGCTGTCGTTTTATCTGTTAGGCATTTACCTTTCCGAAGCCAAAGGAACTTTAAATGATGAATTTAAGGAACAGCTGGTAGAGGCTATTACAGCCATTCCGGAGAAAATAGAAGAAATTCTTGAACATACCAAAGGAATTCAATGGTACGGAGAATCCATCAAAGATGCAGACAGCGTGTTCTTCCTTGGGAGAGGAGCAGATCATGCTGTATCTCTTGAAGGATCTCTTAAACTTAAAGAAATCTCTTATATTCATTCTGAAGCGTATGCAGCGGGCGAATTAAAGCACGGGACTCTTGCTTTGATTGAAGAAGGGACTCCTGTAGTGGCATTAATGACTCAAGAAGCTGTAAGTGAGAAAATGCTCGGAAATATTAAAGAGGTAAAAGCGCGTGGCGCACAAGTTCTTGGTATTGCGGTTGAAGGAGATATGAAAATCTGGGATTACGTAGATGAAACGTGTTTCATCCCAGCTGCTTTCTCCATTCTTACGCCTTTATTAACCGTAATCCCACTGCAATTAATTGCCTATTACACTTCTTTAGCATTAGGTAATGATGTAGACAAGCCTAGAAATCTAGCTAAGAGTGTGACGGTGGAATAAATGACGTTAACAGCAGAACGCAAAGAGACGCGTTTGGACAAGGATACTTTACTGGAAATCATGGAAGGAATTCATGAAAAAGTGGAGAAAAACCAAATCCAAAACGATCAGCAAATGATGAAGGAAGTCATGCAAGGGCTGGAGCCAATCTACCAGGATCATCATATTAACACTCGTCGTCTTGCCTAATAAAGAGGATGAAAAGAATGGAGGAAATATCGTGATGCAGAGATTCGCCGTCATCTTAGCGGCAGGAAAAGGGACACGAATGAAGTCGGATTTGCCGAAAGTTCTTCATACGATATGCGGCCAGCCAATGGTTCAGCATGTGATTGATCAGTTAACGGCCACCGGTGTTAAAGAAATCATTACGATCGTTGGGCATCAAAGTGAAATGGTGAAAAATAAGATCGGTCCTTCAGTTCACTATGCTTTTCAGGAGGAACAGCTGGGGACTGCTCATGCCGTAAAAATGAGTTCCAGTCTTCTGGAAGATAAAAAAGGAACAACCTTAGTAATCACAGGAGACACTCCGCTCATTACCAGTGAAACACTGGAAAGATGCTTTGATTATCATGAAGAGTCTAAAGCAGCGGCTACTGTGATCACGATGTCTCCAGAGGATCCTTCCGGTTATGGCAGAATTGTTCGAAATGATCAAGGCGGGGTAGAGAGGATTGTCGAGCATAAAGATGCTGATGAGAAAGAACTTCAGATTCAAGAAGTGAACACAGGCATCTTCTGCTTTGACAATGAGCTCTTATTTGCGTCCCTTGAGCAAGTTTCTTCCGATAACAGCCAGGGAGAATATTATCTGCCTGATGTCATCGAAATTCTTAAAGAACAAGGCCGAAAGATTGCAGCGATCGGAGTTCATAACCTTGAAGAGGGATTTGGAATCAATGATAGAACTCAACTGGCGAGAGCAGAAAAAATCCTTCAAAAGCGCATCTTGGTTGGACATATGAAAAATGGAGTAACGATTATTGATCCCGATTCGACGTATATAGAAACAGAAGTAACCATAGGAAAAGACACCGTAATTCAACCACATTCCTACCTGAGAGGTCATACGAGGATTGGAGAAAAGTGTGTGATTGGTCCGAACGTAGATTTGATCGACTATCGATGTGATCATAATACTAAAATTCAAAACTTTTCAATGACCAACGACATCAGCGCCATTCCATATGTTTAATTCTAGGAAAGGAGGAGGATCTTTCAGGGCGTTCGTCCTGAAGGATCTTTCTTTATAAAAACTATGAAACGACTAAAAAAACACTACAAGCTTATTCCTATAGCCGTGCTTATTATTGGGATCGTTATATATGCAGCGGTACAATTGTTGGAAAAACCAAAAACGACAGCCACTTGGATATGGGATGTTTCCCAAATCAAAGGGAAAGAAGAAGAAACCATTGAATTTGCGAAGGACAAGAATGTGAATCTCATTTATCTGCATGTAAGCCTAAAGAAGTTTGATGAAGAAGCTTACCAGACTTTTATTAAAGAAGCGAGTTCAGAAAATATTGAAGTCTATGCTCTTGGAGGCGATCCAAGCTGGGGACTTGAGGATAACCGGAAAAGCCTGGATAAGTTTGCGGATCGTATTAAAAACTACAACGATGAATCCCGGAAAGATCAACAGTTTAAAGGCGTGCATTTAGATATTGAACCGTATCTGCTTCCGGAATGGGAAAGGAACCAGCAGGAGGTCGTAAACCAGTGGGTTGGTAATATGGAGTACTTGAAGGACAAAATAAAGCAGGGAACAGATTTGCACGTCAGTGGCGATTTTCCATTTTGGTTGAATCAAGTGGAAGTTGCGAAAACTCATGAAAGCCTAGGTGAATGGATGGTCGGGCACTTGGATTCCATTACAATCATGGCTTATCGTGATTCAACTAATGGGAAAAATGGAATTAAACATCTTGTGACTCCTCTAGTTGAAACGGCAGCCAATCAGAAGAAGTCAGTGATTATCGGAGTAAATGTCATTAATACGGATGAAGGAAAGCATACTACGTTTTACGACAGCAGTCCGATCAAAATGAACAGAGAACTGAATGATTTAAAGAAAGAATTCAAAGGTCATCCTGGTTACGGAGGAGTAGCCGTTCACGACTATAGTCACTGGAAAAAGTGGATGAAGCTCAATAGCTGAGCTTCATTCTTTTTTTGTAAAATAGGAAGGTAATCCTATGATTCTGGTTATTTAATATCAGGAACTAATTCCCTCCCAGTGCCCTTTTCCTCATAGGATTCATGTATAATGAAAGAGGTAACAAAAGATAAAATGTAACGAAGAAAGGTGGAATTACGTGAGTAGGTTTGGCTTAAGATGCGCAATGATAGTCCTATTTTCATTTATTATTTTATCAGGGACTTCGAATGCAGCTGCAAAGAAGCAGGAAAAACCGATAGAAAGTTTTAAAAAGGAATCCGAGAATATTCAGCGGGAAGATTCAAAAATCTCCCTGTCTACGCAAAACGTTGAGTCAGTAAGACTTGACAACGTAAAAGACAGAGAAATCGTCCTCAGATTAAAACAGGATGCTGACTTGAATTTTTCTACATACCATGTGGTGAACAAGCAGGAACTCAATAAAAAATTCAGCCTGGTGACGGTACAAGTTCCTGACTCATATGATTACGAAAAAACGCTCAGGAAATTGAAGAGTCTTAAAGAAGTAGTTTCAGCTGTGCCCAATCATTATTATCATACAGACTTTTTACCTAAGGATACATATTACAAAGATAATCAAAAATACTTACATTTAATTGGAATGGAAGACGCATGGAATATCTCAAGAGGAAGTAAAGAAGTAAAGGTGGCAGTCATTGATACGGGTGTAAGTGAAAATCATCCTGATCTTAAAGGCAGACTTATAGAAGGGTATAATGCTACTTCACCGGGAAGTTCTCCTAAGGATAATGCAGGTCATGGTACACAAGTAGCCGGAATTATTGCAGCTAATACGAATACCCGCGGCATTACAGGAATCGCACCGGGGATCTCCGTACTGCCGATAAAAACCGGTAAAGAAGACATTTTGTCTGTCGATGCGATTGTCAAAGGAATTTATTACGCGATTGATAAGCATGTCGATATTATTAATATGAGCTTTGGTGGTTATGAATCAAACGAAGAAATCGAAGCTGCTTTGTGGGATGCACACAAGGCAGGAATTACTCTAGTTGCCTCAGCAGGGAATGATGGCAGTTCTACGGTCGAATATCCTGGTGCGTACCCATGGGTCATCGCCGTTGGAGCAACTGATACGAGAAACGGGAAGTTTGTTAAGGCCGGCTTCTCTAACTACGGTGGTCATTTAGATTTAATGGCACCAGGAGTGGAGCTGTTCAGCACGAGCTTAGATGGTTCGTATGATTTTAAGAGCGGTACGTCATTTTCTGCTCCAGTTGTGAGTGGTCTGGCAGCTTTAATCAAGACAAAACATAAAGACTGGACACCCTCTCAAGTTGAATTTGCCCTTGAATATGGGACAGATTCGATGAGTAAGCAGGAATTTAACAATGAAACGGGCTTTGGTGAAGTCAACGGGGAGAAGGCAGTGTCAGCGTCTTTAAAGAATATTGGAGAGGATCGAGCAGGTTTTTCCCTTAATAGCGCAGAGCTTATGACAGAGCTCCCTTTTTCAAAAGAAGGATTAAACTTTCCAAATGATCAGGACCTGTTGAAACTTGAAGTGAAATACACAGGAAAGGCGTCTGTAACGGTAACTCATCCGGCATCATTTATGGACCTTACCGTCCGTCTCTATGAAAAGAAGGATGGAAAACTCTACAAAACTTTGACAAGCGATCAAGGTTTACAAGGAGAACCTGAACAGTTCACCTTTGATATAAAGCCTGGGAGCTACTATTTAGGAATCTCAGATTATTATGGTAACTGGTCGAAACAGAAGTACAAAGTAGAAGTACAAAGACAGCTTGACCAGCCTGAGCGCCTGAAAGGAAACAGCAGGTATGCCACCGCTGCTGCCATTTCTAAAAAAGGATGGGATAAAGGGGCGGAAGCTGTAGTCTTAGCAACGGGTGAAAATTTTCCCGATGCTTTATCCGGTTCTCCTCTTGCTTATCAATTAGATGCTCCGATTCTGTTAACACGGACTTCTTATTTAGTCACTGAGGCAAAAAAGGAAATCGAGCGGTTAAAAGCTAAAAACGTATATATTCTGGGAGGAGAAGGGGCTGTCTCAGAAAAAGTAGAAAACACCTTGGAGAACATGGGGCTGAGTGTGACCAGGATTTCCGGCACGAATCGTTATGAAACATCGGCAGCTATTGCTGAAGAGCTCTTATCGATGCAAGGGAAGGATCACTTTGATAAAGCCATCGTTTCCTATGGTGAAAAATTCCCGGATGCCTTGTCATCTGCTTCTTACGCTGCCCGAAATGGTTATCCAATTCTCCTTACTGAGAAGGATGAGCTCCCAGCTGAAACAGAACGAATGGTAAGAGGAGTCCCGGAAACCATTGTTGTTGGAGGTGAAGGAGTCGTCAGTGAGGAAGTTGTTCAGGAACTGCCAAACGCTCTACGCTACGCAGGTACAAATCGTTTTGCCTCTGCAGCTGCTCTTCTAAACGGAATGCAGGTAACTTATCAAGCTGCAATAGTCGCAACAGGTTACAATTTCGCGGATGCGTTAACGGGCTCTGTATTGGCAGCTAAGTTGAATGAACCCATTCTCCTCGTTAAGAAAAACGAAATACCTGCTGAAATTCTTAATTATATAGACAACACCGGTATAAACAAATTTACGGTTCTCGGCGGTGATGGGGCCGTTAATCAAGAAGTAGGTGCACAACTGCTGGAAAGAATGAATTAAATGTAAAACCGCTCCTCTTTCGGGGAGCGGTTTTATTATGGAGAATGTCAAGTGTTCGTTAATGAAGAAAGGTACTCAAAATAAGAAAATGGTTGGATTTTATTCCTGCCGAGGTTACTTCACTAAGAAATAGGGTACACGGTATTTGGAAGTTAAATGATAAGGAGGAGACTACATTGGAACAAACGCAAACGATTAGTTTACCGCGGATTGGTGAAAGAGCTCCGGAATTCAAAGCTAAAACTACTCACGGAGAAATTTCTAATCATGATTATGACGGCCAATGGTATATTTTATTTTCCCATCCTTCTGATTTTACCCCTGTGTGTACTAGTGAATTTGTGAGTTTTCAAAAGATCTATCCTGAATTAAAAGAGATGGGGATAGAACTGTTGGGGCTGAGTATTGACAGTGTCAGTTCGCACATTGCCTGGATAAGGAATATTGAAGAGAAACTGGACACGAAAATTGAGTTCCCCATTATTGCAGATTTAAATAAAGAAGTAGCTGCGAAGTATGGCATGGTTATGCCAGAGAGTAATAATACGGAAACTTCACGAGCTGTTTTTGTGATCGATGATAAACAAATGATCCGCTCCATCATTTATTATCCACTGACGATCGGGAGAAATATGAGGGAGATTATGCGCCTTGTCCATGCATTAAAAACCTCTGATGAGCATGGCGTATCTACGCCTGCGGACTGGAGTCCAGGGGATAAAGTAATTGCTCCTCCACCCAAAACGAAGGAAGGAGCAGAGGAACGACTTAACAGCAAAGATTATGAATGTGTAGATTGGTATTATTGCAAAAAGGATATAGATGAATAGAAACATGCTGCCTTTCAAGAAACTGTCGAGCGATGCTCGACAGTTTCAGCTTGTAGAGAAACCCGTGTTTTCTACAAGCTTTTTTTCTTACCTTAAGGAGCGATTGCCCCTTCCCTTTCCGCGGACGAGCGCCCGAGCCTCCTCGCGAAACCCACGCTCGGCGGTCTCGGCTCACTTGTTCTTCCGCAGGAGTGGAAGGACCTCGCTCCTAGGGATTTTTTAAAGACAGAAAAAGACTCTCCTTCACCTCGCTGCCCCTAGCTGGATGGAGGAGAGTCTTCTTCATGTTCTGACAGGCAGCTGTCATCAGCGCCGGTTCCTTTACTTTTTCTTTTCCACGCAAACGGCAATAGCGCAGCCCATGCCGTTCTTTTGAATCTGCGAAGCTGCGCTCCACTTTCTCGACAGTTTTTTTACGGCATTTAATAAGGAAACGGGCCGGATCATAGCAGATAACCAGTTGTCGTTTAGTTATCTACGAGTCTTTTTACTTCTTTCATTTGGTCAAGGTGACGTAATTCATGCCAGCCAATAAACTCAACCCATTGTTCTAAATCCAGGTCTCCAAATGCGGGATGCGGATAGGTGTGACTGCGAAGTGTCTGCCTGTCCTTGTTATGAATTAGAAAAAGAGTAGCTTCTCGTGTGTGTTCGAGCCCTTCAAGAGCCTCCTGGGTGGAGGTAAACCTTCCATTCGGACGCACAGACTCTGGGGCTTGAACTTTGTAAGTGCGGTTTTTTGTCTTATGCAATGGTTTACTGGAGGTTTTCTTAACCTCTCCTTTTTTAATGGATTGATTAATTTGTTGAATGATTACCTTCTCCATTAAATAAAGATGCTCTAATATTTCAAGCATTGACCATGACTCAGAATCAGGCTTTTTTACCGTCTCTTCTTCAGGGATACTATGAATAAAATTAAGAACTTCTTCTCTTTTTTCTTCTAGTCCATACATAAATCATATCACTCCCAATAAATCCTATTTCCTGAAGTTTATCACACGGAAAGAACACATTGTATTTAAAATGCTTAAGCTACGCAGAGAGTTTTCATATTTTCTATGAGCTTAGAATAAAAGTTAAGCATGTCATTTTTTAAATGGAGGGAGTTAGAGTGAGAGAAAGTAAGTTATATCAGAAAGAGCAGATACACGATAAACACATTGTCCCGAACTGGGTCTTAAAAGAATATGAGAGTTTCCACCGAGTGGTCACAGATAAAACTTTTCCTTGTTACTTCGGAATGTCAGCGGAAAAGCGTGGGGAACTGCGTTATTCTTATATTACTCATCAGGACTGGAGTCACCTTCCCCATACATTGGAAGAGTTCATTCTTTTGGCAGAACGGAATTCCCCCCGTATTCGACATGGTTTATTCTTATTCGTAGAACCAGAGGTACAGGAGCAGTCGATTGATTATTACAGGGAGTATTTTTGGAGGATTCTTCAATATTTACATGAGGAGGACTCTAAACCATGGCCAAGTGATTATCCAAAGGATCCAGATCATTACTTATGGGCTTTTTCTTTTGGTGGGAGCCTTTTTTTGCTTTTGGTAATGCTCCTGCCTATAAGCAGAGGAAAACAAGGGATTTAGGAAAAAGTTTAGTGATCGGATTTCAGCCAAGACGAATATTTGAAGGACTGGAAGGGACTACACCAGGCGGCCACATGTCCCGGGAAAAAGTCAGAGAACGTGTAGAACAATGGGATCAGCTGCCTAAGCATCCGAATATCAGTCATTATGGAGATCCGGAACATAGGGAATGGAAGCAGTATTTTATCGGTGATGACGTAGAGCCTATGATAGGGAAATGCCCCTTTCGGCATAAACAAGCTCACATTAATAAAGTTAAAAAATGATAAATGTGAGGATATTGTGAAGTAGGTTTCAAAGCAGGGGCATTCGGTTATCTGGTAAGTGAACAATACCCCTTATGTTCAGCATATTGAGGAGAGGAGACATATCAAAATGTCGAAACAGCTTAGAAAAGGGTTAATTCAGCGTCGAACATTTTTGATTAGAGAACTGTCAAACTCACACATTTACAAGAATAATGATAAACAAAAGCTTTTTGATATGACATTTCGTGAACTTGAAAAAGAATATTCGTATTTACACCGTCACTCGTCCAATAAACAAAAAATTGTCCAATGAATAAAAAAGGATGACCGACAAGGTCATCCTTTCCTTATGAAACGGTTCTCATCTGTTTTTTTTCCGCTTGATCATCCTTTTCCTTCTGCTTTCTAAATATCGTTGCAATAATAGGACCTGATATATTATGCCAAACACTAAAGATAGCACTTGGAACAGCAGCTAGCGGGGAGAAATGAACGGCAGCAAGGGAAGCTCCAAGACCAGAGTTTTGCATTCCTACTTCGATAGAAACGGCCCGTTTCTTAGCTGGTTCCATTTTAAACAGCTTTCCTAGACCATAACCAGCAGCATATCCTATAACATTGTGCAGAACAACGATTGCGAAGATGAATGCCCCCGTTTGAGCAATCTGTTCCTGATTTACTCCAATGACCGCTGCGACTATTGCTACAATGGCGATCACGGATACAAGAGGAAGCACTTTTATTCCAGCTTCCACTTTATTTCCGAGAAGAGCTTTAACAATAAGTCCCAGCACAATAGGTACAATCACTATTTTTACAATCGATAGGAATAATGCCGAAGCAGATACCGGCAGCCATTGACTGGCAAATAATAATATGAGAGCAGGTGTAAGAAAAGGAGCAAGCAGTGTTGAAACTGCCGTAATTGAAACAGATAATGCGGTATCTCCCTTAGATAGATAAGTCATTACATTAGAAGAAGTCCCACCAGGACAGCACCCTACTAAAATAACCCCGACAGCCACTTCTTTTGAGACGGGCAGTACGGAAACAAGTAAAAAGGCAATCAAAGGCATCATAACAAACTGAGCAGCTACACCTATAGCTACGTCTTTAGGACGCTTAAATACCTCCTGGAAGTCATTTTTTGACAAAGTCAATCCCATACCAAACATGATTATTCCTAATAATGGAACAATGTAGGGGGCAATCCAAGTAAATCCTTCCGGAAAGGCGAAGGCTAAAATGGCAAAAAGTACCACCCACAAGGCAAAGGTGCTTCCTACAAAGCTGCTGATTCTTTCTAAGCTTTTCATTTTTTCACTCCTTATCTATGTAAATATAATTTCAAATTATACTCTCTTTTCAGAACATTTGAACCATTATGTCAGGGAAAAAAATGAAAAGAAATACTAAAACTTTATGTACGGAGTATTTATCTTTAATCCGACTAAAACACCATGTATAATATGTATTAATAAAGGAGGAAGGTATTTGAGTATTCCAAAACCGCTCGTGCAACTTAATCAAGCTTTTATTGTTATAAGTGTTTTGGCCGCTTTGTTTTCTTATAAAACAATACTCGTTATTCCATTTGCAGTAGGTGTGTACACGCTGTTTACTAAACATAATCCAGTTATTAAAGCTGGGAAATGGTTTTTAAGAAAACCCGCTCACCACTACGTTCCAGAGGACAAAGACCAACAGTTGTTTAACCAATGGATTGCAACGATCAGTCTCGGATTAGCTCTGATTTGCTTTTACGCAGGCCAGCCTTTACTAGGGTATGCCTTTGCATTGATGGTCACTGGGGCTGCGGGAGCTGCCCTTTTAGGCTTCTGTATAGGTTGTACAATACGTTATCGATTTATGATGTGGAAGTACAAACGATCGCGTACTTCTTCTGAGTAAACACGCCTGCACAAAAACAAGTGATACAGACGGAAACCCGAACCATTTACGTATTGGTTCGGGTTTCCTTATTTCAGCTATACATGTGTACGTACCACTTCGTCTACATTCTCCGCTTTCAACCAGGGTCTTCGACTCGTGCTCTTACTGAATTTGTTTGTATTGACTACACTTTCAATCGTCCTTTGATTTATACGATTTTCATAGTTGTCTTTTAATAGTCCTAGTTCTGTCCATAGTCCTTTGTTATTACAAGATTCATATAAAAAAAGCTGGAGAAAATGATTTCTCCAGCTTTCCTTCTTTATTTTGATTCTTCTTTTTCTTTATCCGCTTTTTCTTTCTGCTCGCTGTCCATAAATCGTAGTAGATCGCCGTAAACAACTTTATCGGAATAGTCGAGTTCTTTATCCGCTTTTTCTTTTAGAGGTGCGCAGGTTTCTGCCTCAATTTCTTTCTCTGTTGATTTGTCATAACATTTGTTGCCTTCAGCAGCATACACATACTTATCGGTAACAACACTGCCATCACGAAGAATAGTAAAGTCTTCCCGGTTTTTAGAGAACAAGTCTGTGCCAAACTGGACATCATTCTTCTCATCAATTCCAAGCAAGTGAAGGATGGTGGGTTTCAAATCAATTTCTCCACCAACAGTATGCATATCTTTCCCTTTCATACCAGGGATGTGAATGATCAATGGTACTTTTTGAAGCTGGACATGCTCGAATGGACGAATATCTTTACCAAGGATCTCACTCATGGCACGGTTATGGTTTTCAGATATACCATAGTGATCCCCATAAAGAACGAAGATCGTATCTTTGTACTGTCCATTTTCTTTCATAAGCTTGAAGAACTTTTTAATGGATTCATCTTCATATCGAACCGTTTGGAAATAACGGTCTACAGAACCATCTCCGGTGTTCGCAGGTTCTATCATTTCCATGTTCTTATTATTGGTAATATAAGGATAGTGGTTCGTCATCGTAATAAACTTGGCATAATAAGGCTGTTTTTCCTTATTTAACATAGGCATGGACTGTTCGAAGAATGGAATATCCTTCAGTCCATAGTTTACAGAGTTCTCGTCTGTAACGTGGTATTCCTCTTTAGAATAAAACTTGTCATAGCCAAGGGTTTGATACATGACATCCCTGTTCCAGAAACTGTCATGGTTTCCGTGGAAGACAATTGGATTGTATCCATTATCCTTTAATATCTCAGGTGTTGCATTATATTCATTGCTGGCATTTGTTGTATATACGGCGCCACGCGGCAAGCCATACAGAGAGTTGTCAATTAAGAACTCTGCATCTGAAGTTTTACCTTGTCCGGTATTATGATAGAAGTTATCAAAGTAAAAGCTGTCATCGGCAAGATCGTTAAGGAACGGCGTAATCTCCTGCCCGTGCAGTTTACGGTCCATGACAAAGTTTTGGGTGGACTCCAATGAAACAAGTACGACATTCTTTCCTTTTGCTTTCCCGAAGTATTTACCGTGCACACCCATTTTCCCTTGCTGGGAGTTCACGTAGTTCAAGATTTCGGTCAATTCGTTACTATCTGCGAATACACGGCGTGATGAAGTTTTAGCCGTCATGACACTATCATAGACGTGATAATTATAGATTCCTAGAAGTTTTACTAGTTTTGCTCTGTCAAACGTACGAACGAGCAGTTGTGGACGTTCTACCTCAGCAAGGCTTAAATTCACTGCTGCAAACCCAAGAACAGCTGCATAAACCATTGCAATTGTACGTTTGCGGAATTCCATCGCTGGACGTGTTTTTTTACGCATTACCCATACGAGAAGGATAACAACGTCAATCCAATAAAGGATGTCCATTGGATGGGTAAGGGCTTTAGTGCTTCCGCCAAGATCTCCGAAGTTTTTATACTGCATGAGAACGGGTAATGTAATAAAATCATTGAAAAATCTATAATACACTACATTGGCATACAACACGAAAGACATAAGGAAATAAATCGTCATAAACGCTTTATTTCGTTTTTTCGGTGAAAAGAAAAATGATAGTCCTAAAAAGAAAAGAATAGAACTAATCGGAGTGATGACTAATATGAACTGTTGAATACCATTTTCAATATCTAGAGTAAACGCTGTTTGTAAGGCATAGTAGGTTTTTGCCCATAGGAACACTATGGCTGCTGCAAAGAAAACCCACCCTTTGTTTAAAAGTTGTTTTTTGTCCTGATTCATGATGAACCTCCTAAATTATTCTTTCATGAATTGTATAATAATATAAATTAACAAAAATTTTACATTAAGTAAACAAGTAAGAAGAACTAAATTATGAAAGATTTGTTACAATGTACTCTTATGAAACTTAACCCATTTTACACACGTATAAACCTAAAAGTCAAAACAAATTTAGAAAGGGGTAGATGATATGACAACATTTTCCATTAATGATTTTGTATCCCAAACGAAGCAGGATGATGCAGAGAATGAATTTTTTGAGCTGGAAACCCCTAGAATACTAGAAGTAAATTTAACCGATCGTGTATGGGCGAAAGCAGGTTCCATGATTTCTTATATTGGTCAAATCAAATTTGAACGTGAAGGAATCCTCGAGCACGGAGTTGGGCGGATGTTTAAAAAAGCCTTTTCCGGCGAAGGAACTTCATTAATGAAAGCAGAAGGTAGCGGACGTCTTTACTTAGCCGATCAGGGTAAGAAAATTACTATTTTTGATTTGAACAATGAATCGATCACTGTAAATGGAAATGACCTGCTGGCATTTGAGCCTGGTATTGAATGGGACATTAAGTTAATGAAGAAAGTCGCCGGGATGTTATCTGGTGGTCTCTTTAATATTACGCTGCAAGGTACCGGGCTGGTGGCTGTCACTTCTCATTATGAACCGTTGTCTTTACTTGTTAGTCCTGGAGAACCAATCATTACGGATCCTCATGCCACAGTTGCCTGGTCCGGCCATCTGCAGCCGGAATTTCGCACGGATATCAATTTGAAGACTTTTTTTGGCAGAGGTAGTGGAGAATCGATACAAATGGAATTTTCCGGCGAAGGATTTGTCATTGTCCAGCCTTTTGAAGAAGTGTATTCGGAAGGACGAAATTCATGACTTAATGAACCGATGTTACAGGTGGTGCAACCGCCGTCATTTTATTTCCTCGACAAACATACATTAATTAATAAAAAAATTTCGTGCTTCTTCCTTTACTTCAGAACGAAATCATTGTAAGATGAGAACTATCAAAATAATAACGGAAACTTCTTATCCAGAGAGGCGGAGGGACTGGCCCTTTGATGCCCGGCAACCATCGATTCAATCACTGATTGAAGAGAACGGTGCCAATTCCTGTAGGATGTGTAAGCATCCTAAGAGATGAGAGGATCGTACGGATATTACGACCCCTTTTCTTATTTGGATAAGAAAAGGGGTCTTTTTGGTAGTTTAAACCGTCCAGCTCTCGAATGAAGAAGTTGCGTTAACGAAAGGAAAGATGAGGATGGCGACAGCGATTTTTGGTGCAGGATGCTTTTGGGGAGTAGAAGCCTTCTTTGAAAGGTTTGAAGGGGTAACAGCCACTGAAGTGGGGTACACAGGCGGAACTGTACAAAATCCAACATATGAACAAGTGAAGACTGGAGAGACAGGGCATGCAGAAGCTGTGAAAATTACTTACGACCCTTCTATCATTACTTTTAATGAACTGGTAAACATATTCTTTGAAGCCCACGACCCAACCTCCAAGGATCAGCAAGGTGCAGATATCGGGCATCAGTACCGTTCAGTTATTTTTTATAACGATGCAAGTCAAAAATATATTGGAGAAGAAAAGATTAAAGAATGGGGTCAAAAAGGAATTTTCAAACGTCCAATTGTGACAAGATTGCAGCAAGCAGACACTTTTTATAGAGCTGAGGAATACCACCAAAAATATTTTCAAAAAAATGGATCAGTAGCTTGCGGGATTGGCTGATCAAGCAAAGAGCCTTCGAACGGCTCTTTTTTTATTGAGCAATTTAAGCAGGTTACGTGAAAAGAATTTTGTCCTATAATTAGCTATGGACAGTTCGTAACTTTTAAGGAGAGATACATATGCGGCTATATGTGGCGCTTGGAGCTTTAAGTTTAATATGGGGATTATCGTTTGTTTTTATCAAGTGGCTGGTCGAACCAGCAGGGCTGTGGGGTACTGTTTTTATTAGGTGTACTGCTGGAGCTGTGGTAGTACTTCCGCTTCTATGGAAAAACAGGCGGGAATTCATTCGACGGGTACCGTATCAAGATTTGTTGGTAGTAGGAGTGTTTAATGCAGGACTCCCTTGGGGACTAATTGCCCTTAGCGAGACACAAATCAATAGTACTACTGCCGCTGTACTTAACGCTTTAACTCCTATTTGCACAGCTTTTATCGGCTTTTTGTTTTTCTCAATCAAGCTGAAGCCCCAGCAGTGGGGAGGGGTGGTTCTTGGGTTTCTAGGAATTCTCGTCCTTATGAATTTTGAGGCAGGGGAATTATTGAAAGAAAACTTTATTGGGATGGGAACGATGATCCTTGCTGCGATTTGTTATGGATTCTCTTCCCAGTACACAAAGAAGAACTTACAAGAAACTGGAGTTTTGTTGATTGCTGCATGCACATTAACTGTCGGAGCCATAGTCGGTCTCATAGGCATGGGAGTAACTGGTTCATTTAAGGCATTTGTCCATGTGCCATTTTTAGATCCGAAAGTATTAATTGCCATTATTGGTCTAGGTTGTTTTGGCTCAGGGATCGCTCATTTACTTTTTTATTATCTCGTTACAAGAGGCAGTGCGGAGTTTGCTACTTCAGTTACGTATTTAATTCCAATTACAGCCATGATTTGGGGCTTTATCTTATTGCATGAACAACTAACAAGCCGCCTGGCTCTAGGATTAGTAATTATCTTTACCGGAGTTTACTTGGCTGGCAGAAAATCCGTCCGTTTCAGGACGGCCATTAAATCAAAAAAAGCCGGCTGAAACCACAAAAAAGCAGCATTAATTAGCTGCTTTATTTCGTATATCTGTTCGCATAGCTGCTGGCTACGATAGAATCAGGTTTGATTTTGGGTTCGATGCCCAGGGATTCGATTCTTGCAATCATTTCATTTACATAAACACGGGTCCTGTTTCGGTCCCCTGCACCAATATCGATATGGCCTTCCATAGTAAAAGTCGAACCTTTATAAATATAAGGAAGGATCAGGTCAATAAGCTGATTAATTTTGTCCGGAGTAAATAAGGCAGCTACTTCTTCCGTTAAAGTGGTCTCAAAAGAGATTCTTTCATGAAGGACGGTCATTTTTCTTGGTATTTTCACTTTACGGAAACAGGCCCATGCCCCTTTTCCTACCCTTTGAATGACAATTCCAGTGATGAATAATGTATAGTCACGGTGGATTTGGGAATCTGTACCTAACATGAGCCTGTAATTTCCTAAGGGGTCCGAGCTTACAAAGCGATAGATATGTTCATACACTTCTGAAAAATTCATCTTGTCCCGGGCAATGTTCTGAAAAGTAAGTTGCTGGTCCACTTTAAACACCTCAGTAATAGAAATGATCTTTCTGTTATTTCAAGCAGTATTACTAGTAAATGGTGATCCGTATAATGTATGAAAGTGTCAACTGCAGTAAAGATCTTACCCATAGTGTATGTTGTTTTTATTCATTCGTCTGGATGATCCCGGCTCATATCCTATTTCATTCGCTGTCCATAACAATTTCCCTTCACAAAGAGCGTAGCATTGCCTTCTTTTTTCAAAACCTTAACAATTTGTCCGGTTAAGTAAGGTTTAATATAAGATAGTATGCCTAGTGTACTTCTTATTATTCAAATCCCTCACTTTATCCTTGATTACTATCAACATATGAAAAAAAGAAGAAATCATTCCTTTGTAAGGCTTATCTGAACACTTAAGTTAGAAAACAAACACCCAAAAGAGAATGACAATAATAAGAAATGTTATGGCATAAATCAGTGTAAGAAGTGGAATACTTGAATGCTTATCCGCTTCTACCAGGCTCTTTACTTCTTCTTCCTTGGATTTTTCTTCTCTATTTAACACGCGTCTGGCGATCCAAAGAGTTCCTATTAAAGCCGCCGCACAAAGAATGGCGATAATCAAATAGTAAATGGAGTTCATTCTTCTCCCCTCACTTCCTCCGTAAGTATTTCCATTATAAAGGGAATTCCTTCCGTAAAGCGAAAAGTTAGTTTATTTATGCGTAATAAAGGTAATAGACGTTGAAGCCTAGAAATGAATATTATAATGAATTCATAATCCAGGGTGGGAGGCTGCGCAATGTATCAATCTTTGAACGGGTTCTTTGCTTCCTGGGAATTTGAATGTGATCAAACAAAAAAGTTGTTTCAATGTTTATCTGATGAAGCTTTGCAGCAGAAAATCACAGCAGATGACAGAGATTTAGGGAGAATCGCCTGGCACTTAATTATTTCGATAAAAGAGTTAATGAATCACACAGGATTAAATATTGAAGCACCCGAAGAAGAGGAAATTATTTATTCAGCTTCCGTCATCATTCAAGAATACGAAAATACGTGTGAATCTTTAAAGAAAGAGATTTATACGCAATGGACAGATCAATCTTTACAAGAAAAGAATTCACTGTTTGGCAAGGAAATGCCCAATCGTTTTTTTCTCATGACCCTGATTCGTCATCAGATCCACCATCGGGGCCAGATAACGGTGTTGATGCGTCAAGCTGGTTTAAATGTCCCTGGTATCTATGGACCATCCAGAGAGGAATGGGGCGCATTAGGAATGAAAGTCCCTAAAGTATAAAAGTGGAAATCTTTTATTATTGAAAAATTGGCGGTGGCACTGTTTTATTCATTTATTTGAAAATAGCGACTTGAGTTTCACTACATAGCTGACAATACATGCTTTCTCTCTGTAACTGTTTCATTCAGTAAGGAGGAAAGCTTCTTTTTTTGGGGCTGATCTGCACATGCTTTCAGCGGCTGCGATTAAAGGACGAATTAAAGTCGTTGTTTGTTCTTAATCGATCCCCTACTATTTATGGTAACTGTAAGAGAAGAGTAGGAGGGAAACGAATGGAAACGATTGAAGAACTCGAATTAAAAATGTGTCAGCCATCCAAAGAACTTATTCATGATTTATCCCAGCTTCAAGGAGATATCATGATTTTGGGAGTGGGAGGGAAAATGGGGCCGACTTTAGCGATGCTTGCTAAAAACGCGGTCCGCTCCGGGCAAGTGAATAGAAGAATTATTGGGGTTTCGAGATTTTCCAGCGGTTCATTACAAGCGGAGTTGGAAGACTTCGGAATCGAAACGTTAAAAGCTGATTTATTACAAGATGAAGAATTGCAGGGTCTTCCTGAAGTAGACAATATTATTTACATGGCTGGCAACAAATTCGGTACCAATGGGAACGAGCATTTTACTTGGGCTATGAATGCCTACTTGCCGGGAAGAGTGGCAGAAAAGTTCAAAAATTCACGGATGGTTGCTTTTTCAACTGGCAATGTGTACCCTCACAGTTTGGTTGGACGAGGAGGATCCTCAGAAGAAAATAGGCCCGGGCCAGTTGGCGAATATGCACAATCCTGCTTGGGCAGAGAAAGAGTATTAACCTATTTTTCGCATGCTTATCGTATGCCACAGGTCCATTTTCGTTTGAATTATGCTATTGACTTAAGGTACGGCGTGTTAGTTGAGATAGCAAAAGCAGTAATAGAGGAGCGGCCGATTGATCTTGCTATGGGATTTGTGAATGTAATCTGGCAAGGAGATGCCAATGAAATGGCATTACGCTCTTTGCTCCACTGCGATTCTCCGCCATTAACCCTCAATATTACTGGACCAGAAACCCTTTCTGTCCGCTGGTTAGCAGAGCGATTTGGAGAACAACTTGGAAAAAAACCAATGTTTTCAGGGGAAGAGCAGGAAAAAGCACTTTTAAATAATGCTTCACGCTCTCATCAGCTGTTTGGCTATCCAAAAGTATCGATTAGGGAAATGATTGAATGGACAGCAGAGTGGCTGAAGCATAATGGCGAGCTTCTGGGCAAACCAACTCATTTCCAGGAGAGAAAGGGGAATTATTAATGTCCTTTGCAAAGCTCGACCTTCCTTTGAAGGAACTTCTATTAGAAGGCTTGGTCATTCCTGCGCACCCTCTAGCATTAAATAAAGATCGCACCCTTAACGAGCCCTATCAACGGGCGCTTACAAATTATTACTTAGCAAGTGGTGCTGGTGGAATAGCTGTAGGTGTCCACACGACCCAATTCGAAATCAGGGATCCGCAAATCAATTTGTATGAGAAGGTGTTAAGACTGGCTGCTGAAGAAGTAAATAAAGCCTCTCTAAACCAACCTATTATTAAGGTTGCGGGGCTTGCCGGTCCATTGTCTCAGGCAGAAAAAGAAGCGGAAATCGCTCTTGAAGAGGGGTATCAATTAGGCTTATTAAGCATGGGGGGATTAAAACATCTTTCAGAAAAAGAACATTTAGAGAGAGTCAAAGAAGTAGCTTCCATTATCCCCGTGTTTGGATTTTATTTGCAGCCGGCAGTAGGCGGCCGGTTATTTAGTTATGAATTTTGGCGAGAATTCGCAGAGATTCCAGGGGTTGAAGCGATTAAGCTTGCCCCTTTTAATCGATACGCTACCCTGGAAGTTGTGAGGGCGGTATGCCATTCAACACGTTACCAGGAAATCGCTCTCTACACCGGGAATGATGATCACATTGTCGCTGATTTATTATCCGATTATAAATTTAAGGTAGGCAGCGAAGTGAGAACTAAAGGCTTTGCAGGGGGACTGCTTGGTCAGTGGGCAGTATGGACAACGAAGGCAGTGGAGTTGTTGGACCAAGTAAAAAAAGCCAAAAAAGAAGGTCTCATCCCTCAAGAGCTGCTCATATTGGGAAATGAACTGACAGATGCAAATCGTGCGATTTTTGATGCCGGCAATGATTTCAAAGGAAGCATTGCTGGAATAAACGAAGTGTTGAAGCGTCAGGGATTACTTAAGGAAAACATCTGCTTAAGTGATCACGAAACATTAAGCCCGGGCCAATGGGAGGAGCTCTCTCGTGTTCATCGTGTCTACCCTCATTTGCATGACGATGAATTTGTAAAGGAAAACGTGCAGCAATGGTTGGGAAGTCTGTCAATGAACAGTAAGGAGGGAAGAGCTTGCAAACCTTAAGTGAACCGAGGTTTTTTTATTCCTATGACCAAAGTAAAGAAATCACCAGGCTCTCTAAGGAAATGTGGCCCGAAGAGGTAAATGAATTATTGAACCGGGCGGATTTGGCCTGTCAGAACACCTTCATTTTTACTCATCGATGGGATATGGAACGTTGTGAAGAGCCGGTCCATTTTACAGAGACCATCGATTGGACGTATCAATGGAACAATGATTTTGAATGGACCGTAAATTTAAATCGTTCCCGCTTTATGGCTGAACTGGGGCAGGCTTACTGGTTAACTGGGGAGGAACGCTTTGCTTCTGCCTACATCCGGTTGTTAAAAGATTGGATTTCCCAAAACCCTTTAACGATAGAGGAGATCCATCAAAGTGCCAGCTCACATTACAACGTCAAAGACACTTGGAGAAAGCTGGATAGCGGAATTAGAATAACAAATTGGCTTAAAGGGTATGTTTGTGTATCTCAGTCCAGTCTGTGGGGGGAAGCGGAGGAACGGATTTTTTCTGAGTCAGTCCACATGCATGGCAGATATCTGGCAATTGCTTACACTCCCCACGATAAGCAAAGCAATTGGGGCTTTCTTGAGACGAATGGGTTGTTTCAAATTGCTTTATTATTTCCTGATTTCGAGGAGTCAACAGACTGGTTACAGTTGGCCGCCGAAAGGCTTGAGAAGATGTGCCGCCTTCAAGTGTTTAGTGACGGGATGCATAACGAGCAAAGTCCTATGTATCATCACGAGGTGCTCCACTGTCTATTTGAACCCGTGTTGCTCAGTAAGCTCAATAATATCACTTTACCTGAGACAGTCATTGTGTCTTTAGAACGCATGTTAACAGCTTCGCTGGCTATGGTTAAGCCGAACGGACACCAGCCGATGTTAAGTGACAGTGATGATACGGATATTCGTGATATCCTGACGCGTGGAGCCCAGTTTTTTCAGCGTGGTGATTTAAAAGCCCAAGGGTATCCGGTACTGGACTTTGATAGCCTCTGGTATTTTGGGAAAGAGGGGGCTGAACATTATTCGGCTCTTGAATCAAAAGATCCTCTTTTTGTGTCTGCTTATCTTCCGCAAGCGGGCTTGTCTATCTTAAGAAGTGAGTGGTCGGACCAAGGGAATTATTTATTATTCGATGGTGGGCATATGGACATTATTCAAGCTCATGGGCACGATGATTTTCTACATGTGGAACTTGCTGCCGGCGGCAAAGAGTTTCTTGTCGATACGGGAAGATACACGTACAAAGAGAATCCATTCAGAAAATATTTTAAAGAATCTTTTCAGCACAACACAACGAGTGTTGATGGGAAAAGCATTTCTAACTATGTGGATTCCTGGAACTGGGACCAGACAGCTGTCCCCGTAAATCAATTTTGGAACAGCACAGCACATTTTGATTATGTGCAGGCTGGCCATAATGGCTACATGAGGCTTGAAGATCCTGTCCAAGTTCAAAGGCAGCTTTTATTTGTTAAACCAGATTATTGGATCATACTCGACAGCTTCCGCTCGCACAAAGAGCATTTATATACCCAGCACTTCCATTTAGCTGAAGAAATTAGTCTGACTGTGGACGAGAGTTCCGGTTCCGCGACTATGAAACATAGCGAGGGCCAGGGATTATCAATGAAATGGCTCGATCCCGTTCAAATAACGGGAGGAGAATGTTCAATTTCCAGGCATTACAATCAAAAAACACAGTCAAAGAAGATTAATGCTCAACTGAAAGGGAGCGGGTTGACTCAACTGTTTACGATCCTTTCTCCTTTTTACGAAGAACCGGATATTTCCATAAAAAAAATGGAGGTACGGGATACCCGCGGCAATAAAGTTCCTCCAAATAAGGCAGCAGCCATTGAGATTAAGACAGCGGACGGTTCAGATACTGTACTGTTTTCCCACCAGGGGCCAAATAGCTACCAATTTGCTGATACCCACTTAACGGGGGAAGTTTTGCTTGTAAAAAGAAGAAATGGCACAGAACAAACATGGACGGTTAAAGTCTGATGTCTTTATTAGGAATTCCCAATTCGTTTTCGATACTGGGTTGGGGTGATTCCTATATATTTTTTAAAGGTTTTTGTGAAATGGGGATAGTCACCATAACCAATGGAATGTGCAATTTCGTATGTTTTATAAATCGGATTGTTAAGAAGTTCTTTCGCTTTATTAATTCTAAGCTTCGTGATGTATTGTTTATAACTGATTCCCATTTCTGCTTTAAATTCCATGCTGAAATAGGAAGGAGACATTTGGATGGTTCCAGCTACTTCTTGTAAGGACAGTGATTCTTCTCTAAAGTGGGTGTCGATGTATTTAACTGCTGTTAGAATGCTGTTTCTATGGCCGATATTTCTCGCAGCTTTGATTTCTTCCATAATCCTGCTGCAAAGGTTATTAACTTCCAGCTTCATCTGCTCTCCTTCATTTGAAAACTCCGACTCGTTAAACGCATCGAAGGACGTCAGCGAATCGTTTTGTTTGATGAGCTCTCCTTTCAAGTGGGCTAACAAGTCCAGGTATAAATTTTTTAGAAGCGGCGAATCCACATGTGAAAACACCTCTTTGTGAAAGTCTTCAATAATAGCTTCACTGTCTTTTTCCTCTAACAGCCACACTCGTTCAGCTAGTTGCTCTGCACTCGATTTAACCATCCAGATCCATTTGCTTCTTGATTTCGCACCTTCCTGTTCTTTCTCCAGTTCCTCTCGTACTTTTTCTAAACTTTGAAGAAATTGATCCGGTTTTAACGGCTTTAAAAGAAAGTCCACCACTCCACAACGCAAGGCCGTCTGGGCGTACTCAAATTTATCATAGCCTGAAATAATAATAAATTTTGCTTTGGAATTGGTTTCTTTTACTTTTTGGATAAAAGACAGTCCGTTCATCTTTGGCATACGGATATCCGTTATAATTAAGTGAGGAGCAGTCTCTTCATTAAGTTGAAAGGCTTCCTCTCCATCTTTGGCTTCCCCCACGATAGTAAATCCTGTGGAATGAGATTGGATTAAAGCGGAGATACTGCGTTTAATCATTTTCTCATCATCAACTACGATCGTCTTATACATCATTACGCCTCCTTTTTATTGTGGACATGGTCAAAAGGCAAAATAATTTGTATCACGGTTCCTCTTTCATTGGATTGATTGATATGAAGACCATAGGAATAACCAAAATTGGCTGAAATCCGCTTATGAACATTAATTAAACCAATCCGCTTCGTAGTTTTGTTTGCGGAAGGAGGATCTTCGTTATTTTCAAAAGATGTGTTGAAGACGGCCTTTGTTTTTTCATTCATTCCTTTACCTTGATCAACGATATAAACGTTATAATGAGAAGCTTCTTTAACCCCGTAAATCCCGATGAAATTAGGCTTAAGCTCATAATCTTCATACCCGTGAATGAACGCATTTTCAATAATTGGCTGAAGTGTCAGTCTGGCGGTTAATACATGTGAAATTTCAGAATCATCAATATCGAACACTACTGATAAATCTTCAAATCTTTCCTTTTGGATATCTAAATACGACTTGATTTGTTGAATCTCTTCCTGCAAGGTAACAATCGTTTTCGTATTGCCCACGTTATATCGGAACATGTCGGCAAGCGACGTAGTCATACGGCTGATCATCATCTGGTTTTCAATAATGGCATAAGAATTAATAATTTCCAGCGTGTTGTAGAGAAAGTGTGGATTGATCTGGGACTGCATGGCTTGGAGTTCAGATTCGCGATTCTTTAATTCTAATTCACTTTCTTTCATTTTCGAATACTGAACCGCAGCCATCAGTCGATTAAGCTCACTGGTCATCGAGTAAAAGCTGTCATACAGATCACTGATTTCATCCTCTTTATGAATACGTGGAGGCTTCGTTTTCTTAATATTTAAGTCTCCGAGCTGGGCCTTTTTCATCAACTTCTGCAGTCCGGTTAACGAATAAGTGACCGATAGAGAAAAACCTCCCACAAATAAGAGAGCTACTCCAATTAAAAGCAGTCCGATCCACATAGTGGAATTACGCAGAGAGATCAATTCATGCATCACATTTCTCATCGGTACGGTCGCTACCATTGTCCAATTCGATTCCGGTGAATGGTCATATACTTGCAGGGTATTCAATACACTGCTTCGATTGATAAAAAACTGAGGTTCCTGCTGCTGTTCGTTTTTCCTTTCATATGTAAACGTCTGGCCAAGCTGTTCGGTATCTGGGTGATAAATGATTTTGTTCTGCTTATTAACGATCCAAACGTTGTCAAAGTGACTTAAGGTTACTTCATTTATAATGTTGGCGATTTGGTTAAGGCGGAGGTTTACGACAAGAAGGCCGGTGTTTGCATAGGTGTTCTTGTCATAGACTTTTCTTACAATTGTAAGAACCGGGGTGGAGTGAATGAAATCAATATTCAGGATTTGATAGCTGTCCAGCTGATCGGCTTCTTCCCATAACTGGATGTTTCTGCCTTTGATTTCATTCATATTTAAGAAATCGCTGACGTGGATGTAGTTGTTCACTTGCAGTCCGTTTTGGTTAATCAAGGAAATGCCGTAGATATCCGAACGACCTTCCAGAATATCACCAAAAGCTTCATTCTGAATTTTATCTGTAAGTACATATTTGTCATAACGATCAGTCGATTTGGAATCCAGCTTCAGGAAGGATTGCACTTCAGGTTTGGAAAGAAAAGGGACGGTGGCTTTTTCTAAATCATTTAAATAAAAGTCTAAGTATTCATTCGTCTGCTTTAACAAATATTGACTGTACTGCACAGCATTGTGCTCAATTGTGGAAGTGGATCTTTCATACCAAATATATCCCAATATTAGTAATGGAGCACAGACAAATACAAGAATAATAACGATCAATTTCGAGTTAATAGAACGATGATTGAACGAGAATGTCTGCATTCGCCATCCCCCTGATTATAAAATTTAGAATATTGTTTATTTTCATTTTATTGAAAAAAACACAAACTTTCAAATGAAATTCCATTTCCGTTCTCAGAAAAAAGACCTACAATTAGCTTGTAAACGTTACCAATATATTAGAGGAGGATTTATAGTGGCTAAGAAAAATTGGGGTTTATCTATTCTTTTGGGAATCATGGCCTTTATTCTCGTACTAGCCGGTTGTTCGAGTAAAGATGACAAGGAAGCAAGTGCTACTTCAGACGGTTCTACAACGGAAATAACCTTGGGTTTTTACTCCTCAGGCAGTGCGGATGAAAAAATGAATGAACTAATTAAGAAGTTTGAAGAGCAGCACCCAGACATCAAAGTCAAAACACAGAATGCTCCCTACCAGCAATTCTTCCAGAAGCTTGATACGCAGATTGCAGGAGGGAATGCTCCTGATGTGTGGCTATCCGATGGTGTTTTTGTTCAAAAATACGCAGAACGTGGGGCAGCGAAGGATTTAACAGAATGGATTAATAACGATTTAAACAAAGATGATTATTATGGTTTGGACTTCAATAAAGATTCTGATGGAAAATATTGGGCCGTACCGCAAGGGATTCAAATAGGTGCCTTGTTTTACAACAAGGATATGTTTGATAAGGCTGGTGTAGACTATCCCGATGACAGCTGGACTTGGGAGGATCTGAAAGAAGCCGGCGCGCAACTTTCTATTGATTCAACAGGAAAAACAGCAAATGATTCTGGTTATAACGCAAATAGCGTAAAGCAATATGGCCTCACATTTTTTAATATTACCGAGGGCTGGATGCCTGTACTTAAGTCGTATGGCGGGGGAGTACTTGATGAAGAACTGCGAAATTCTATCGTTGACTCTCCTGAAAATAAAGAAGCTGTAAATTATATCGTAGACGGAATGCAGCGAGGGATTTTCACTGATCCATCCGATTTACAGGCATTTCAAAGTCCTATGGCTCCTTTCCCAAGTCAAACAGCTGCGATGAGAATAGGGATTTACGCTCGTGCCCTTGCTGCCAATGAAACGGGCGTAAACTATGATGTTACCGTTCTACCTAAAGGTCCAGATGGAAAGCGTTTCTCTCCAGTAATTGCTAACTCCTGGATTATCAGCAATAGTGCTTCTGATGAAAAAGCTAAAGCTGCCTGGGAGTGGATCAAGTATTGGGTTTCTGAAGACGAAGTACAGAAGGAATGGGCGGCACTTGGTGAAGCAGTACCGGTGAAAAAATCAGTAGCTAATTCAGATTTATTCCTTGATTCAGGGGAGAAGCCTGATAACAAACAAGCATTTCTGGACAGCTTCGATTTTGCAGGTACATTAGACGTCAATGCTGTATGGTCTGAATGGGTGAAAAAATTTGGTGACAACATCGATCGTGCCTTTTTAGGTGAAACTTCTGTAGATGATTCCCTTGAACAAGCGGATAAGGACGTTCAGAAAGTACTCGATGAATTTTATAATAACCAATAATAAACGAAACCGATAAAGAGAGAGTGTAGCTATATGATGAGATCATTATTGATGAGACTCGGAAAGGCTCGCGAACGAACACACACAAAACCTTTTAAATTAAGCAATGAGGGTAAATGGGGAATTCTGATGATTTCCCCATACCTCATTCATTTTATTGTATTTATTTTATTTACGATGTTTGCTTCCCTGTATTTTAGTTTTTCCCATTACGATATGCTCAACGCTCCCCAATGGGTTGGCCTGGAAAACTACACGAAACTTGTAAATGATACAGTCTTTTGGAAGGCGTTAGGGAATACCGTTTATTTTACCGTTTTGTTTGTTCCAGCCCAAACCATTCTTGCCTTAATTCTTGCTTCTGCTTTAAATCAACAATTAAGAGGCTTGAAGCTGTATCGGATGGCTCACTTTATCCCGGTCATTTCCTCCTGGACAGTGGTTCTTTATGTAGCGGATGCTATTTTTAACCCTAGATTCGGTTTAGCCAATGATCTGCTGCTCAAACTTGGCATGCAGCCGCAACAATGGTTGAACGACGAACATCTCGTTATTCCTGTACTTGTTGTCGTAGCGGTTTGGAAAGGAATCGGTTATATGATGGTTATTTTTCTAGCCGGCCTGCAGAATGTGCCCGAAGACTTGTATGAAGCAGCAGATATTGAAGGAGCAGGTGTGCTGCAGAAATTCAGGCATGTAACGATTCCGCTGATTTCAGGAACTACATTCCTCGTTTTGGTGCTCAGCACCATTACTACTTTTCAGGCGTTTGAACAGATTTACGTAATGACAGGAAATTCTGGAGATATCACCGCAGCAGGCGGACCAGATAACTCAAGCATGGTACTGATGCTGTACTTGTTCCAGCAGGGCTTCGCATTTTTGAAAATGGGTTATGCATCTGCCATCGCTTGGATCCTCTTTATTATGTTATTTATCATTACCCTCATTCAGGTCAAATTGCAAAACAAGTGGGTGCACTATGAAAAGTAGAGATTGAATCTAACCTTAGAGGTGTGGATATATGAAAAAGCCGAACAAAAAAAGAAAAATTGTAAGCTATCTTGTCATCACATTAAGTGCGATTCTAATGCTTACTCCGTTTGTAACTGCAGCCTTAAATTCTTTGAAATCTTATTCCCAGTACACAGCTATCCCAGTGGAATGGATTCCTAATCCTTTCCACTGGAAAAACTATTTAGAGGTTTGGCAGATGACGGACTTCGCCCAATACGGCTTAAACAGCATGATTGTTACCGTATTGTCCGTGGCAGGAGCTTTACTCTCCTGCTCTATGGTTGCCTACGCTTTTGCCAGACTCGATTTCCCTTTCAAGCAGTCTTTGTTCCTCATGGTACTGGGTACATTAATGATTCCACCTGTTGTCATGATCATCCCGCAGTTTATAATTTTTAAAAACATGGGATTTCTTGACACTCTTGTCCCTTTATGGCTGCTGGAATGGCTCGCTCAGCCTTTTGGTATATTCTTAATGCGTCAGGCGTTTTTAGCAATTCCAAAGGAGTATGAAGAAGCGGCAAAGCTTGATGGGTGCTCTCCTTTTCAAACGTACTGGAGAATCTTTCTGCCAATGTGCAAGCCGCAGCTTGCAACGTTGACGATTTTTACGTTTATGACCAAGTGGAATGAGATCATGGCTCCAGTCATTTATCTGTCTTCAGAAGAAAAATTCACTTTGCCGATTGGAGTGTTATCGATGTCCGGTGCCTGGTTTGGACAGGAACAATACTTAGTGGCAGCAGCCTTGATGACCCTTGTACCTATTTTGATTGTGTTCTTATTTACAGAGAAATTCTTTGTAAAAGGGGCCAGTTCATCTGGTCTGAAATAGGATAATTCCATTTGATAGGATGTGGGTGAAAGTGAGTTATAAAGTGCTGGTTATTGGGAAAGAAAGCACATTTAAAAAAGTGAAAACCATTGGCCAATCGTACACTCAGCTGTCTTTTGTTCCACTAGATCCCAATGAGGACATGGAGTCAGCACTCATGCAGATACAATGGAACCATATGGATGCGGTTTTATGCACGAGTCCCCTGCCTGATCGTCATCCTTTTAGAGAACTGGTGCGGGGACTGCCTGTATTTTTTGTGCGCTATACTTCCACAGCTCTCTACGCTTCGCTGTTCCGCTGTATCTATCAGCAGAATTTAAGTTCTCCACTTCAATTCAGTGTCGATTTTTTTGGAGATGAAGATATAAAAGATCATTTGCGGGAAGAAGGTATTCTTGGACAGCATCTGGTTTTAAAAGTTTGTGAAAATTGCTATACAAGTAGAGAGGAACTTACGAAATACCATTATCAATTATGGAAATCAGGAAGCGTGCAGGTGGTCATTACGAGTCATCCTGAGGTATCCGACAGTTTGAAAGCATTAAACGTAAAAACTTTTCTAATGTCTCCTTCCCAGCAGTGTATCCGCTCCACACTCGCCGGCATGGTTCAAAAATTGAAAACCAAAAGCCGTGTTCCTTCTTCATCTGCATATCGTTATGAAGATGAAGCTTCCCTGCAGGAATTGAAAAAGATTGGGATAAGCGGGGCGACGATTCAAAAGCTCTACAAGTTGTGTCTTTCACTTGGAAGCAGCCGGCTGACGACGGCAGAATTAGCTAGGGGGTTCTCCATTACGATGAGGAGTGCCAGAAGGATTTTGACAACACTCGAAGATCATAACGTTGCTCAAGTTATTGGCGAGGAGCAGCTTCATACGCGAGGACGCCCGAGGTACGTATATCATATCGATTTTAACTACTTCCACAGCATGCAGTCTCTTGTACCTGCATTCGGATAAACGTCATGAAAAGAGGGAATGATTATTCAGTTTATTATTAATACGGTTATGTTGGAAAAAAATCGCTGGACATCACATAAAACTCCGTCGATCAACATTAGCGACTGGATGGGAGAATTTCAAAAGGGAGGATTCTCGGGGGTCGAGCTCTGGGAAAATCATGCGCGGGAAGCGAACCAGCCGGAAAATGAACGGCTCTTGGAAAACAAATCATTGATAAGAATTTTAAACTCTTACGCGGGATTTGGAGACGAACAGGAAATTGAACGAAGAGAAACTGTGCAACTCGCCAGGGAATTCGAAGTAGAAAAAGTGAAATTTAATTTAGGAGATGATTTCAATCGGATCGAGCAGTATCTTAAAAATATTGAATCGCTTAGAGTACAGCTCCCTCAAGAATGCAAGCTTCTGTGTGAGTGTCATCCAGGGACTGTAATGGAAGATCCTGTGTATGCGGCAAAGGTGTTGGAGCGGCTCGGATCGGATCAATATGAGGTCATCGTTCACCCATTTCTTCCCGGGACGAATCTTACGCGTTGGTTCGATTACCTTGGCCCGCTCATTACTCATGTTCATGTCAGCTGCTACGAAGATCATAGGTTTCATCTGCTTAAAGAAAGAATGGAACTGGTAAAAGAACGGTCTTCTATTCTTCAAGCAGAGGGGTTTGACGGGACTTTTTCTTTTGAATTTACTAAAGGAGTAGCCGTGGAGGACGAACATTTACAGAAAATCTACGCTAATGCGCTGGATGATAAAGAATGTGTACACTCCTTATTTCCATCATAAGGAGTTATTTTTATAAGCAGAAGGGATGCGATGGAGTGGTTTATTCTGTAGTCATTGTCGGGGCGGGAATCATTGCAGAGGAGCATATGAGATCCTTGCTTGAAGTCCCTGAGGTTGAAGTAACTGCAGTGGCAGACATTAATGAAGAAAAAGTGGAAGCGATGAGAACGAGATATGCGGTAACTGGTTATTTAGATTACAAGGAAATGGTGAAGAAGGAAATGCCCGACATAGCCATCATTACTCTGCCGCATTTTCTTCATAAAGAGGCTGCGGTCTTTTGTGCCTGTCAAGGAGTGCACTTACTCTTAGAAAAACCGATGGCTGTCTCCACTTCAGACTGCCAGGAGATCATAGATGCTTCTACACAAGTACACGTACTTGTCGGTCATATTCAGCACTATTTTGCTGAAAATATTAAAGCCAAAGCGCTAATTAAGAGCGGTCAACTAGGCAGATTAATCATGGTAAATGAAACGAGGTTCATGAATTACTTTGTCTCTGAGCGGCCTTCATGGTTTCTGGAAAAAGAGAAATCAGGCGGAGGAGTGGTCATGAACCTTGGGGCCCACTCGATTGACAAAATTCAATGGATGCTTGATACGAATTTCTCAAGTGTTATTTCAAAGCTAAGCTATGAAAGTGAACAATTGGGGATCCAGAGTAACGTAGAAGGAAGCTCAAGTATTTGGCTGAAGACGAAGGAGGGGCTTCCGGTTACTATATCGATTTCAGGCTATCATGGGCCACCCACACAAATCACTGAATTTGTTTTTACAAACGGAATCTTGAAAGTTGAGCTTGGAAAGGGGGTTTGGATTAGTCAGTATGACAATTTTGAACAAATTCCTGTCCCCGACCATCCCTCTCCATTTGTACTGCAATTTTATGAGCTTCTAAATGCTGTTACTAAGAAGGAAGAACTCGAAAACTCAGGATTATACGGTCAATCGATTGTAAAAGTTATAGAAGCTGTATATCAATCGGATAAGGAAGGAGGACTTATCCATATATTATAGGAGGGATGATTATGGAGGTTTGTTTTAAAGGAAACCTAGAAGAAATATCGGCTGGCTTACACTTGGTAGCTGACGAAATTGGCTTGGAGCTGAAGGAGACTGGAGTATTAGTAGAAGTTGAACAGTGGAAAGAGAATAAGCTCGAAATTTATTTCCATCATGACCACGGGTATATTCGTTATAATAGACCGATCCATTTCTTTCGTGCGATCGGTTTATTTATTCAGCAAGCGTCTGAACAGCCAAGTTTTCATCTTTTGGAAGTGCCAAAGTTTGAGACAAACGGAGTTATGCTGGACTGCTCTAGAAATGCAGTCATGAAAACGGACCAAGTGAAAATACTTATGCGTAAAATGGCCGTAATGGGACTGAATATGCTGATGCTTTATATGGAAGATACATATGAAATAAAGGAACAGCCTTATTTTGGTTATATGAGAGGAAGGTATTCCCCAAACGAGCTTGAGGAATTGGATGATTACGGTTGGAAACTGGGGATTGAAGTCATTCCAAGTATTCAGACGCTGGCTCACCTTTCTACTTTTTTACGCTGGCAGGCTAACAATCAGTACAAAGACACGGATGATATTCTCTTAGCCGGAGCAGAAACAACTTACAAGCTGATCGATGAGATGATTCAAGCTGCTGCTGCTTCTTTTCGTACGAATCGAATTCACATTGGTATGGATGAGGCCCATTTCTTAGGAAGAGGCAACTATTTAAATGATCATGGGTTTGTCCCAAGCTTTTCGATTATGGAGGAGCATCTGCAAAAAGTGATGAAATTAATAATGAAACAAGGGTTGTCACCTATGATGTGGAGTGACATGTATTTTCGCATGGCTTCTTCTACAGGGGACTATTACGATGAGGAGGCCGCAATACCGTCAGCTGTCGTGGAAGGAATGCCTGAGGGGATGCAGTTTGTCTATTGGGATTATTACCATGAAGAAGAGGAGGTTTACGAGCGGTTTTTACAAACGCATAAGGAATTTGGTCCTCCTCCTGTCTTTGCAGGAGGAATTTGGACTTGGAACGGGGTGGCAGTGAATTATAAGAAGACGTTTCAAACGACCAATGCTGCTTTAACTGCTTGTAAACGGGAGGGGATTCAAGAAGTATTTGCTGCCTTGTGGGGAGATGACGGAGCAGAAACGGATTTAATGACAGGTTTATTAGGAATGCAGTTGTATGCAGAACACGGCTATTCGAACGATCTTGACATGGAAAAGCTGCGTAAGAGATTTAAGTATTGTACGGGAGCTGAGATGAATGCTTTTATCGTACTTGGAGAACTGGATCAGCCTGTGGGCAGCGCTGAGCAAACCGCGCTCGAGCCTGAAAATCCTGCAAAATACATCTTGTGGCAGGATCCATTGCTTGGGCTTTTTGATGAGCATTTAAAAGGTTTGAAGCTCCGTGAATTTTACGAAGGTTTGGAGAAAAGACTGTGCAGGTGGCAGAAGGAAGCTGGACAATGGGGCTGTTTATTTCGTGTCCCGCTGGCGCAGGCTGCTGTGCTTGCAGGAAAAAGTGAACTCGGGATCGAGCTTAAAACAGCTTATGATCAAAAGGACATGAAGAAGCTTGCAAACATCGCACGGAATAGACTTCCTCTGCTAATAGAACGTATCGAATCCTTGAAGAGTGTTCACTATGACCAATGGATGGAAAGAAACAAACCATTTGGGTGGGAAGTACTGGAAGTAAGATACGCTGGACTATTGTCAAGAACAGAAACGGCTCTCCATCGAGTGAATAGTTTTCTAGAAGGTTCTATCGATTGTATTCCAGAATTAGAAGAAAAACGTCTTCCTTTTTCTAACCACAATCACCGCACTTCGTATGTTAGAAGTAACCGCTACTTAGATATTTTCTCAGCCAATCGAATGTAAAACCATGTAGAACTTACGGACTAAATGATGAACTTGTCCTTTCGACTTATATACAAGCGGCCGAATTCACCCGATGATTAGAAATGGATGGTGCTTTTCCTGTCATCCTAAATCTATCAATTTAAAGGAGTGTCCACTCGCATGCGTGCCGTGAAAAGCTTTTTCGTAGTGTTTGTCAGTACGTTAATGTTATTTGGAGGAAGTAGTGTTACCAAAGCTGCCCCGGTTTTATCCGTACAAGATGCCATGAATGAATCGAATGGAACAGATGTAACATTGGAAGGTTACATTGTAGGAGTGCCGACTGCAGTAGACTATGTACAACAAAGTGATTTTACGAGTAATTATGCTTTGGCTTTAGCTGATGACCCAGATGAGACCTCTGTAAGTAATATGATTTTAGTGAAATTGGATTCTGAATATCGCAGCGAATTCGGCCTTCAAAACCATCCTGAACATATGGGTGATTACCTTCGGGTAAGTGGGACGAGAGACGATTACTTCAGTCATGAAGGTGTAGAATACGTGACTTCCATTGAGACGGCATCCGATGGCTCCGGTAGTGGGAATGATGGAGACACCGGCGGAAGCGGAGGTACATACGATGGGAGCTATTATGATAGTGTGGAAGGAATGACAGGGCAAACGTTAAAAAATAGTTTGAATGATTTAATTGATCAGCATGCAGAATTAACTTATGACGAGGTATGGGACGCCTTACGTCATACAGATGAAGACCCGGCCAATACCAGCAACGTTGTCCTCCTCTATTCTGGCCGTTCTCAATCTAAATACACCAATGGCGGCGGCGTAGATGAGTGGAACCGTGAACATGTATGGGCCAAATCCCATGGTGACTTTGGTACAGCGATGGGACCGGGAACTGACCTCCATCATTTAAGACCAACAGATGTAACGGTAAATTCAAGCCGGGGAAATCTGGATTTTGATGATGGTGGATCAGCCGTATCAGAGGCCCCTGGGACATACAGTGACTCTGATTCCTGGGAACCCCGCGATGAAGTGAAAGGTGACGTGGCACGCATGATCTTTTACATGGCTGTACGGTATGAAGGGGAGCATTCAGGTGAACCAGATTTGGAAATATCAGACTATGTGAACACTTCAGGTGCTCATTTAGGGAGACTATCTACTTTGCTTGAGTGGAATGAAGAAGATCCGGTAAGCGATTTTGAAAGAAACCGGAACAATATCATTTATGATGACTATCAGGGAAACCGCAATCCATTTGTAGATCATCCAGAATACGCAGACATGATTTGGTAATACAAAAGCTCAGCCCTTATTGGCTGCGCCAGGCTGTCGAGAAGTCTCGGCAGCCTGATTTTTTGTTTCAATCAAGAAAAACACGACAAAATGAAATGGAAATCGTAACGATGGAAGAACTTGTTCGAGAAATCCAAAGAAGTGAAAGGAAGTGAGACCGATCCGGATAGTGATTATTTATATCGGGAGAATGGAGTTATAGAATGAGAAAAGAGAAAGTGGAGCGTAGCTTTGCAGATTCAAAAGAACGGCATGGGATGCGTTATTGAAGTAAAGGAACAGGCGCTGATGACAGCTGTCTGTCAGAACATGAAAAAGACTCTCCTCCATCTAGCTAGGGGGGCTAGGTGAAGGAGAGTCTTTTTCTGTTTAAAGAATATCAAGGAGGCGAGGTCCCTTCCACTCCTGCGGAAGAACGAGTAAGCCGAGATCGCCGAGCGTGGGTTTCACGAGGAAGCTCGGGCGCTCGTCCGCGGAAAGGGAAGGGCAATCGCTCCTTTCGGTTAGAAAAACTTGTAGAAAAACAGGGAGTTTCTCTACAAGCTGGGGCAGCCTTTATTGGCTGCGCTTTTAATGTGTTTTCTTTGACGGTATATCTGAAGGAACTGCTTTTTGAATAAATAACGAAACAACAAAACCTAGAACTGCTACCCCGAAAGCTGTAATATAAACGAATTCTACCCCTGAAACGAAAGCCTGGGTTAAAACTTGGGGAGAATCAGGGTTTTCTGCATTCGCTAAGTAGTGATCCTGCTTTGCCGTCATCAGGCTGATAAAAACAGAAACACCGATCGCCCCTGCTACTGGCTGCAGTGTATTCATAATAGCGGTTCCATGTGGGTAAAGCTGCTTAGGAAGCTGATTAAGTCCATTTGTCTGGGCCGGCATCATAATAGCTGAAATCGACAGCATGAGGAAAATATAGCAGATAATAATCTGCCAAAGAGATGTATCGATACCTACTCTGCTTAATGTAAAGAGAGTGACCATAAGGATCGCCATGGCAGGAATGATTAATTTCCTTGGGCCGAATTTGTCAAACAGTTTTCCCATGACAGGAGAGAACAACCCATTTAGTAAGCTTCCGGGAAGCAGCACAAGCCCGGCTGTAGCAGCTGTTAAAGCAAGTGGTCCCTGCATGAACATAGGCAGGATGATTTCAGAAGAAAACATCGACATCATAATAATGATGAAAATCACCACTGATAAAGTAAACATTGGGTATTTAAACACGCGTACGTCAAGAAGTGGTTCTTGTAAGCGCAGCTGGCGGAGCGTGAATAGGATTAAACAAATCAAGCCTGTTACGATCAAACTGTATACTTTAGGCTCAAGAAAGCCTGCATCTCCTTCTCCTGCAAAGCTGAAACCAAGTACAACGCCCCCAAACCCAATCGTTGAGAGTATTATTGAATAAATATCCGCTTTCGGCTTCGTGACTTCGCCTACATTTGCCAAAAATTTAAAAGCAAACAAAATGGAAAAGACCGCAAAGGGTATGACAGTAATAAATAAATAACGCCACCCTAGATGCTCGACAATAATCCCGGATAATGTCGGACCGATGGCAGGGGCAAACATGATGACTAGCCCAATCATCCCCATTACTGATCCTCGTCGTTCAGGAGGGAAGAGAAGTAAAAATGTGTTGAATATGATCGGAATTAACAGTCCTGTTCCTACCGCCTGCAAAAGCCTTCCAATAAGCAGGATGCTGAAGTTAGGTGAAAGAGCACAGACCACGGTTCCTATAGTGAAAATAGTCATCGTTCCTAAAAACATCTGCCGTGTTGTAAAGGTCTGAATTAATAGAGCAGAGACAGGAATCAACACTCCCATTACAAGCATAAAACCCGTGGCCATCCACTGGACTACTGGTGCTGACACGTGGAATTGATCCATTAAAGTAGTAAGTGCAATATTTAAGAGTGTTTCGTTTAATATTGCAAAAAACGCTCCGATAATTAATGAAATCATCACTGGCATTACGCTGAAATTAGGATCGTCAGCTAAAAATTCATACGTCTTTCCTGATTCGTTTTCGTTCATATTCCCCCTCCTTAACAAAAAAATCCTGATACTCACAAGTATTAATTATAAAGGATAAAAGACGATGCTGAATAGGGAGAATGATTTTAGGAGCATCAACGTATGATTATATTTTCTACATTTCGGCTGGTGCTTCGATTCCAAGGAGCGACAAACCTTCTTCTATTATAATAGAAAAGCAGTACACCAACGTCAGCCGTTTTGATTCTTGTGAGCTTCCAATAATTTTTACTTCAGAGTAGTATTTGTTAAATTGCTTGGCCGTATCAAGGAGGTACTTGGCAACTTTAGAAGGGTCGTAGTCATGATAAGCCTGTCTAATGACCTCTGGGAAATGGCGGAGCTGTTTAATGAGCGGCCAAGCTTCCTGTTCATTTAGTGATGTGTCTGCACAAGCAATGTCAAAAGTTCCGCGCTTAAGAAGGGAGCAGCTGCGGGCGTAAGCGTACTGAAGATAAGGGGCTGTATTCCCTTCAAAAGTGAGCATATCCTCCAAGGAGAACTCGACATCATTTCTTCGATGCTGCTTTAAATCGTGAAATATGACCGCTCCGACCCCAACCTTTCTAGCGGTCTCCGCTTTATGAGTCAAGTGAGGATTTTTCTTCGTAATATTTATTTTTGCCTGCTCGACCGCCTTTTCTAAAACTTCCTGTAAAAGCACCGTTTTTCCCTTACGAGTGGACATTTTCTTCCCATTTTGAAGCATCATTCCAAAAGAAATGTGCTTAATATTTTCCGCCCAGGGGAACTTCAATTTTTCCAGAACGTGCTTGATTTGTTGGAAATGAAGCGATTGTTCATTTCCTACTACGTAAAGTGCTTCGTTAAAAGCATAGCTCTCGTAACGATCAATAGCCGCAGTCAGATCACGTGTGGCATAAATGGAGGTTCCATTACTTTTGCGGATCAGACAAGGGGGGAGCCCAAATTCATCCAGCTGAACGACCTTTGCTCCCTCAGACTCTTCCAGCAGTTGAGAACGGCTCAACTGATGAACGACGGTCTCCATTTTATCGTTATAATAGGCTTCCCCGCGGGTAAGGTCAAAGGAGATTCCAAGAAGATTATAGATATGATTAAATTCGGCTAATGAAACTTCCTTAAACCATTTCCAGAGTGAAACGGCTTCTTCTTCCTGGTCCTCCAGCTTTTTAAACCATTCTCTTCCTTTTTCAACAAGCTGGGGATCTTGTTGTGCCTGCTCATGAAACTTTACGTAAATTTTTGTTAATTCAGGAATGGGGTCTTGACGGATTTTTTCTTCATTTCCCCATAGCTTATAAGCCGCCAGCAGTTTGCCGAACTGGGTGCCATAATCTCCAATGTAATTGATTTTTACACTTTTATATCCGCATTTTTCTGCAAGATTAGCTAAAGCATTGCCAATCACAGTAGAACGCAGATGTCCCATGGAAAAAGGCTTGGCAATGTTGGGAGCAGACATATCTAATACGACAGTTTTACCTTTTCCAAAGGAGTGGCTTCCATAATTCTTTTGCTTTGATAGCATTTGCTTGAAGGTGTGCTCACTTATAAACTCCTGGTTGAGAAAGAAGTTAAGATAGTTCCCTGACGGGCGTACTTCCTGAAGGATTTCATGATCGATTTGGGAAGCGAGATCCTCTGCAATGGCAGCAGGGGATTTTTTAAAAACTTTTGCAAGCTGGAAGCAGGGAAAGGCAACATCACCTAAATCGTCCTGTTTTGGAAACTCTAATTGTTCAAACACCCATTCGCGGCTGAATGGTTCTCCCAGCAGATTTGATAATTGCAAAGCAATGTAATGTTTTTCCATAGATAAGCCTCCTTAAATATAAAAAACCTCGTCTCAAGAAAGAGACGAGGTTGACGCCCGCGGTGCCACTCTTATTTACAGCTTAACAGCCACTCGAAGTTAATAACGGGGGTCTCCCCGGCCGGTTCCTACTCAATTTCGGAAAGGCTTCTCAAAAGTCCGCTTCACTGAATTGCACGGTTCAGGCTTTCACCATCCCTGACTCGCTTCTGCCGCTTTGTTCAGTTACTCTCTTTATCATTGAATTTAGATATTGTTCAGATTATATCGGAACAAAAGAAGGAATGCAATACCTTCTCAGCCTCCCGGAAATAAATCAATGAACGAATGATGTTAAAAAGGACTGATATAATGAAAAAAAGAGGTGAAACAATGGAAAAACCAACGTCCAGCCAAGAGGCTCAGACACGTATTCAAACAGAAAGGCTGATTTTAGTCTTTGTTTCACAGCCAGGTTGTTCGGTTTGTCAAGGACTCCTTCCACAAGTGGAAACTGTACTAGAAGAATTCCCTCTTATTCCATCGATGTATATCGATGCAACGGAACTACCTGAGGCAGCCGGCCAATTGTCAGTCTTCACAGCCCCTGCCGTGCTGGTGTTCGCAGATGGGAAAGAATGGTTCAGAAAAGCACGGTTTGTACCTATCGAAGAGTTAAAAGCTCAGCTAACAAAAGTAAATCAACTCGTAAATGAGTAAATCTCTATTTTTCATTAGAGATTTACTTTTTTATTGATGTAAGCCCTGCCATGACAGACTTTTCGGAAAATTATCTCTATTGTATCTATTAGGACAATCTAGTATTTTTCAAAATACACTCTCCATTTAAAAGCATTAGAGAGAATTATTTGCGATGAGAGCCACTGAATATCAAATATCTCGCCATGAAATCGTTTACACTCACTAATTGGCGTTTATAGGCATGACATGCAAAAAAGCCCTTGAATCAAATTTTGCTAATGTTATGATGTTAAACGTTATGAAAGAGCGAACAAATGATGCGAACAAAAACTCGAACGGGAGAGATGAACTCATATGATCAAACAAACGATTGCTTTTCTTGGTGCAGGTTCAATGGCCGAAGCGATGATTTCTGGTATGGTAGAATCCGGTAAGATTCCAAAGGAGCAAATCATTGTTACAAATAGAAGTAATCAGGATCGTTTAAATGAGATTCACGATAAATATGGAGTAAGAACAGTTTTGAAGGACGAATTGAATTACGCTGAAGTGGATCAGTTCATTTTAGCTATGAAACCAAAAGATATCGAAGCAGTGCTTGAGGATATTAAGGAAAAGATTCAACCGGATCAAGTACTGGCCTCTGTACTTGCAGGAATTTCAACTTCTTATATGGAAGAACGGCTGAACGAAAACCAGCAAGTGATCCGTGTTATGCCTAATACGTCCAGTATGCTGCGGGAATCAGCTACGGCAGTATGCCCGGGGAAATACGCAGCCATGGATAATGTCGTCGTCGCCAAAGAATTACTTGAAGCGATTGGCCAAGTCTTTATCATTGAAGAAGATAAGATGGACGTCTTTACCGGCATTGCAGGAAGTGGTCCGGCTTACTTCTATTATTTAATGGAGCACATTGAAGAAACGGGCAGTGCAGAAGGAATGGATCGTGAAACACTCCGTGAAATTGGTGCTCAAACGTTACTTGGAGCAGCAAAAATGATATTAGAGCGTGAAGAAAGCCCTTCTGAACTTCGTGAAAATGTGACTTCCCCAAATGGAACTACAGCAGCCGGACTTGATGCTTTAAATAGAAATGGCGGAGGGGCAGCAATTTCTGAGGCAATAAAAGGTGCGGCCAGCCGTTCTAAGGAATTAAGTAAAGAACTAGAAGGATTATTAGTAGGATCGAAGTAATCGAATAAAGGAACACGATTAACCAATCGATGCAAAAACGATGAATTAGGAGTGATAAGTTGACTAAACAAAAACAACGTGTCGTAATAAAAATAGGAAGCAGTTCTTTAACAAGCGCACAGGGCGAAATCAGCAGAAGAAAATTAGAAAAGCTTGTAGATGAGGTCGTACGATTGAAAGATGACGGACACGAAGTCTTACTCGTTTCCTCTGGAGCGGTAGCAGCGGGTTATCGTAAACTTGGCTGCCTGACACGCCCAAGCACTTTACCGGAAAAACAAGCGGCGGCGTCCATTGGGCAGGGACTGTTAATGGAATCTTATTCCGACCTGTTCCTTTCACATGGCTATATTGGCTCACAGATTTTAATCACTCGCAGTGACTTCTCTGATGAAAATCGTTATAACAATGCGCGGAATACGATCAACGTATTACTCGAACGTGGAATTATTCCTATTATTAACGAAAATGATACGATCACGATCGATCGTCTTAAATTTGGCGATAACGATACACTTTCAGCAAAAGTAGCGGGTCTGGTAGATGCTGACAAACTCATCATCCTATCCGATATTGAAGGTTTATATGATGCAGACCCACGTAAAAATCAAGATGCTAAGCTGCTCGATAAAGTTTATGACATCACCCCGGAAATCGAAGCGGCAGCTGGTGATCCAGGCAGTTCCGTGGGTACGGGCGGCATGAAGTCCAAGATTGATGCTTTTAAAATTGCGATGGCTTCTGGTATCAATTCCTTTCTTGGTAAAGCAGGAACACCAAATGTCGTGTATGATGCGGTTTATCACAATGCAACAGGCACTTATTTTGAAACGAAGCCTGAACACGAAAATTTAGATCAGAAAAAACAGTGGATTGCGTTTAACTCTGGTCCAGAAGGTGAAGTGATTATTGATCACCGTGCAAAAGAAAGCATTGTCGAAATGAAGAAAAGCCTTCTTCCTATGCACGTTCACCATGTAAACGGTCGTTTTAAGTCTGGAGCCGTCGTACGAATCCATGATTTAGATGGAGAAGAAATTGGACTTGGAGTCGTTAACTATTCGTCTGAGAAACTAAAAGAAATGATCAGCCTGACAGAACCTGAACTCGAGTCTTATGCAAAAGCTGCAATTGAACGAAAAGACTTTGTTTGTCATTTAGAAGTTTCCATGCCCGTTGGTGTTTAAATTACTCAAGGAGGTCTTTGATGACACAAATTAAAAGTAATGTAAACGTTGAGCAGCAAGCGATTGAAGCAAAAAAAGCAGCCAAAAAGCTGCTAACCCTTTCTGAAGCAGAAAAGAATGAAGCTTTACATCACTTGGCTGACGTTTTAGAGCGTGAATATGAAACCATCCTCGCTGCCAATGAAAAAGATTTGAAAAATGGCAGAGACCAGGGGTTCACGGAAGCGTTCATGGATCGGTTGTCCTTATCTAAAGAACGAGTTCATGATTTCGCCAATGGCTTGCGCGAGGTTTCTGAACTAAATGACCCGACTGGAAACGTACTTTCAGACTGGACCTTGGATAATGGTCTGCAAGTTCAGAAGGTGACCGTCCCGCTTGGGGTCATTGGAATGATTTATGAAGCAAGACCTAACGTAACGGTTGATGCGACTGGCCTTGCCCTGAAATCCGGAAATGCGATTATTCTAAAAGGTGGTTCTTCTGCGATCAACTCCAACCAAGCCATCGTAGAAGTGATGCACAAAGCTCTTGAAGAAACAAAGCTGCCAAAAGAGGCTGTACAGTTCATAGCTTCTACAGATCGTGAGGCAACGAATCAATTGTTTACGATGAAAGAACATGTGGATGTTCTCATCCCTCGTGGAGGAGGTAAGCTGATTCAAGCCGTTGTAGAAAATGCGACTGTACCTGTCTTGGAAACAGGGGTAGGTAACTGCCATATTTATGTTGATAAATCAGCGGATGTAGAAAAAGCGATCTCGATCATGATTAATGCGAAAACCGATCGCCCTGCTGTCTGTAATGCGGCAGAAACGCTGATCGTTCATAAAGACTGGCTTGAACAGCATGCGGCTGTTTTGAACGAAGCATTTAAGCAGGAAAACATTCAAGTACACGCAGATGAACATGCTCGCAGTGTCATTGAGAACGCGCTTCCTGCCGGCCATGAAGACTGGGCGAATGAATATTTAAGTACCGATATCGCTGTAAAAACTGTTGAAGATATTGCAGATGCTATTGCCCATATTGAAACCTATGGAACAAAGCATTCTGAAGCTATTGTCACCGAAGACGACGAGGCTGCTGAAACCTTTATGAAGCTTGTAGATGCGGCTGCCCTTTATCATAATGCATCTACCCGTTTTACGGACGGCGGAGCATTAGGTTTTGGTGCTGAGATCGGTATTTCTACGCAGAAACTTCATGCCCGTGGACCGATGGGGCTTCCTGCCCTAACAACTATAAAGTTCCTTATGAAAGGGAACGGACAAATCAGGTAAAATATTTTTTATTAATCACCCCTTCCAATAGGAAGGGGTGATTTGTTTGTGAATCCAACCAGCTGACTGACTATGATATAGTGGTTTAGGGAAGGGGAGATGAACGTGATTCTGGCTACTGATCGGCTCGTTCTTCGCCAAATGAGTGTATCTGATGCCATCCATTTACTTGAAATTTTCAGTGATCCTGCAGCTATGAAATATTATCCTTCTACGAAAAACAGAAGTGAGACTCTCCAGTGGATCGAATGGAACCAATTGAATTATCAAAGGTATGATGCTGGCCTATGGATAATTGAGAAAAAATCCTCAGGGGCTTTTATTGGTCAGTGTGGCATTGTTCCGCAGAGCATAGAGGGAAAAACTGAATTTGAAATTGGTTATTTGTTTAAACGATCTTATTGGGGAAAAGGATTTGCTTCAGAAGCAGCGATGGGTTGTAAATACTATGGTTTTAATGAACTGTTATTGCCCAAGCTCATTTCCTTGATTGACATAAAAAATAATCGATCTGTTAAAGTTGCTGAGAGAATAGGCATGCGTTTAGAAAAGAATGTAGTCAAGTGGGAAAAAATGAACCACCTTTATTCTGTGTATAATAGGGACAGAGGTTGATTGCCAGCCTGTTTTCAATTAAGATTTCAAATGGATTACTATTTATGAGGAGGACATCATGAACGATTTACTAAAAATGAAGGATAAAACAATTGTAATTATGGGTGTAGCCAATGCCCGGAGCATAGCGTGGGGTGTTGCCAAGTCTTTGCACGAAGCTGGAGCGAATCTAATTTTTACATATCGAAAAGAAAGATCGATGAAGAAGCTGGAAAAATTATTGGATGAACATCAAATAGAGACAGGCTTAGTAGTGCAATGTGATGTGAACCAAGATGCCAGCATCGAGGAAGCCTTCAGCCAGATCGGGAAAAAAGCAGGAACGATCCACGGCATTGTTCATTCGATAGCGTTTGCTCATGCTGAAGACTTGAAAGGAGATTTTATCAACACGTCAAGAGAAGGATTTGCTTTTGCACAGGATACGAGCGCTTACTCTCTTATTGCCGTAGCCAAAGCAGCAAGGCCTTATATGACAGAAGGCGGCGCCATTATTGCCATGAGTTATCTAGGAGCTGAACGAGTGGTCGGAGGCTACAACGTGATGGGCGTAGCAAAAGCTTCTCTAGAAGCAACGGTCAAATATTTGGCTAGTGAGGTTGGTGTGGATAACATTCGTGTTAATGCGATCTCGGCAGGTGCAATTCGTACCTTAGCAGCTAAAGGGGTCCCTTCTTTCAATCAGATCCTACATGAAATTGAAGAAAAAGCTCCGCTAAGAAAAAATGTTACTCAGGAAGAAGTGGGAGATATGAGCCTTGCTATGCTCAGCCATTTGTCCAGGGGAGTCACAGGGGAAATTGTTTATGTAGATTCTGGTTATAACATTCTCGGGTAGTCCATATAAAAAAAGAAGGACCAGCCTTGTTCACTAAATTGATAGATCTTACGTCTTTGCTTAAGCTGATTCGTGTTAAACTGAACGTAATTTGCAGCAAAAGCAATGGGATGGAGGGATAGAATGTCAGGTCAAGCTGTCCAGCGCTTTCGGATAGCCGGTTTGGTCGAGGGCGGGTCATTGTTGTTTCTTTTATTTATTGCCATGCCGCTTAAATATTTTGCAGGTCTTCCAGAAGTAGTAACAGTTGTAGGATCGATCCATGGCTTTCTTTTTATTACGTATTTATTTGTAATTGCCTACACCACTATTAAAATCCGCTGGTCAATGCTTTGGGTATTAGGTGCCTTCATTGTAGCATTCATACCATTTGGAAACATTTGGCTGGACCAGCGGGTGAAGAAAACATTTGTATGAAAAAAATAAAACCTAGCGGTTGAGCGCTAGGTTTTATTTTTTAATCCATACTTGAGCAGCGTGTGACAGGCAGATTGCTCAGCGGACGAATTGGATCCAGGCAGGAGATTGCGCAGAAGCAATTTAAGTCTACAGTAATACACACGCGAGTGGAATAGAAGTCCGTGACGCCTTCTAGCAGGCTGCAAAGTCCATCTTTACGAACACAGTTTTGAGATACACTTGCATCGTAAACTGGCTGCAACAGTTCAAGCTGTACACAGGTGTCGCTGCCCTCTACGAACTTACAGGCTTTGAAAACTGGAGTTTCGATGCAGTCGTAAGTCCCGTTATCACGCACAAGTCCTGTTCCGATAAATGGTTTGCAATCGCAGTAGAGCAAAAATGGAATCGTTGTTGCATTGTTTCCGTTCGTTCCAGAAGGTGATAGAAGCTCAGCAATGGATTGGTCACATCCAGTAGAACAACAATCGCGGTCAGCCACTTCATCCTGTGCATCGATAATAGCGCGAACTACATCTTTTACACAAGCTTTGCTATTTGAGTGACAACTCATTAGTTATTTCTCTCCTTTTGTATTGGTGTTACGTAATCATTCTATGTGGAGAGGAATAAAATGCTTGTATAATAGTCTATTTTTAGTAGATTGGGTGAAGGATGAAAGAAATTTTTTCAATAAACTAGTACAATTGCCAAGTCATCCTAAGCACGGGGAACATAGTCTATACCATATCTATCCACAGTTAGATATCATGAATTTTACCACACTGTGAATTTCCCTAAATAAAACGCTAGCTGCCACTAGCGTTTTATTAATTAGCTGAAAAAATGCTCCCTTTATATAATGATAAAAGGAGCATTTTTGTTATTCGTTCATTGTTGCAAGTGCCTGGGCAAGCGTAGAGGTGATGGGTATATTTTTGAAATCAATCCCCAGTTGGACCGCTGTTTGAGCGATTTCCGGCCGGATACCGGAAAGAGTGACATTTACTCCAATGAGCTTTAATCCTTGCAGCAGTTGAAAAATCTGGTGGGCGACCATCGTATCGACCATGAATACCCCGGATAGGTCAATAAATAAATGACTGACTGCTTTTTTCATGCAATCCTGTAAGGTATTTTCCAGAATGGTGGCTGCTCTGGCTTCATCAATTTCCCCGACAAGAGGTAAAAGCGCTTTTCCGTTTGTTAAATCGATAACGGGGGAGCTGTTATCATTAATCACGTGCTGCTGTTCTTCCAGCTGTTTCTCTGTGTATTTAGATTTTTCTTCTGTAAAGCGCAGCAACGCCGTATCGAACACTTCAATAATGGTCGATTTCCATAAATCAATTTTGTGTTGAGGCTCGTTACGGTTTTTACTAAATATTTCAATGAATTCCAAGTATTGATTTCTGACTCTGATAAACTCTCTCATGATAAAATGGGTGGGAGTCCTCAAATGTCCATCATCTGTAGCAATTTTATAGAGCCACTGGTCAAAATCTTTGAGAAATACCTGCTTTTCCTCAATAAACACTTTACATACATGCTGGTGAAATTCAAAGTTCTGTTTTTTTAAGTTCCGGATCACTTCAGGATCTCTTGAGGCATACACGCCTGTGGGGTCACTTTTATCTAATGATTCGTACCACTCTTTCGTAAGCTTCTCTGCCTTGTCCATAAGATAATGATATAAATCTTTATTTCTCTGCATGTTGTCCCCCCTGCTTCCGGTAAGTTATTAATTATATTATATATTGATAATGGAAGGATTACGATAGAAAATAAGATTAATCACACGAAAAAAAGGGAATGTGCATTTAATGGGATCAATTTTTGATAAGTTTTGTTGAAATGACTTCTTTCATGCATGATTGCTTCGACATTTAAATATGTTGATATATGGATGAAAAGGAGTATGATTAAACTACAGAGAAAAGTCATCAAGGAGGAATGATTATGGCTTGGGTACATTTAATTCTTTCTGCCCGGTTTATTTTTATCGCATTTTTCTCAATAACTGCTGTCAGTTTGCTTTCTTTTCAATCGTTTGCATTTTTTCAAGCCTTTTTAGATTTTTTTGATTTTTTTCATAAGAAATAATTTTGTATCCATTGGGAACAGTCCCAATGGTTTTTTTATTTTCTGCGTATTATGGAATGGATAAGAAAACCCAAGGGTAAAACAATAAAAAAAGGAGGAGAAGGACGTGCCATATTTTTTAAAAGGAATTCTCTTTTACGTGTTTACCTTACTATTGCTTCGTCTAGGCGGAAAACGAACGATCTCGAATTTAACCCCCGGGGAAGTCGTTGTTATGATTGCGCTCGGCAGCTTAATGGTTCACCCATTAAAAAGCCATAATATTTGGATTACGTTATTTGGAGGTTCAATCATTATTGCTGGAGTTTTAACGGTATCGATTGCAGAAGTCCACATTCCCTTTCTCAAAAAGTTTATCCAAGGAGAGCCAGTGGTGGTCATTGAAAGTGGCAGAATACTTCACCAAAATTTAAAAAAGCTGAAGATGACCGAGGAAGAATTACGAATGCAGCTTAGAATTCATAATGTCGCTTATGTGGAAGATGTAAAAACGGCTACATTTGAAGTCAGTGGGAAATTAGGGGTAGAATTCGCCACAACACATTATGAAGAATTGCAAGCTTTGAAACAGGAGGTCCAGCGGCTTTCATTACTGGTTGATCCTGAGCATAAGAGTGAGGATTATGAGGAAAAGACCATTGAGAAAGAATCTATATTTTCTAACGTAAAGAAGTGAAAGAGAAGTTTACATAATTTATGCACACTGGGGCATTCTGTGAAGAGGAAAGGGGGCGAAGGATGATGGACAATCAGCAAATCGAAGCGTGTATTCAAGAGTGTGAAAGTGCAATTACCCATTTGAATCATGCCATGACGAAGATGGGGGAAGCAGGACAGAATGAAAAAATGCAGCATGCTGTAAAAGATTTAGAAGAATGCATCGAGGAATGCAGAGATATGCTGCAATAAACGCGCAATGGTTAACTTCATGACCAGGCTGCCGAGATTTTCTCGGCAGCTTTTATTATGTTTACAAATCGCAGCAGTTCATCTATTTATTAAATGAATGGTCATTCAATTTTTGTTGAGTTTTCAGAATTATCGGTATAGAATGAAAAGTACATACTAACTGGTCAGTATGTATGAATTGAAAGGAGTTCTGTTCATTGGATTTTCAGCATTCATCCAAAGCAAAAGAGTATCAGAAGAGAGTCCAAGCTTTTATGGAAGAGCATGTGTACCCAAATGAGAAAGTTTTTGAAGACCAACTGAATGCTCAAGAAACTCGGTGGGCAGATGTGCCTCCGATTATTGAGAAGCTGAAAAAAAGAGCCAAAAACGAGGGGTTATGGAACTTGTTTCTGCCGGACCATACATATGGGGCAGGATTGTCTAATGTAGAATACGCACCTTTATGTGAGCTGATGGGACGTTCACTAATTGGACCGGAAGTATTCAATTGCAATGCACCGGATACGGGAAACATGGAACTTCTATACCGTTACGGAAGCGAGATCCAAAAAAGTCAATGGCTCACTCCATTGCTGAATGGCGAAATACGCTCTTGTTTTACGATGACAGAGCCTGATGTTGCCTCCTCTGATGCAACAAATATAGAAGCTCATATCGAAAAAGATGGCGATGAATATGTTCTGAACGGCCATAAGTGGTGGTCATCCGGAGCTGGTGATCCACGGTGCAAGCTGGCTGTTTTTATGGGGAAGAGCAATCCTGCGGCTCCAAGACATGAGCAGCAATCTATGATTCTTGTGCCTATGGATACCCCGGGAATTAGTGTGAAACGGATGCTGCCGGTTTTTGGCTATGACCATGCTCCTCATGGCCATGGAGAAATCGTTTTCGACGATGTCCGTGTCCCCGCTGAAAATATGATTTGGGGAGAGGGAAAAGGCTTTGCCATAGCTCAAGGTAGACTTGGTCCGGGGCGTATCCACCATTGTATGCGTTTGATTGGGGCTGCAGAGAGAGCGCTTGAGGATTTGTGTAAGCGCGTTCAAAAACGCGTTGCCTTTCATAAGCCATTAGCTGACCAAGGAGTAGTAAGAGAATGGATTGCAGATTCGCGTATTGAATTAGAACAAGCAAGACTGCTTACTTTAAGCGCAGCGAGCAAAATGGATCAGGAAGGAAACAAAGCAGCGAAAGCGGAGATCGCTATGATTAAAGTGACGGCACCAGCAGTGGCATTAACAGTGATTGACCGGGCAATTCAGGCACACGGGGCTGCAGGAATCAGCGATGATTTTACATTAGCCGCCCAATGGGCTAACGCAAGAACACTGAGACTGGCGGATGGTCCGGATGAAGTACACAGAAGGCAAATCGCAAAAATGGAATTATCCAAATATAAGGAGTGATTCAATGAGTGTGAAAGACCTCTTTGACTTAACAGGAAAGACTGCGATTGTGACTGGAGGGGGAAGAGGGCTCGGCGAACAAATCGCGGACGGGCTGGCTGATGCAGGAGCTAACTTGGTGATAGCTTCCCGTAAGAAAGAAGTCTGTGATCAAGCAGCTGAACGTTTAAAAAATAAACATGAAATTAAAGTTCTATCTCTAAAGTGCGATGTGACCAGCCGGGAGGATGTTGAACATTTGGTTCAAAGCACAGTAGATGAATTCCAAACCATAGATATTCTTGTCAATAACAGTGGGGCTACGTGGGGGGCACCGGCTCTTGAAATGCCTGTGGAAGCTTTTCAAAAAGTGATGAATGTCAATGTTACAGGAACGTTTTCAGTCTCTCAAAGGGTAGGCGAAATAATGGTAAAGCAGCAATCCGGAAAGATTATCAACATCGCTTCTGTAGCAGGGCTTGGTGGAGTCGATCCGCAGTTTATGGATACTGTTGGATATAATGCCAGCAAAGGAGCAGTCATCACTTTTACGAAAGATCTTGCTGTTAAATGGGGACCCCATAATATTCAAGTCAACGCGTTAGCTCCCGGTTTTTTTCCAACGAAAATGTCAGAAGTGGTCATTGAGAAAGGGGGAGATTTAATCTTGGAACGCACACCACTAGGAAGGTTTGGTTCCGAAGAAGATTTAAAGGGAGCAGCCCTGTTTCTTGCTTCTTCTGCTTCTAATTACGTTACCGGCGATGTACTTGTAGTCGATGGAGGGATGCATGCCTATTGCTAATGAGCAGACCAACTGCTTCCTGTAATAGATTTCACTGGATAAAGAGACTCAAAAGGGCGGTTTAGGATGAAAGAAAAAATGGTCAAGACAAGTATTGCTTTATTCGGAACCCAAGGTTTTCGGGAAACATCCATTCAGGACATCGTAGAAGCTAACGGAATAACAAAAGGAACGTTTTATTATTATTTTAAAAGCAAAGAAGACATGCTTGTTCATATTCATGAGTCCTTTATCAATCATTTATTGGAACAGCAGCAATCCATTTTAGAAGATAGACATACATCCAACCGTCAAAAACTGAGTGAGGTTGTCAGTATGCTGATCAATAATATACGTACCAATGCGGACAGTGCTATGGTCTTCTTTCGGGGGATGCGTCATTTAAGCACGGAAAAACCAAGGAGATTATGCCGAAACGGACTTTGTTCCAAACAAAGGTCCAGTGGATAGTAGATCAGGGAATTTCTGAGGGGGAATTTCGTTCCGACCTACGGGCGGACATGCTTTCCTTTGCAATTCTTGGCGTTGCCAATTGGAGTTACTTTTGGTATGAACCTGAAGGAGAAGTGAAGGAGGAAGAGTTAACAGATATTTACATGAAAATGATTTTAGAAGGAATTGAGGAGGCGTAATAAGAGATGATAAACCTTGCTGTTATAGGTGCGGGAGCAATGGGACATCAGATTGCTATGTTGGCAGCATTGGGAGGATATTCTACAACGCTGCATGATGTTAAGGAAGATTCTTTAGAAAACGCGAGCGAAAAGTTGAATAAAATTATGGACAAATGGGTTAAGAAAAGCAAGGTTACCGAAGCTGAACGAACGGAAGCTTTTGAACGATTATCCTTTACTACCACTTTAGAAGAAGCAGCCCGGGAAGCCGATTTTATCATTGAAGCTGTGACTGAAAGGCTTGAGGTAAAGCGGGAAGTGTTCACCAAGCTCGATCAAATTGCCCCTCCTCACACCGTGCTGGCTACAAATTCCAGTACAATAGTCAGTTCTCTTCTAGCTGATGCAACCCGCCGTCCGAAGCAAGTATGCAACATGCACTTCTTTTTCCCGCCACTCGTAATGGATTGTGTCGAAATTGTCAAAGGAGAACATACCTCAGAAGAAACGGTACAAAAGTCAATCGAAGTCTGTGAACGAATGAAACGGACAGCAGTTTTGCTGAAAAAAGAAGTATCAGGGTTTGTGGCCAACCGCCTGCTGCTCGCTCTTCAAAAAGAAGCCATGCACTTGTATGAGGAAGGATATGCCGACTTTCAGGACATTGACAAGATTGCCAGGAAAGCACTGAACCATCCCATAGGTCCATTCGAACTGATGGACTTATCCGGAATCGATGTTGGCTATTATGTGATGCAGCAGCAATACGAAGAATCAGGTAACCCGCAAGACCAACCATCAGAAACACTGCTTAATAAAATGAAGGCAGGAGAACTAGGAAGAAAAACAGGCCGAGGATTTTATTCATACCATTAAAAAACAATAGTATTGGGAGGCAGAAAGTATGCATGAATTAGAAGTGAACGTAAGATTTTGCGAAACAGATTTATTAGGACATGTGAATAATAATAATTTTTTTGTTTATATGGAAGATTCACGAATTCAATTTTTTAAAGATTTAAACTTGGTAGCAGACGATTGGAATTTCATCCTTGCATCTACTAAATGTGATTTTATTAAACAAGTCTACTTTAACCAGACGCTGCTGATTCAAAGTCACGTCATGAAAATTGGAAACACAAGCTTTCATCTGGAACAGGATATGTATGAAAAAGACTCTGGAGAGTTAGTTGCTAAAGGCACCTCGGTAATTGTGCAGTTTGATTTTCACAGCCAGAAGAGTGTGCCGCTTACAGATGAAATGAGAGCGGAGCTTGAGTACCACCAATTAGCAACGAATTAGGAGGTGCAGGATGGTACGAACAGAAAACACACAAAGCGTTCGGAAAGGGGAAGAATTAGACACACGAGTATTGGAAGAATTTTTGAAAGCTCATGTAGCTGGTTTCCCTGATAGTCATTTGGAAATTCGTCAATTCGGGGCAGGACATTCAAATTTAACCTATGAGTTAAAAGCTGGAGATTGGCAGTCTGTACTGCGCAGGCCTCCTAAAGGTCCAGTGGCTCCTAAGGCGCATGATATGAAAAGAGAATATTCGCTTTTGAAAGCGGTACATCCCGTTTTTCCATTAGCACCAGCACCCATTCTGTTTAATAATCAATTATTTAAATTTCCTTTTTTTCTTATGGAAAGAAGGAAAGGCATTGTTTTTGATAGCGACATTCCTAATGAATTGCTGTCTTGTCCTAATTTAGGTGAAAAGCTGTCAGAGACCATGGTTGAACGCCTTGTAGAGCTTCATACCATTGATTATCAAAAAACGGACTTAGCCGCGATGGTTAAGCCTGAAGGATTTATGGAGCGGCAGGTGCATGGCTGGATTCAACGATTTGAAAGGGCGGGAACGGACGATGTCGATTCAGGGTCACGCGTAATCCAATGGTTGAAAAATCATATTCCTGAGAATACGGAAGCTGCTGTAATTCACTATGATTATAAGTTTAATAATGCCATGTTTGACTCCACGGATCCATGCAAAATGACGGGCTTATTCGATTGGGAAATGGCGACTGTTGGGGATCCTCTAGCTGATTTAGGGGCAGCGATGAGCTATTGGATTGAAGATTCGGACCCAGAGCTGTTAAAGAACGGACTGGGCAAACCTCCAGTTACCGTTAAAAAAGGGTTTTATACAAGAAGGAAGTTTATAGAGCGATACGCTGAAAAGAGTGGACGAAATATTGATCAAATTAAAATTTACTTGACCTTTGCTTATTTTAAACTTGCAGGGATCGTCCAGCAAATCTATTACAGGTATAAAAATGGACAAACGAATGATCCAAGATTTGCACATATGAATCAATTTGTAAATGCTTTACTTAAACAGGCTGAACAGCAGGCCGGTCTATCCTAATGGGAAAGTTAAGGTGACCTTTAAAATAGAGGATTTTCAGCTGATTTATAATAAGTGTTTTTTCTGTCATTCCTGGCCCAATTCTATTTTTAGCATTTCTAGTTAGAGCAGACATAAATCGACATTAATTTCCCGGGAAATAAGTACGACAGCTGCTCATGAGAAAGATTCGCACAATCAATCATTTTAAAACTGGGGGGGAAGAAAATGAATGTTAATGAAAATGAACACCTTATCGTAAATATTAATGGTCCTGTCATGTCTTGTGTATTAAATCGTCCTGAAAGTTTAAATGCTTTTTCAGATGAAATGATTGCTGCCTTACAGAGAGCTTTGAAGACTGCGGCAGATAAAGAAGATATAAAGGCTGTCATCCTTTCAGGGTCAGGACGCGCTTTTTCGGCTGGCGGAGATATCAAAAACATGGACAAAGCTTCTCCAAAAGATATCTATGACCATGTAGGAAAATTAAATGATGCCGTACTTATGATCAAAGAAATAAATAAACCCGTAATTGCTGTTGTTCATGGCTATGCGGCCGGAGCTGGTCTGAACTTGGCCCTCGCCTGTGATCAGATTCTCGCGGGTGAAGAATGCAAATTCGTCTTAAGCTTTGCTCAAGTAGGATTAGCAGCAGACGGAGGAGGGTCCTATTTTTTAACAAGATTGTTAGGTCCGTATCGAGCTAAGGAATTACTGTTTCGTGCAGAGCCTATTCCAGTAGAAACCGCACTGGAATGGGGGTTGGTCAATCAGGTAATCCCGCTTTCCGACTTGGAAGAACAGGCAGTAAACTATGCCATCGAGCTTTCTAAAGGGCCGGGACAGGCAATTGGAATGATGAAAAAGCTGGTAAATCAAGCTGAAAATTCGGAACTAGCCTCTATCTTGGAGCAAGAACGGCTTGCCCAGACACTTATGGTTACTACTGAGGATCATAAGGAGGGAATACAAGCCTTTCAAGAGAAACGACCTCCTGTTTTTACAGGGAAATAAAAAAGCTGAGCGCTGTGCTCAGCTTTTTTATACACTATATGTTTCGTTTTTATCGTTGGTTATAAACATATGTCCGGGAGCATGAGTGATCATGATTTCTGGTTTCATTTGCATAGCGATAGCCTGTGGAGTTACACCGCACGCCCAGAAAACTGGTACCTCATCTTCTTTCACAGTTACGGCATCCCCAAAGTCCGGCCTGTTAAGATCGTGAATCCCAATAGAATCGGGGCTGCCGATATGTACTGGCGCTCCATGTACGGAAGGGAAGCGGCTGGTAACTTGTACAGTTCTTACGAGATCTTTTTCTTTCACCGGCCTCATACTGACCACCATAGGACCGTGAAATCTACCGGCGGGATTACAAGGGATATTCGTCTTATACATGGGGACGTTTTTCTTTTCTTCAATATGCCGGATGAAAATGCCATTGTCTAACAAGGCTTGTTCAAAAGTAAAGCTGCATCCTAGTAAAAAGGTAGTAAAATCCTCTTTCCATAAGGACGTAATCGACAGTCGCTCTTCGTGCAGGTTTCCGTCATAGTACACGCGGTAGCGGGGCAGATCTGTTCGCAAGTCGGCTTCAGGGGCTACGGTTTCCGGGACAGCCGAACCTGTATCAGTAACTTCAATGACGGGGCAAGGTTTGGGGTTTCTTTGACAGAATAGTAAAAAATCATATGCCATATGTTTAGGGATAATAACTAGATTGGCTTGGATAAACCCATGACACATGCCTGCAGTTGGTTTCGTCCACTCCTCATCACGAATTAATCTTCTCGCTTGCGCAGGAGTAATCATTGAGACGTCCATTTGAAAACATCCCCCTTTTATTTAAAATAACTTAGGAATTCCTTCAATCAACGAAACGCCGCCCATATAAGCCATGGCGATTACTATGAGTCCACCAAAGACAGTCATCCACAACGGATGTTTATAATTACCGACTATTCTGGATTTATGAGCAGCCAACAGCATGACTCCTAGTGCAATCGGTAAGATTAAACCATTCAGTGAGCCCACAAGGATGAGTATTTTTACCGGTTTTCCCACGGATACGAATACTAAAGTAGAAACAACAATAAAGCCTACGATAAATGACTTATGGTATTTTTCAATAGTTTTACTAAACGTTCGAATAAAGGACACCGAAGTATAAGCCGCCCCTACTACCGAAGTTACAGCCGCCGCCCACATGATGACACCGAAAATTTTATAACCTATGTTTCCTGCTGCAGCTTGAAATACAGAAGCGGGTGGGTTGTCCGGATTAAGGGTTGTACCGGCAGCTACGACACCTAATGCAGCCAGGAAGAGGAAGATTCTCATAATAGACGCAATACCAATCGCTGAAATAGAGCTTTGGTTTACATAGCGGAGGGATTCTTTCCCTTTTACCCCGGCATCAAGAAGACGATGCCCTCCGGCAAAGGTAATGTAACCCCCGACGGTTCCACCGACAAGGGTAATAATCGCCAAGAAGTCAATAGTATCTGGTGCTACTGTCCTTAAAGCAGCTTCTGCTACAGGAGGTTTTGCAGAAAACATGACGTATATAGTAAGTCCTATCATGATAAAACCAGCAATTTGAGCAAAACGATCCATAACCTTGCCAGCTTCCCTCACAAGAAATATCGCGACAGCTACGATGCCGCTTAAAAAAGCTCCTAATTCTGGAGAGACGCCAAATAATACATTGGTTCCAAGTCCAGCTCCAGCAATATTTCCAATATTAAAGGCAAGGCCGCCTGCGACGATCAGGAAAGCAAGAAAGTACCCTAGTCCAGGCAAAAGACTATTCGCAATATCCTGTGCCGGACGTTCAGCAATAGCAATGATCCGCCAAATATTCAACTGCGCTCCCATATCAATGATAATCGAAGCGAGGATAACAAATCCGAAGCTTGCAGCCAGCTGCTCGGTAAAATGGGTAGTTTGAGTTAAAAAGCCCGGGCCAATGGCGGATGTTGCCATTAGGAAAGCAGCGCCAAGAAGAAGACTAGTTTTCGATTCTTGTTTCATAGTTGTAACTCCTTTCTAATCATTTAATACGTTACTGATTTTAGCTGCTTCGATGCCCGACTCCTTGAGAGCCGAGTTGATGTAATTAGCAAACTCTAATGCATGGGCACCGTCCCCGTGTATGCAAATCGTATCTGCTTCAATGCCAATCTCTTCATTTTGAAGGGTGTGTACTTTCTTTTCTTTTACCATCTTGATTACCTGGTTTACGGCTTGTTCCTGATCAGTAATGAGGGCATCAGGTTCTCTGCGGGAGGTGAGTGACCCATCGCTTTGGTAGGTACGATCAGCAAAGACTTCGCTTGCTGTAATCAACCCGGTTTTCCTCCCTGCCTTGACTAGTTCACTCCCGGCCAATCCAAAGAGAATAAGAGCTGGATCTACTTTATAAACAGCTTCCGCAATAGCCTCAGCTAAATCTTTCTGCTTAGAGGCGCGGTTATACAAAGCTCCGTGCGGCTTTACGTGCTGGAGCGAGCCTCCTTCTGCCTGGACAAAACTTTGAAGGGCACCGATTTGATAAACGACCATATCATAGGCTTCTTGAGGTGTAATATCAATAAACCTTCGTCCAAAACCCGCCAGATCAGGCAGCCCGGGATGGACTCCGATGCCAGTGTTTTTCTCAATGGCAAGCTGCACCGTTTTTCTCATAATGGAAGGGTCTCCTGCATGAAATCCACAAGCAATGTTTGCAGACGTTACGTAATCAAGGATTTCCTCATCCTGACCAATTTGATAAGTACCAAAACTCTCGCCCATATCACAATTAATATCTACTTTTTTCATTTTCTTATCCTCCTAACGATATTTGAGTTTAATTCCTTGGGCAAGCTGTTGGATCAGTCGTTCTCTTTCCAAGAACAGCTGCTGGGCATCTTCATGGGAAATCATCGTAAATTTGATTTTTTCCCCAGGTTTTAATTGCGCCATTTTCGGTAAATCCACACTTGCTACTTGAGCTATTTTTGGATAACCGCCGGTGGTTTGACGGTCGGCAAGGAGTACAATTGGATTTCCTTCAGAAGGAACCTGGACTGTTCCAAAAGCAACCGCTTCTGAAATCATATTTTGTTTATTCGCTGTTTTCAGTGGGACGCCTTTCAGCCGGTACCCCATACGATCCGATTTTGTATCGACGGAAAAAGCTTCAGATACCAAGGCAGTTTGGCTCTCTTTTGTGAACCAGTCAAATTCTCTTCCTTTCATCACACGAATTTGGTTGGAGTCTGCATGCTTTGGAATAAATTCTGTTGCTACATACCAATCCATAGCCTTCCAATTAACGTTCCCTGCATATTCCTTCAATTCTTTTAACATACTTGAGGAAAACTCGGACATTTCAAGAGTAGAAAGGAGATCATTTTTTTGAAGTGCTCTGCCTTCATATCCTCCAATTCCTGCTCGTAAATAAGTGGATGTACTATTCATGATTTCAGGAACAGCATATCCTCCTGCAACAGCAAGGTACGACCGGCAGCCTTCCTTTATATTTCCAAACCGGAGTTCACTGCCAGCTTTTATGTAGATGGGACGCCAGAGGCCAACAGGTGAACCATCAATCATCGGCGAAGAATTGCCCCCGCAGATCGAGATTAGTGCATCTTCCTGAAATTCCAATTCCGGGCCAACCAAAGTTATTTCTAAAGTCGGGGAATTGCTGTTGTTTCCTACGAGCAGGTTTGCAATTCGATGGGCTTCAGGATCCATGACTCCGCTCGCGATTACCCCGTGTTTCTGATAACCGAAACGTCCGAGATCCTGCACAGTAGTCAACATTCCTGATTTGACAACTTTAATCATGTTCCCCCTCCTTATACTTTTCATAATCTGCTTTAGAAATAGGAATGAATTTGATCCGGTCTCCAGCATTCAGCAAAGAAGGAGGGGTGTCCTGTGGACGGAATAGTTCCAGCGGCGTGCGGCCGATTAACTGCCATCCTCCAGGTGTTTCAATGGGATATACCCCTGTTTGATTTCCTGCGATGCCTACCGATCCTTCAGGGATTCGTTCGCGCGGGTTCTCTCTCCGTGGAGCAGCAATTTGTTCATCCATTCCGCCTATGTATGGAAAGCCAGGAGCAAATCCTATCATATAAACAAGATATTGTCCTTTTGAATGAATATCGATGACTTCTTCCGGATGTAAATTGTTGGTTTGTGCTACAAACTCTAAATCAGGTGCAAATTCCTCTTCATAACAGACAGGAATCTCCACTGTCCTAGCTTGAACTGATTCTGTATCTCGTAGGTTTGTCAGCAGGCTTGATAATTCTTTACATACCCAGTCATAGGGAAGGATAGAAGAATCGGAGGAAAGCTCTGATACTTTTACAGGATCATAGAAAACCGTAACCGTCGTAAAGGCAGGAACATACTCAATGAACCAATCGAACTGACTGTTCTCCAAAATGAGCGTAATCTGCTGAACCCTCTTATGAGTCAATTCGTTGATTGCATGGCCGATTTGAATAATGACAGCTTGGTCTCCCAGGGGGGAATATTCTAAATTCAAGGATCGTACCTCCTTAATGAAATCGATTCTGATATTTCAGAAAAAAATAACTGTTCTCATGCTATCCTATTTTTAAAAAGCTTTCAAACTAAAGTTAAACATGAAACAGAAGCCTTTTCATCGGGATTTATAGCATAGTTAATTTCCCTAAAATGTAAATTTATAAACTATTATAAGTCAAAATATTCACCGAATAAGCCAATGAAAGGACGCTTTCGAAGAATCATAAGTCAAACGACTCAACTTATTTGTTTTCAAATAGGTTTAGCTCCATTATTTGGCAGCTTTAACGAAGAGTAAATAACAATACGTTTTAAGGGGATAAAGATGCGGTAAATAAAGAACACGAACATCATAAAGAGGAGGAGGATAAGAAATGCCTTGGGATACAAATGATTATCCGAGTTCTTTAAAAAATCTGGATACAGCTGTACGAAATAAAGCTATAGACATTGCAAACGCCATGCTGGACCAAGGATATAATGAAAGCCGGGCGATCCCGATTGCGACGGAGCAAGCGAAGGAATGGTATGAAAATGCCGGCCAGCAGGAGATAAAACAGGTAGAACAGATGAGTAATAAAGATTTAAGAGGAAGAGATGCGGATGATGAGGAGTCAAGCCGTCCAGAACTTCTTGACAAAGGGGAGCATGTAGTTCCCCATGAAGACGGCTGGGCAGTACAGGCAGCAGATGCCAAAAAACCTGATAAAGTGTTTAAAAGGAAAGAAGATGCTGTAGATCGTGCAAAAGAGGTCGCAAAAAATAAAGGAACACCTATCATTATTCACGATCAAGATGGAAATATTCAAGATCAATCCTCTTATGAGGAATGAAAAGCAGGCATGTCTTTTCTTAATCAATCGTGGTATGGTGGAGGGAGTATGGGATACGAAAAAGGTTGGAGTGGATGAAAGATGACAGGACAGAATAGAAAAGACATTTATCCTGGTCTCGAAGTAGATATTGTATTAAAAAAGGACCAAAGAACAGGAAAACTTACCCGGGGGTCGTAAAAGATTTACTTACAAATTCGCCTTCCCACCCGCATGGAATTAAGGTGAGATTAGAGAACGGTCAAGTAGGCCGGGTAAAACACATTTATACGTAATCATTGATCCTGACTCAAAGAACCATTTCTTGAGTCAGGATTTTTTTGGAAGATAAAGGGTGAATGTTGATCCCGAAGCAGAAGTTTTCTTTAACACAAGGTCCCCGCCATGTGCTTTGGCAAGCAGACGGCTAAAGGGGAGGCCAAGACCAAGGCCGCGGGTTGAAAGTTTCTTTTGGGAGCCGCGGTAGAATCGTTCGAAAATTAGCGATTCCTCCTCAGGAGGGATTCCAGTGCCGCTGTCTTTTACGTCCACCGTGATCCAATGGTTTTTACTCAACGCTAACTTGATTTCAAGCTTACCATCCTTCCCCATAGCTTGCTTGGCATTTATAAGTAAATTGATGAGCACTTGCTTGATCCTATTCTCATCGATAACAGCTTCAATTGGAGGAGATGGCATAGTTAATTCAAGCGGTGGCCATTTCTCGGTGGACTGCCATTGTTTCTTTATCTCCTTCAGTACTTTCTGAAGCTCATGAGTACTCGGAGAGATCGGCAAGGATCCTGAAACAAAAGTGTTAAAGCTGAGTAAGTCAGCAATCATCGACTGCAGGCGTTCAATTTCCTTTAAAGATAAACTTAAATATTCTTTGGCTTCATCTTGATCGACAATCTCATCTTTCACTGCCTGGATAAGACCACTGATGGAAGTCACGGGAGTTTTTAAATCATGTGTCACTCCAGCTAACAACTCATTTCGCATTTGTTCGAGGGTTTTCAGCTTTTGTGCCATATCTTTGAAAGCGTTCGTAAGATCTATCAGCTCTTTTTCTTTAGGAGCAGAGAGATCAATCTCATAATTTCCTTCACTTACTTCTTTGGCGGCAAGAACTGTTTCGTTAATGGGCTTGGATAGACGTTTCGTTAAGTAATAAATGACAAGCCAGCCAAGCAGTCCCAGACTGATTAACATGACAGCGAGCAGCCGGTATTCTTGATTAATACTTGCTAGAGAGGATTTTCTTTGTGCAAGAATAACATAGCCGATCGTATCATTGTCGTTCTTTATCGGTTCAGCTACGACATACGCCTTGTCGCCATCGTTAAGGATAACGACGGATTGACTGTTTTTGTAGATGGAAGAGGGGATTTCCTGGTTAAGTCTCGTAAACTCATTTCTTTTTTTGTTACTGACGATGATTTTACCTTCCTGGTCGACTACTACAGCTACAGGAAGTTCTTTCAGCTCTAATGAATCAATTCGTTTAGATAAGATCTCAGAAAATAGCGGCCCGGCTAAAATTCTTCCCTTAGTATTTACAATCCGGTCAGCAATTTCTTCTGCGACTACATGAGTGAGTTTCAAACGGTTTTCAACTGTAATATGCCGAATCCAAAATAGAGAAGCTGCTGCAATGATTCCAAGACCGATAAGCAATGTGATTAAGTATCGGTTTGTCCAATATTGCAAAATGGTTTTTGGTTTATTTTTTTGTTTGGACACTCAATTGATACCCCAATCCACGTAGTGTTTTTATTGATCCTTCACTTTCCGTCCATGGTTTCAAAGCTTTCCTAATTCTCTTTACAGATAGATCAACAGCTCTGTCGCTGCCTTTATAATCCATTCCCCATACTTTGTCCAGCAGCTGTGCCCTTGAGAAGGTCTGATTTGGATGTTCAGCCAAAAAAATGAGCAAATTCCGATCTCTTGGTGTAATAGAAAGTTCGTTGCCAGCTAAAGTAATTTGATGAGATTCGGTGTTGATATGCAAGGATCCATAGCGAAAGCTCCGACCGTCGTTTACCATTACGGAAGGTCTGCGTAAAACGGCTTGAATACGTGCGACCACTTCTTCGCCGATAAAAGGTTTGCTTATGTAATCATCAGCGCCTTCCTGAAGTCCTTTCAGCCGTGAATCAATTTCGCTAAGAGCGGTCAACATGATGATGGGGCAAGAGCTTTCGCTGCGGATGTCATGCAGAATGGACCATCCATCTTCATCTGGAAGCATAACGTCCAGCAGAACCAGGGAAGGGCGCTCGCTTTTAAAAAGCTTTCTTGCTTCCGCACCAGTAAAGGCTTGACTGACAAGAAAATGATTCTTTCTTAAATAGGCTGTTAATACTCTTGAAATAGTTGGTTCATCTTCCACAATTAGTAATCGATTCATTAGTCTGCTCCTTTGTTGTTATTATAAAAGAAGAATAGAGAAGAAAAAACCGCTACACGTGGAAAGTATAGCGGCAAATCCATGAGTATTATAATTGGTTTATCATGGTACCAACCTGATCTGTATTGGATGAACGAGGAGAAGTCTCAATTTGGGTATCATTTTCTTTATTTCGATGCACTCCCCGTTCAGGAAGTTCAATACCGAGGTCTTTCAATTTTTGTTTCGCTTCTGCTTCAGTAATTTTCCCGGCTTTCATTTGTTCCCGAATGTTTTTTAACTCGGTCCTTTGTTCTTCCGTCAGATTTTTCAGGAATTTTCCGTGGTGGTGATGTCCACGGAAATCGGGAAGACCTAATTCCTGTAGTTTCTCTTTTGCTTCTTCTTTAGTGAGAGTACCATTTTTCACCTGTTCTTTAATTTCTTCCATTTTTTTCTTAGTCTCTTCATCAAGTTTTTTCCATGGATGCTGAGGAAGCTCTATTCCGAGTTCTTTTATTTTTTCTGCGGCTTCGCTTTCGGTCAGTTCCCCACTCTTTACTTGCTCTTTAATTTCTTTCAGTTTGTTTTTTGTCTCTTCATCCATTTCCGCAAAAGGACCTTTTGGAATGTTCACTCCGAGAGCTTTTAGTTTTTGTTTTGCTTGTTCTTTAGTGATTTCTCCATTCTTAACCTGAGCTCTAATTTCTTGTACTTTTGCTTTTGTTTCTTCATCGAGAGAGTCGAAAAAATGACCCTTTCTCTTTTGGGATTGTTCATCTTCCTTGCTTTTGGAGGAAGCATTTTCATCCGTGTCAGCTGCAGAGGAATCGTCTGTGTAGGCGTCATCCGGGATTTGAACAGATGCAGCGGATACTGCCGTTGGAATTGCCACAGCAGCAGCTAATGCTCCCATAATCAACTTGCTTTTGAAAAAGTTTGGCATGCTTAAAAAACCTCCTTTTTATTATCTTACGGTGCCCATGCTATCCCTCATATATGTCAAAGGGATGTCAAAATGAAAAAAATAATGAAAAGGGTAAGGAAATTTTAAACTGACCATTTAGGGGAAGCTCATCTTTGTCTATGTGGTGGGAGAAAGGGGGATGAAGGACAGACTTTTGGAAAAAAAGAACTCCCTATTAAAGGAAGTTCCGCCTTCTTATTTCATTTGCACGTAGTCGCGATAAGGCATTTCAATTGTAAAAAAAGCACCATCATCATCTTCTATAGAAGACAGGATCGTATAATTAGTTCCGAAGATTTCTTCCATAGCAAAATCTCCATTATCAAAGGGTTCGCGATCAATAGAGAAGCCTGTATCCAAAATCTTATGTCGATCCTCTTCGGTTAAAGTGCTGATCTCACGAAGGATTACCATAGGGCGGATAATCGTGACATCGTAAGCATCCTTTATTTCGTCGTGATCTATTTCTAAAGTAACAAGTTTCTTAGCGTCCCCAAGCATCTCTTCCACAAATTCTTTAAATTCGGAAAAGTCGAGCAGGAAATGGACATCTTCAGGTTTTAAACGTCTCAAATATTGGGACATCTTGTATTCCTCCTTAATCTTACATACCTATATTACCATGAGGATAAGAGATTAAACCTTGTTAAATTGGAAAAGCGGACCAGACGTTAGTCTGATCCGCTTATTTTGTAAATCGGAATACATGAATTTTTTTATTTTAAGTTCCTTGTTCATATACAAGGTTTTATAGACCTGATAAACGCCGCGGTCAAATTCTACATGGTAGTTTTGCAACTTAAACGACGCAATCCCTACCTCTATTGCATCCTTACAGCTCCGAAGCTGATCCAGTGTGAATAAGTTGTGTTAAAACATAGCAGAATGCCAGTCTCATACACATCACTCTTTTCTTCAATGTTCCGACATACCTTTTAGCGAAGGCACTAATAACATAGTATAATATGTTATTGTTCTGTTGTCAATAGTACGGCGTACTGCTAATTTTACTACCACATATGCCTCGTCTATACTTTAACGATCGTGCGTCCAATTGTCTGGCCGTTAAGTATTTTTTCAAGAGTTTCAGGTACTTCCTCAAGACTAACTTGAGATTTCATTTTTTCTAAAGAATCCGAAATGTTTAAATCGGAGGCAAGCCGATCCCATATGTCCTTTCTGATATCCATAGGGCATTGAACAGAATCAACACCAATTAAAGCTATACCCCGCAGGATGAATGGGTAAACCTCTGTTGGTACTTTAGTGCCTGCTGCCAGACCGCTGACAGCAGCGGCCCCAAAATACTTGAGCTGGGATAATACAGCTGCAAGAGGTTCACCGCCGACAGGGTCGACGGCAGCGGCCCACTTTTCCTTGTCCAATGGTTTAAGTTTGCCATCAAATACTTCTTTTCTGGATATTACTTTGGCTGCGCCTAATTCTTTTAAAAAGTCTGTATATGATTCACTGCCCGTACTCGCTTCAACTTCATATCCTTGTTTCGCAAGCATAGCAACAGCCATGCTTCCAACCCCGCCGGTCGCTCCTGTTACTAGTACGGGACCTTTCTCGGGAGTTATGCCATAGTGCTGGAGACGTTCGATTGATAAAGCAGCCGTAAAGCCTGCTGTTCCGTAGATCATGGACTGCTCAAGTGTAAGTTCCTGAGGAAGAGGCACGATCCATTGTGATGGAATTCGCGCATACTCACTATATCCTCCAAAGTGATTCACCCCAATTTCATAACTGGTGGCAATGACCTGATCTCCTTTCGAAAATTGGTTGTCTGTTGATTCAACTACTTCTCCAGCGAGATCAATCCCGGGGATGACTGGGTAATTTTTTACTAAAGGGTTGTTCGGTTGAGCAACCATTCCATCTTTGTAGTTGACACTGGAGTAATGAACGCGAATCAGCACGTCACCTTGAGGAAGATCTTCCGTCATCAGTGTTTCCATTCCTGCCTGGACAGATTCACCTTTCTCTCTAATTGTATAAGCCTGAAAGGACGGCATTGTTATCCCTCCCAAAATTTTTGATCATTATCTAGTTCGTTTAGGGCGGAAATCCTCTTTATACTTTTCTTCAGTAGAGGAATCGTTTTTCGTTTTTTCTCCGCGTTTGTGTTCCTGTTCTTCTTTTTCTATATCTTTATTTGGCAGCTTTTCATCAAGCTGGTCTTTTTTCTGCTTTTCATCAAAACTCTGGTCATCTTCGGCTAATCGGTTACGCTTCTCATCATTTTTTTTATCAGCCATACCATCACCTCAATGTAGGTTTGTTAAAGGTAACGTTCCACCATTAAGCTCTTCATAAACTAGGCTGAAAGTCTAAGAAACCCAGATCAGAGAGTCATGATCCGGGTTAAGAAGAAAAAATATTTTTAAATTTTTGTATGAATTGCTGAGCTGCAGGAGCACGGAATAAGTAATCGATTGTCGTGCTGATGATAAGGCCGTGGATGACCACTCCTAGGATTGAAAAAATAACGATGATGATCTGTCCGCCTGCCGTTTCCGGCTCAAAACCGGTCCTTCCAAAGAAGGTAAGGGAAGTAACAGCACACTTCCACGCTTCATGATAGGAATTCAGGTTCTCCTCCATAAGCTTTAAAGGAATGATCAGAAGGAACACCAGGAAAAAGGTAAAGCTTGCGACTAAAGATAAGTGCTGTTTTCTCAGAAATCTTATAAAAGGCTTTGTATAATATCTGGTAATGGATTTGAGGCGTAAAAGGTGGAGGATCCTTGCAAATCTGGCAAACTGAAATACAGCATCCAACGGAATGGCTGCGATCACGATGAACGGGTTTTTCTTAACAAATGTCCATTTATTTTTACTTTTGAAAAAACGGTATAGAAAATCGATAAAAAAGATCGTCCATGTCGTCCAAACGATGTAACCATCATAATTTGTATTTTTCCATATCGTCGCTACGGACAATCCTGCCAGGCAGACCATGAATAATTCATATAGGGTTTTTGATGGTTTTCGATTAATCAGTTTCATCACGGCCTCCTTGCTCAAGATTCTTCTGTTATTATAGCACCCTTATGTGGAAGAGGGCACGGCGAAGGAATCATAGTTGAAAGACGTTCTCCTAATTATTATTAGAAAGTGATAGCCAGCCTTCTTTTTCATGTTTTCGACTTCAAAAGAGCTTAATCGGTTGAGAATGTCTATTAATCTCAGAATATGGTATTCTCTTAGTATCGAAAAGATACAAAAGGGGTCGAAAACGTGAGAATGTTATCCGCTTTAACGGGGTCGACTTTGTTAGTAATCGGAGCTGCCCTTCTTTTATTATTCCTGCTTCCCCGTCTTGATCAAGCCTTTCAAACAAGGACAAGCCATACGAAAGAGGTTCCTATGCCAACCTCTCTTCACCCGGTTGTAGACGATAAAAAAGAAGAACTCATTCAGAAAACAGCAGATAAAGGAATTACAATTGTGATTACAGATGGATTCCGCTCAGAAGAGGAGCAGGATCGCCTGTATGAACAAGGACGCTCAAAAGAGGGGGATGTGGTCACAAATGTGAAAGGTGGAGGCTCTTATCACAATTACGGTCTTGCCATAGATTTTGCATTAAAAAAGAAAAATGGAGAAGTCATATGGGACATGAAGAGAGATGGAAATAAGAATGGGAAGTCCGATTGGATGGAAGTGGTGGACACGGCAAAATCCCTCGGCTTTGATTGGGGAGGCGACTGGGCTTCATTTAAAGACTATCCTCATTTACAAATGGATTTTGATTTATCCATAAGAGAGCTGAAACGGGGAGAGCGCCCGCAGGTAAAAGCCTTAGCCGAAGAAAAATAGTCCTCTAAACAGTCAGGGCCTTCAAATTACTTGTGTCATTTTTGCTTCAGTGACCCTCCAGCTTACTTCTTCATGAAAAGGCTGTCGAGAAAATTCTCGACAGCCTTTCATTATTATTCGCGATATTCTTCATAAGGTTTAATCATGGCATGGATCGTTTGGGTATAAGGCATTTGTAAATGAACTTCTTTTCCTAATCTGAGTGCCCCTCCATGCAGGTGCTCCACTTCTAATGGAAGGCCTTTTCTGCGGTCCTGATGCATGGAGGAGGTAGCCTCCTCATTTAAATTCTGAAGACGTTTGAATGCTGTTTCTACGTGTTCATCTGTTAGTGATATTTGATGGCCGTTTGCGAGCTCTTTCATTTCTTCGAGCATGCGCTTAGCGATGAGGAACGTTTGCGGGTAGGTCCGTATTTTACCTATCGGCTGGTTTACAGCAGCTGTGATCCCTGAGAAAGCTGTAATAAACATGTATTTCTTCCACATTTCTTCCAAAATATCGGTGCTGAGCTTGGCATTCATATTTGCCTGCTTGCAAATGAAGGCAAGTTCTTCGCATATTTGCTGCTGAGAAGGATGGAGCGGGCCGAAAACCAGGTCGTGAAAAGTACTTGTATGAACGACATGACCCTTATCATCCAAAGTAGCGATAATGTAAGAAAGGCCGCCGAGAACTGCTTCCTCCCCGAGTTCCTCTTGAAGAATATTAATATGCTCCATACCGTTCAGGACAGGAAAAACTTTTGCACCTTTGTCAACGAGCGCCTTGAGCCATTCCAGTGTTCCGAATAAGTGATATCCTTTTACCGCTAAAAAGACGAGATCCGCTTCTTCTATTTCATCTGGACTCTCTGCAATTACAGGGGTACCAGGCATCTCATAGTCTCCCATTTCACTATGAAGCTTCATCCCATGTTGACGTAATTGCTCAGCTCTCCCTTCACGGACGAGATTCACAACTTCATGGCCGGCCTCGCTCCATCGCGTCCCAAAATAAGCTCCCAGCGCTCCGGCTCCTAATACGACTATTTTCATTTCTTTCCACCTCCATTAAGTATTTAAATCCATCATAGCACGGTTGGATGCGATTACATGATGAAATACTCAGCTGATCTCTGTATCTTCACTTACAGGTGATTTCTGCTCTGAAGAAAAAATTGAAGTGACTACCCGGTTCATTTCAACAATGTCTTTAATATAGGCATCCAAATAGTGGATCATATCATCGGAGCCTGTATCTTTTAGAACTTCGTGGTAGTGTTGTTCATTTTTAAAGAAGGATTGGCCGAGTAACAGCTCTTCTCCTTCTTCCACTTCAATAAAGTTTAACAGCCCCATCGACCCTTGTCTGCCAGTGAGCTCTTCGGCGAAAAAAATATGGTGATCAAGCGCACCATGTGATTGTAAAATATCTCCTGATTTTTCCGCTATTTTAATGAAAAGAGAAAGGTCCTTTTTCTTTACCCTGAATATGCAGATCACGGTGTACATGCGATTCTCCTCCTGTATATCTTAGTGTTCATGCTTAATAATGCTCATTATTCAACTTTTTGCTCGGTTCTCATGGATAAGGCACCATCAATCAGAAGCACCAGGGCTGTAATGGAATGCATCAGCCAGCCAACGATTGGTATTGCACCTACCATGCTCGTAATTAGACCTAAAATACTGCCGCTGCTGAATCTCTGCTCCCTAATAGAAAAAATTAGTGTAATAAGATGAAGGACGAACATAAACATCAAAGCTCCCCACCCAGTACTGAGAATAAATAAACCCCCGGCGACAGGGATGGCAAGCAAGGCTTCAGCAATTCCTGTAATCCATTTAAGCAATGTTGAGATCTTCATGACAAAGCTCCTAACCTACTGGGATTCAGAAGCAATCTGCCAGCGAATTCCATAAGGATCTTCGAGACGGCCGAAATAACTTCCCCAGAACATTTTCTCAAACGGCATGAGGGTCCGGCCGTTTTCTTTTAACTGATCAAATGCTGAACGTGCTTGGTTTACAGTGGGGTACTCAAGCACCAGCTCTATGGAAGAGTGATTCGTTTCCCCTTTTGCTGCATCCGCAATATAGAATTGCACTCCTCCAGCCTCAAAAACTAAATGCATCACCTTACCTTTAAGATCAGGTGCCGCATCAGGCATTTCGTCATACGTTTGGATACTTAAAATTTCCCCTCCTAAAGCGTTGATATAAAAGTCTGCTTGTTCTCTTGCTTGTGAGGAGAAAAGATAAGGAGTCAGCTTTGCCAATATAAGACATCCTCCTTCATAGTATTCTTTAATAGACTTTCGACATTATTCCGGAGGATTCCTTTGTTTACTAGGTTGGAATAAATTAGAAAACCCGCAGATTGGAATTCTGCGGGGAAAACTTATTTTGTAGCTTTTTGGAGTTTTTGGATCATTTTCAGTGATTTTCCAGTTCCGATGGCGACAGATTCTAAAGGACTTGGTGCCATATGTACTGGGACAAAGATTTCGCTCGCCAGCCAATCCTGCATGCCATTCAGCAGTGCACCACCACCAGTCAGGATAATACCTCGGTCTACGATATCACCGCTCAACTCAGGTGGGCATTCCTCCAGGGTAGAACGGATCGTTTCAAGTATCTGCTCCAGAGATTCTTTGATGGCAGATTGGATTTCCGTGGAGGATAGTGTAATCGTTTTTGGCAGTCCCGTAACCATATCTCTGCCGCGTACCTCCATGGTCTGCTCAGGGTGGTCGATCAAAGCATAACCGATTTCCATTTTAATCTGCTCTGCTGTCCGTTCACCGATGAGTACATTATACGTCTTTCTGACATACTGAGTAATTTCTTCATCCAGAACATCACCACCGGTACGCATAGACTTACAGGAAACTACGCCGCCGAAGGATATAATAGCTACTTCACTCGTTCCGCCTCCAATATCGACAATGACGTTAGCGATTGGTTCGTCGACAGGAAGGTCTGCTCCGATAGCAGCTGCTATCGGTTCTTCTATTAAGTGGACGTTTTTTGCGCCATAGCTTTTTACTGCATTATGGATCGCCCGGCGCTCTACGGAAGTAGAACCAGAAGGGGTACAGATGACTACTGTAGGCTTTCTCATGGAAATACCCGATTTTTTTGAAACCTTTTTGAGCAGCTCCTTCAGCATTTGAGCGGTCATATCATAATCAGCGATCACTCCATCACGAAGAGGACGGACAGGAATGATGTGCTGCGGGGTTTTTCCGACCATTTCTTTCGCTTCTTTTCCAACAGCAACCACGTTCTTTGTTTCCGTATTATAGGCTACTACGGAAGGCTCATTTAATAGAATTCCTTTTGATTTAGAATAGATGAGTATATTAGCAGTACCAAGATCAATACCAATTTCAGCATTTGACAACATAATTAGTCGTACCTCCAAAGATGACATATTCTCCTATAAAACTTCTCTAATTCTAGATGGTTTATGGGGTTTATTCAATAGGTATTTCATGGAATTACAGAGAATTAGTTATAAAGACATAGAACCATGTATAATAAAAGGAACATGAATTAGAGGGGATTTTCCAGTGATGAATCAATTTTTAAAGCATGAAACGATCTTGAAGCGGTGTAAAAAAATAAATCAATCGTATGAGATAGACCCGCATTTTTTTGACGGCATCGTAGATGATCTGCTGGATAGTGAATTAGGTACAGAGGATGTGATTTTGGAAGGATTCCAAAAGCTTCTCGGTGAAGTCGATCACGAAATTGGCCGAATGGAACATTTTTCGGATTTGCAGCCTAATTGCTTCAAAGGCTGTGCGTTTTGCTGCTACTTTCCAATAGTGATCAGCAGAATGGAAGCAAAGATGATGTTTACATCCATCGAAAGGATGCCTAGTGAACGAAAAGAGGCGATTTATCGTCATTGGGAAGCTTATTACGAGAAGCATAAACATAAATTAGCAGAAGGAATGAGCATGGATGTTCAATCTCCTGAAACTAAGCTCGCTTATAAGCAATTGAATCTGCCGTGTCCCATGCTTGATCCGGAAAATCAACTGTGCATGGCCTATGAAATCAGACCAGTCCCATGCCGTACGTATTTAAATTACAGTGATCCTTTGGTCTGTGCTGAAAATCATCTGCCAATGGAACCGTTCAGCTATGAATTTCTCTATGACTTTTACTTTAGTGCTATGAATGAACTTCTGCAAGCTCTTTATGAAAATGGGGAAGAATTGAGTGTGAACTATCCCGAGGACGCCTGGAAATACGACTATCTTCCTGCCTGGGTGGCACAGTGGAGAGAGGGGACTTTAGATGAGCTTTAAGCTGCGATCGCTAAACTTAGGAAAGCCGGAGGTTTATCAAACCGACCAAGGCAAATTAGAAAGCGCGTACCGTAAGAAGCCGGTTCAGCACCCTGTTTATTTAACAAAGCTTAACTTTGAAGGGGATGAACAGGCGGATAAAAAGCACCATGGCGGGTTAGATAAGGCCGTCTGTCTCTATCCCGCTCAGCATTACCACTATTGGGAAAATGAGTATGGGCGTTCCTTTTCATATCCTGCATTCGGAGAAAATATTACCGTGGACGGTATTGAAGAAAAATCGGTTCATATTGGGGATGTTTTTCAATTAGGCATGGCGAAATTACAAGTATCAGAGCCGAGAAAACCTTGCTATATCATAGCAAGGACCCATGGTATTAAGGATTTTCCAGCGAGAGTTACTAAATGCGGCTATACAGGGTTTTATCTGAGAGTCATGGAAGAAGGTCACGTCCAGGTGGGCGATGAAATGGAATTAATCCGTGAGGATCCATCAAAAGTTACTATTAAACAAGTCAATGATGTCAGATATAATGATCGTAACAGCCGCCGGAAAATCGAGCGGATCGTAGCAGTAGAAGCTTTAGCGGACGGACTGCGTCAGTCTTTGGAGAATCATTTAGCAAAGCTTTAATCTCCTGACAGAGGGAAGAGGTGTGAATATGGATTTTGGGAATATTATCGAGGAAAAAATTAAGCAATCCATCGCACGCGGAGAATTTGAGAATCTTCCGGGCAAAGGGAAGCCGCTTCCTAAAGATGAGCTTGCCTATGTACCTGATGAACTGCGCAACAGCTATCGAATTCTAAAAAACGCTCACATGCTTCCGGAAGAAATGCAAATCAAGAAAGAAATTGTAGAGATTGAAGCATTAATAAAGGTGTGCGAAAATCCCGAGCAGGAAGAACAGTATGAAGAGCAGCTTTCTGAGAAGCGGCTGCGATTTAATATCTTAATGGAGAAACGGAAAAATTCGCGGGCATTCAGTCAATACCGCGGAAAAATCAATAACAAATTTGGAATTTAGCACAGTTGGAAACAGCTGTGTCTTTCTTTTTTTCGTTAATGAGTGATTACTCACTTTACAAATGGTGCGAGTTGAGTGATAATGGATGTGAGTAATCACTCACTTAACAATAAAGGAGGATCATTTATGGAAGCTGTTGTGCAATTAAAGAATATTTCCCATCAGTTTGATGAGCGATGGATTATTAATGATATTGACATGGAAGTAACCCGGGGAGAAATCTTTGGACTGCTCGGTCCTTCAGGAGCAGGGAAAACGACTCTTGTTAAAATGATGACAGGTATATTGACACCTACACAAGGAGAGGTGTTTGTTCACGGTGAAAAAATGCCATCATTGAACCAAATGAAACAATATGGGTTTATGGCTCAATCGGACGCGTTATATCAAGAGTTGACAGCAAGAGAAAACCTGGATTTTTTTGCCTCCATTTACCACATGGATAAAAAAAAGAAGAAAAAAAGAATTGAGGAAGTTATGGATATGGTTGATTTGCTCCAAGACCTTGATAAAGTAGTTGAAAACTACTCAGGAGGAATGAAGAGGCGGTTATCATTGGCTATTGCGCTCATTCATCAGCCGGATCTAATTATCTTAGATGAACCGACAGTCGGGATCGATCCTGTCCTGAGGCAGTCCATTTGGAATGAACTCAATCACCTAAGGGATGCTGGAGTTACGATTATTGTAACGACTCATGTTATGGATGAAGCAGAAAAATGTGATCGATTAGCCATGCTGCGTAATGGGAAAGTGATCGCTTCTGATACACCGGATCAATTAAAAGCTAAAATAAATGCATCGACTATTGAAGAGGTCTTTTTACATTACGGGGAGGTGGAAGTATGAACACTTGGACCGTTATGAAGAGAATATTAAAGCAATTTCGCAGGGATAAACGCAGTATGGCATTAATGATTGCAGCTCCCATGTTCGTTCTGACACTGATGTGGCTGGTATTGGATAACCAGGATGATTCTCTGGACATTGGAGTGGTTGACGTACCGGATCAAGTGGCCGAGCAGCTGGAGACAGATGATGTGGACCTTCATACTTTCTCGGAAGAAGAAGCGGAAAGTCAACTGGAGGATGCTTCGCTTGATGCTGTTATCCAGTGGAAAAACGGTAAACCATTTTTAACCATCGAGGGAAGTGATCCAAATACCGCCGGGTCGGTGCAAAAGGCTGTCTCTCAGGCATTTGCACCTGATACGAACCGAAACGTAGAGGTCGACTTTCTTCACGGGTCTGAAGACTTGAATTTATTTGATTATATAGGACCTGTATTAATTGGATTTTTTGTATTTTTCTTTGTCTTTATCGTCGGCGGTGTGTCATTCTTACGGGAAAGAACACAAGGAACGCTGGAAAGAGTGCTGACGACACCTTTAAAAAGAAGTGAACTAGTGCTGGGTTACCTAGGCGGCTTTGGCATCTTTACTATATTGCAATCCTTATTAATAGCAGCCTTTTCCATCTATATTCTAAACGTATATATGACTGGAGCTTTTGGCTATGTTCTATTAGTGACCTTCCTTTTAGCTTTAGCAGCACTCAGCTTAGGGACTTTACTTTCAGCATTTGCCAAAAACGAATTTCAAATGATCCAGTTTATCCCGCTTGTCATCGTTCCTCAGGTTTTTTTCTCAGGTCTTTTTCCAGTAGAAGGTCTGCCTGTGTGGCTGCAGGCTGTTGGTAAGATTATGCCGCTTACTTTTGGAGCAGAAGCGCTGAGAGGGATTATGCTCAGAGGCGAGGGATTTGTGGACTTTCAAGTGGATGTATACATTCTAGTAGGGTTTGCGCTTCTTTTTGCTCTATTGAATATATTCGCGTTAAAACGCCACCGCAGTCTATAATAAAAGGAGATTACTTGCCTGGGAGGCTGTTTTATGGAGAACCATCATGATTTATTAAAAATGCTCGAAGAAGAAGGAGAGGGGAAACACATCACCCCGAAACAGGCACAAATTCTGCAGGCAGCAGTAGAAATTTTTGCTGAAAAGGGTTATGCCTCTTCTTCCACAAGTGAAATTGCAGCAAAAGCAGGAGTAGCAGAGGGAACCATTTTTCGTCACTATAAAACAAAAAAGGATCTATTAATTTCCATTGCCACACCTGTCATGACAAAATTTACCGTCCCTTTTTTCGCTTCCCAATTCGCGAAACAAGTATTTGATGAACCTCCTGCAGGGTTTGAGCAGCTACTGAGAAATTTGATCAAAAATCGGTTTGAATTCGCTAAGGAAAACATTCCTCTTCTTAAAATTATCCTGCAGGAGTTTGCTTTTCATCAAGAGCTGCAGGAGAACTTTCAACACGTTTTTAAGGAGGAAGTGTTTCCAAAATTCGAGCGGATGCTTGAATACTTTAAGCAGAAGGAGCAAATAATCGATTATCCTTCACCTGTCATTATCCGGTTAATGATGTCTACGATTGTCGGGTTTATTATTACCAGATTTCTTATTCTCCCTGAGGAAGACTGGGATGATGAAAAAGAACTTGAGCAGACGATTCAATATATTCTAAATGGTTTATCTATGTAAGATACAAACCATCCTATGATAACCCATTGTATGCTTCTACAAGACTGGAGGGCTTTTCAAATGTGCGGACGTTACACTTTATTAGAAGAGGAGAAAGAAATTCAAACTGAATTTGATATTGAAATTCCTATTAAGGACTATCAACCCCGTTATAATATTGCCCCTGGTCAGAAGGTATTGGCCATTATCCATGACGGTTCTAAGAAACGCGCCGGGTATATGCATTGGGGATTGGTTCCTTCATGGGCCAAAGACCCAAAGATCGGTTATAAAATGATTAACGCAAGAAGTGAGACGGCGCATGAAAAGCCTAGTTTTAAGCGCTTAATGACTTCCAAACGCTGTTTAATTGTTGCAGACAGCTTTTATGAATGGAAAAAAACAGACAGTGGTAAACAGCCTATGCGCATTTTTCCAAAAGGTCGTCAGCTTTTCGCATTTGCAGGCTTATGGGATCACTGGAAGCAAGAAGAGGAAGAGCGGTTTACGTGTACGATTTTGACTAAAGAAGCGAATGAATTCATGAATGAAATCCACCAGCGGATGCCGGTGATCTTACCAAAAAGAGTAGAAGGGGAGTGGATAACTCCCGTTAAATGGTCACCAAGTCAGGCGCATACGTTCATTGAACAGCTTACAATGGATGAACTTGAAGCTTATGAAGTCAGCCAGTACGTAAACTCCGCTAAAAATGAGGGACCTGAATGCGTAGAGCCTCTAGCATAAGAGGATGGGGATATTTCATCTGAGCTTCATATCTGCAGGGAGAGAGTATAGAACCGAATAGGACTAACAACAATGAATCGTGTCCGAAAATAAAGAACCCCGGGGCCGGCAGTACTGCCAGCCCGGGGTTCTTTTTTAACCGGTCTGCCGTTTTTTCGCTTCTTTTTGTTCCGTTTTAGCCACTTGCAGGAATTTGTTTGTTTCAGACGCCACTACTCCAGAGAGAAGCAGCAGGCCAATTAAATTCGGAAAGGCCATTAATCCGTTCATTACATCCGCAAATTTCCAAACGGTATCTAAATGAGCAATAGCTCCTACTAAGACAAATAGTACAAAGACAATTTTGTACAATCCTAGTCCGCGCTGTCCTGTTAAGTATCCGAAGCATTTCTCTCCGTAATAAGACCATCCGACAATAGTGGAAAAAGCAAAGAAGATTAAACCAATGGTTACAATATAGGCTCCTGTATTTCCAAGAAAATGTTCGAATGACGTCGTGGTCAAATCAGCACCATCCAGATTTCCGTTGTACTGCCCGGCCATGACAATGGTTAAGCCGGTCATACTACAGACAATAATCGTATCAATTAAGACCTGGGTCATCGATACAAGCGCTTGTCTGCCGGGATAATCTGTCCTTGCTGCCGCAGCTGCGATAGGAGCAGAGCCGAGACCAGCCTCATTCGAAAATACACCGCGTGCTACCCCGTAGCGGACTACAGTTCCAAGCAGACCACCGCCGACAGCATTAGCTGTAAAGGCATCACTAAAGATTGTTCCAAACGCATCAGGTACCAATTCGAAATTAAGTATAATAATAATTAGTGCCCCGATAACATAAAATAAAGCCATGATCGGTACAAAAAAGGCAGTGACTCGTCCTATACTCTTTATCCCGCCTAAGAGAACTAACCCTGCAAAGAATGTCAGAATAATACCAGTTACCCATGTCGGTACACTAAAGGTCGTTTCCATAACATCTGATACGGAATTGGATTGCACCATATTTCCAATACCAAACGCGGCAAAAGCGCCGAATAATGCGAATAAAACTCCCAGCCATTTTGCTTTCAATCCGCGTTCTAAATAGTACATAGGCCCGCCGGCCATCTGGCCTTGATGATCTGTAATTCGATATTTAACAGCGAGTACAGCTTCGGCGTATTTTGTTGCCATTCCGAATACAGCTGTCACCCACATCCAAAATACCGCTCCTGGACCACCTAAAAAAACAGCGGTAGCTACACCGGCGATGTTCCCTGTTCCGATGGTTGCGGCAAGTGCAGTCGTAAGCGCCTGGTAGTGGGAAATGTCCCCTTGCTCGTCTTTTTGCTGCTTGCTTGGTACAAAAGCCAATTTTAAAGCGTAAGGCAAAGCTTTAAATTGAAGAAAACCTAAACGAAGGGTCAAATACACTCCTGTTCCTACTAGTAAAATTAATAGCACAGGCCCCCAGACTACTCCACTAGCCCAATCAAGAAAATTATAAATTGCTGATCGATCTTCCATTTAGTTTCCCCCTTACAGACGTATAGTAAAAATTTTGTCTGTATATAAAATATTCCGAAAATTATCCGGAAAAGTCAAGGGGGATCAAAGAACTTGATGGTGTTTAGTATGGGACAGTTTGGGAAAAAATTACCTGAATGGTGTATAATTTTAATGAAGAGGTCTGTTTTTTTCGATATAATTCGATCTAGAAGAGATACTAAAAATGGGGGAGAAGCGATGAAACGTCTATTATTTATTTGTTTAGGAAATATATGCCGATCTCCGATGGCAGAAGCTATTTTTAGAAAAATGATCATCGATGAGGGACTGGAAGATAAAATATCCGTGGATTCTGCGGGGATCGGTCACTGGCATACTGGTTCTGAACCACATGAAGGAACGAGGAAAATCCTTGATGAACACAGCATTCCCTACGATGGAATGACTGCAAGGCAAGTGACAACTGAAGATTGGGATCAATTTGATTACTTAATCCCTATGGATAACAAGAATTTAAGTGATTTAAAATCGATTCGTGTGAAAAATGGAGTAGTCGTCAAAAAGCTGATGGATTATGTGGAGACTGAGGAAGAAGAAGTGCCAGACCCTTATTTTACCGGAAACTTCGATTATGTTTTTAAACTAGTGGAAGAAGGATGCGCAAATTTATTAACAGCTGTAAAAAAAGATCTTAATCAATAGGGAGGAAATTTTATGGGACAGCAAAAATTATGGACAGGAATGGTTGTAGGGGCTTTAATCGGTGGGACAGCAATGCTGTTTGACAGAGAGACAAGAGAATATGTGATGAACAAATCCTGTACTACTGGCCGTGCGTGTAGAGATTTTGCCAAGCACCCTTCCGAGCTTATTCACTCCGTAAGACTAAACTATGAAGAGCTTTCCCAGAAATTTAATGAAGGAGCAGATACGCTTCTTCGCACTTTAAATAAACTGGAAGAGATCTTGAACAAAGTCAGTGATATCGACAAGGAAGTTGAAAAACAGCTCCGTGCTGTAGATGGTTCACAAGAAGCTTCGTAAATCGATGCTGGAGGGAATATCATGAATAAGGTTATGGACATTGGGAAGTCACTGATTACCCGCTTTGGTGAAGACGATATATTCGGGCTGGCTGCACAACTTGCCTATTTTTTTCTGCTATCGTTACTGCCATTTATGATATTCCTGATCACCTTGTTGGGCTATTTGAACATTGAGGAGGAGCGGGTGCTTGCACTGATAAGTACGTATGCACCTCCTGAAACCTATGATCTATTATCCGAAAATCTTATGACGCTTCTGCAGGACCAAAATGGCGGCCTGCTTTCCATTGGGATTATCGGAACTTTATGGGCGGCTTCAAATGGAGTGAATGCGATTATAAAAGCATTCAACCGCGCTCATCAAGTCGATGAAAACCGTCCTTTTTTTATCACTAGAATCATTGCGATTATTTTAACGATTGCCATGGTCATTGTTATCAGCATAGCTTTTCTGCTCCCTGTCTTAGGCCACGCTCTTGGAACGTATGTATTTTCTTTCTTTGGTATGTCTGCAGGCTTCTTAGCTATATGGAATGCGTTACGCTGGGTTATTTCTTCAGTCATCTTTTTTATTGTGCTTTCTTTCTTGTATGTAATGGCCCCAAACAAACCGGTAAAATACCGGGACACAGTGGTCGGCGCTGTCTTCGCCACGATCGGCTGGCAGCTTGTTTCATTACTGTTTTCATTTTACGTTAGTAACATGGGCAACTTCTCAGCTACTTATGGAAGTCTTGGCGGGGTCATCGTGTTGATGATTTGGTTTTATCTATCCGGAATCGTTATCATCACCGGTGGTGAAATCAATGCACTTATCTACAGAAGAAGAATTTCCCATTCCTAAAGGCAGGAAAACTTTTTCCTGCCTTTGTAAAGTAAATGGAAACGACGAATGCTTGCTGGGGACCTCTGTGGGACTCTGCAAGATTTTTTTGCCGCTAAGGGGAGAAGGTGTGAATAAAGGTCGATCCTTTAAATTATCTGTACTTACACTATGAAAGGCTGCTTGATGTGAATTATTTCAAAAGTCGAAGTCCATTTAATATGACTAGAATGGTGCTTCCTTCGTGCCCGATTACTCCTAACGGCAAATCAAGAGCTTGAAGGAAATTGCTGATAATCAGCAGCATGATCATCCCTATAGAAAACACGACATTTTGTTTGACAATCTTGTTCATGCGAGTGGAGAGCTGGATAGCTTTAGTGATTTTGGGCAGGTCGTTTTTCATTAACACGACGTCAGCAGTTTCCAGGGCAACATCAGTTCCTTCTCCCATAGCAATACCAACGTTAGCTGCGGCTAGAGCAGGTGCGTCATTGATTCCGTCCCCAACCATAGCTACTTGTTGAAAATGGTGTTTTAAACGTTTTACTTCCTTGACTTTTTCGTCGGGCATACATTCAGCGATGTAATGATTAAGTCCGGCCTCTTCAGCGATGGCTTTTGCTGTCGTTTCATTATCTCCGGTTAGCATCACCGTGTAGATTCCTCTGCTTTTTAACGTTTCTATAGCCTGCTTTGTCTCTTTGCGAACCGTATCCTTTAAAGCAATAAGACCTGCAATAATTCCTCCTCGCTCTATAAAAACGATCGTTTTACCTTCACTTGCGAGTCCCTGGGCGGCTCCTCCCATGAAATTCCTGCTTTGTTCATTGCCGACGAAGTCTCCTTTACCGATCTTCCATTGAACTCCTTGAATACTTGCCGTAACCCCTTGCCCACTGACATCCTGCATATTCTCAATCGTTAATTCAGGAAGGTTTTTATCAGCTGCATAGAGTACGATTGCTTGAGCTAATGGGTGGTTTGACTCTTGTTCGATAGCTGCGGTTACCGCCAGCAATTCATTTTCATCTGCGTCGGGATCAACTAAGAAATCAGTCACTTTAGGTTTGCCGTTTGTCAGCGTGCCTGTTTTGTCAAAAGCAATGGCGTTGATGTGGGCTAAGTTTTCCAGGTGGACGCCACCTTTATACAACACTCCATTTCTTGCTCCGTTAGAAATGGCAGAAAGTGCAGCAGGCATGATGGACGCTACAAGGGCACAAGGCGAAGCTACTACGAGAAGAATCATAGCCCGGTAAAACGTATCCATCCAGCTCCAGCCAAGCAGAAAATGAGGGAGAAATAACATGAGAGCCACTACGCTTAAAACGATTTTCACATAATTGCTTTCAAAGCGTTCAATGAAAAGTTGGGACGGTGATTTTTCGTTTTGAGCTGACTGAACCATCTTAATGATTTTTTGAAAGAGGGTATGATCGGTAGTCTTCGTAATCTCCACGATAAGGCTGCCGCTGATGTTAACCGTGCCTGCATAAACCTCTTGAGAAAGCTCTTTACTTACTGGGACTGATTCGCCGGTAATGGTGCTTTCATCAACCGAGGATTGTCCTTTTACCACTCTTCCATCCGAAGGCACTCTTTCTCCGGCTTTAATTAGAATTTGATTACCGATCTCAAGCTTTTTTACAGGGACTTGTTCATAGCCTGCCCTGGTAATCAGCAAGGCTTCTTCAGGCTGAAGCTTCATGAGCGATCCAATTTCTTTTTGGCTTTTGTTTAATGTATAAGTTTCCATGGCTCCGCTCAGCGCAAAAATAAAAATTAACACGGCTCCTTCTGTCCAGTAACCAATCGATGCAGAGCCGACAGCCGCAAGGATCATAAGTAATTCAACATTTAATTCACGTTCATGTAAGGTTTCTTCCAACCCTTCTTTTGCTTTTGCAAACCCTCCGATCACATAGGCGCACACGTATAGGAAGACTTTAAAAGAAATAGGAAGATAAGGTTCTCCAAGCCATGCAATGAGGATAAGTAATCCACTGAAAAGGGCACCAGCCAGCTCCCCGTGTTCTTTTACCGAAGAAAAGCGAGACGGGCTGTTACTGCCGGCAGAAGGGGTCAGAGCCTGAATGGATCGAGTTTCGGAAGTCATATTCTCAACTCCTTGATTTTAATTGATAATGATAACCATAATCATTTACTGTATAAATCCTTATAATCCCATTTAAACAATTGATTAAAATTAATTCTAAATTATAATAGTTTTAAATAATGTATGTTCTTATCTTATCAAATGTCAGGGGATAGTCAAGAATTTTTATTCAAGCCATGATGAGAATAATGAAGCAGGACAGTTGCGACAAATTCATGAAAGTTGCTATATTGGATAGGTGTGAATTTATATAGTTGGAAGGGGAAAATTTAATATGCGCAAAGCATTTATACTTACTTTATTGGTTTTAATGACAGCAGCAATTGCTGCCTGTGGAAATAAAGAGGATTCTCAAGCATCCGGGCAAAAGGAAGACTCTTCTCATTGGAAAGAAATTAAAGACAAAGGGGAGCTTGTAGTAGGCACTTCAGGAACGTTATTTCCTGCCTCTTACTACCCGGAAGGAGGAGAGCAGTTAACTGGGTATGACGTTGAAGTGATGAGGGAAGCTGCGAAAAGACTAAACTTAGATTTAAAATTCCAGGAGTATGGTATTGATGGCTTGCTGTCTGCTATGAAAAGTGGAAGAGTTGACATGGTCATTAACGACATGGAAATCACGGAAGACCGAAAAAATGAATTTACTTTTAGTACGCCTTATAAATATTCATATTCAACAATGATTGTGCGTCAAAGTGATTTATCCGGCATCAAGACATTAGAGGATTTAAAAGGGAAAACACATGGCGGAGGAGCCACCACCGTATTCTCAAAAATCGCGGAACACTTTGGGGCTAAAACAAAGACATATGGCAATGTGACTAATGATGTTTATCTACGCGATGTAGAAAACGGACGTACCGATTTTATTATTAATGATTATTATTTACAATCTCTTGCCTTAAAAGCAATGCCGGAAATTAAAGTGCAGCTGCATCCTGATTTGCAATTTCATCAGACTGAATCAGCTATTGTTATGCCAAAAGAAGCAGGCCAAATGAAGAAAGATGTTGATGCAGTGATTAAGGAAATGCGTGAAGATGGTACACTAACGAGAATTTCCAAGAAGTTTTTTGGTGGAAAAGACGCATCTAAAAAACCCGAACAGGACATCCGGGAAATTAAGGGATTAGACCTGTAAGGGAAGTTATGTTAGGTATTGATATTCGCCAGTTTGAACTGGAAAAGCTGTTTGTGCCAGAACGTGCGTGGGAAAATCTTCCGTTTGTATTACAAGGTGTACCTTTCACATTACTCGTGGCCATTTTAGGTATGATGTTAGGAATGGTAATCGGATTCTTTCTGGCGCTCGCTCGAGGATCAAATTCTATTCTGCTGCGAGGGCCGGCGCGTCTATACATTTCCTTTATGAGGGGAACTCCAATATTAGTTTATTTGTTTGTCCTTTATTTCGGCTTGCCGGTAGTCGGCCTTACACTTCCGGCTGTCTTGGCTGCAGTTATCGGGTTTGGCACAAATAGTGCGGCTTATATTGCAGAAATTAACCGTGCTTCTTTAAATAGTGTTTCTGAGGGGCAGTGGGAGTCATCACGCGCCCTAGGATTCAGCTATTGGCAGGCTTTGAGAAGAATTATCGTACCTCAGGCTGTCAGGATTGCGATTCCACCACTAAGTAATGTATTTCTTGATCTGCTTAAAGCTACTTCGCTGGCAGCGATGATATCTGTTCCCGAAATTCTGAATAAAGCACAGATTGTCGCTGGCCGTACAACAGATTCCATGACCATGTATATCTTAGCTGCATTGGTATACTGGCCGTTAACGATGGTGTTTGCGTTCTTACAGGATTACATGGAAAAACGATATAATAAGTATCTTTAAAGTGAAAAAAGGATCTGTGACAAGAGTGTCCCGCCCATTATAAAATCCGAATAAAGGTGAACTTATTATGTAGAGGTTTCACCATTATTCGGATTTTGTATGGTTGCATAGTACGAGGAGGATTAAGAGTGTAAAGAAAGTTCGATTAAAATCGGCATGTCCTGTGACGATTTTAACCGGACCTGCGTCCTATCGGTCCGCGAAAAGCGGAGTTTATTTCTGTTTTGGAATTCCCGGCTTTATAAAAAAAAGAACATCATCTTAGATAGAAACGGTTTATTTTTATTCCTCCTATGAAGTTGTTTTCAGTAGAAAACGCTGAGATAATAAGTGAGAAAAGTGATTGATTAAAGTAGGAAATGGGAATGGATAGTATTGATAAAATGAACCTCTTCTTGTAAAGTCTTTTCCTTTACTTCAAAAAAGAGGATAGGTATGCTATAATTCGTAATGATTATTATTTATTAGGAGTAATGACAATGAGGTTATCCCCAATCGTGACCTTAAACGATGTGTCTTTTAAATATGAGAGGGAATGGGTAGTGAAAAACGTCCGTCTGTCCATAGAACCAGGTCAATTTCTGGGACTTGTCGGTCCGAATGGATCCGGGAAGTCTACCTTAATCAAACTAATGCTGGGATTGCTAAAGCCGGACAAAGGAACAATTCAGCTGTTTGGCAAGCCCATGAAAGACTTTAAGGATTGGAAGGAAATAGGCTTTGTATCCCAAAAGGCGAACAGTTTTAATTCAGGCTTCCCTGCGAGTGTGCTTGAGGTTGTTCAGTCCGGACTTGTCTCCAGAATCGGAACGCTGCGGTTCTTTAACCGCCATCATAAAGCGAAAGCAATGGAAGCTCTCAGGCTTGTCGAGATGGAAGAGTTTGCTCAATCAACGATTGGCGAGTTATCCGGTGGCCAGCAGCAGCGCGTATTTATTGCGCGTGCCCTGGTGAGCGATCCGAAACTGCTCATTCTTGACGAACCGACAGTGGGAGTAGATAAAAAGCACGTAGCTGACTTTTACGAATTGCTGCGTAAGCTTAACGATGAACAAGGGATCACTTTATTAATGGTTACTCATGATATCGGAACGATTACAGAGCACGCCACTCATGTTGTCTGTATGAATAAATCCATTCATTATCATGGCGCTTCTGAAGACTACAAAGAGTTTAGTGATGAGGAGCTGAACAGCCTTTATGGTCATCCCGTGCATAAGCTGACCCACAACCATGAATACGACGGGGTGGAGCATCTATGATCGAAAGCTTTTTACATTACCAGTTTTTACAGAATGCAGCTTTAACCGGTATACTTATCGGTATTATAGCTCCTCTATTAGGAGTATTTATCGTTGTGAGACGGTTGTCGCTCATTGCTGATGCTTTATCACACATTACATTAACCGGCATTGCAGCAAGCTTATTATTGGAAAAACGGGTTTCTGCTATTCACGATTGGAATCCGGTTTATATGGGAATGGTTTTTTCAGTTGCTGGTGCGGTATTAATTGAACGGCTTCGAAAGGTTTATAAGCATTATGAAGAATTGGCGATTCCAATCATATTATCTGGAGGTATCGGTCTCGGGGTGATCTTAATTTCCCTTGCCGACGGATTTAATACTGATTTATTCAGTTATTTATTTGGAAGTGTGACGGCAGTCAGCAGATCTAATATGTGGACGGTATTCATTATTACGTTTTTAGTAGTTGGAATAGTCATTATTTTCTATAAGGAATTGTTTGTACTTTCTTTTGATGAAGAGCATGCTTCTATTTCTGGAATCAATGGGCGGATGATCCATTTGCTATTTATTGTCATGGTAGCTGTGGTGATTGCAGCTTCGATGCAGGTGGTAGGCATCCTTTTAGTCTCCGCTCTTATGACCCTTCCTGTAGCTTCGGCTCTAAGAGTGTCCCAAAGCTTTAAACAAACGATCGGCCTTTCAATCCTGTTTGGCGAAATTTCCGTGATTGCTGGATTGATCTCGTCCTATTATTTAAGTGTTCCACCAGGAGGAACCATTGTCGTGCTTGCCATAATGATTTTGGTCTTTTCAATGATTTATAAAAAAGTAAGAGCTCATTATTGGATAAAGGGTGAGGCTATATGAAGCTCCAAACGGCTTTAGATAAACTGAAAGAAAAAGGGTACAAGCGCACAAAGCAGCGGGAAAGAATGCTCGAAATTTTTATCGAACAGGACCAGTATATTGCAGCAAAAGAAATCCTTAGGCAATTCCAACAGGACTTTCCTGGAGTAAGCTATGATACAATTTACCGCAACCTTTATTTGCTTACGGATGTGGAGATCCTTGAAGCGACAGAGCTTGGAGGAGAAAAGCATTTCCGGCTGGGTTGTGAAACACATGGACATCATCACCATTTTATATGTACGGACTGCGGAAAAACTAAGTCCATTCATTTCTGTCCAATGGCTGAAATCGAAGAAAATTTATCGGGTTACCAAATTGAAAATCATAAATTTGAAATCTATGGAAAGTGTCCACAATGCAGTTAACCTGCGATGTTATTTCGCAGGTTTTCTTTTTCGGATCAGGGAGTAATGGTTACTATTTAATGAGAATGGATTTCTGATGGTAAGGGGGAGAAGAATGAAGAGATATGTAGGAATCCTGGCTGCTTTGTTAGTTATTTTTATAAGTGCAGGATGTGGAAGCAGTGAAGAGACGACATCTGATAATAAGAAGGATGTATTGACGATTAAAACGACCCTTTATCCTCTACAGTATTTTACAGAGAGAATTGCCGGGGAGGAAGCAGAAGTAAGTTCCATTCTGCCGCCGGGGACGAATGCTCACACGTATGAACCGACGACAAAAGAAATGGTGGATATGGCAGATGCAGATGCATTTATCTACAATGGAGCAGGATTAGAAAGTTATGCCTCTGACATTTCTGATGTCATTAAGCCTGAAGGTGTAAAAATTGTAGAAGCTTCTAAAGGAATTGATTTATTAAAGGATACAGAAGAGCATCACCAGGAAGGTGAGCATGAGCACGAAGATCATGATCATGAGCATGGAGATTACAATCCTCACGTGTGGCTTGATCCCGTACGTTCCATTCAAATCGCTGAGCACATTAAAGAGATGATGATTGAATTAAAACCATCCTCTGAGGAAAAATTTAATCAAAATTTTGAAGCTTTGAAATCAGAGCTGCAGGAATTAGATAAAGAATTTGAAACACTTAAAGATGAACCGAAAAAAGACATAGTGGTCTCCCATGCCGCTTACGGCTATTGGGAAGAAAGGTATGGCATTCACCAACAAGCGATTGCCGGCATCAGTTCGACCAATGAACCTTCCCAGAAGGAACTGGAAGAACTTATCCATTTTGGAGAAAAACATGATGTCAACTATGTATTATTTGAGCAGAATGTAACGCCGAAAGTCGCTGAGGTTGTCCAGAAAGAACTAGGAGCAAAAGCACTTCGTCTGCATAATCTGGCCGTTCTGACTGATGAAGATATCAAAAATGAGGAAGATTATTTTACTTTGATGAAGCATAATAAAGAAGTATTAAAAAAGGCATTATCCCAATAATCCCTTTTCATCAAGTGGAGGAAACAATTAAGCGCAGCTGGCAGTTTGAAATCTGTCACAGCTGCGCTTTTTTCGAGAAATTCTTGTGCTTGCTTACCCAGGAATTAAGCTGCCTGGCTCTTTTTCTGACCCTGAACAGCTGCAGTAGCCACCAGCACCAGGAACAGCAGGGCAACGATAATATAAAAAAATGAAAGACCAGGCAGCCACTCGATAATGGCTCCTGATAGAAAGGGTCCGATAATGCTTCCCAGACTAAAAGCCATCCCACAAAGGATATTTCCAGCAGGCAGCAGTTCTTGTGGCAAGAGGTCCGTCATATAGGAGATCCCAAGAGAAAACAGTGAGCCTGCAAATAATCCTGCAATTGAAAAACTAATAAACAGCATAGCGGCTGACCTTTCAAATAGAGCGGCAAATAAAAAGGCAGCGATTCCACCTGATACGGCAAGAAGAATAACTTTTTTACGTCCGATTCGGTCACTTAACGTACCTAAAGGAATTTGGGAAAGCAAACTCGCTGCTGCAAAGCATGGAATGATGAAAGACAAAACGTTCACATTATGTCCGATACGAAGCCCGTATACAGGGAAAATCCCATGAAGGGTCGCTTCTAAAAAACCATAAGCGAGCGGTGGCAGAAAGGCGACCCAGCCGAGGGAAACTGCCTGTTTAAACCTTTTTATTGAGCTTGTGTTATGAATTGTGGTATGGTCATTTTCAGGAGTTTCATTATTAATCCATAATAAGCCCAGCCAAACAGCGAGACTTAATCCAGCTGACAAAAGAAAAGGAACATAAATACTGATGGACAATAAATTAGTCATCAGCGGCCCGGCAGTGAATCCCAGGCTGAAAAAAAGACCATAATAAGCAATGTTCCTTCCTCTAGATTGATGATCGGAAGATGCGGTAATCCATGTTTGTGTTCCGAAATGGAGAATTTGATCTCCAATCCCAATGGTCAGTCTCAAGATAAACCAAAACCATAGAGACTGCCATAGAGGAAACAGGAAGAGGGAAAAAAGGACCAGCGCTCCTCCGAACATGATAATGGGTTTATACCCAAATTTTCTCAAAGGTTTTTCCATGAATGGTGAAGAAATTAATATACCTATGTACAATGCTGTTGCATGAAGGCCGTTAATGGAAGAAGAGATTCCTCTTTCTTCTAATATGACGGCAAGTAAAGGCAGCAGCATTCCTTGTGAAAATCCGGAAATAGTCACGAGACTTATGAGCGTCCAAAAGCGCTGGCGTATTGAGGCCAAATGGCAAACCTCCTGTCGGTTATCATACTTTCCCATCGTACCGAAGGATTGAAGTCGAAGCAAGACTTACCTATTGAATGCGTTAGTTCTTAGCCGAAATCGGTTAATATATAACTATAGGCCTATATAATCTTATACTAAGGAGAGGATAACTATGGATTTTTACTTAAAAGAAAATGGCGTACGGACTTCATTTGAATATGGGCAGCTTAACATATCAGGCGATGAAAATGATGGGTTTCGTCCTTTCCAGCTGATGGTATCCTCGATCGCAGGATGCAGCATAGGGGTGTACCGCAAGATCTTAGATAAACAGCGGATTCAGTTTGAAGACATTAAAGTAACGGCAGATGTAGAGCGAAATCCCGATGAAGCGAACCGAATTGAGAAAATCAAGCTTCACTTCGCGATCAAGGGCTATCATCTGAATCCTGATAAGCTGCTGAAAAACTTGGAAATTTCACGTAAAAATTGCTCCATGGTCCAGTCGGTGGCAAATAGTATTGAAATTGAGGAAACGCTTGAGTGTATTGAATTAAGCAGATAAACGAAAGGGCCTTATCCAGCTTTTGGATAAGAGCTCTTTTTTCATGAGAGGAAATCATTGAAAGACATTTTGGATTAATCTTAGTTGTTACTCATGCGGACCGGTAACAATTGCTTTCGGATGAAAATTCCATTGGAATTGGAACGCCTCCGTTCAGTTTTTTAACTACCGTTTTCTTAAAGAATGTTGCATAGGGGAGGGCGAACTTTCACAAGATAAGAAAAAAGAAAGGTGGCCCCACGCACATGAAAGTAAAGTGGCTGTCATTACTCGTTCTTATTGGTTTCCTTTCACTTATGACAACCGATTCTATATCGGCGAAAGATAAAGAAAATCAAAAGGACTCTTCCATACCGAATCACGTTCTCAATATTTCTAAAGATAACACGTTTCCTAATTCTACCGACGATCAGGAAATACTGGAAGCGGAAGAATTAACGAAGGAGCTTATGAAGGAGACGGATATTCGCATCTCCAACCCTCAGCTTATAGGTATGCTGAATGAAACGACACTAAAGCCATCTCCCTTGCAATTGGCTATAGAGCTGAAATTTTTCTTGGAAGATGGCCGTTAGCTTATGAATCAAAGGAAACAAATATCAATTGGGAATACCAGGAAATCAACACCAACCAGTTGGACAATCACGGTGGGAATTTAACAGAAAAGATCAGTTACAATCAGAAGGAAGAAAAGCATATCAAAGGTGGTTTGACAGCTAAGATAAGTCATGGAGAACAAATGAAAAAGCTGATTCTTCTAGAAGCTCAGAAGAACACGAAGCTTCCTCTCTCCTTTCATACAGTCATTGGAAGGGGAACTAAGCAAAAGAATACGTACGCAGTTCCGGTAAACAAAACCGCTCTTCTTCATGCTTATGCTCCCGCTGTTAATGAAAAAGGAGACGTAACCTTTGGGGATGTGTATATTAAGCTGAAGGGATCAAAAAAATATTTAACTGTAAAGAATGTCACCCGTCAAGGAATTGGCGCATGGATTCCAATTCAAGATCATATCAGCTTTTCTTTTGAACTAAGATAAATCCTGGTTCTCATCTGAATACGATTGATAATGAACGCGCTGCTCAGGCATGGCAATGTTATGATCATACATTGCTTCAGCCAGGATACGGCGCGTTTCTTTCGCTGCTGTCCAGTAAACAAGATCTTCCACTAGGCCGGTTACAGTATATTGAAATCCTTGATAATTATCATTCAAAGAAGTCACGCCATATACTTGAAAAGGTTCAATCGGCTTGTCTGCTAGGTCTTTTTTTAAATACCCATCCAGCTCTTCGTTCATTTTCGCACAGGCTTCCTCCAGCACGCTCATTGCTTTTCTCGGATCTTCCCTGAAATTGGTCGTTACTTTTTCAATGACCCTCATGTGATTGAAATTATAGTTCTCTATCGTATCGATCTGCCCGTTACTGATGGTCAGTAAACGTCCGCTCCATTCCCGGATTTTGAGAAAGCGAAGTCCAATTTCTTCTACTGTTCCGTGAAAGGTATTGTTTAATGTAATGAAGTCCCCTTTGTGAAGTTGTTTTTCATATAAAAGAAACAGACCTGCAAACACATCTTTAATCAGGCTTTGGGCTCCGAAACCGAGAATGATTCCGATTACCCCTGCCCCTGCTAATATTTTTCCAATGTGTATGCCCCAAATGGATAGAACAATGACGGTAAAACCAATCACTGCTGCATAGCTGAGGAGCGAATTGACCATGGACTCCAGGGTTTTTTCTGTTCGTTCTGCAATAAAATCTGTTTTCTCAAAAAATGAATGAATCGCTTTTCGAAGCAAAACGACAGCTATAAAAATGACGACAGCAGCAAGAATAATTTTAAAGGTTTTACTTTCTTCTAAAAATTGGACGGTATCGTGCCAGGTTAATTCCACGTAAATTCCTCCGATTTGTTCACTGTCCATCATGGGAGATGGACAATCTTTTAATACATGTATTATGATGGGAGAGGATATTGAATAGTAAAGGAGTTAATTATGGTACAGCAAGAAAGACTTTCGGATTTGAAAGCGCGTTTATCAGAGTTTGTAAATAAATTGGACGCCCTTGACCCAGAAGAAGCTTCTGTGGAAGATGTTGATCGATTAATCGCTATGCTGGATGAATTAGAACGTCAAATGGATGATTAAATCAGCCTTCCTCAGTAGTATTGTACAGACGAAGGAGGAATTTGTCAGCCTCCTCTTTAATGGATTACTTAGAGTCTAGGGAGAGGAGAGTATCAGATGAATGCATGGATTTTTTACTTATCTCCAATTTTTGGATTTTTATTCATGCTTACCTTAATCATGACGTTTGTAGCTAAGGCGGCTGGCCGAAAAGTATCAGGTTTAATCAAAGGGATATTTTTCGGTTCACTTGTTATTATTATCGCCATGTTTACTTATATCTCTCTATGATTTATTCCAACCCTCCTCATAAGACAGGAGGGTTGATTTTTTGTATTCCTTCCTTTATCATGGTAAATCGCTAATGCATAAAAAGAAATGTAGATCGTGGAGAGGAGATTGTATTATGGCTTCGGCAGTGATTGTATCTGTCCTGGTACTCACTATTTTTAGTCTTTTACGAGTCAACGTAATTATTGCCATCTTAGCCGCAGGTTTAACTGCAGGATTAATGAATGGTGAATCGTTAAAGGATTCGCTGGATATGTTAATAAATGGGATGGGAGATCAAGCAAGTGTAGCTTTGAGTTATATTCTGCTAGGGGCATTTGCTGTTTCCATTGGTTATTCTGGAATTACAAATATTCTTGTCAATTATCTGCTTCGGGTATTAAAAGATAAAAGAACCTTAATGGTATTGGTTATTGCGGCAGTAGCCTGCTTATCCCAGAACTTAATACCTGTTCACATTGCATTTATTCCTTTACTTATTCCACCGCTGTTAAAGTTATTTGACCAAATGGAGCTTGACCGCAGAGCGGTAGCTTCAGCCCTTACGTTTGGTCTTCAAGCTCCTTACGTTATGATTCCCGTTGGCTTTGGTTTAATTTTTCACCAAACCATTCAGGAAGCCATGGCTGCAAATGGAGTAGAGGTAACTATTCCAACGATTGCCAAGTCATTATTGATCCCTGGTTCTGGAATGATTATAGGATTGCTGATTGCTGTATTTGTTACCTATCGTAAAAAACGAAAACCGATGCAATTACAACCTGATTTTCAGCCCGTTAAGGACGTTGCGGATGCGACAAATTCAAAAGCAGGATTTACAAAAAAACACGCTTACACTATCGGAGCGATTTTGGTTACTTTAGGTATCCAAGCGATCTGGGAAAATTTAGTGATTGCAGCACTCGCCGGTCTTATCGTATTGTTTGCTTTCCGTGTAGTTCCTTACCGTCGAGGCGATCGCGTGATGACTGAAGGAATAGGCATGATGGGGACTATTGCTTTTGTTATGCTGGTTGCGGCTGGGTATGCGAATGTCCTTACCGAAACTGAATCCGTTTCAGCATTGGTGGAAGCAAGTTCCAATTATATGGGAAATAACCAAGCTGTGATTGCCTTTATCTTATTACTAGTTGGTTTAGTCGTCACCATGGGTATTGGGTCTTCATTTGCGACGGTCCCAATCGTAGCTGCGTTGTTTGTTCCTATTTGTGCAAGTGCAGGATTTTCCCCGTTAGCTACAGCTGCTTTAATTGGTACAGCCGGTGCTTTAGGAGACGCAGGCTCACCTGCTTCTGACAGTACACTTGGGCCGACATCCGGCTTAAATGCGGACGGCAGACACAATCACATATGGGATACGTGTGTTCCTACTTTTCTTCATTACAATATCCCGTTATTTCTATTTGGATGGATAGCTGCACTAATACTATAACCTGGACAAGTGGTGAATATTCCCACTGGACTTTGCCAATATTTCTTGACTGTTCACACATACTAGGAAAAAAGCGAGTGGTCACTGTGTGGAAATATTTACTGACGATGATGTTGATTTTCACCTTCCTTCTGCCAAACTCGAGCTACGCAGAAGGATTCGGTTATGTGAAAAGTAAAGATGGATCAATTCCTGATGTAGGGAGATACGGTCCTACGATAGAAAAATACGATGGATTTTATGCTGATCGTTCAGGAGATAAAGTCGTGTATCTTACGTTTGATAATGGCTATGAGCAAGGATATACAGGGAAAGTATTAGATATTTTAAAGAAAGAGGAAGTTCCTGCCACTTTTTTTGTAACCGGACATTATATCCAAAGTGCCCCTGATTTGCTCAAACGGATGGCTGATGAAGGTCATTTAATCGGGAACCATTCATGGTCCCATCCAGACTTTACAAAAATCACAAAAGGAAAGATGAAAACAGAGCTGGAAAAAGTCGACCAAGCTGTCAAAGAATTAACGAACCAGGAAGTCATGACATTTGTCAGGCCGCCTCGCGGCACATTTAACGACCAGACTTTAAAATGGGCGAAAGAGTTTGGCTATACTCATGCTTTCTGGTCGATTGCTTTTAAGGATTGGGAAACAAACAATCAAAAAGGCTGGAAATATGCCTACAACAGCGTATTGGATCAGATTCATCCAGGAGCAGTCATCCTCCTTCATACTGTTTCGAAGGACAACGCCGATGCCTTGGAGCAATTAATTAATGAATTACGCAAAAGAGGCTACCATTTCGGCAGCTTAAATGATTTAATGGTAAAAAGGATGCTTCCTTACCCGATATGGGCCTTATAACATCATGAAAACCGTCATGTCCAGAGCATGGCGGTTTTCTTAGCATTACATAAATGGATGACTTAAAGCTGGAAAAAATTATTGTAGGAAAATGATGAGTAAAGGTGTACATTGTCGGGTATTCATGAAGTAAAGCGTCGTTTATTGTCAAGGGGGTTAGTTTTTTGTGGAAGGAATCGTTTAAAGCCAAGAGTTTCTATGATTTTGACTATACATTACGACGGTGGGCCTTTGACCCACTTACCAGGATGGACCGGGAAAAGCGAATTGTATATGTACCGGTTAAATTAAATGGGGAAGGTCATATTGTACAGGTACAGGGAAAGGGAACAACTTCTGAGCCTGGCTTTGAAGTCTCAAGTGACAGTATGGAACATCGCGATCAGCTGATTGAACATATAGGGGAGCTTTTTCAATGGGATCGTGACCTTGAAAAAGTTCACGAACACTTCCTGGATACAAATCTCGCCCAGTTATTTAATGCTCATCCAGGCACCCCCATAGTAAAAGATTTTCATTTGTATGATTGCCTCGTCAAGGTCATTATCCACCAGCAGCTAAATATGAAGTTTGCTCATACGCTCAGCACACGTTTCGTTAGACAATTTGGTTATGAAAAAAATGGAGTCTGGTTTTATCCAGAGCCTGAAAAAGTGGCAGGTCTTCCTTATGATGCTTTGAGAGAATTGCAATTCAGTCAAAGAAAAGCTGAGTATGTAATTGACACCTCACAATTAATAGTGGAAGGGAAGCTGGACTTAAAAAGATTAGCTGCAGAAACGACGGAAGAAATCATCACATCTTTAACGAAAATAAGAGGAGTTGGCGCTTGGACAGCTGAGAATTGGCTGATGTTTGGAGCAGGGAGAGAAGACCTGCTTCCAAAAGCAGATATTGGAATTCAAAATGCCCTCAAATTTTATTTCGACCTCGATCGCAAACCAACGATTTCCGAGATAACGGACGTCAGTCAAGGCTGGGAGCCATTTCGAAGCTACGCTTCCCTGACTCTCTGGAGAAGTATAGAGTAAAGTGCACCTAATTGATAGTCATAATTTGAAAGTAAAGCTTGTATATTGAAAGAGAATGGAAATTTTTGAAATTATGGCATTGAATTCATTTTAAAATATTCAAAATTTTCCCGGGATGCGTTATAATAAATACCGTGTTGGAAAATATTGAACGGTAAAAGGAAAGAGGTCTTAATATTGGTGATAAGAGAAAGGTATTCTGACCATGTTCATAGTGGAGAAATCTTGGATGTTCTAAGCCTGAATGGGACCCCGGCATGTCTAGTCGATCTAAGGCTGCAATTAGTTATGCTGAACCAGGAAATGCAAGAACTTCTTCAACTAGACGAAACGGAAAAGTCATTCTCTGAATGGATCACTGCTTTCCGGATTTTTGACCAGTCCGAAATTCACAAAATGCTTCACCAGTTTATGACTGAACAAACTCGTGAATCGTCCGTTCATATCTCCACTCGAAACAGCTTAGAGCGATTGTTATTTAAAGGTGTGCACTTATCGAACGGACAGATTATTATGACTATTTCGCCAGACCAACACCAACAAGCGTCTGCAAAAGAGATTCACGAAAACTATGGGTCGCAGGTTCCACTTGATTACAAGCACCCTTCTGCAGCAAGGATGCAGACCCTTCACCTTTCCAACCCTAAGGATTCGCAGTTTAAGCACCGCATTACCCACTTAGTGGACAAGTTTCCTCATGGAATTGCTTTGCTGAATTACAATTGGGATGTGCTATACGCCAATCCTAAGATGGAAGAGCTTACAGGTGTGAAATTCAAGGAGAACTACGGCAGAAAGCTGTGGGAAGTTCATTCGATTGCAGAATATTACCTATTCTTTCAACATATTTTAAGAGCGATGGAAACTCAGACTACAGTAGAGTTTGAAGGATTTATAGGGGAGACGAAGAGTATCGTTCACATGACCGTTCATCCCATGGAACAGGGAATTACGGTGTTTGCCAAAGATATCACCAAGGACAAACAGCACCTTCAAGCCCTTAAAGATTCAGAAGAACGTTTTAATATGCTGGCCAACAATATCAAAGACGTGATGTGGATTTGTGACAGTTCTCTTGAGAATGTGTATTATCTCAGCCCTTCTTTTAAGAAGATGTTTGGGATGGCAAGAAGAAATGTTCCAAGTGTTCAAACGGTTATCAATAAGGCAGTTCATGAGGAAGACAGAGCCCTCGTTAACGAATCGTTTAATGCCATGAAAAAAGAAAGAGTACAGCTTGACTATCGTGTCAAGCATCCAACAGGTGATATTAAATGGATTCGAACGAAAGGATTTCCATTAAGAAGTGATGAAAAATGTTATGTTGTTGGTATTCATGAAGATATTACTGAATTTAAAGAAATGATTAAGCTTCGTGAAAGATCCCAGCAGCTTTCAACGATCACTCAGATGTCTGCAGGAATAGCCCATGAAATAAAAAACCCGTTGACTGCTATTAAAGGCTTTCTGCAAATTGGAGCCGCTAATCCAGCTTTACGTGACAATTATCAGGATATCATCCTGGATGAAGTCAACCGCATCGAATCAATTGTTCAGGACTTTATGATGCTTTCCAAGCCTAAGTCTTCCATTCAGTTAGAGGAAGTGGAACTGAAGCAGGTGATTGATTACGTTACAAGACTGCTTCAAGGGGAAGCGGACACCAAAAAAGTGCGCTTATTCTCCAGCTGTCATTTTAACGAACATTCGATTTATACAGAACCTAAACGGTTAAAGCAGATTCTTTTAAATATCGTTAAGAATGCTTTAGAGGCAGTCGAAGTAGGGGGAGAAGTACAGATCAATGGAAAGCAATTAGAGGATGAGCTAACGCTTTCCGTTATTGATAATGGCCAAGGGTTAACAGAACAGGAACTTGCTAAGATTGGTGAGCCTTTCTTTACCACTAAAGAGAAGGGAACCGGCCTTGGTGTAATGGTGACCAAGAAAATGGTTGAGGATTTGAACGGAAGTATTTATTTTGAAAGCGAAAAAGGGAAAGGTACAGAAGTTACGGTCGTACTGCCAAAAGTACATGATAGTGAGTATTGATTCGAGTCCAATGAAATGTTGAAACAAAAGGGGATTAGGTTCTTTGAATGAATGGAAGAGAACTTATTTATGGGTTGTACCTCTGGCATGGTCGGTGGTTTTTGCATATCAGCAGGCCTCCGGCTTTATTTCTCTTCAAATGGCGGAAGCGATTCTAAACTATTTTCTGGCCGGATTGTTGGCCGTGTGGTGTTTGAGAGGGAAGAACCTTCCCTCTTTTTTTGATCAAGTACTAGCTGTATTATGGGTAGTTTATATTATGGTCCTCCATAATTACTGTACTTATCTTCCATTTTTCTCAGACAGCTTTATTCATGGACAGTTCCAACCAAAAGAGAGCCTTTACGGGGTTAATCTTCATCCATTTGCGACCATTCAGCTGACTTTTGACCGGACGGTATGGCTTCCATTAATGGTCAAGCAAATTGTCGGGAATGTGCTTCTTTTTATTCCGCTATCCTATTTTATGTTACGGCTTGGGATTGTGAAGAACGCTTGGGAAGCCTTGGCTGCTTCTATACTTACCACTTGTTTTATAGAGTCTGTACAGTTTTTATTTTCTTACATCCAATTGCTGGATCGTTCTACGGATGTGGATGATGTGTTATTAAACACGTTTGGAGCTTTACTTGGCATCATGCTTTACTATACAATGGTTTTTACTCGAAAGGGTAAAAGTAAAACATAGAAGAAGTAACGGTAGACTGCTGAATTCATGCAGCCTACCATTTTTTTTACCCAAAATAGGAGTGTTTAGACTGTTTTTTAATTTAGGGAAAATTGAGAAAGTGATAAAGAAATCGGGCCGAACTACGGATGAAAATTGTGAATATTTTGCCTTGAAACGTTTCCAAAAAAGAAATGTATTTTTTACAGGCAAACCTGTTTACAAACCCATTTTTGGGCTCTATAATCCCGTTTGTACCGTTATTTGATTCGTAAACCAAAAGCAAGCAAGTATGGATATAAAGGAGGCTTTCTGATGCTGAAAAAATTATGGTCATTCTTACTCATCAATGCAGGTGCGCTTTGTGTAGCAATAAATGTACACTTCTTTCTCTCTCCTAATGATTTAGCAACGGGCGGAGTCAGTGGTTTATCCATTGTATTAAATAAGGTGTTTCCTGATTTGTCTTTAGGATTAATCATGTTAATCCTGAATATCATTTTATTTATTGTCGGAATCATCTTTTTAGGCTTTCAATTTGGAGCAAAGACGATATATGCAAGTTTGGCTTTATCTTTTATGGTTTGGGGACTTGAAGCATTATTCCCTATGCACCAGCCACTAAGCGACGATCTCTTGATCCAGCTGATCATCGGACAAATGATTGCTGCGTCAGGGATGGCTATAGTTTTTCATCAAGGAGCTTCCACTGGGGGAACGGACATCCTGGCGATGATATTAAATAAATATTTCTCTGTGGAAGTAGGAAAAGGTGTGCTGTTTTCTGATATTGCTATTGCCTTTTCTTCCATGTTACTCTTCGGTCCAGCTGTCGGAATGTATGCGTTCTTTGGGGTAATTCTGAATGGTTTAGTCATTGATTATACCCTCCAGCAATTCGACAATAACAAAGAAATCGTCATCATTAGTCAGGAAAGCAGACTCGTCCGCGAATTTATTGTCCATCAATTAGGAAGAGGGGCAACTATTCATCAGGCAAAAGGTGCCTTTAATGAAGAGGATAAGGAAGTCATCACGACAATCTTAAATCGAAAAGACTATACCCGATTGAAAAAATATATGTCTGCGGTGGATGCGAGAGCCTTTATTACTGTTCATTCGATGAATGAAATTTTAGGACAGAATTTTAAACGTCTTGCTTAACATGCTTGGAGACGAACCATCTCTCATCTGCAGAAAAGAAAAAAGCCGTAAAAGCTGAAAAGCTTTTACGGCTTTTTGTGTAATAGCGCCATTTTAGCATGTTTATATTTTTTAACGTTTGTAAATAAATAAGAACCGTTCAGCAGCAATAGAGACAAAATTACGGCTGCAGCCAGCTGCCAACTCGTTGTTAGGTAAGATAAATCCTAAGCATGCAAGAGCAAGGACAGAATAAAGAGTGAGGAGCATCTGCCAGGTTTTCCGTGTATGTTGTCGATCCATGTCATTTCACTCCGTGCGTTTTTTTTAATCATAGTACAGGTTGAATAGTCTGTCAATTTACTGAACTCAATTTGATTGACCTAAGGAAACTTTTATATTTAAATAATTTTGAAAATTTGTTATACTAGGTTTGCTATGTAGTGATGATAGGATAAAAGGAGGAGATGTGAATAATGAACCGTGAAGAGCTTATTGCTCCAGAGCAGTATAATATTGTTAAGGAAGTAGAGAAATACGCCGCGGAACCTGATCGAAAGGCGCTGTTGTGGCTGGATGATAAAGGTCATGAAATGGAAATTACATATAAAAAATTAATAGAGAATGCCAATAAAATTGGAAACGCTTTCTTGGGAAGTGGTCTCAGCCAGGGGGATAAGATCCTTGTCATGGTTCCCAGATTAATTGAAGCGTATCAGGTTTATTTGGCCGCTTTAAAAGCTGGCCTCGTAGTGATCCCAAGTTCTGAAATGCTTAGAACCAAGGACCTTCAATATCGTATCTCCCATGGAGAAGTCAATGCAGTTGTGAGCTATCTTCCTTTCGTCAGCCAGTTCGAAGGAATTAGAGAAATGAAAGCAATAAAAGCTTTTTCAGTTGGAGGCTCAGCTGATGGCTGGATAGACCTTGATCTTCTGATGAACGATATGGATCCGCATATGGACATGGCACCGACAAAAAGCCAGGATATGGCTTTTCTTTCCTATACTTCTGGAACGACCGGCAATCCTAAAGGGGTGGTTCATACACATGGATGGGGGTTTGCCCATTTAAAGACGGCGGCTTATAAATGGCTGGCTATTGAAGATAAAGATACGGTGTGGGCGACCGCCGGACCAGGCTGGCAGAAATGGATTTGGAGTCCCTTTTTGTCTGTATTAGGTACAGGGGCAAGAGGATTAGTTTATCAAGGGAAGTTTGACCCGAAGGTTTACTTGTCCTTAATGGATAAACATGAAGTCAACGTGCTGTGCTGTACTCCTACAGAATATCGATTAATGGCCAAAGTAGATAATCTGGACGAATATCGTCTTGCCGCTCTTCATAGTGCTGTGTCTGCAGGCGAGCCGCTGAACAGAGAAGTGATTGACACCTTCCAGAATTACTTTAATGTAACTGTCAGAGATGGATATGGACAGACTGAAAATACGCTGCTTGTCGGGATTATGAAGGATATGGAGGTTAAGCCGGGATCCATGGGTCGTCCTACCCCTGGGAATCAAGTAGAAATAATTGATGAAATGGGAATCCCAGTAGATGCGGGCGAGGTAGGAGATATTGCTGTTCACTTAGATACACCAGCTTTATTCAAGGAATATTATAAAGACCCGGAGAGAACGAAAATGTCGTACCGCGGTCATTATTATGTGACAGGAGACCAGGCGAAGAAAGATGAGGACGGTTACTTCTGGTTTGAGGGGCGAAGTGATGATATCATAATAAGCTCTGGATATACGATCGGCCCATTTGAAGTCGAGGACGCTCTTGTTAAACATAAAGCTGTTCAGGAGTGTGCCGTAGTAGCAAGCCCCGATGAGGTAAGAGGCAGTGTTGTGAAAGCCTACATTGTATTACAAAATGGGTATAAAGGGGACGAAAGTCTAACGGAAGAGCTGCAAAATCACGTCAAAGAATTAACTGCTCCGTACAAGTATCCTAGAAAAATTCAATACATTCATGAGCTTCCTAAAACAACTTCAGGGAAAATCAGGCGCGTGGAATTGCGAAAACAAGAAAATGTAACTTTGTAAATGGTTATTCTAGTAGGAGGAATACTCGTGAAACTATTAAAAACCATTACCTGGGTTATTCTTCTTGGGGGTATAATTGCTTGTATACCAACTAGGGTTTACAGTCCTGAATCCGAAAAGGAAATAGATCAATCATCTTTTCGCTTTAAAGAACAAGTCATTGACCGGACGCGAATATTATAAGAGGAATGATTTAAACATTTGTATCGAGCCATTAGGAAGCGGATTCCTAATGGCTCAAATTATTAGGAGGGATGAGAGCATGATTAGACAAGCTGTCGCTGCTGATAGCCAAAAGCTGCAGCCATTACTAAACACTCTTGGCTATCCTGCATCTTTAGTATCCATTAAGGAAAGAATGGAACGTATTGTTCAACACTCCGACTATATGACCTTCGTTTTTGAAGAAAGAGAAGAGCTTCTCGGTATGGTGGGGATGTCATTCAGCCTTGCCTACCATAAGGATGAACCTCATGTTCGAATTATTGCTTTCGTTGTTTTGGAAAATGCACAGGGAAAAGGTATAGGACGTAAGTTAATGAAACAAGCAGAAGCCTGGGCACGGCAAAAAGGAGCAGGAACGCTCATGCTTAACAGCGGTAATCGTAAAGAAAGAGAAGAGACTCATAACATTTACAGGCATATGGGATTTGCGGGTACAGCCACCGGTTTTTATAAAAACATTTCCCTTTAAATCATTTATTAACGGGCTGCCATTTTTCAAATAGAGGTCCATGTTTGCCATGAACGGGATCTTGATCAGGAAATGGAGCCCTCTCTATTTCCTGTTGGCCCTGTTCAAAATCCACTTGGTTTTCAGTCTTAATGTCATAAGATGAACCAAAAGGATACGCGCCTACTACTTCAAAGTCATCTGTGGAATCCATAAGTTTGTGCCCAACGCCTGCAGGAATAATAACAACATCTCCTTTAATCATCTTTTGTTCCTTGCCTTTTTCCCCGCCAAGCATGATTATCCCACTTCCGGAAGTGACCCCGAGTACCTCATGGCTGGTACTGTGATAATGGTGGTAGTCATACACACCTCCCCGCCAGCTGTTTTTCCAGTTATTTCGATTGAAGCACGCCTCGACTTCCTCAAACAATGTTTCCTTATAGAACAAAACCGGATACACAGGATGATTCGGAATCAATCCATGACTTTCTTGAAAGTTGTAAGAAATGGGCTTATTCAAGCCGCTCACCTCCTTCATTTTCTTATAAAGTAATAACCGTTTTACAGAATTATGAAACTATTTGCTTAAATAACTCGTATATAATAATAGAACAAATCTTAAATAGGGAAAAATTACATATTATAATGGTTGTAAAAGATTGGGAATTTAAGGGAGTTATTAAATGAGGTGAAAATATTGGGGAAAAGATTTTTTTATGTTTCAGGGATCATAGTTCTTGTTGCATTATCGATTATTTATATAAATCAACGCTATTTTTTTAACCCGTTTGACTTTACTAAAGATCGTATTACTTCCCACAATTGGAGCGACTATCAGCGCCCGCTGACGATGACTTACATCGATTTTAAAGAGGAGCGGAAGAGTTATAAGATTGAAAATGAACAAAAGATAAGAGAAGTATTGGCCGCCCTTAAAAACAGTTCAAATATGAACAAGAATGCTGCTGATGGAGAGCTGCAGGGAGGATTAACACTGAAGAGCAATAATGATAACTTGTTACAGGTACTGTTTTATTCGAATCATTGGGAAATTCTAAAGAATGACGCCAAAAAATTCAAAATTTCAGAGCCCTTGGAAAACCTGGTCATTAATAAGTATTAAAGTCCGCATACGATGCGGGCTTTTATTTATTTCCTAACCATATCGGAATGTAATATACTGAAAAAGGACATGAATAAGGCAGATGGGAAGTGATGAAATGAATAAGTGGTTCACCCACATTTTTAATTCGTTTGCTGGGATTTTTTTGATAATTGAAGGCGGTTTGTATATCTTTATGAATAACAAAGATGGGGCACTTCATCTGCGAAGTATGATCATGACGATTCTACTGATATTGGCATGGGGAATATCTTATCGAAAACAGCTGGTAAGTGAAAATCAGAATGCCTGGCTGATAGTGACCATAATCATATTAATTCCCATGATTCTTCCATGGCTGTTTTTTATTTAATGGTTAGCAAAAATAGCTGTACCTCTGAATAATAGCTTCGACCCTGCCTCTCTTCTCTCACTTTAACTCTCCCTGTAAAACTAAGAAATGACAAGCAATTTGTCGTATTCTCTCAATAATTGTTGAATTCGTGTTAATTTTCCTGACATTAGGGTAAGACATATACATACCCCGTTCGTATTAAAGGATCCCTTTTGGTACAATGAAAAAGTTGCATTTTCCCTCTTCTGCTTTCTTATCCTCGAAGTATGAGTCCGCGAAGTTCGTTCAAACTAAGGTTAATGAAAAATGTTTTGGTTATCAAAGAAAGGATTGAGAATCTCTTGAAAACAAAGTTAATAGACTGGCCTACGTTTATAGGCGCGTTGTTCTTATTGTTAGCCGTTACGATTCCTCTCGTTCTTTTCCCTGAAGCGGGGAAGAAGTTCGTAGGGGACGCAAACTCCTTTTTGACCGGTAATTTTGGTGTTTTGTATATGGTGATGGGGCTTTCGGTATTTGCCTTTCTTGTTTATGTTGCATTTAGCAAGAACGGGCAAATTAAATTGGGCGATGAAGGAGAGAAGCCTGAATTTAATACGTTTTCCTGGGCGGCGATGTTATTTGCCGCTGGTATTGGATCCAGTATTCTTTATTGGGGAACAATTGAATGGGCGTTTTATTATCAAGGACCACCCTTTGGACTGACGCCTGAATCAAAAGAAGCCATCCGCTGGGCGTCTGCTTATGGAATGTTCCACTGGGGACCAATTGCCTGGGCTATTTACACACTGCCGGCGCTGCCAATTGCTTACTTTTATTATGTCCGTAAGAAGCCGGTACTTAAAATCAGCGAAGCCTGCCGTCCTGTCCTTGGTGATCGTGTTGACGGCCTGCTTGGGACTGTAATTGATGTATTGTTTATGTTCGGCCTGTTGGGCGGGGCGGGTACTACGCTTGCTTTAGGTACGCCGATGATTGCCCAGGGTGTTACCGATCTTACAGGACTGCCTGCTAATCTTGGTCTGAAGGCAGGGATTATGCTGCTTTGTACAATCATCTTTGCGATTAGTGCTTATTCTGGTTTGAAACGCGGCATCAAAATACTTAGTGATATCAATTTGTGGCTTGCGTTGTTTATTCTTGCCTTTATGTTTATTTTTGGTCCGACTCGTTTTATTAGTGAAACGACGGTCAACGGGATCGGGATTATGGCGGATAATTTCTTTAAGATGGCTACCTGGCTTGAACCTTTTGGCAACCTTAATCAATTTAATGAAACTGATTTTCCTGAATCCTGGACTATCTTCTACTGGGCATGGTGGCTCGTATATGCCCCATTTGTGGGCTTGTTCGTTGCTCGAATTTCCAGAGGGAGAACCATCAGGCAGATGGTGCTTGGAACGATGATTTACGGAACAATTGGATGTATCCTGTTTTTCGGAATTATGGGGAACTTTGGTCTTTATCTGCAGCTTACCGGTTCGTTTGATGTGGTCGGTTTTATGGATGCGAACGGCACACCTGCAACGATTATAGAAATCATTAATCAGCTTCCGCTGGCTAAGTTAATGGTGCTTCTGTTTACGATTCTTGCGATCATTTTCCTGGCCACGACATTTGATTCCTCTTCTTATATCCTGGCTTCAGTAGTGCAAAAAAATGTGGAAGGGGAGCCATTGAGGTGGAATCGCTTATTTTGGGCATTTTCCTTATGTTTAATGCCGTTAGTTCTCATGTTTTTAGGCGGATTGGATACGCTGCAAACTGCAAGTATTGTTGGTGGTTTTCCACTCCTTTTCATCATGTTCCTCCTCGCCTGGTCTTTTATTAAGGCATCTAACCGGGATATCAGGGCGTCGGATGATTATGAATCACCAACGATCCATATTAAAAGATGGAAAAAGCGCCCGAAAAAAAGGAAGCGTTCTGCTTTGGAAGCATTAGAGGATGTAAAACAAAAAGAGTAGACTAATCCCCGCATTGAGCGGGGTTTTTTTGTGGAAGAAGAAGGAATAAATACAAGATAAGACTTTTGCAGGAAAGATTATTGTCCGATGGTCTGATGATTCCATAGCATCTCCGTTTTACAATGAATGCACGAAAGGAAGATTAACTTATGCCTTCATACATTTGCAAGACTTGCGGAGTTCAGTATGCCCCCTCAGAAAAAGAACCAGAGCACTGTATTATTTGTGAGGACGAACGCCAATATGTTCCTAAGTCTGGACAGAAGTGGACAACGCTGGAAAGTATGCAGCTTCAGAGTTTTCATAATGAATTTAAATGGGAAGAACCTCATTTGTTCAGCATTACGACTGTGCCTGAATTTGCGATCGGTCAAACCGCCTATTTCATTCAGGATGAAGAGATGAATATTCTATGGGACTGTCTTACTTACCTTGATGACGATACGATAGAACGCATTCGCTCCATGGGGGGTATTGATGCGATTATACTTTCCCATCCACATTATTATTCGACTCAGGTTGAATGGGCGGAGGTCTTTGATGCCCCCATTTATATCCATGAAGATGATAAACAATGGGTACCTAGGGAGAGCAGATGGATAGAATACTGGGCAGGAGAAACTCTTGAAATTTCCAATCAAACTGCAATTCATCGATTGGGAGGACATTTCCCAGGTGGAGCAGTCTTGAATTGGGCGGCAGGGAACAACAAGCAGGGTATTCTCTTGACTGGAGATATTATTCAAGTGGTGGCAGACCCGGGATGGGTAAGCTTTATGTACAGCTATCCAAACCTTATTCCGCTTCCTGCTTCTACCGTTGCTCAAATAGCAGCCAAAACGGAAGCCATCCCTTTTAACCGTGTCTATAATGCCTTCCATGGACTGATTGAGGATGGAGCGAAGAGAGCGGTTGAACAGTCCGCAAAGCGTTATATCAACGCCTTGATAGAGGAATAATCTGCTTACATTTGTAAATAAGAGAGCGGGGATACCATATGGAAATCTCCACTGTCACTTAGAAGCTGAGACACGATATGCAAGTGGTCAGACCCTAATAATACGAGGATCCGATCCTGGTTTTCAGCTATCCTTGTCAAATTAGCAGTTATAGCGAGATCTCTTTTATACCATTGCGAAAGCCACTGTACACCGAGAGGATGGTGTCTGTCTCCGGCTTGGGCAAGCTTAAGATACATGCGCTGAAGCTTGTGGCTGTAAGCAGGCTTGTTTATTGACTGAAGGGTGTGTAATAACGTTTCGTTATTTTCTCCATCCTTTAGTTCTGATTGAAGCTGTAAAATTACCTCAAGTAATTCCTGCTGCTCGTTCTTCAGCCATGAAAAGACCGTATCCAGGGAAGGAACGGACATTTCCACCGGCTCATCGACTGGATAAAGCTTGGAATGGTTAAAGTGAGCGGCCAGCCGAAACCCAAGCTGTTCACTTTCGTCATAACTTAAAGGCCCATTATTATGCAGGAAAGCAGCATAATTTTTATTGAGTTCCTCATCGACTAAAAATGGTTTTTCTACCGCAATTTTTGTCGGCCGGAAAGCTTTGAGGGATTTGATAACCGAATGGATGTCCTCTTGTTGCAGATTTACGATCTCAGGTGAAAGCGCTAAATGAGGACATCCTAATAATGAGATTATTGGTTTATCCATCCTTTTCCTCCTCTCTCGTGTGAAAATAAGGCAGTATATATTCGCCGAGTTCCTGCATGACATCTACTACGGGGCGTTTATTCCTTGAAAGTCCTAACATAATGTGGTTAACTCCAATTTTACGGTATTCCTCCAATAGGTTCAGAAGCGCATTTCTGCCGAGACGGTAACCGGCTGGAATTTTCTCCCGAGGGGCATCAGGGTCGTCCTCAAGCTCTAAGGGGAGAGGCATAATAAATGGCGAAAATCCTTTGCCCTTCCGTTTTGAACGATAACTGGAAATCGTCTCAGCCTGCCGTTCAGGGGACTGGGGATAGAACATCCAGCCGTTTCCATGCTCAGCGACCCAATCCAGCGTCTGCTGGCAGTATCCTGTCATAAAAACAGGGATCTCTTTTAATGGTTTTGGCACAAGATTTGCTTTATCAATTTTGCCAAATTTAGATTCAAGATTTGGAAACTCATTAGCGAGGACCTCTCTAAAATAATAAAAAGCTTCCCTGAACCATTCCCCGCGCTCCATGATGGGTACTCCTAATCCTTCAAAATCTTTTCTACGATCTCCTGATGAAATTCCTAGCATAAGTCTGTCTGGAAACAATCGATCGATGCTGGCTGCTTCCTTAGCTGTACGAAGCGGATGTCTTAAAGGAAAGACGATTGCAGCGGTTCCTAATTTAATTGTCCTTGTTTGTGAAGCCAGGTAGGTTAAATAAATCAAGCTGTCAAAGATCTGGCCGGTTGCCGGATCCTCAAAAGTTGGATCCTCCAGCATCACATCCTGGAGCCATAAGCACTGAAAACCAAGCTGTTCAGCGAGCTGAGCTCGTTCAACCTGGTGCTCCATAGTCGGAGGTGTTTGAATATAATTTTCAAGGGGAATGGTCAATCCAAGCGTCAATTTATCTTTTTTCAGCATTGTACGGTAGCCGCTATGAGCGTTAAGCATTTGTAAAACCTTCCTCCATGTAAAACTCTGTGTGTCTATTATAGGGAAAGACAAGAGGAAATAGCCAACTGGGTGCTTACCTTCATGTTATTTGAAAAAAACCAATAAGAAAAGCTGCCGAAATTTTCGGCAGCTTGTCAGCTGGAGAGCTGTCATAGTGCGTTAGAGCATGTAAATCATTACATATAGGATGCCAGCAAGAAGAGCAGCACCCCCGAATCCATAGATAAAATCTGTTGAATCATACTGAGCACTTTTTTTCATGCTGAAATACCCCTTTCTATGATATAAATAGTAGTTTGTTTAAAAACGAATTCCCTTTATTTTACTTATTCTACTTAATAGACGAATTCACCTTCCAAAAAGTTTCATTTTTATTACAAAAATGTATCATTAATATTTCTCCGTGCTATATTTTTGTTACAAAACATCCAAATATATGTAAAATAATAGGCTATTTAAATGATGTCAACAATCCAGCTGACAAACATGCATTTAGATTTTATTGAATAGACAGCTGTAACCGCTTTAAAATGAATGTACAAGCCAATCGAATTGAAATATTAAAGGAGGAAATTTAAATGGCTGAACAAAAAGCGGGAGCAAGAGCCCGCGTACAGAAGTTTGGCAGCTTCCTGAGCAGCATGATCATGCCGAATATTGCGGCATTTATTGCCTGGGGGCTGATTACGGCATTATTTATTCCTGATGGCTGGACGCCTAACGAAGATCTAGCTAAATTAGTCGATCCAATGATCTTTTACTTACTGCCTTTATTAATTGCTTTTACCGGTGGTCGTCTAATTCATGGATTACGAGGAGGAGTCGTGGCAGCAACTGCTGTCATGGGGGTTATCGTCGGACAGGCAGACACGCCAATGTTCCTCGGTGCCATGATCATGGGGCCGCTTGCCGGTTTTGCCATAAAAGGCATTGATAAGTTCTTTGAAGATAAAATAAGATCAGGATTTGAAATGCTGGTCAATAACTTCTCGGCAGGAATAGGGGCAGCCATTCTTGCTGTTGTAGGTTTCTATCTTGTCGGTCCGGTTGTAGAAGGAATTACGACAATTCTCGGAGCAGGCGTTAAATTCCTGATTAATGCAGGACTGCTGCCATTAGTTAATATATTTATAGAACCTGCGAAGGTGCTGTTCTTAAATAACGCAATTAACCATGGAATCTTAAGTCCGCTTGCTGTAGATCAGGCTAATGAAGTTGGAAAGTCCGTTCTATTCCTGCTTGAACCAAACCCAGGCCCTGGCTTTGGAATTCTGCTTGCTTTCATGTTCTTTGGAAAAGGCGTTTCCAGACAAACGGCGCCAGGCGCAGCCATTATCCAGTTCCTTGGCGGTATTCATGAAATTTATTTCCCTTATATTTTATCTAAGCCGCTTCTTATTTTGGCAGCGATGGCAGGTGGTGTGGCAGGTACAGCTACGTTTGTTGCATTCGGGGCAGGACTCTCCTCTACACCATCACCCGGCAGTATCATTGCGCTGCTGCTATTAACTCCTAAAGGCAATTACGTAGGAGTCATCCTGGGAGTGTTAATCGCAACGGCAGTTTCATTTATCATCGCTTCAATTATTCTGCGCTCCTCTAAACAGGAAGAAGAATCTGATTTGTCAGCGGCTACCGCTCAAATGGAACAAATGAAAGGGAAGAAAAGCCGTGTGTCCGGACAGCTTGGTGGAGAGAGCAGCGAAGAGAAAGCTGCAGATTCATCAGCGGTAGAACGAAATACGGAAGAAATTCCTTCCGTGGACGTAAAAGATGTAGATAAAATTATCTTTGCCTGTGACGCTGGTATGGGCTCAAGTGCGATGGGGGCTTCTCTACTCAAAAACAAATTTAAGAAAGCAGACATTGATATTGATGTAACGAATATGTCCATCAATGATCTGCCATCCGATGTGGATATTGTCATTACCCATAAGGATTTAACAGAACGGGCAATGCAGAAGGTTCCAAGTGCCCACCATATTTCTGTTGAGAACTTCCTCAACAGCCCGAAATATGACGAACTGGTGGAAGAATTGAAACGTGAGACTTCAGAGACAGCAGAACAAAATACAGAAGAAGTTCCTTCCGTAGACGCAAAAGATGTAGACAAAATCATCTTTGCCTGTGACGCTGGTATGGGCTCAAGTGCAATGGGATCATCCCTTCTTAAAAATAAATTTAAGAAAGCAGGCATTGATATTGATGTCACCAATATGTCTATTAATGATCTGCCATCAGATGTAGATATTGTGATTACCCATAAAGATTTAACAGAACGGGCGAGACAGAAGGTTCCAAGTGCGCACCACATTTCCGTTGATAACTTTCTCAACAGCCCGAAGTATGATGAGCTTGTTGAAGAATTGAAAAAATAAGTAGTCATCTAAGAAGAGCCTGAAATCATTCAGGCTCTTTTTGCGTCAAGTTATTAAATGTTGTCATCATCTTGTGTGCCTAAAATGCATTATCTCTCTATTGTTTTGCTTAAAAAGGAGCAGTACGATGATAGTAGCAAGGTATTAATGGACGTGATGTACGGAAGAAGGGAGGGATAGGATGTATATTCCAGCCAGGGAAAGAAAAGTAATCGAATTACTACTGGAATCCCAATATGATGTACCGATAAAGCAAATTGCAGATAAATTGGATGTAAGTGCAAGAACGGTCCATAGAGATCTTAAAGGCGTAGAGCAAGTGCTGGAGACCCACGGGTTAACACTTAAAAAGAAGACGGGAAGCGGTCTTGCTATTATAGGTTCTGAAGAAGACCGGAACCATCTTAAAGAAGCCATAAGTGATCAGAGGGCGGTGGATTATACCCCTGAAGAGCGGCATGTTCTCATATTATCAAGGCTGCTCGAGGCACGCGAACCAGTAAAGTTAATGACCTTAGGAACCGAGCTTGGGGTAACTGTCGCAACAATTAGTCATGATTTGGATAAAATTGAAGAGGATTTGACTGGTTTTCAGCTGGATTTGGTCCGGAGACGCGGATACGGGGTCGAAATTCAGGGGAAAGAAGCAAATATTCGTGAAGCAATCAGCTATTTAATTATGCAGCACCTGAACGAACTGGATTTTTTAAAGCTGTTAAGGGAACAAATTCAAGGGTCGTCCTCGGCTACAGTAGACACAGTGTCTGATCATCTGCTTGGGCTTGTTAATAGGGAGACCATTGCAAGAATCGAACAAACCATTGAATCCATTCGCCCTGTCTTGACTTACCATTTAGCTGACAGCGCTTATATTGCCTTAGTCATTCACTTGTCACTTGCGATTGAACGGTTGCAGCAAGGGGAATACATTCGTATGGAAGAAGAATATTTAGCCAGGCTCAGGTCAACAAGAGAATTTGAAGTAGCCGGCCAACTGATCGACCAGCTGGAGGAAATATTTGAACTCGAAATCCCTGAAGCTGAAACGGGATATATTACGATGCACCTGATGGGAGCTAAAGTGCGGTATGACCAAAGTCTCCCTCTAGAAGACAGTAGTTTAAGCGTAGCTTTTAAAGCCAAACAGCTGATTGAATTTGCTTCTCAGGAGCTGAACCAAAATCTTCACCAATCCAATCAGCTGTTAAATGATTTAGTTGTCCACCTAAAACCAAGTTTGTACCGGATCCAGCATAATATGGATATTCAGAACCCTTTAACCGCTCAAATCGAACAAGACTATCCTGAGTTATTTGAAATGCTTGAGCGTGCAGTAGCTGCAATCTTTCCTTCTCTGGTCTTTCCTAAAGAAGAGACAGCTTATTTAGTCATGCACTTTGCTTCTGCTATGTTAAATATGTCGGAAGCGCAAGCCTTTAATGTAATGGTTGTCTGTTCAAGCGGGATTGGAACGGCAAAAATTCTAGCAGCAAAATTAAAGCAGCAATTTCCGGAAATCCAGGAAGTCGATCATCAATCATTGTTTGATTTAGAAAAGATTGATGTGGATGACTATGACCTGATGGTTTCGACAGTTCCGCTAGCCGATCAGGAAAATTATGTACTCGTGAATCCGATGCTGCCAACAGCCGATGTCCACCGTCTTCAGCACGCACTTCGCCGTGTCAAGATAACAGGCCGGATGAAAAAACTTGAGAATGAGACCATCTCTGAATCCAGTGATCAAACGCTGCAGACCATTCAGCAGTCTGTCTCTAAGATTCAAAAGTACGCGGAAACAGTAAGTGAATTGCTGCGTTTTTTACAAGTTGTAGAAGTGCCGCAAGGGAACAAAGAAGACGTCTTAAGATTTGCATGCAGGAACCTGGCAGAGAAAGGTGCACTCCGTGATGCTGATTCTGTTTTTTACGCATTACTAGAAAGGGAAAAAATCGGTGGTCTTGGTATCCCCGGAACCGGGGTTGCTTTATTCCATACGAGGAGGCCTGATATTTCAAATGTTTCTTTTTCAGTGCTGACTCTTTCCGCTCCCATTAGCACAAAAGGAATGGATGGAGAGATGATGCCTGTGAATACGATAATCGTCATGCTTGCACCAGAGGATGCATCTAAAGAAGCTCTTGAAGTGCTGAGCTATTTAAGTTCTATTCTTGTCGAAGACCCAGCGAGTTTGGAAATACTTGAATCTCATGAAGATGAGAGCATTACCAGGTACATTTCTAATCAGCTTCATCAATTTATTAAAAATAATCTATCATCATAAGAAGAGGAGAATGAATCATGTCTGAAAACATTTTAACTGCAAAAACGATTGAACTTGGAGCCGATTTTTCATCCAAAGAGGAAGCCATCCGTTATGTTGGCGCAATGCTTCGTGATCAAGGGTATGTGAATGATGAGTATATCGGAGAAATGCTTGAACGTGAAGAAGTCACTTCCACTTATATGGGAAATTACGTCGCGATCCCCCACGGAACAGAGGCAGCTAAGAAGGATGTTTTAGAAACGGGTCTTGCTGTAGTCACCGTTCCAGATGGTGTAGATTTTGGAGGAGGAAATATCGTAAAATTGCTGATTGGAATTGCAGGAAAAGGAAACGAACATTTAGAAATCCTTTCTCAAATTGCGATTGTATGCTCCGAAGAAGAAAACATTGACACGATATTAAATGCCGATTCAAAAGAAGAAATCCTTTCTTTATTCAATGAGGTGAACTAAATGAAGGCTGTTCATTTTGGTGCAGGAAATATAGGCAGAGGTTTTATTGGAGCTCTTTTAACGAAAGCAGGTTACCATACGACTTTCGTGGATGTGAATGATGCATTAATTCAAGCAATAAATGACAAAGGTACGTATGAAGTCCAACTTGCCGGCAGCGATGATTCCATTCAAGTGAGTGATGTATCCGGAATCAACAGCAGTAAGGAAAAAGAAGCGGTGATCAAGGCTATTACGGAAGCGGATCTAATTACCACAGCAGTTGGTCCGGCTATCTTGTCGATCATTGCTCCGCTTTTAAAAGATGGTCTAGCTCTGCGCAGTGAGGAAGTCAATGTCATAGCTTGTGAAAACATGATTGGCGGAAGTGAACAACTGAAATCGTACGTTCTTGATCATGCGGATGAAGCAGAAGCAAGTACGATTCAATCGAATGTCGGATTTCCTAATGCTGCTGTGGACCGGATCGTCCCTGACCAGAGCCATGCTGATTTATTAACCGTTAAAGTGGAGCCTTATTTTGAATGGGTTGTAGAGACGGCGCATATTAAAGGGCAGGAGCCAAAAGTTGAAGGGATGACTCTTGTTGAAGATTTGACTCCTTATATTGAGAGAAAACTCTTCACCGTAAACACGGGACATGCGGCAGCTGCCTATCTCGGCCGCTATAAAGGACACAAAACGATTAAGCAGGCAATGGACGATCAAGATATTCTTACTAAAGTAAACGGTGCTTTAAAGGAATCAGGAGCAGTGCTCATTGAGAAATACGGCTTTACTCCTGATGAACACCAGAAGTATATTGACACGATTATTGGGAGGTTCCTAAACCCGGATCTTTCCGATGAGGTAACCCGTGTCGGGCGCGGCCCAATTAGGAAGCTTGGGCCAAAAGATCGTCTCGTACGCCCGGCTTCTGAGTATATGAAATGGACTGGAAAATCTCCCGATTATTTAGCTGAAGTGATCGCGGCTGCTTTGTTCTATTCAAACGAGGCAGACGAGGAGGCTGTAAAGCTTGAAGAAAAGGCAGGTCAACTGGGACGATTAGGCGCATTTAAAGAAATTGCCGAATTAAGTGATGAAGCTCCGCTTGTTCAAGTAGTAGAAGAAAAGTTAAAACAGCTTGCATAACAGAAAAAGCCTCCTGTATATAGGTTGTCAGGCTGTCGAGAAGTCTCGGCAGCCTGATTTTTGGTTTCAATCAAGAAAAGAACGACAAAAATGGAAATCGTAACAATGGAAGAACTTGTGCCAGAAAACCAAAGAAGTGAAAGGGAGTAAGAACGATCCGAAGAGTGGGGATTGATACCGGGAAAACGGATTTATAGAGTGAGAAAAGAGAAAGTGGAGCGTAGCTTCGCAGATTCAAAAGAACGGCATGGGCTGCGCTATTGCCGTTTGCGTGGAAAAGAAAGAGTAAAGGAACAGGCGCTGTTGACAGCTGCCTGTCAGAACATGAAAAAGACTCTCCTTCATCCAGCTAGGGTGAGCGAGGTGAAGGCGAGTCTTTTTCTGTCTTTAAAGACATACCAAAGAGCGAGGTCCCTTCCACTCCTGCGGAAGAACGAGTGAGCCGAGATCACCGAGCGTGGGTTTCGATCGGGCGCTCGTCCGCGGAAAGGGAAGGATAGGGTGTGTTTATTTACTGTCTACTCATTCATTCGTTGATTTCTAAAGGCGTCAGCTGGAATGCATCGACGTCAGCAATCCCACGATTGGTAATTCGCAGCGATGGGATAACGGGAAGGGCAATTAAGGAAAACGTCATAAAAGGTGCATGAATCGTGCAACCTAGTTCTTTCCAAGCTGCATCTAATTTTTCCACTTGATGAGCTACAGTTTCCAAAGGCTGATCGGACATGAGACCGGCAATGGGCATGGGTACGTTAGCGATCACTTTGCCATCCATCACAGCAGCCATTCCTCCTCCTTGCTCAGCAAGCAGGTTCGCTGCAACAGCCATATCTGTTTCCGATACACCCATGACAATTAAGTTATGACTATCGTGAGCGACAGTAGAGGCTACGGCACCGCGTTTCAAATGAAATCCTTTCGTAAAGCCATGTGAAGTCTGCCCTGAACTGTGGTGGCGGTCAATGCAGGAGAGACGAATGATGTCCTGATCGGGGTCAGCTTGAATAACACCATCCTCAACAGGAAGCTCTGCTTGATTTTTAACGGTTCTGGCGTTATTTTCGATAACCTCAATCACTTGCACGCTTGTTTTTCCAGATTTTTTTGATGCCGGCATAAAATCTTCAGCTGTCAGCTTGTGTTTAATATGAACCGATTGCTTAGCTTTAAGCGGGTATTCATAAGCTGGAAATGGGACCTGGTAATCACCGTCATCAAATACGACTTCGCCGTTAATGACTACAGTGGATGGCTTCATTTCTTCCAAGCTGTCCATTAATAAGATATCGGCATACTTCCCGGGAGCGATGCTTCCGAGAGTATCTCCATAATTAAAATAATTTGCAATGTTGATGGTGGCCAGTTTTAAGGCAGTGAAAGGGGAAATGCCTTCTTCAATAGCACGTCTGACCACATGGTTTAAATGTCCTTTTTGAATAAGGGTCTGCGGATATACATCATCGGTGATAAGAGACATATGATCAGTTGGCATATGGTCTTCAGTTATCACCGGCGCAAGCTGCTTAACGTCCTGCCAGGCCGAACCTTCCCGTATCATCACATGCATCCCGAGTCTCAGTTTTTCCAATGCCTGCTCTCTTGTAACCGTCTCGTGACAGGACGTGACTCCGGAGGCGATATAAGCCTGAAGCATGCAGGGGTCTTCGGCAGGCATATGCCCGGTTACTGTTTTCCCTTGCTGAATCGTAGCATCAATTTCGCCGGCCATTTTTTCATCTCCATGAATGACGCCGGGAAAGTTCATGACTTCGCCAAGGCCAGCTGTATTTTCCCATTGCAGTCCTTCTTTTATGTGCTCCACCGTTAATTCTGCTCCGGAATCCTCCAAGTGTGAAGTAGCCGGAACACAGGAAGGAATGGTCGTAAACACTCTTAGAGGAAGCTGCTGCCCCTCCTCGTGCATCCACTTTACTCCTTCCAAACCAAAAACGTTGGCAATCTCATGGGGGTCCATGAAAATAGTCGTGGTCCCTTGGCGAATGGCAGCTTTTGCAAATTCTTTGACAGACATCATCGTACTTTCTACGTGCATATGTCCATCGATTAAGCCGGGAGTTATATATCTGCCATTCGCTTCTATTACTTTTGTTTCTTCTCCGTTAAGGTGGTCAGCATCACCAATATAAGCAATGCAGCCTGCTGTAACAGCAATATCCGTATGGGGGAATTGTTCATTTGTGTGGACATTAACGAGGGTGCCGTTTTTGATAATCAATTCTGCTGTTTGTTTTCCCATAGCAGTGGCTGCCAGTATTTTTCTTTGAGTTTGTGATATGGACATCGTTCCATCCCCTTTTTATTAATGGTGATCCTATGTGAATCTTTTCTCTATCATGTATGGTTCGTATGGGTGACTAGTAAGATGATCGTTTTTATTTCATATCGTAGAGGACGCTGTCAGGTGCCGTCTATAATCTTAATTCTGAGCAGGTACCCAAGTAAACATTAACAATGAAGCCGTTAACTTTTAGGGTTGCGGTATTTCTTTAAAACCTCTTTAATTTCCTCGTGGTGGTCATCAATAAAACCTAGGCCATAGTGATAAGACCCATTTAATTTTTTCGTCCAGATCACTTTGGCAGCAAATTGAAGCTGAATATTTGCGATCGTAGTCCGAATTAATAATTGTAGATTATCTCTCATAGGGATGCGGAGAGGAGAAGCTATTTTGAGTCCACCAGTGCTGAGATCCACGATCGTGCAAGGTCCTTCTGAGGAATTCAACGGGGTATGTTTTACCTTGATTATTTTGAAATGGGCAGGGACAGGTTCTTGAAATTCATAGCGCAGAGTTTCCTGACGACGATAACGCATACGTTTCCCCCTTTTGCTCAAGGTTGTAATAGAAATTAACAAAGTTCCTATTAAAAAGCAATCTATTTGTTATTTATTCTAACATTCTGAAATCCTGGGGGTAAGGAGCTGTTATTTATTATAAGAATATTTTGATATAATAAGATTAGTATCGGTTAATCAAAGAAATACAATTGTCTCTTCAACAGAAAGGGGAAAAATGATGCAGCAATTCAAGCCTGTGTGGGATTTAGATGCGATTTTTGAAGGAGGGAGTGCCTCTCAGCAGCTACATAAATACATTGAAAAAACGGAGGAAGAAATCCGAACACTGCAGATGATGGTCGAAGCTTTTCTTCCTCCTAAGCAAGCGGAGCCTCCTGACTCCATGGAAGAAATCATTCATGTAATGCAGGAAATTACGAAAAGACTAGGAGAGTTTGGTGCCTACGTGAGCTGTTTAACGGCTCAAGACGTGTCTGATCGAAAAGCCAATATCTTAATGTCTAAACGGAGTGAACTCGGGGCGCGCTTTGAAAACATATTGACTCAGTTTGATCAAAAGCTTGTACAAATTAAAGAAGAGGTTTGGAAAGCATTGTTAACCAGTCAACCCTTTAATCATGTGGCGTTCGTTTTGAATGAACGAAGACAGCTGGCCATGGACAAGCTTGATGCAGAGAAGGAAGCACTCATTAATGATTTAGCAGTGGATGGTTACCATGGATGGGAGCAGATGTACGATGCCCTCGTCGGCCAGATGAGTATAAATGTGAATGGAGAAGAGCTTTCGGTCGGTCAGGCAGCGAATAAGCTGAGTTCCTCTGACCGCCATGTACGAAAAGAAGTTTTTAACAAGCTCCAGGAGGCGTGGGGAAAGAAGGAAGACTTATTTAGTGAAACCCTTAATCATATGTCCGGCTTTCGTCTGCAAATGTATGCACGAAGAGAGTGGACGAACTTATTAAAAGAGCCGCTGGAAATGAACAGAATGAGCGAAGAGACGCTCACGACCATGTGGGATACGATTAAGAAATATAAGTCGCATTACGTGAAGTACTTGGAAAGAAAAGCAAAGCTTCTTGATATTGATCAGCTCAGCTTTTTTGATGTAGAGGCTCCTATTGGGTCAGCTGAAGAAACGATGAGCTATACGGAAGGAGCTCAATTCATCATCGACCAGTTCAGGCAATTCAGCCCTAAAATGGCAGAATTTGCGGAAATGGCTTTTGAAAAGAGATGGATCGAAGCGGAGGACCGGGCAGGTAAAAGGCCGGGGGGTTTTTGTACGAGCTTCCCGGACAGTAAAGAGACGAGAATCTTTATGACCTACTCAGGCACACCTTCCAATGTGGCTACTTTAGCTCATGAACTAGGTCACGCTTACCATCAGCACGTGATGAATGATATGGCCATTCTAAATCAAGGCTATGCTATGAATGTCGCGGAGACAGCGTCCACCTTTGCTGAAATGATCGTGGCTGATGCAGCCGTAGAAAAAGCGAAGACTGAAGAAGAGAAACTCGTTCTTCTTGAAGATAAAGTCCAAAGAAGTGTGGCTTTCTTTATGAACATTCACGCAAGATTCTTATTTGAAACGAAGTTTTATGAAGAGCGAAAGAGTGGAGTACTTCCGGCGGACCGTTTGAATGAGCTGATGATCGAAGCTCAGAAAGAAGCTTATTTAGAGACGCTGGAGGAGTATGATCCGTCCTTTTGGGCTTCAAAACTCCACTTTCACATTACAGATGTACCATTTTACAACTTTCCTTATACCTTTGGCTACTTGTTCAGTTTAGGCATCTATGCAAAAGCGAAACAAGAAGGTCAAAGCTTTGAAGAAGATTACATCTCCTTGCTTCAGGATACAGGAAGAATGACGGTAGAAGAGCTTGCTGAAAAGCATTTAGATGTTGATTTGACGAAACCGGATTTCTGGGAACATGCCCTGGAACTTGGGCTTAAGGATCTTGAAGAGTTTATGAAGTTAAGTTCTTAAATGAAAGGGGAGAAGCTAGTGGAAACACGTATTCCTGAGGAAGAAAAAGAGCAGAGGGTAGCTGAGCTTAATGGATGGAAACTGGAAGATGAAAAATTCATTGTAAAGCGGTATCGCTTTAAAGAATTTTTAACCGGGGTCCAGTTTGTGAATCAAGTCGCGGAGTATTCTGAAGAAATTCAACACCACCCTTTTATCAGCATTGATTATAAAAGGGTCACGATGAAGCTGACTTCTTGGAATGCAAAAGGGCTGACCGAGCTGGATTTAGATTGTGCAAAAAAATATGATCAGATGTATGAGCAAATGGTAAAAGAACAATAAGAGTCTGGACAGAAGTGTTTCAAATCCAAAAATCCGAACTATTCTGCGCATCCCGTTGAGGCATGGAGCAGAGTAGTTCGGATTTTTATCGTTTGACCTTAGCGTTGGACATTCCAAGGTCGTTTCCATCTATTTCCTTATGAAGCAAGCTCAGATTTGGACTGGCGTTTCCTCCGTTGGGATCTTAAGAATTGGGAAACAATTATTATCAGTAGAATCAGCTGTCCTAAGGCAGTTTCCCAAGTAGGGTAAAAACCAATCAAGTCGATGCTGCCTATTGTAGTAAGCGGATGTACAGGGAGGAGGTCTGTGATTTGCAGAGCATGTATGCTGACTCCTGTAAATTTTAAAGCAATAAAGTAAATAAGCAGGCTCGCTGCAAGAAAGAATGGCCGAATAGGGATGCGCACGCTTAATTTTATTAAAAGAAAGCCGATGATAAGAAGCACGAGCAAGGCTCCGCCCATGCCGGCTAGTAAAGAAGAGAGCTTGATAGAAGGTGCCATTCCTAAATAAAATAGGATTGTTTCTGCTCCTTCTCGGAAGATGGCAACGAAGGTTACAAGAGCCAGCATCCAGCTTGCACCTGTTTTCATCACCTTTTGCAGCTGTTGATTTACATATTGGTTCCAAGCTAATACATTTGATTGTTTATGCAGCCAAGCCCCGACCGTAATCATCATAATAACTGCGATGATACCGGTAATACCTTCAATCATCTCCCGGTTAGTTCCTGCCTGCATACCGGCGAAGGCAAGCGTCAACACTACAGCCAATCCTGCACTTAATAAAAGACCAATCCCGAGGCCGCTCCAAACCCATACTTGTTTATTGTGATTTCCGGTTCTTCTTAAATAGGCGAGGAGGGTCGCAATAATTAAGATGGCTTCCATCCCTTCACGAAATAGAATAAAAAAAGCATCCCAGGCAGAATAACTGCTTTCTTCAGCATAGGGCTCAAGATCTGACCTCATTTCACGAATTAACTCTATCGCTTCTGAGTCATCAGGATTTTGTGAACTTAGAATGGTCAAAACCTTTGTCATCGTGTTTTCAGTTTGATTATAAGTGCTTTGGGATTTAGTGAGAACTTTTCCCTCTACTTGCGGCCAAAATTGAATGAAATCTTCCATTTGGGCAGCCGCCTGGTCATATTGCTGATTTCCTATGGACGTTTCAACTTGTCCCAATGTATCGATCAGGCCAGTCAGCGAGACTTCTTTATTTGTTTTGGCATTATTATCTAATTTTCCGTCTGTATAGTCTTGAATGGTCTGTCTAAGCTCAGAAACTGCATCGGCTGCTTGTTGTTTTTGTACAGGGGTTTTATTTAAAGCGACCCGGACCATACTCATTTTAGTTTCTATGGTTCCATATGCGCCCACATTTGTTTCTCTAATCGGTTTTTCCAGTGCTGTCCATTCTTTTACAAAGGACTGATTTAGAGTCTGTGCTTTGCTGAAATGATCCTGCTCAATCTGAGCTTGGATTTGATCCAGACTCTTAATGAGTCCAAGCACGGACTCTTTATCTACACTCGTATCACTTTTTGAAGCGGCATTTAAATAGTCATCGGTTGATCTTGCTAAACTAACAATCGAATCATACAGCTTTTTTTGAGGTACAGGTTTTTCCTCTAAGAGCTTCTGAGAAGCTTCCAATTGTTTTGAAATCTGTGATGCTTTGTCTTTCATGTCCTGCCTGCGTTCAGTATTTTCCCAAGCTTTTTCATAAGCAAGAAGTGTTTGTTTAAGAGTTTCATAGTCTTCACTCCTTACTTCAACCAGCGCGTCTCCTACAGCCGGCATTAGATCCGATTCTCCGGGGCTTTCCTCAGCATACCCAGAATTTGAATGACTAAATACCGTAAGGAGGAAAATCAGGGTGAAGAAAGATAGCAGGCTCCGTTTCTTTATATCCATTGTGTTCATCCTTTCAGATGGTGCTTGAATTAAAATAGTGAATCGCCGATGTATCCACCTTTCTTCGTTCCTCCTGGGCAGGCAAAAACAGCTGATCCAATATGCCGGATATATTCATTTAAGTGATCCGATTGTGCCATGCGTTTCTGAATAGGGACAAATTGTTTGAATGGATCTTTCTGAAAACATAAAAACAAAAGACCTGCATCCAATTGGGCCCGTGCAGGATCCATTTCACTTGAATAAGAATACGAGCGGCGTAATATCTTCTGTGATCCGTCGCCTCGTCCCAGCCTTACATGAGCGTCCATGGGTATAGCGGGCTTGCCGTCACTATCTTTCTTATCTAATTTGACGTCGTCAAATTCTTTTTCCTGTCCTAATGGTGCCCCGGAGACCTTCTCTCTGCCGAAGGTCGCTTGCTGGTCCTTTAAATGAGTGCGGTCCCATACTTCCAACAGCATACGAATGCGGCGCATGACCATGTAGCTGCCATTCTTCATCCAGGATGCTTCTGCGCCGTTTGACCACACAATATTGTTAAAGTCTTCTTCTGTATTTGGATTCACCGTACCATCCTTAAATCCAAATAAGTTTCTAGGAGTACTGTCCTTTTTTCCTGACTGCTGACTCCGAAGAAAGCCCGATTGCATCCACCGGAGGGTTACAATACCACGGCCGATCCTGAGCAGATTCCTGATCGCATGAAAAGCGACCTGCTGATCATCCGCACATACTTGCACACAAAGGTCTCCACCGGTCCATTCCTTTTCAATTTCATCTCCAGGAAAGGAGGGGAGAGCTTGGAGCTGATTTGGTTTTTTGGCAGCCAGGCCAAATCGGTCGGAGCCTTCTTTTTCAAAAAAACTGCTTCCGAATCCATAAGTAAAGGTAATTCTTGAAGCTGATAACCCTGTAGCTTCTCCGGTATCTTCAGGGGGGATATAAAGATTGTCGGAATAATCACCGATCAGGTTTCCCATGGCCATTTTCTCAGAAGCAACCGTCCATTCTTTGAATAAGTCACGGATATCGGCTAACTTATTTGTTGTAATGTCCATTGAAATCAGGTACACATACGTCTGCTGTTTAGTCATAATGCCTGCCTGGTGCTTTCCATAAAAGGGGATTTGATTCTCTGCAGCAGCTGGTTTCTCGCTAGACGTTTTACCAAGTGCAGTGATCGAACCAACGCCGCTTGCGCCGATCAGCAATCCCAGCCCGCCGGCACCTGTCCTGTAGAGCATTTCTCTGCGGGTGATTTTCTTTGAATGAGGTGTATGATCATCTTTCATATTGTCCATTCCTTTCCTGATGATAAACGAGGGAAAGCCGCTAGATGAATCATCCAGCGGCAGGGGGCTGTTATTTTTCAAGTACAATCCCGATTTGAGATAAAGGTTCGGCAAGTGCATCGATTGACTTGCTTAGCTTTTGAGTATCCTTATCTGAAAGATCTGTGTACGATACGTAACCGTCCCCTTTTTTATACTGGTTCAAAGCTTCATAGACTTCATCAAATCGCTTCTCAAGAGTAGAGGCGAGTTCCTCGTCCTTTTCTTTTATTACTGGATTGAGTAATTCTACTATTTTTTTGGAGCCGTCGACATTAGCTGCAAAGTCGTACAGATCAGTGTGGGAATACCGCTCCTCCTCGCCGGTGATCTTAGAGGAAGATACTTCATTTAACAAATCTACGGAACCTGTTACGAGCGTTTGAGGAGATACTTCGGCAAGCTCAATCTTTGCTCGCAGGGATTTCACATCATTTAATAGCTGCTCCGCGTATTTTTCAGCTCCATCGGTCGTATTATCCTCCCACAGGATTTTCTCGATCTTGTGGTAGCCGGTCCATTCATCTTTTGGAACATCGCCTTCACGCGCATCGATCTTAGGGTCTAAATCTCCGAGGGCTTCAGCAATTGGTTCAATCCGCTCATAAGGCATACGGGCCTTAGGATATAATTGCTTTGCTTTCTCCAAATTGCCTGCTTTGACAGCATCGACAAACTTAGATGTATCTTCAACAAATGTATCTGTTTGAGAGAGCCCATACTGACGATACGCTTCTACAGCCTCATCTAATTTCTTCTGAGCGGTGGTGCTGCCTGCATCCGTCTGTTCAGTTGTTTGATCTGCTGAATCTTTTTCTTCTGCTTCACCGGATTGATCTGAGCTGCAGCCGGCAAATAACAGGACTGGCAGTAATAAAGTAATTGTTGTAACTTTTGAAAAATACATATGTAAAATTCCCTTCCAAATGATAATGATTTTCAATATCTGTAATCCATTATACTGATAATCCTTCTCAAGTAAAGACCCTGCTATTAATAATCTACTTATTATTAGCAGGTTTTGTATAATAAGACTAGTAATCTTTTTGGAAAGGACGTGGAAAGATGAAGGAAAACTGGGAACGTGTAAAGGTAAAGCCGTCCATTCCGGTGGAAGAAATTACCGAGAAAGTAAGGGAAGAAACCGGAAGGGAAGTCCTCATGATAGAAGAGCTTACAGGAGGGCTAAGTCACAGCAATTATAAATTACAATTTCATAAATCTCCTCCTCTAGTAATCCGGGTAACCAGCAATAAGGATCGGTTAACAATGGAAAGACAGCTTCACAGCCTTTTAAGGGATGTTCCTGAAGTTCCCTCTTTCTTTACAATCTTTCAAATAGGGGAGAATTGGGCCGGGCTGATGGAGTGGAAAGAAGGAAAGCAATTGAAACATTTATTTTATCAAGGCGATAACCAGTCAAATGAACGCCTGGGCTACTCAGCGGGTGAGCTTCTGGCAAGGTTTAGGAACATTTCTTTTGAAAACAGCGGTTTTTTTGATGCAGCCCTGAAGGTGGAAGAACCTTTTCATCTGGAAGCGGAAAGTTATAGGCAGCTTTTGGAAAGTTTTCTACAGGATAAGGTAAAGTTATGGATCGGACCGGAATTACAGAGCCGTATCATCAGCTATGCTTCACGCCAAGTGGAGCTGTTGAAATTAGACGATTCCGGTCCCGCTCTTGTACATGGAGATTTTAACGGGCTGAACTTACTAGGGGATACGAATAGTGTAACAGCAGTACTTGACTGGGAATTTGCGTTTTCGGGTTCGATTTATGTAGATATAGGAAATTTTATTCGTTATGAGAACTTTCCAGAGTATCAGGCTTGTGAAAGAGGGTTGATCAGCGGACTGAGAGATTCCGGTATCTATTTACCAGAAGAGTGGAAGGAAATCGCACGTCTGGTAGACTTACTAGGTTTATGCAGCATGTTAAACTTGGAACATCCTGCACCCAACCGCTTCAAGGATTTGAATCGGTTGATTGAGCAGACCATATATGCGTAGGAGGTGCCTTTTATTCCTATAATAAAAATGTCAGTTTGGATAAATGTTCCGGTTGAGGAATGCTTTGACCTTGCCAGGAATATCGGGCTTCATCCGTTCACAGTCCCTCAGACTAAGGAAAAGCCGATTGCAGGAAGAAGGGAAGGACTTATTGAAGCGGGGGAGATGGTAACTTGGCGTGCCCGTCATCTTGGTGTGACACAGACATTAACCTCACTTATCCAATCGATGAACCGCCCTTACCAATTTGTGGATGTCATGGTGAAAGGCGCCTTTCGCTCATTCACTCATGTCCATTTATTTGAACAAAAGGGAGAAGGTACAAAAATGATTGATATTCTCCAATTTGAATCTCCTTTTGGGCATATTGGAAAACTAGCTGATAAGCTTTTTTTGGAACGTTACATGCGGAAGTTCCTCACAATAAGGGCGGTTAATCTCAAAAGGATAGGGGAAAGCTTGAAGCCATAAAAAATCCGGAGAAGTAACTCTCCGGACGTCTCATACTTGAAGGATCTGCGATTCTGTAAACAATTTAATTTCAGAATCAGCGTGAGCATAGCATGTCACTTCTTCTTCGGTAAAAGGATGGACAAAGGTGAGTTTTGCTGCATGAAGGGCCTGTTTATGACTGATTTTTGCTTTTCCTCCATAAAGATCGTCTCCCATCAGGGGATGTCCGATATAGCTCAAATGCACTCTGATTTGGTGGGTTCGTCCTGTTTTAAGCTGAAGCTTCAGAAGGGTTGCCTTCCGCTCAGGATTATATTCGATGACTTCATAATCAGTCTCCGCTTCCTGCCCGGTCTTTGAGACTCTTCTTCTTACAGGGTGATGGCGGTCTTTCCCTATCGGTTCGCAGATTGTCCCTTGTTTTGTCTTTACTTTCCCTTCTACCCAGGCTAAGTAGGTGCGCTTGATTTCCCGCTTTTTTAATTGATTGCCAAGCGTCGCAATCGCCAGGTCATGTTTTGCAAATAAAAGGGCTCCGGACGTATCTCGATCCAGCCTGTGCACATATTTTGGGGTTGCTTCTATTCCATTGGATTGAAAATAAAAAGCAACACCATTGACCAACGTACTTGTATTCTCGGGTGTATTCGGGTGGGTGCCGATGCCGGCGGGCTTATTTACGACAAGCAGATGATCATCTTCAAAAACGACATCGATGTCCATGTAAGCCGGAACGACCTCCAAGGGCTGCGGTTCAAACAGCCGTATCCGGAGGATATCTCCGTCATGGACTGTATGGGTCTTCCAATGAGGAATTTCGTTATTTAACGTCACACCTCTAGTGGATCTGAATTTATGCAGCAGCTTGCGTGGCACATTCCATTTGTTCCTTAGTACTTGTTCTACAGTTGATCCATCCCATTTAGCAGGGACAATGATTTCAAACCATTCCCCTTTTCTTGTTGTCTGTAACATGCATTCACCTTAACTTTCTATCCGATTTACAGCCACTTGCTTTCATAAGCGACCCGCGCCAATTCTACCCTATTTTTGATGTTTAATTTTCTCAATACGCTTTTTAAATGATTCTTTACGGTATTTTCCGTAATATGAAGCTGCGAAGATATTTCTTTGTTCGTCGCCCCAGAAGCTGCCAGCTTCATGACTTCAATTTCACGGCTGGAAAGTGGAGGCTTTTCCTTAGGCTCCGAACCCATAAGTTTAGAAAGCGTATCGTCAATAAACGCTTTTGAAATCCTTCGTCCGTCCAACACAGCTTCTATGTAAGCATCCCATTCATTAGGACGGGTATTTTTTAAAAGATACCCCTGAGCTCCTTCTTTTAAGGCTTCAAATAAATGGGTACTATCTTCGGACACGGTTAAAATAATGATTTTACTCTCTGGAAGCTTCTGCTTAATCGTACGTGTAGCTTGAAGGCCGTTGCATTCCGGCATATGAATATCCATTAAAATCAAATCCGGATGCAATTGCTCTGCCAAGTTTACGGCCTCTATTCCATTGACGGCTTCACCAATAATTTCACAGGACGAAGAAGCAGAGAGGATGTCCCGAATGGCTTCCCGCGCATGCTCGTGGTCATCGGCAATTAATACTTTATAAGTTGTCATGCTTCATTGCTCCTTTTGCTTCAATTGCAGAACGGTCCGTTCATCTTTACGCTGTAACTGCAATTCCCATCCGAGATGAAGCGCACGCTCTTTCATAATCTCCAGACCGTAGCGCTCGTTAGGTGAATGTGGACTGCGCCATTCTACGCCATCATCCACAACTTTAATGTAGTTCACCTGTTTATCTTTAAAAGACGTGACATTAACAAGGGTTACTTGCCGGGCATGTTTAATAATGTTCATACATGCTTCTCTTAAAATACTGTAAAGTTGTATTTTTTCCTCCAATGAAAATTCTTGTTCGTCAAGCGTCCACTGCTGCTCCCAATCCACATGCGGAAGTTCCCTCCAAAGCAGTTCTTTTAAGTCATTTAAGGCATCTCTCCACTGGCGGAAATCCGGGGTTCGTAACTGGTTAATTGAATCTCTTACATTGGCATGGATATCATCCAGGATCCTGTTGATTTTATCAAGTTTTTCTTTTTCCTCCGTTTGGATTGTCTGTGTTTTGACCGATAATAAGAAAAGGGATTGGGAGATTGAATCGTGGAGCTCCCTGGAGATGGCCTGGCGTTCTCTTAAAATGGTCTGCTTCGTTTTTTCTTCTTCCAGTTCTACCTGGTTCTTTTCCAATAGAAGGAACAGCCGCTGATTCACAAGAAAGGTTACTGCGAGCACGATTACGGGGGAGAGCCAGTTTCCGGCATTCATAGATAAAAAAGTGAGAAGCCACTCGTGGCGGACATATTCCCAGATGCCGATAATCAGTGCGGGTGCAATCACGATTGCCCATTTTATTTGCTGATAGGACATATTGCATTTTCCTTCTTCCATTCTGTACTTTTCTCTATTGTAATGCCTTTCATTCATAGGGGAAAGGGCTTACGAAAACTAGAGATATGTTTAAATTACATTAAGATCGTGTAAAAAGGGACCAAAAGTGTTGATAAACTTGTTATTATGTTATACTAGATAAGTTGAAATAATTTGTAATTCGAAAGAGGTGTGTGCTATATGCAACACAGAAATGATATTCGCAACATTGCGATCATCGCACACGTTGACCACGGAAAAACAACATTGGTAGACCAGATGCTCCATTACTCTGGTACTTTCCGTGAAAATGAACACGTGGACGAGCGCGCTATGGATTCCAATGATTTGGAAAAAGAGCGCGGCATTACAATCCTAGCTAAAAATACCGCCATCAATTATAACGATTCTCGAATTAATATCCTTGATACTCCAGGACACGCGGACTTCGGCGGGGAAGTTGAACGTATCCTGAAAATGGTAGACGGTGTTTTATTAGTTGTCGACGCTTATGAAGGCTGTATGCCTCAGACGCGTTTTGTTTTAAAGAAGGCTCTCGAACAAAAGCTGACTCCAGTAGTGGTATTAAACAAAATCGACCGTCCGAATGCGCGTCCGGATGAAGTTGTGGATGAAGTCCTCGACTTATTTATCGAGCTCGGAGCTGACGATGAACAGCTGGAATTCCCTGTCGTGTATGCCTCAGCTTTAAATGGTACTTCAGGAGATGAGCCTGAAGACCAGCAGAAAACCATGGATCCGATCTTTAAGCTGATCATGAACAACATTCCTGCACCTGTAGATACGAAAGAGGATCCACTTCAGTTTCAGGTGACATTGCTCGATTACAATGATTATTTAGGTCGTGTCGGCATTGGACGAGTATTTAACGGTACTATTAAAGTGGGTCAGCAGGTTTCCTTAATGAAAAAAGACGGTTTCGTGAAGAAGTTCCGGATCACGAAGCTATTTGGATTTATTGGCTTGAAGCGGATTGAAATTGATGAAGCAAAAGCTGGAGATATTATTGCGATTGCTGGTTTAGAAGACATTAACGTAGGAGAAACGGTCTGCTCACCGGATCATCAGGAAGCAATGGAAATTCCACGTATTGATGAACCGACGCTGCAAATGACCTTCCTCGTTAATAACAGCCCATTCGCTGGCCGTGAAGGAAAGTATGTTACTTCACGTCAAATTGAAGAACGTCTGATGACGCAGTTGGAAACCGATGTGAGTCTTCGTGTGGATCCGACGGATTCTCCAGATGCATTCACTGTATCTGGACGTGGAGAATTACACCTTTCTATTCTTGTTGAAAATATGAGAAGAGAAGGGTTTGAACTGCAGCTTTCCAAGCCAAAAGTAATCATTAAAGAAATCGACGGTGTCACATGTGAACCGGTCGAAAGAGTTCAAATTGATACCCCTGAAGAATATCAAGGTGCGGTCATGGAATCCATTGGGTACCGAAAAGGTGAAATGCAGGACATGGTCAATGATGGAAACGGCCAGGTACGTCTTGAGTTTCTCGTGCCTTCCCGGGGATTAATCGGTTATTCGACTGAGTTTATGACCCAGACCCGCGGATATGGGATCCTTAACCACACGTTTGACGGCTATGCTCCGTTAACAAAAGGTCAAGTAGGCGGACGTCGCCAAGGAGTACTCGTATCTCTTGATAAAGGAAAAGCTTCCACTTACGGCATTATGAATCTTGAGGATCGGGGTACTATCTTTGTTGAGCCTGGAACAGAAGTTTATGAAGGGATGATCGTCGGGGAACACAACCGTGAAAATGATCTGACCGTAAACATTACGAAAGAGAAACACCTGACTAACGTCCGTTCCGCAACAAAAGACACAACAACAACTATTAAGAAAACGCGTAAACTGACTCTTGAAGAAGCCATCGAGTATTTAGATGATGACGAGTATTGTGAAGTAACTCCGGAAAATGTACGGTTGCGCAAAAAATATCTGAATAAAAACGAACGTGAAAAAGCAGCGAAAAAGAAAAAACTGCAAAATGCTGACGTTTAATAAAGCGAAAGCTTCAAAAGCCCTGAGGGTTTTTGAAGCTTTTTTGTTATCAATGTATCACATGGTAGAGTTCGTAGATAAGCAGAAAACAGTCGCATCTATTGCTTCATCAACATTTGAGAAGGCTTTATTTGAAAGCGGTCATTTGCTAATAAATTATAAAGGAACTTCGATTCGTCGAAGTTCCTTTACGTTATAACTAATCATAATCGATCTTATTATTTCCTCACATTCACTTGACTTTCCTGATGACCATGAATGTCTTCCTTTGGTTTTTCGTAGTGCACTTTAACAGTATAGTCCCCTGCAGAAGGGAAGGTATATGTGCCAGTGTATTCACCATCTTCGTCTTCCTTCGCGTCCACGTATTCGTGTTTGTCCATTTGATAAGAACTGATTTCAAATCTGACCTGTGCTCCAGTAAATGGTTTCTCACCATGCTTGATATGTGCCGTCAGCTGTGAGGGTTTGCCTGTTTTAAATTCGGCATCGTTCATAAAATGAACGGTATATTCTTTTCCTTCTGAATGCTTATGATCATCCGAATGCTCTTCCTCAGTATTCCCTTTTTTTCCATGCTCTTTTCCAACTTCCACTTCTACGAGCGGCATAACGTGGACATCATTAGCAGTAGTGTGGGCGTATACTTTATAAGTACCTTCTGAGTCAAAAGAGTAAGTAATTGCATAGGCGCCATTTCCCTGGTTCTCAGCCTCGATCATCTCTGAGGTGTCCTGCCCGTCAGATTTTTTCCAAATTTCAAATTCCACTTTTTCCGCATCGGTCACTTCTTCGCCATCCTGAGTGACGATTGCCTGAATAGTTGTTTCTTTATTTACAGGAAGAGGTTCTTCGTCGAATTTGACCTCAACATGAGGCTTTGTAACTGCTCCTTCATCAGTATCACCCGTCTGATCCTTCACTTCCTGGGAACCACAGGCAGCGAGCAGGAGAAGGAGAACAGTAAATAACCCCGGCATAATAAACTGCTTCATCATAACACTCCTTTTATACAATTGCTCCACTGATAAGAATAGCATGACTAAAGCCTTTTCACTATGACCCGACCGGGCTATTCATTTGTACAAATTCTGAAATTTTCTATTTTTTAATTACCCTTCATGTTCCATAAAAAAACTGTCCGTGAATGACGGACAGGGTCAAGCTTCCCATTCATACGTATAAAAACGTTCATTGGTTACCCACTTCATAGCCTCGGGATCATTTGTCTTTATTCCTTCATCGAGCATTTCTAGCATTCGGGCGGTTTGAGATATGTGAGCTCTCATGGCATTCAATTTTTCTTCCTGGACATCACGGATATCGTTTACGACATCAGGTTCACCTAGATTTTCTTCGGTATCTCTTGCGAATGCAAGTGCATGAAGTTTTGGTCTATTGGATGGATCGATTTCCTGGAGTGCTCTAACAACCGCTCGTGCAGTTGCTTCATGGTCCGGGTGTACGGCATAACCTGGGTAAAAACTGATGATCAATGAAGGATTAAGCTCATTGATTAAGTCCCGTACGATCCGAGTAAGCTTTTCGTCATCTTCAAATTCCAACGTTTTATCACGTAACCCCATCATACGTAAATCGTTAATTCCCATCGCTTTGGCTGCTTTCTGTAATTCATTGCGGCGGATATCAGGAAGGGACTCTCTGGTTGCAAAGGGAGGTTTCCCTAAATTCCTTCCCATTTCGCCAAGTGTTAAGCAGGCATAAGTAACCGGTGTACCTTGCTTTCTATGTGAGGCAATGGTTCCTGATACCCCGAATGCTTCATCATCTGGATGGGGGAATATGACTAATACTTGAGTTTCCTTTTCTAACATAGTGGACACTCCTTAAAAAAAGGATTTCTATTTTAACATTATTACGTAAACGGAGATGTTTTTAAAGCTATTTGTTTGTGAGGGCAGGGAGGAGGGAATGGACTGCAGAAAAATAGAAGGCAATGTTTATAAAATGATAGAACGCCGCCCTGGGATAGGCGGCGTTCTATCATTTATTTATTGCTGTTATCTTCTTTATTTCGTTGAAAAGCTTTTTGTGATAAGTGTTTGAATACTTTCGAAGAGGTATCAACGGTTTTTCCAATGGCTTCTGTGCCTTTTTCCGATGCTTTCTTCACTATTTTTCCGGAAGAATCGACGGTCTTGCCAATTAGCCCGCCTTCACCAGTAACCGATTTGATGACTTTTCCTGACGTATCCACGGTATTACTGACAAATTTGTTAGCCTCTTTTGCTGCTTCTTTAACGAAGCCATCCTCTTTATGAGCACTGCACTCCTGGCATTTTTGATGATTTTTCTCATCTGAACACAAAATCATCACACCCTCCTTCAAGAGTTTTGCACTACATTTCTATGGCTATGCGAGGAGTGGCGAAATATGTGTAATTTTACAAAATGAGACTAACGATCATTGGATAACGATTCATACTCGCTGGGACGGTATTTACCACAACGCATACAACGGCGGGTAACGACATCGATCTTGTGGTATCCATTGATGGCGCAGCGGATACGGCCGAAGAAAAATTTAATTTTTTTAAACATATTGGCAGCCTCCAATTAATAATAAATGGTAAAAAATATGAATAGAGCAAAACGAAATAAAGTTTGAGAGATTAATGTTCTTTATAAAGGATAGTCTCATGAAACAACTTACGATAAATGCTTTTACTCATGCATTTGTTTATCATTACCAATATTATCAACCAAACTACTATAATAGTCAACACGTTCTTTATAAAGAAATATTATATGACAAATTGTGACAGTTTAACAAAAAGTTTAGATAGTTGAGTTTAGAATTTATTTAATAATGATGAACATTTGAATATGAAAAAAGGTATAACCGACAGAATTACGATATTATCCTGTTTTTTGATGAAGGAAATTTCAGTATAGACATGAAAGGGAGGACTGCAAAACAAAAGCTTTTAAACCAGAATAAAAACCCCTTCGCCATCCGGCAAAGGGGTTTTTAATTAATACTGATCCATTTGTTCTGAATCAGGGGAGTTAAGTCCGCTGTCCATATTCGTATAACCTACATAGCCAAAGCTGATCACGATCAACAAAAGAATAGCAAATAATAACTTTCTCATTACTTAAGCCTCCATCATTTTCTTCTTTACTATATAGACGGCAAGCCTGGCATTCACCCCTGCAAAAAATGCAGAAAAATGTTGAAAAAAATCAGGTAAAGCTTTGAACATCTATTCGTAAAATTTTTCCTATTATATTTTATCTATTTTAATAGACGATTTCAATGGCTAACTTCACTTTATGAAACAAGCTTTAAGCCGACGACCCCAACAAGGATGCATCCAATAAATATTAATTTTTTTCGGTTGGCATTTTCTTTAAATATGACGATTCCGACAAGCACTGTTCCTATCGCCCCAATCCCCGTCCATATACTGTATGAGGTGCCGATAGAAATCTCTTTTAACGCTAAAGAAAGAAGATAGAAGCTGATGCCAAACGAACAAATTGATAAAATCGTTGTTTTAATAAATCGAAATCCTTCAGATAACTTAAGGAAGTACATGGCGATCATTTCACTTACGCCTGCTGCTATTAAAAATACCCATGCCATGCGGCACACCTCCTATTCCACTTCTGCATTGGCAGAGCGCTCATCGGCAAGCTTTAAGCCGATGATGCCAAAGACCAAAATTCCAATAAAAAAGACCTTCCCAGCGCCCGCTTCGTCGCCTAGGAATGCCATATCAATAATTGCCGTGCCCGCAGCCCCGATTCCAGTGAAAATTGCATAACCGGTGCCAATTTCAATTCTGCGCAATGATTTTGTAAAAAAGTAAAAGCTGATGAATAAGCAAATAACGGTCAATATAGAGGGGATAGGCTGGGAAAACCCTTCAGACAGCTTCAGTCCTATTGCCCAGCCTATCTCAAACCCAGCTCCAAGTAATAAATACACCCAGGCCATAATCATTCCTCCAATTCTGGATGCTTAATGCCTAACCAGAAGATTTCCCAGCTTGCTGATTGTCTTTTTTCAAATACGTCCTTGTCGTAAAAATTTTCTTCAAGAAACAGTCCGTCAAGAAGAGTATAAAAGGAAGAAGTGAGGGTTTCTGTAGGTAACGGCCGCACCACCCGATCCTTTTTCCCTTGTTCAATGACTGGACGAATCAATTTCGTCATTTCATTCTCCACCTTTAGAAACACCTGTTTGATCTCTTCTGTAAACTCCTCTGGTGGAAAAAAGGTGACCCGTTTAAAGAATAGCCCTTCCATTGAATTAGACATGTGCTTGATATATAAATCATATAATTGGTGTAAACGGTCCTGTATGGAGTTATTGGCAGAAAGTGTGGTGATAGAATCTAAATATTCCATTTCCCGTTTTGACACGTCCTCCAAAACCCCTAAAAAAATAGCCTCTTTACTATCGAAATGATTGTAAAGCGACGGCTTCTTAATTCCAACTTCGTCTGCAATATTTGCAAGGGAAGTGTGCTGGTACCCATATAGGGCAAAACACTTTAACCCTGCAGCAATAATGGATTCTCTTGTCATAGGCATCCCCACCATTCGGTTGACTAACTAACGTTCGTTAGTCTTAATGTAACATGGAATGATTTCCTTGTCCAGAGGTAAATCAGAGGATTATTCCTGTTCCTCACCTGTTTTTCGACATGTTTAAACAAAGGTTAATAGGGTTATAGGTATAGTAGCAGAATTAATAAATTCCTATTTGTACATCGTGTCTTTAATAAATGAGGAGGAGACCTTTAGGTGAATAAGTACAAATTAGATCGTTATGAAGGAGCTTATGCGATATTAATCCAGGAAGATAATCTGAATAATGAACTATCTGTTTTAAAGGAGAGGCTTGTAGCTTTTGCTGTGCCTGGAGATGTTTTGGCCATTGAGTTTGATAGTATCGGCAATTTCAAACAAGTGGAACGGATTAACAAAGCGATTCAGCCGCTTGCAAAAGGCGTTGAAAAAGCCTGAAATCACCTGAAGGTAACCATTTCCTTCAGGTTTTTCTATGTTATTGCAACGTTGATTCATCCTGCAATCCTCAAAATCCCCTAATACCTGTGCTATAATACATACAAACAAACGTTCTTTTAGGAGTGGAAAGTATGGAAGAACTGTTGAACGGTTTAAATGAGGCTCAGCAGGAAGCTGCTGCCTCAACAGAAGGATATATACGTGTAATTGCAGGGGCGGGTTCTGGAAAAACGCGTGCTTTAACCCACCGCTATGCTTATATTGTGGACGAACTCGGAGTAGAACCTTCAAACATCCTGTCAGTGACCTTTACGAATAAAGCAGCAAATGAGATGAAGCGGCGTGTGAAAAAACTGATTGGCGGGGAGCAGGATACCGGTTTTATCACGACCTATCACGGTTTTTGTGTAAGGGTGCTGCGTGAGGATATCCATCGGCTCTTTTATCCAAAAAACTTCACCATTCTCGATGTGGAAGATCAGAAGATCCTTTTAAGAGAAATTTTTGAGGACATGGAATTAAAGATGAACGACAAAACCTTTAAGAGGATCCTGGATAAACTGGGTATGCTGAAAGGAAATACGCATTATGTTCACCAGCTGGTCATGAGAGGGGAAATGCCCGTGGCTGAGGAGACTGGTGATTTGGACAGCCAAATTATCCAACGGTATTTAAAAAAACAAAAGCGGGTGTTCGGCCTGGATTTTGACGACCTGCTGAACTTTACTTTTGTATTGTTTGACCAATATAAGGAAGTGCTCGAAAAATGGCAGGAGCGATTGTTTTACATCCAAGTAGACGAGTTTCAAGACAGCAGCTTAAAACAGTTTGAACTGGTGAAGATGCTTGCAGAGAAACACGGCAACCTGTTTGTTGTAGGTGACCCTGATCAGACGATTTATGAATGGCGGGGAGCTGATCCGAAATATATGGTTGATTTTGAAAGTTATTTTAAGGACACACAGACGATCTTTCTAAATCGAAATTACCGCTCAACGCCCGAGATTCTTTCACTGGGAAATTCCTTGATTCAAAACAATTATTTCCGTGTTGATAAAGATATGGTTACCGAAAATCCTCATGGATTAAAAGTGGTTCATTACCACGGGAAAGACGAGTTGAAAGAAGCGAAGTGGGTCGTGCAGAGAATAAAGGAGCTCATAGATAAGGAAGGTGTGTCGTTAAAGGAAATCGCGGTGATGTATCGAGCCAATTATCTTTCCCGATTTATTGAACAGGAACTCATCCATGAAAATATTGAATATACGATTTTCGGTGGTTTTAAATTTTTTGACCGCAAAGAGATTAAGGATGCCCTCGCTCATCTGCGCATGGTGGCTGTGGGGGACGATCTTTCTTTTATGAGAATTGTCAATGTGCCGAAAAGACAGATAGGAAAAAAACGCATGAAGTTTTTACGCGAAACAGCCGAAAGGGATGGGTTAAGTTTATATGAAACGTTAAAGAAATATGCGGAACATCCTCACCTCAGAAATACAGGGGCCAAAGACTTTATCCAATCCATAGAAACGTTAAAAGAGCGGAGTGAGGAAGGGTCGATTTCTGAATTGCTGCAGGAAGCTTTACAGCGAACAGGCTATGAAGCCTATATTCGGGAAGATGGAGATCAGGATAGACTTGATCATTTATCTGAGCTTCTGCATTCCATTGTGCTTTACGAACAATCCCTGGGAGAGGAGCTTTCTCTTGAAGAATATTTGCAGATGATCTCGCTTTATACAGATGATGATCGTGATCATCAGCAGGAGTCCGTGAAGATGATGACCATTCATACAGCCAAAGGACTTGAATTTCCTTACGTGTTTGTTGTAGGGATGACGGAAAATATACTGCCTAACGTACGGGCTTTGAGACAGCGGAAAGAACGGGCTTTGGAAGAAGAACGACGGCTTGCTTATGTAGCCGTAACCCGTGCTGAAAAAGAGCTTTACTTAACGGAATCGGAAGGTTTTCAACATGGCGGTTTGAAGAAATACCCTTCCCGTTTCATATTTGAAGTCGATGAAAATTTATACAACCAAGTGGGCGACATTGACCCCGCTTTACTAGAGGAAGCGAGAGAATTTATTCGTTCTTCCTATCATGTAAAGGAAATGGAACAAATGGAGGGGTACAAAAAAGGAGTAAGAGTAAAACATCCTGTCTTTGGAGCCGGAACCATTGAGGATATTGACTGGAAAAAGAACACGTACTTGATTTTCTTTGACCAATTAAAGGCACCGAGGCCGATCAGCAGGAATTTTAAAAAACTTGAGAAGATAGAGAAGTCGTAAAGGAGTGGTCAATGTTGGATATACCTGGTCCCCTTTGGGTGGCGTCCATTTCCACCTATTTCATTTGGGTGATGATCATTCTAATCGCCCGCTGGATTTTCGTCCTGTTTTTTAAACGCGAAAGCTCAAAGAAAAGCAACAGGAAAACGAGAGTCTATCAAATGCTGCACAGCCTCGTAAATTGGCTTTCCCTTTATGGAATCCTCGTGTTTACGCTGTTTCATTTCAGGAGTACAGGGTGGATGTTCCAGTCTGTTTTTAACATCGGTTCAGAGCCTGTTTCCATCTTTTTATTGGTCATTGCTTTTTTGATTATTTCCTTGACGAACCGAATATCTCTCCTTGTAAGAAGCTACCTTTTCCCCGGCGTGTACCAGCGTTATGAACTGGACCAGGGGATTCAATTTACATTGGATAAAGCGTTTCATTACCTTATCATGATTATTGCCATTATGATTAGTCTTTCTACGGTGGGATTTGAATTAAGTGCCTTGACCGTATTCGCAGGTATTGTAGGAGTTGGACTAGGGTTTGGTATGCAAAATATTGCTTCAAATTTTATTTCAGGAATCATTCTTTTGTTTGAGCGCCCGATCAAAGTAGGGGACCGGGTGGTTGTCGATGAAATCATTGGAGACGTAGAACGGATTAATATGCGGGCAACGGTTATAAAAACGCTCGACAATGAGCACATTATCGTTCCTAACTCCTACTTTCTTGAAGAGCATGTAGTCAACCGATCCTACAGTGACAAGGTGATCCGTTTGGTTATTCCGGTCGGCGTTGCTTATGGAAGTGACGTTCCGCTCGTCCGGAAGGTATTGCTGCAGGCAGCCGAACAGGAAGCGGCTGATTCACCGACGGTAAAAATAGAGCCGGCACCATTCGTCAATTTTAAAGAATTTGGAGATTCTTCTCTGAACTTTGAATTATTTGTTTGGATTTCAGACCCCGAGCATATGATTAGAATTCGCAGTAACCTTAATTTCCGCATCGATGCCATCTTTCGGGAAAACTCTATTGAAATTCCTTTTCCACAGCGTGATTTGCACGTGAGAAGCATCGACCATAAAATAATAAAGGAGCTTTCAGGAAAAGAATAGAAGAAAACAGTTCAGTGTTGAGTCAGGAGCCTCAATATTGAACTGTTTTTTTATGTTGGTTTACTCCATTACTGGCATGAACAGGGGGCCGTTCTGCCTTTTTCTCCACCTAACAGAGACTTCAAGCAGCCCATTTTTGTAAACAGGACTAGTGGAGCTTTAACTCATTCATTGGGCTGTGAAAATATTTTCGCTTCTTGGAGATAGATTATCCCCGCCATACCCTGTTCTCCCTTCAAGATTAACGAAGCAGGGGATCACCGTATACTGCACTCCTGGTGTGGCGTTGACATTGAAAGCTAGAATGAACCTCTGCTTTGAATTATCCATAGGTGTAATCATTGCCATATTGGGAGTGAGGCTGTTCGTTGGGAGAAGCATCATATCATTTCTTCCAAGAGTGGCAATATCTGCGGGTCTGTCTAAATTATTTCGGATCCAGTAGTTCGAAACATTTGTTGCCGATTGTAAGTCTACAGGCTGGTCATAAACGAGTTCAATTTGATTGGGTGATCGTTGAATAGCTGAAAGAAGAATAGGATGGGGCATCTGACGGTAGTCCTGCTGGACGGCTGGATAAGATCCGGGCCAGTAAGGCATATAATTGTAATACATGGGTTCGTTCATCTCCTCAATAACTTCTTAAGACGATACGTATTGTATGTTACTGCCCTGTACCAGGTGCCTATGCCCTATCATTTTTAACATTTTTTCGATTGAATAAGACCCATGAAGCAAATTGTATTTCACAAAAAAAGCATAATAAAAGAATGGGATTTAATTTTCAACCCCATCCTTTTATTTCTGCACTATCCGATTTGTCATACAGAATGGAATGCTTTTTCACTTCATTTAAATCGAATTGGCAATATCAATCGCCCGTTTCGTCCGGTCTTCTTTCTTACTGCTGGTATACTCAAGCTGATAGAGAACGTCATCCTCACTGTTATACCATTCGACAAATACATAGTCCTCTTTTTCCTGAACACCAGCTACAGCGCCTGAATTTAGAGGGATCTGGAGTTCAGACTCCTGAATAATATCATCTGGCTGAAAGATCGACCGAACCATTACTTTCTCTTCCTCACTCTTTTGGTAATGCATCCTTACTTGTTTGTTGTCTACTGAAGCTTTTACCGACTTTGGAGTAAACGGAAGCTCTTCCGGGAAGCCTGCAACATCCTGTTCCTCTTTGGAAAGGGATTGTAAAGGAGCAGCGACTTTGTCAGGATATGCTTCTTTTAAATCCTTTAGGGATAAGTTATCGGATGAACACCCCGCAAGCAAAAGCAGGGTCGCCAGGAATAATAGTTTTGTCTTCATCTATCGTCTCTCCTTACAAAACATTAAAGGGAAGCCACCACCATATTTTAGCATAAATATTACGGATTAAGGCTGAATTCATTGGGGAAACCAGTTAGTGAGAAAGATGTTGCAAAAAATTAATAAAATCTGAAACTATTTATCTAGCTCACTCGTAGTATAATAAGAGGGATTCAACGACGTAAGAACCGTAGAGATAAAACTGACGAAGAATGCCCAAGTCATAAGAGTGAATTGATACACTTCATTTGGAAATCAGATCAACAACATGAGGAAAGGAAGATATCATGGGAACTGTTAACATCCGTTCATTTCAAGAAAGTGATTTTTCTGCCATCCAACAGCTTAATGAAAAAGAAGAATGGAATGGTCTTGTGGATCGGGCACAGGACACATTGTATTCGTGGATCAATTCTGAACCCGCTCTTATAGCAACCGATGGAGAAGAAATCATCGGCTATCTGCGTGGTCTGACTGATGGACTCGTAACCTTGTTTATTTGTGAGGTTTTGGTTCGTGAGGATTATCGCAATCAAGGGATTTGCGAACAACTCATTCAGGCGGCACATGAATGTTATCCTCGAACACGAGTGGAGATGCTGGCTGCCAGTTCTTCGCAAGAGTATTATGCTAAGAAGGGTTTCCGCCCTTTTTACGGTTTCCGCAAATCAGCGGAAGAAATGCATGCAGGAAGAGTGAACTCCTAATCGAAAGCCCCTGGCCAATGCCAGGGGCTTTCTTTATCATGCTTATTTATCGACGTAGTGGGCAAGCTTGGCAGAAAACGATCTTGGCATGACCTTTGCTGCTATGGAAAGGGTTTGGTTAAGTGTCCCTGGGATAACTACTCTCTTTCCTTTCACAAATCCAAGGAATCCGGATTTTGCTACTGCTTCAGCAGACATCGTCGTGTTTACTAATTTCGTATTTTCTGCGTTTGCCCGCTTGAAAAAGTTTGTTTCCGTAGCTCCAGGGCACAAGGTTGTCACAGTTACCCCGGTACCTTGCAATTCCTCAACGAGCGCTTCTGAAAAAGAAAGAACATAAGCTTTTGAAGCATAATAAACTGCCATTCTTGGTCCGGGCTGGAAAGCAGCGGTACTCGCCACATTGAGGATGCCCTTAGGGATGTCAAAAAGCGGGGCAGCTTTAATGTCAGGCAGGAACAGGTGGGTTAATTCAGTGAGAGAAGCGACATTTACTTGCAGCATTTGCTGCTGTTCAGCAAGAGGAAGTTCGTCAAACTTGCCATTCAGTCCAAAACCGGCGTTATTAACAAGAACTTGAACGGTATGGCCGAGTTCTTTCACTCGATTGTAAAGCTTCTCTGCACCTCCTGTTTTAGAAAGGTCCTGGGCGATGACAGTAACCGGATGGTCATGTAGTTCATTCTTAAGAGCAATAAGTTTGTCTTCAGATCTGGCAACAATAATTAAATTGTAGCCTGCTTTGGCAAATAAATGAGCTAATTCGTATCCAATCCCGCCGGAAGCACCAGTGATTAATGCGGTTGGTTTCATAAGAATCTCTCCTTTTTTGTAGCCATCATTATTCCTTATTCTATACCCTTACCCGTCTGCTCACAAATATTTCACCAGGCTGGTAAGAAGAAATGATACACTGGGCAGATGGTTGACAATATTGTGTGAATTTTATACACTGTTTGAAAGTGTAGAGACTAGTATAGTAAGAGAATGAGAGAAGCAGAGTTGAGGAAGAGGATGAGCAGAGCATAGTGAGCTTAGGGAACGACGGACGAAGGAGCTGTCTAATCGCCTTAGCCGGTTTCGCATAACTTTTTTTCATCCCCCTTAGATACACCTCAACGTCTCATTCTCCATACCCAATATGGAGAGGTGAGCCTATGACCACATATCAGAATTTTGTACGGGATGCTGATCATTACCGTACCATTCCTGTAACACAATCCTTTTTTACCGATACTTTAACACCTATTCACATGTTTCACGCCCTTCAGGAGGAAGCTGTATATATGCTTGAAAGTCAGGATCCTGAATCCCCCTGGTCCAATTACTCGTTCATCGGTCTTGATCCGATGATTGAGATCAAGCAAGAAGGGGAGCCTTTTGTGATCCATGACTTTCATACGAAAGAAAAGCAGGAGGAAGCCTCGTTAAAAGCAGCTTTCCAAAAAGTCGTAGACGTCCTGCAAGTAAAAGAAGCGGAAGTTCCACTTCCTTTTAAAGGCGGCGGCGTCGGATATATCAGTTATGATGCCATATCTGATTATGAACCTGTCCCGAGAGCTGTGGAAGACGATTTGAACTTATCCAATTATCATTTATTATTTTGCCAGACATTAATTGCCTATCACCATAAAACAAAAGAAACTACGATTCTTTCTTTTTCAAGGCTGAATGAAGAAACTGAGCTTGATACAGAGTTTGAGAACTCGATGAAGCGGATTAAGGAAGTAAAAAGAAGGCTGACTCATCATAGCTTTCTACCTGATCTGATGCTTGGAAATGAACAGGGAGAAGCAAAGGATTTTCAATTAAAGAGTAACTATGAACCAGACAAATACAAAGCTGATGTGGAGAAGATTAAAGAATATATCCGCGCAGGGGACATTTTTCAAGCCGTACTCTCGCAAAGGTTTCAGTCCTCCACGAACTGCACAGGGTTTCAGCTTTATCGCGTGCTGAGAAAAGTCAATCCATCCCCTTATATGTTTTATTTGAAATTCCAGGGGCTTGAAGTAATCGGCAGTTCGCCTGAGCGGTTACTTGAAGTTCAGGAAGGACAGCTTGAGATTCATCCGATTGCAGGCACACGCAAACGAGGGAAAACCGAGGAAGAAGACCTTGCGCTTGAAGAGGATCTGCTGGCTGATGAGAAGGAACAGGCGGAGCACCGCATGCTCGTCGATCTCGCGCGGAATGATATCGGGCGTGTTGCCAAGTTCGGATCGGTGCAGGTCCCGGAATATATGACCATCGGCCGTTTCTCCAAAGTGATGCACATCATCAGCAAGGTCACAGGGACTTTGAAGGAGGGCGTGTCACCGATTGATGCTTTAATTGCCTCCTATCCCGCGGGTACTTTGTCCGGGGCGCCGAAAGTCAGAGCAATGCAAATTCTAAGAGAACTGGAACCAACGCCGCGTCAGCTATATGGGGGGGCATTGTCTATTTAGGCTTTGATGGAAACATCGACTCCTGCATTACGATACGGACGATGACACTCATCAATAACCAAGTTTACATCCAAGCCGGAGCGGGAATTGTAGCAGATTCCGACCCGGAAGCTGAGTTTCAGGAAACCATTAATAAAGCCAGTGCCTTGAAAAGAACTATTCAATTAGCAGAGCAGGTATTTGAGCAGAGCCGAGAAGGAGTGGAGACGAAATGAAACAAACGTTGAGCAAAGTCGTAGCTGGAGAAACTTTAACCGAACAGGAAGCTTATGAAATAATGGATACGATTATGAAAGGCAAGGTCACCACGGGGCAGTTAATGAGCATGCTTAGTGTGCTTAGGTACCGCGGAGAAACGGTGGAGGAAATGACCGGGTTTGTCCAGGCAATGAGAGCAAATATGACGAAGCTCAGCATAGAAGATGATCGAATTGTGGATACGTGTGGAACCGGGGGAGACGGAGCGTCAACCTTTAATATTTCTACAGCCGTTTCCATCGTACTTGCAGCCATGGGTGTAAAAGTAGCTAAGCATGGGAATCGTAAAGTATCCTCGAAAAGTGGCAGTGCAGATGTGTTAGAGACGCTTGGAGTACCAATCGACACGACACCTGAGCAAGGAATGAAAGCATTAGAGGAAAATGGCATGACCTTCATGTTTGCCCCGCTTTATCATCAAGCGATGAAACATGCAGGTCCTGCCCGTCAGGAACTTGGGTTTAGAACGGTGTTCAATTTACTTGGACCTATGGCTAATCCTGCTAATGCAAAGCGTCAGCTGATCGGCATTTATGATACAGCTTATGCAGAAAAAATGGCAGAAACACTTCATAAGATTGGCTCGAAGCATGTATTGTTAGCCACGGGAAGAGACGGACTGGATGAAATTACAGTGACAGGGACCACCGACCTTGTCGAGCTTAAGGACGGAGAAATCCGCCGTTTCACTCTTACACCTGAGGACGTAGGTTTAAAAACCGGCAAGCTTGAAGACATTCAAATCACGCGCACAGAAGAAAGTGCAGCCATTATTAAGCAAATCATAGAAGGTACAGCCAATGAAAGTGCCACAGCGATTGTCACAATGAATGCTGCAGCAGGCCTCTATGTGGCAGGCAAAGTGAAAGATCTAAAAGAAGGGGTAGAAGAAGTAACGAAAGCCCTCAAATCCGGCACAGTGAAACAGTATTTCTATACCATCACCGTAGCAAAGGAGAATCGCCAATATGCTTGAAACGATCCTAGCTATCAAAAAACAGGAAATCGAACAACTTTATCTACCCGAAGAACAGCCGGCCGAGCACGTTTCTTTCAAGAACTCCCTGCAGAATTCTCCTTATTCAGCCGGCCTGATTGCGGAGGTGAAAAAAGCTTCTCCATCGAAGGGGATTATCCGCGAGGACTTTAACCCGGTAAAGATTGGTCACGATTATGATAAAGCTGGCGTGCAAGCCATTTCTGTCCTGACTGACCAGCACTTTTTTCAGGGTCATCGCGATTTTTTGACGGACATTAAGAAAGTGGTGAGAGTCCCCGTTATGCGTAAAGACTTCATCATAGATGCATTGCAAGTGATTGAAAGTTCTTATATTGGTGCCGATGCCATCCTGCTTATCGGTGAAGCTCTGGAACCGAAGAAGCTTCATGAGCTGTATTTACAAGCGGAAGAGCTTGGTCTTGAAGTACTTGTGGAGGTGCACAGTGAGGAGACGCTTGAAGGAGTATTAAAGGAATTTACTCCCCAAATTCTCGGTATTAACAATCGTGATCTTCATACGTTTGAAACGAAGCTTGAGCAAACCGAACGCATGGCGAAGCTTGCACCAAAAGAATCGCTGCTCGTATCAGAAAGTGGAATCTTTACCTATGATGACCTCCAGCAGGTTGTCAGTTATGGAGCAGATGCGGTGCTCGTCGGAGAATCTCTAATTAAGCAGGATCATATTGGTCAAGCCGTAAACACGTTAATGAACGGGGTGAGGGTATGATTAAGGAACCAGTAGTCAAGCTGTGCGGCAACCGCTCCCTCAGTGATCTTGTTAAAAGCAGCTCGGCCAGTGCCTCACACCTGGGATTCATTTTTGTGCGTCAGACTAAGAGGTATGTCCGCCCGGAAAAGGTGGGCCAGTGGTTGAAGCACGTACGTCCAGCGCAGAAGCTTGTTGGTGTATTTAAAGAGCCGACCATTGAAGAAATAGAAGAGGTCCTTACGTTTGTGCCGCTGGATGTCATTCAGCTTCATGGCAATGAAACGGTTTCGGAGATTTTAAAGCTGAAGGAAACGTTTGGTCTCCCTATATGGAAAGTGATTCATCACCAGGATAATGGGTTAAAGCAGATGTATGTGTTTCAAGGCGTAGCGGATGGCTATGTGATTGACTCTAAAGTAAATGGAGCTTCAGGAGGCACAGGGGTCGCTTTTGATTGGAAGGCCGTTCCTCAATACCGCTCTTTAGCTCAGTACCAGGATGTTCCTTTTCTCGTTGCTGGCGGAATTAATCCCGGTAATATTGGGAAGTTAATGGATTACCAGCCGGAAGGGATCGATATTTCGAGCGGCATAGAAACAAATGAAGAAAAGGATTTAGCGAAGATTCAAGCAATCATGAAAGAGGTGGACCGCCATGTTACAAGTGTTTCCTGATGTGAAAGGAAGATTTGGAGATTTTGGAGGAAAATACGTCCCGGAGACACTCATGGGACCGCTGCAGGAGCTGGAAGATGCCCTTAATGAAGCGATGGATGACCCGCAATTTATTGAAGAATACCATCACGTTCTTGAGGAATATGGTGGACGTCCGACGGCGCTTTCCTTTGCCGGTCAACTGACGAAGCAATTAGATGGTGCAAAAATCTATTTGAAAAGAGAAGACTTAAATCATACAGGAGCCCATAAATTGAACAATGCGATCGGTCAGGCTCTCTTAGCCAAACGAATGGGCAAGGAAAAAATCATCGCAGAAACCGGCGCCGGTCAGCATGGAGTGGCATCCGCCACAGTAGCAGCCAAGTTTGGCCTTGCGTGCAAAGTATTTATGGGCGAGGAGGACATCCGCCGTCAGGAATTGAATGTCTTCCGTATGAAGCTGCTCGGGGCGGAAGTGATTCCTGTCTCCAGCGGGAACGGTACCTTAAAAGATGCCACTAATGAAGCGATCCGCTATTGGGTAGCCAACTGTGAGGACCACTTTTATTTAATCGGTTCTGTCGTGGGGCCCCACCCATATCCGAAAATGGTCCGTAACTTTCAACGCGTCATCGGAGATGAATCCAAACGACAGTTCCTCGAAGTCGAAGACCGCCTGCCTAACCGGATTTACGCCTGTGTCGGTGGTGGAAGCAATGCGATGGGAATGTTCTATCCGTTTTTAGAAGACGATGCGGAGCTGGTTGGAGTAGAAGCTGCTGGAAAAGGAATCGACACACCTGAACACGCAGCGACGTTAAGTAAAGGTACGCCGGGAGTGATTCATGGTTCCCTTACTTATTTAATGCAGGATGAAAACGGCCAGATTACCGAGCCCTATTCCATTTCTGCCGGACTTGATTATCCAGGTATTGGACCTGAGCATGCCCAGTTGTTTCAATCGAAACGCGTCCGTTATGAGGCGGTCACTGATCAGGAAGCACTTGATGCATTGAAGCTTTTGACGGAAACCGAAGGCATCATTCCTGCCATTGAAAGTGCTCATGCACTTGCCCAGGCTTTTAAGGAAGCTGGCGGAATGGACAAAGAGGATACGATATTAATTAATTTATCCGGCCGTGGCGATAAAGATATGGCAACACTCATGCAGCGGCTTGAGGAGGAGGTCTAGGATGATTACGAAAACTTCTTTCCAAGGGAAGCTTACGAAGACCAAAGACTTATTTATTCCTTTTGTCGTAGCGGGAGATCCAACACCGGAATTAACGATTGAATTCGCCCTCCGTCTACAAGAAGCAGGAGCCGATGTTTTAGAACTAGGAGTACCCTATTCTGATCCGCTTGCCGACGGACCTACCATTCAGCGAGCTGCCAAGCGCGCGCTTGACTCAGGAATGTCACTGAGAAAAGCGATCGAACTTGTTCCCCAATTAAGAAAGCGCGGAGTAGAGATCCCTGTTGTCATATTCACCTATTACAATCCTGTCATGCAGCTTGGCCACGATGAATTCTTTGCTATGCTCAGTGAAAATGGGGCAGAAGGAGTACTTGTACCGGATCTGCCATTCGAAGAAAGCGAAGACTTCCGCAAGCAGGCAGAAGAGAATGATGTAGAATTTATTTCACTCGTTGCTCCGAATTCTGATCAGCGGATTCAGAGAATCGCAGAAAAAGCGAAGGGTTTCCTTTACTGTGTATCCACACTTGGCGTTACCGGTGAACGTAATGAAATGTCTAAGGAAGTGTTAACGTTCATTGAAAAAGTAAAAGAATACAGTCCTGTGCCTGTGGCCGTTGGGTTTGGAATATCGACGAATGAACACGTCAAGCTTGTGCGGGGGCATGCGGACGGCGTCATAATCGGCAGTAAAATCATCCGCCTGATCGAGAATGAACTGGATGGACTGGAAAAAGAACAAACAGCTGCTTTAGACCGATTCACGAAGGAGCTTCATGAACTCGTAAAGTAAGCCAGCAGCAAGAGCAGAGAGGAGTTGAGCAGAGATGATTTACATGATCGACCATTATGACTCATTTACGTACAATTTAGTCCAGTATCTAGGTGAATTAGGTGAGGAAATTGTTGTCAGAAGAAATGATGAAGTAACTCTGGAAGAAATCGAAGAGCTTGATCCAGCGCTGATCTTTTTATCGCCCGGCCCTTGTTCTCCGGATGAAACAGGGGTCACGATGGAAGTCATCCCCTACTTTAAAGGCAGAATCCCTATGTTTGGCGTCTGCCTTGGTCATCAGGCAATCGCCCAAAGCTTTGGCGGTAAAGTCGTGCGTGCTGACAAGCTGATGCACGGCAAATCTTCAGAAATTCATCATGATGGAGCGGGGATTTACAGCGGATTAAACAATCCGATGGAAGCAATGCGCTATCATTCGCTGATCGTTACATTAGAAGACCTCCCAGAGTGTTTTGAAATAAGCTCAGCGACGATAGAAGGTGAAATTATGGGCCTTCGTCATTTAGATTACCCGATAGAAGGCGTTCAGTTTCATCCCGAATCCATAGGGACTAATGATGGCAAAAAGCTTATAAGAAACTTAATCACTCAGCGTGCAAAAGCTCTCATTCGATAACCGTCTCTTCAGGAGGCGGTTTTTTTAAAATTTAAGGATTGAATCTGGATAAATAAGGGAAGAGCAGTACTGTGGATTTTATGTGCTTTTAGAAAATGAAAGAGGAGGATTCACTAATGTCTGCCAAAAAGGTTTTAATCGTTACCGGTGATGCAGTCGAAGCCCTGGAAGTCTATTATCCTTATTTCCGCTGTCAGGAGGAAGGTTTCGAAGTCGATATCGCAGCTCCTCATCAGAAAAAGCTAAACACCGTGATACATGACTTCGAGGATTGGGAAACGTACACTGAAAAAAGAGGCTATATGGTGGATGCCAACAAGCAGTTTGCCGATGTCAATCCGAACGAATATGATGCCTTGATTATTCCAGGAGGACGTGCCCCTGAACACATTCGCATGGACGAGCATTTGCCCGGCATTGTCGCGCACTTCTTTGAAGCAGACAAACCGATTGCTGTCATGTGCCACGGCAGCCTCGTACTGACAACGATTGCGGATGTAGTAAAAGGACGCAAGCTGACCGCATATTCCGCATGTAAACCGGAAGTGGAAAGTATTGGTGCGCACTACATGGATGAAATGGACTATGTCGATGAAAACCTCGTCTCCGGCCATGCCTGGCCAGACCTCCCGGCAATCATGAAAGAATTCGTCAAGCAGGTGAAAGGTACGAAAGTCAACTCTTAACATTGAAATAAGCCTTGCAACTGGCTTCGTTTCAATTAAATGGACAGACCAGATGATAGAAAAGCTGGTCTGTTTTTTTATTCTATCGAAAGAAGTAAACAGAAGATTTGTAGTTCCGTTATAATAGAAGATAGTTTGAACGGTTCGGAGGTGTATAATATGGGTTTAGTTTACATTGGTATCTTTTTTGCCGGACTTGGCATCTTCTTTGTCGGCATTGGCTTTCTATGGGCCGTTTCTCTATATAATAAGAAATTGAAATCAGAGAAAGGTGAAATAGAAGATAAATCAAACAGCCACAGCAAATGAAATAACGCCTCGCTAGTCTTTAATCGTTGCCTGCGGGCAGCGTTCTTTCAATAGAAGGATGAAGGCATCCCTGTCCTTTGGTGAGATTAACGCCATGCTAGTTCCTGTGAGAATTTCAATGCGCTTAAGCGAAAGAGCTGGAGCGGAAAGTGGGTTTGTTGTTTTCCGGATAGAGGTCACAGCAGAAAACGGAACTGCTTTACGGAACGGCCCGAAGCGGATCACCAGTGCCTCGTCTGTTAATACATAATAGGTGGTTAACATCATCCAGCTGATAAAGCCAGGGATTCCAATTCCAATTAAAATGATGAAGAGACTGCCCCACAACCCCAGCCACTCTGTAATTAAACCGTAAATAACGCTGACGATACAACTAATTAAACTAACCCAGAGCAGTAACCCAAGCCACAAATCCTGCTTAGATGGATATTTCATAAATAACCCCCTCCTGTCTCTTATTCATACGAGATAGAAAGGGGAAGTTTCAAACTCTTTATTTGCGATAGGCTTTGAAATAAGCAGCTGCTGTTTCGATGATGACGGTTGCGATAAAAACGACAAGCACTCCCAGCTTTGCTTGCTGCCAAATAGTCTTGGCTGCAGCATAAGCCTCACTGCCAATTTTGAATCCAGCTGCATCAGAAAACTGCTGAAGAAATTCCGGATTCCACAATCCTCCATACTGAAGCAAAAATACTCCGAGAACAAGTATAACCAGATTAATGAGGAGAAGGGAGGCGGCTAACTTTTTCGTCCATTTTCCTATGAGCAGCTTGACACACTCTTTAAGAATGCCAAGTCCAATGATGATGATGATAAGGACCAGGAAGCTTGAATAATGCTCGAGGTTGAAAAAAGGTACGATGGTAACCAGCTGATCATTTGCAAAAACAGGCAATCCTATAAAATCGTTGGACTGGATGACAAAAATAAGAACGAATACTGAAACGATAATTCCAAAAATCGTTTCGCCTTTTTTGATTTGTTTTTTTCGATCCGGGACCGCTGGCAGCTGAGACGGCGACCATTCCTGGCTTCGTTCTTTCTTCAGTTCGTCAGGAACGATACCCTTGTACTCCATTAAGGCAAAAGCAAGCGTCACCCACGCAAATGCCTGCGGCCCAACTTGAACCAAGGAAACGATGTAGTCGACAAAGTAGCTGAGAATGTCCATGGGATTAATAATGGCTTCAATGATAAAAACGCTGCTAAGCCCTACAAGTGCGGAAACGAGTACAATTTTCAATATGATTTGATAAAAATAAAACAACTCCGGGCTGATGAGGTATCTGCGCTGTCCGCCATATTTTAAAGCAAGTTCATGAGGAGGACCAAGCTCCAGCAGAACGGCTTCCACATCTTTTTCGCTCGGGTTCTGGTCCGTACCTCTCTCCAGAAGCATATCTTCTATTAAACTCCGTAATTCCTCTCCAATATCCGACCGTTGGGACTGTGGCAGTCTGCGCATGACCGAATAAATATACCTCTCAATCATCTCCATATTCGTTCTCCTCCTCATTTATTAACCCTTCCATGCTTGAAGCTATCGTCTTCCACTCATCACACAACCGTTCATATACCTCTTTACCAATTTCACTCAGCAAATAATATTTCCTTGGCCGTGATTCGTTTGTATCCCACTGGCTCTTAAGCAGTCCTTGCTTTTCAAGTCTGCGGAGTAAAGGGTAAAGCGTCCCTGGTTCTACCTCAATGCCCTTTGATTTTAAGGTGGTTACGAGGGAATATCCATAATGCGGGTCTGAAAGCTGGCTAAGCACCCCAATGGTGATCGTACCTCTACGTAATTCCTGCAACAGTTTATCTACGTGTTCGTTTACATCGCTCATTTCATCAGCTCCTGTATGTATTATACTGTATGACACACACTATTGTAAATGGCATAATGTTATTGATGATAAAATATGTTTCTGCCTACAATAAAAAACCCTTGCTACGAAAGCAAGGGGGGAGGATTGATGGTTAGTCTTCTTTATTTAATTCTTCCGTCATTTGGTTTACGAGTTCTGGGCGGCCATGAAACTGAGCTGGAGTATTTTGGAACAATTCAATTTGAAAGCGGCCCTCCTCATAAACTGCGACCAGTGTATGGTGGGTGTGGAAATCTGGATTGAGTCCTTTTTCGCCTGGAGGAATCATGCCAGCGATCGCTCGAACTAGGGCAACGTCCGCACTTAAGAATTTCACCTCTTTTATTTTCGTCACAAACGGAGGAGTAGGATGAGTGTCAAAAATGGGGGTTAAATGTTTGAGAATGGCTGCCGTCCCAAATTCCTGACTGCCGTCAAACCCGATCATTTCACCGTCTTCGGAAAACAACTCAGCCATTCCTTCTGCATGTCGGTCATTCCATGCTTGAATGAGCCGGGAATATACGTTTTGGACTTGGACTAATTTTTCTTCCATAAGTTCCTCCTCATAAATCGTAGTCTGCTTTCATTTTAGCATGGGAAAGCAGGGGATTGAATTTAAAGGAAACAACATTTTCACGCGATCCAAGCAGCACTATTTCGAAAGCTGAATTGCTTTTTCATATAAATAGCGAATGGGACAAAACGTACAGGGCATATACATAACTACTTCAAAGGAGGAATGGACAAATGGAGTTGTTTACAGGAGCGGCCGCAGCCCTTATCCTTGGATCGATGTCTTACGGCGTCTATGTTTTCACAAAAAAAGAGAAAACCGTCGTCTTAGAACCGAACAAAATTAAGTATGTGTTCTCAAAGTCCAGCAAGTCGCCTAAGGAAAAGCTGATCGAGGTTATTGATAAATCCAAGGAGTCACTAGATGTTGCCATTTTTACCTTTACTGAAAAAGAAATCGCCGCTCATATCTGCAAAGCCACTAAAAGAGGCGTGAACGTCCGCGTCATCACCGACAGGAACCAGACAAGGGATATTCCGAGACAAAAAGAAAATGTAGAGAAACTGATGGAAGCAGGCATTCCCGTCAAAGTGAACGATCATAACGGTCTCATGCATTTGAAGATCACGATTTCAGATAAACGTCTAACCACCTCAGGATCCTATAATTTCACCTACACCGCCGAAGAGAAAAACGATGAAGTCATGCTCGTAATTAAAGACAAGGAAATGGCGGAAGAGTGGACGAAGAAATTCGACAGCATGTGGAATGACAGCATCCAGTTCAGCAATTACCTCGCTCAGCCTGAAGAAAAATCCGCCTAGTCAAAACCGTTCAACCTCTCTAAAGAGATTGAACGGTTTTTTACGAACTCACTAAGGAGAGAATTACTTTATTTTCGTCTTATAGACTTAATAATTATCCTGAAAAACTAGCAGGAAAAGTATTGCAATCATAGGGGGATGAAGGTATAATTTTTCTTGTCGCATCATTTATATACGGGGCATTAGCTCAGCTGGGAGAGCGCTACACTGGCAGTGTAGAGGTCAGCGGTTCGAGCCCGCTATGCTCCACTACCCGGAAACCCTTGATATATAAGGGTTTCTTTTATTTTCTGAATAAGTTTCCATCGTCAAAAACAGGTGAATATTCTATTTTGGTCATGAATTGGTCATGAATTAAAATTTTACACTTTTTTGACTTGGTTTTAGTTAAAAAGAGCCTCATGTATTTTGTCAGCTGCTTCTCTTTGCATGTTAGGTAGTAAATGACTATAGGTATCTAATGTTAATCGAACATCGGAATGCCCAAGGCGTTCAGATACTACTTTAGGATTTACGTTTTGTAATAGCAAGATCGTTGCGTGAGTGTGGCGCAAATCGTGAAATCGGATCTTATTCAAGTTCGCTTTGTCAGTAAGCCTTTTGAAAGTACGAGTTAAATTACTGGGATTAATAGGGCTGCCTAATTCTGTGCAAACAATTAGATTATGGTCATTGTAAATATCTTCAATGAGAGATCGAGAGTTATCCATTTTTCCCTTATGCTTTTTGAGCAAATGTATTGTCTCATCGGGGAGGGTAATGGTACGTTTTCCGGACTTTGATTTCGCTCCAGATTTTAACTCTTTCCCGTCATGAGATAACGTTTGTCTAATCATTATTAATTTTTTGTCCCAATCTAAATCTGTCCATCTAACCCCAAGTATTTCACCTTGACGCATTCCTGTTGCGATGGCTAAATGGAATGCCATGAATAAAGGATCACTTTCAGCAACATTTAGAAATTTATGAACCTGATCAATGGTCCAGACGGTGACCTCATTTTTTGAAGCTTTTGGTCGCTTAATGTTTTCTGTAGGGTTTTTAATAAGAAGCTCCCATTCTACGGTTTTCTTTAACGAGTCTTTAACGAGCGTATGGATTCTTTGGATTGTTGTACCTGATAAGCCTTTTTCATTAGATAAGAAACTGTAAAAGTTATTAATCATCATTGGGTTTAGTTTTGATAAACCAATATGACCAAGAAAAGGGGAGATATGCACATCAACAAGAAGTCTGTACGATTCAAAGGTGGATGTTTGGACGTTCATTTTTTTATCATCAAGCCATAAGGTTAAAAATTCTTTATATAGCATTTTGGATGGCTCGATATATAGACCTTTATTATATTGTGCAATTACTTCATTTAAAGCTTGAGTGGCTTCCCTTTTGGTCTTAAAACCTCTTTTTTTCTTCTGATTTAATCTGCCGTTCGGTTTCTTTCCTAATGAGACTACGTAGTACCAGGTAGAACCATCTTTTTTTACAGATCCTTTCATTCACACAACCTCCATAAATTACGTATTGGAGAATGTGTAGTAAATTACTACACCTCTCATGAAACGATTGAGATGCAGCAGTGTTTGCCATATCTCAATCGTATGTTTAAGAATAGACCATGTCAATTTTTAGCCTGGTAGGTTTTACATCAATTAAATGCTAGGTGTCTCTCCATTTAACCAACTGATAAATATTTTTTTAGAGACCTTAATTCTCGCTCCTACTCGTACAACATGAAATTCTCCTGAATTCGCTAAATTATAGGCTTGCCTTCTTCCAATTGATAAGATCTCTTGGATATCGGAAACGTCTAGCACGTCTGGATAATTACTTAAGTTATTCATTAGTGGCTCCTTTGATTTTTTATATAAGTAATAGGAAACGATTAAGCTGTCATAGCTGTCATGGCTGTCATAGCTGTTAATTTAATCTTTGGTGAAAATGTAAGTTCTTTGAATTGCCTTTCGTTTATAGCTAAAACTGATTCCTAAAGAATTCAACATTTTTTCATTACGCACAATTTTATCTTTTAAATTAACTATGGATTGGATAATTTTGAAATCTTTTTCTCCATACTTCTTTTGGTATAAATCTTTTAAATCATTGAATAATTGGGTTGGAGTAGTTACTAACGGATTGGGACTTTTCTCAATTATCTCTATTAGAAGCTGAAGAAAAATATTTTTTTCCATAGCGTCCTCAACTTTAAACTCATTATTTTCTTGGATGAGTGTGTTGAAGTAGTTACTTGGTAACCCTAATTGTTCTTCGCAGCAAGTTATCCATCTGATAAAGTCAATAAACCGAGATGAAGTTTTTATCTCACTAGAAGGGAATTTTTTTAAGGCATGAGAGAGTATAGAAAATAATCCGCCTAAAATATAGGGAGTTTCTTCATTTAATGATTTCATTAATTCGGAAGAACTTTTTAAATCTTTAAGCTTGGGAAGTTTAATGTAAATCATTCGACTAAGTAAATCATTCTTATCGGTAAGTTCTTCGATACTGTTGAGAACAATAGGTCTTACTAAACTATAGTAGACCCCCTCTAAGTCAGAGAATAGCTTGCGGGTTGAAAAACTACTCGTAGTAGACAATTTGCACAGCCAGTCTGCCTGATTCCGACTTATTTGACTAACATTGTCAAATGTTACTAAATGTTGTCCTCTAGCCTGAGCAAATAAGTTCTGTTCACTTTTAGGAATCGTAAGTTCAGTTGTTTTTGAAGGATCCAAAAGTAGTTTTATTAACTTTGTCCTAAATGTCTTAGCCGTGCTTTCTCCACCTTGAAAGTATAAGACAGGATATTTATCTGTAGGCATATATACGGAAAGTAAGAAAGATATGACCAGCATAAATTCTTTTTCATCCAAACCTAAATAATGTCTCAATCTTAATAAATCTTTAGGATTTCTCCCTTTAGGGAGAGGCATGGATGAATTATTGTTATCCATCTGAAAGATTAAAGGGGAGTTCCTAGTGACTTTCCACCCTGAAGTTGATATCTCTATCTTATTACCTTCTTCATCATTTAAGTTAATATAGATCTTATTGTCGTGGTGTCCAACTCTGCTTGCAATGCTATGCCGTTCAGTTAATTTGAAGCTGTATAGGGCTTCTAATTGATTTAATGTTTGATTTAATGCATTTACTTCAAGGAATGAATTATTCTCTTGATTGAACATGTACATTAACCAATTCTTAAATGATGTACTTCTTAGAGGTACAAAATTATTAAGCTGATTGTTAATGACGAAAATCTCTTCTGTTTCGCTTTTTATTAGTTTGGAATGTTTTTCTACTAATTTAAAAGCCAGAATCGCTTGTTGTTTTGGATTGTCTGTGGGCACAAGATAAACTCCTTACATTGGTTTAATTAATTTTCCCCTTGTAAGAGATTCCATAAAATCACTTATAATGTAAAAGCAATTAGATTAATTTACTGGAAGGGGCGTAGTTAATATTTCATAGGGCAAAGTGTATTTTGAACAAAGTTTAGTTTAATCTACCAAGCCTCCCTTCTTATTAGATATAAAAAACCCAAAGTTAACCTACGCACATTAAACGTAAGAATACTTTGGGGTTATGCCCTTTATTATTTAATTTGATAACTTGAACTCTGTAGAGATTAAACTAATACCCATAGTTGAATATGATATAGGTGGATTTAGGCAACAGTTTGAAAGCCAATTGATCCCGCAATTATTAGGAATTCATTCCAAAATTGCATCCGTGTAATGATATAATAATAGATATTCATACTAGGAGGCGAAACTCTATGGTTCAAATGAATAAGAAAAACAAGGATCTATTCAACCAATATAAAGACTCAATGTTAAGATCCAGATCATTGGAAGAGGTCCAATTTAATTACAATAATTTGAGCCACTTGTTAGATGGCCAAAAAAGTGAAAATCAATCTATTATAAAGAAGATGAAACAAGATGATCTCTTGCTCTATAAAGATTTAAAAGAGAAAATGTTAGCTGCCACGGATAAGTATGAAGTAGTCTATTACGAAAACAAAATTCATAAACTACTTGATAAGTTAGATAATAATAACGATAAAATAATCACGTGATTACCCGTGATGTTTTTCTAAGTATGGCATCTAACTGCTTGGTTTGAGTATCCATAACCAAACTTTGGATTGCCTCATCCCTTTCGTATTTCTCTTAATTGCCGCAATGAGAATTCAAAGAAAGCATTATATTCTAATGTATGCTGGGTCTCATTATGTTTATATTTCATTTTTTGTATCCTCCATTAAATCTCTTTTTACTTTTTCTAAAAATTGATACCCGTTCCCTTGGCCACAGTTGGCAAAACAGATCCACCCACCGTGATTAGGACTAAATGCAAAAGAGTTATTATGATCCTCGTGAAAAGGACACAAGCCAGTTAACCAATCTGAATTTTGTTTCTTTATATTCAGTACATACTTCGAAAAATAGTTATACCAGTTAACATTTTCCCCATGGTTGTAATCGTTTTGTTGGGGTCGGGATTGTGCTTTTATTTGAGCAGAAATTTTTTGATCCAACCAATTTGGTAATCGAGCAAACGCTGCATCTTTGGGGTGGATAATAAATTTGTACTTATTTCCACTCGAATGTAAGGATGGAGGAGCCACCACAAATTTCCCTGTGCTTTGAAAATCTACTTGGGAAATAGGACTGCATGATTTAAGGTGGGGGGAATGTTTAAAATAAACATGGTATCCACGATTAGTTTTTGCTACTGGTGTGTTAGGAAATGCTCCATTCTTCTTTAAATTCAATAAAGCCTCGGTAGAGTCAATATCTAAAATATCAACTTTGTGACCTGTAAGAATCCCTATGTTTGTTCGATTCGAAAACTCAATTAACTTACCTCCTTGATAAAAACCATTTATGATTTCCTCGGGTGTGAGAATTTTTTTATTCCAATTTTTAAACAATGGGATCTTGCCCATAACTGGAAAGGGGTACAATCCGATTTTTCGATAATAAAGAGCGTGTTTTATTATTGATTTTCTCTTCATTTACTTCTCCCCTCTTTGGATTTAGAACAAAAAAATACCCCTAAATGGACATACGAAGGACATCGTATGATCATTTAGGGGTATCCCTTTTTTGAATATGTAGTTTGTTTTCGTTAGTATAATTAAAGCACAAGAAAAAAACTAAGTCAAACGATTTTTCAAGTTCAGGCGTTTGCCGATATGATCAAACGCTTAATAGAGAACGCTATAGTTTTACACATATGGTTGGTAAATCAACATTTGGGAAGAATTTTTCATTTAAACTATTAATACAAAAACCAAGTAAATTTTGCTCAATTAACATTAATGAAAATAGCACGTGGCAAAAGTAATGTTGGTCGGTGTTTTTACCCTGGTGAGGGAATTAAAATGCTCTTTTAAAGGAATGTAATTCATTGTTATCTTGAATTCAAGTCTTCCAGAATAGGGCAGCATTCTGGAGTAAGAGGTTACTATGTTTAATCCAGAAAAGGCTATATTGTCAATGAACACGATAGTCTTGATTCTTGAAGGATTGTACGGAAATACTCTTATGATTTATGAGATAATGATGAAGGAAACAGTTTTACAATTTTGTCTTTAAGAGGTGTAGTATGTCCAAGGCTGATAATATGCTCGCTATTTTATGGTTGCTAAAAACGAAAAAACGGATGACTGCTAAACAATTGGCGAATGAACTTGAGATCCATATTCGAAGTGTCTATCGCTACATTGATTCGTTGTGTGCCAGCGGCGTTCCAATTATAGCTGATTCCGGGCATAACGGTGGGTATTCTTTGCTTCATGACTTGACTAAAGCTCCACTTTTTTTTGACATAGAGGAACAAAAGGCACTTGTCCATGCGTCCAAATTTGCGGAAGAGGCTGGTTACCCCTACGGTGACGCATTAAATCGAGCGGTTTCCAAGCTGAAAAGATACACAAATCCGAATCAATCAGAGGAAATTGACCGTCACGAAAAGGGAATTGATGTGATTAGTCCTAAACCTGATTTTTCTTTGAATTCGTTTCTTCAGGATTTGGAAATATCAGTGGCGGATGGCAAAACTCTCACCATAGTGTATCAAAAAGGATACCAAGCCTCCTTGAAAGAACGTCGGGTTGATCCATATGGATTGACGTATTGGAATGGAAAATGGTACATCATTGCCTATTGCCATTTGCGACGTAATATACGCAGCTTTCGAGTGGATCGCATTCAATCCCTATCCACTACAGATGCTATATTCAAAAAGCCAGAGAGTTTTTCAAGTCGTCAGTTTTTCCTTCAAAATCTTTTACCTGATTGGGAAAATCAGAATCAACTACTGACGATTTGCATTCAAGGTGCTCCGCATGCCATTAATGATCTATGTGATCACTGGTTGTTTGGACACGCTCTTGTGGAACGATCAAAAGATCGGGTTTATTTTAAACTAGATGAAAGTGCCATTTCGACTTACGTTCCAAATTTTTTGCTTCTTTATGGAACAGCTGTTGAAGTTTTAGAACCAACTTTTTTAAAGGAAAAATTAGTTGACACTGTTTCAAAATTACTTCATCATCACCAAAAATCCGAACTTGACTGACCGTAGTTGTCAGTCAAGTTGTTTTATAGTAAGACAAGGTCGTCAGATTAAGGGAATGAATACTCGATCAAACAATCTTACTTTTTGGAAGGTGATGAAATTGAAACTACTGCAAATTAGACTTTTGGTCAAAGATTTTAGAAAAAGCGTTTCGTTTTACAAAAATCAGCTGGAATTGCCAATTAGCCTGTATGAGGAAGACATGGAGTATGCCCTCTTTAACACGGGAGAAACCAAAATTGAGCTTTTACCACGAAATATGATGGCTGAAGGAGTCGGTGAAGGAAATAAACCTGTAGATGCGGATACACAATCATCATTCTTATTTCAATTTAAAGTGGAAGATGTCGATAAGGCTTACAAGCATCTTTGTGAAAAGGACATTTTGTTTGTGAACGAGCCTCATGAACGTACAGAGTGGGGCGCTCGAATTGCACATTTGCGTGATCCAGATGGAAACTTGATTGAAATTTATACAATGCTGGGGAGAGACGAATAATAAGGGTGTTTTAATTTTCTTTCTGTGTACGTAATTGTTTGTTTAAATGGGGCGTGCTTTTATTCCAAAGTGCGCTCTTTATAAATAATGCCAAAGTAGAATAATGTAGATTTGTTCTTTTGAAAAATTGATACTCTCGGTATTTCGTCACTAGGCGAGAATTCAAGGGGGTATCCCACAAAAGGGTATTTAAATTATTTAGTGTACATATCTCCGATTGGGTAAGGTTAATGTGTTATTAATTTAACGATTCGTTGGTATAAAACCCTTTTAATATCTCGAAATCAAGTCTTCAGTTAAATGGGGCGATTCTGAAACAAAGGAATTGCTCTCTTTATTGTATTGGGCAGGATTGTGGAAGACTCAGTTTCGAGATAATGTAATGATTGAAAAATTATTTGAAGCTGAATATATATAACTATAAATTTTAATGACCTGATGTTATCTAATTAAGTAACTTCCGTTCTTAATGGAGGACCGCCAACAAATAAAGTTTTAAATTAAGCGCAGATAAAAAAGTGGCAATCTAGAAGGCTATTTGCCTGTTCTCAATTGCCACTTTTTATTGAACGATCAAACCCTATTAGTATGAATTAAAATTGGTAACCAACTAATATGCTAAATCACCAGAACCCTCCATCTGAATGAATAATTTGGCCTGTAATCCATTCAGATTCTTCACTTGCTAAAAAGACAATCAACTTTGCAGCATCTCTAGGTTCACCAATTCGGCCCATCGGGAATTTCGGCAATAAGTTTTCCCTCAATTCACTGTTCATCCATCCACTGTTAGTAGGCCCCGGGTCTACGGCATTAACCGTGATTTTGAGTGGTGCTAATTCAAGAGCGACTGATTTAGTAAAAGTAGAAACAGCACCTTTTGTTGCTACATAAGCCAAATTCCCAGGCTCGGGTGATTTGTCTTGACCTGACACCATGTTAATAATTCGACCACCATGTTTCCCTTCAATATGACGAGCAAACTCAACCGACAAAAGACAAGTCCCTCTAACATTCACGCTATAATGAGCATCTAGAATGTCTGCATTTATGGAATGAAAATCCACGTTAACGGAATGTGTTGCATTATTTACAAGAATTGAGGGAGAGCCGAGTTTATCATGAACTTCATTAAGCAGTTTCTTTGGGGCATCTGGTTGTGAAAGATCCAATTCCATAGATTCACATCGTACTCCAAAGTTGCGAATCTCCTCAATAAGATGTTTCGACCAATTGGAATCATCATCAGTAAAATACTTCATTTCACGATCATAATTAGACCAATGAGTAAAAAAAATGTCTGCGCCTTCTTTAGCTAATTCTCGACATATTCCAGTCCCAATACCTTTTACTCGACTAGCGCCAGTAACAATTGCGATCTTATTCATTAATCGTTTCATAAAAGAAAGCATCTCCTCACGGAAACGTTGAGAAAAGGGCTATGGGAGATGTAAGTTAACCAAACAAAAAGCGAATACCTAAAATAGGCACTCGCTTGGCGTGTTTATAGCACATGAACCCAACGATCCTATAATGGTGTAAAATTAAATGGATAATATCCCCTGTAAAAAGGGGCAACAAATCCATTCGATTACTTAGCCATTAAAGGATATCTCCCATTAAAGTTCATGCTCCTTTCGTACATCTCCATACTTATATGATATCATAATTACCATTTTAGTAAAGATTTCGAAAAAATATCTTGTGTGATGTGGAAGATGAATGCTTATTATAGAAGGAACATTTACCTGAGGTGTTTATGTTCAAGTACATGTAAAAGAAAATTATTATTATCTTGAAGATGAATTTTCCAAAAAAGGGGGCTTTTGTTTAATATTTAATCCAGCAGACAATAGGAAGGGAAGGTGTTTGAAGTGGAAGACAGTTATTATTTAATTAACGCATTTACAAAAGAGCCGTTTAGGGGGGACCCTGCAGCATTGATTTTAAACTAGATTGGACTACTATCGCCAATCGAAGATGGAGATTTACGCACCGCAGTGGAGTATCGACCTTTGAAGGTCAGTTGCTTCCTGCTATAATAAGTATAGATAAACGTATGTATTTTTGACCTCGTTTACACGATTATAGGAGGTATGGAGAATGGGTGAAATTAAAGCTGTAAGCATGAAAGAAAATAGTCGTTCAAAAGAGGTCGTCCGAATTGGTGCAGCTACTTCAGCATTCTCAACACAAGAGAGTGAAAAATGTATTCAAGATGCTGTGAAAACCAGCCAAGCACTTTTAGATAAACTTGCAAAATTACCTAAATTAAGTGATAAAAGGGCAAAGTAAAACGTTAAAGAGTTCTCATGTCAGAATGAGAACTCTTTTTTTAATGGAGTAAGAGAGCTCTTGAAATCCTCTGTTTTTAGTGTAAAATTACACTAAAATGACTTGGTGGAGGGTATTAATGATGAATTATAAAAAAGCAGTAATTATGGTAGGTGCTATCTTGCTAATCGTTGGTGCTCCATTGATTATTTATGATGGATTACACGGTAATTTTATTCGGGACTATCTAATGGAAAAGCAAGTTAAGAATTACTTAATTTCCAAGGGGTATGAAGTAAAAGATATATCATCCATTGAGGCAGATTATAATATGAAGCTTAATACCAAAAAGGTTAAAGGAACATTTGCTATTGTAGTTTTCAAAGATGAACCTGAGGAAAAATACCGTTATATAAAAATGAGGAAGTCAGGAGATATACATCAAGAATGCAGTTACTATGATGAGAATACAGGAGCTTATGAAAATGACTTTACTAAGAAACGCAAGCATATGTTGAAGAATTGTTATTAATGACAAAATTATAGGTGCGGATGAAAGGGTTTAGATTCCTAACCATTCCTTTTGGTTTGAAAAAGTTGATATACATAGTCATTAATATGCCTAACAATACTCATAAATTTAAAAGAGCCTACCATTTGAAAGATAGGCTCTTTTGTATGCTGCATCATTATAAAGCGGTTAAGGGAAAATGACGTGTCCATTCTTATCATTTATCTTTATTTGATAGTCGTTGTCTTGGATAAACTGCTTGCCTTCTTTAGAACTTAAAAATTCATTTATCTGGTCTTTTATTTCTGCGATCGCTTTCTCTTTATCCTGGCTTTCGGAGTTTAGTGTTGTGCTAACTACAATATTGAACATTTGGTTCTGCAGGGAAGCCCCGATTGTTTTTACATGTAAATCTTTTTGTCCAGCAAGGGCAATGGCCAATGGTCGGCTCAGTTGACGGGCTTTTTCGCCTTCAGCCAATTTTTCCTTATCCAAGATATTTACGTTTACGTTGTAATTCCCAAAATCGACGGTTTCAATTTTTGAAGGTAGCGCAGAATGGACTATCTTTTCATCCGTTTGAAATCCCCATGCTTCGACTGTTAAGGAATGATTCGGAAAATTGAGCCCAACGCTTTTATATGGAATGTTTTCTTTGGAAAGATCTTCTTCCACATAGCTGGAGAGCACCCTTGCGCTTCTTACTGGTTTATCCAGTAATGCCCAATCCTCATAAGTGACATCTTCAATGGATGATCCTTCCACATACCGAAAGACCTCTACGTTGTATTCCTTTCTATGATACTTTTCAAGAAGTGCAGCAACTTTTTCTTTAACAGCCGAGTAGTTCTCATCAAAGCTCTGCTTATCTTCTCTTATCCCTACAGGAAAGCTTTTAGATTGAGGGATATAAAAAGCTAAACCAATGGAATAACCCATATTATTAAGTTTTGATATGATATGTTTCTCTTCGTTTATGAGCTCCTGACTCTTTTGAATTGTAGTCGGTTGTTTTTCTGAGTAATGAGCTACTTTGACAGAATACGCATCCAAACCTTTATCCTTTAACAGCGTTTGGGTTTTGGCTTGAATTTCATTTTTTACTTCTTGAAAGTAGTCGTTGCTTCCTTGCACTTCAATGAAATAAGTTTTTTGTTGAATGTTTGAATTTACTGCATGGATCTTGTATTTTTCTGATCTCAAATAGTCCCGAATTTCTGTCACAGGTTCCTCCCCATCAAATAGAGATCCAATAATCGGGAAGTTAGCCATAACATTCGAAATGGAAGGAGAAAAGAGGGTTGATCCCATAAGCATTCCTAGAAAAATCACTGCAGCTGAAGCTGCATATACAATTCGTTTTCTTTTGTTTGATTTAGTTTGAATGGATTCTTTCACGCTTCTTTTAATTCGCTGGTGGATGATCTCGTTGTAATAATCTTCTTGATAATGTTTTTTGCCCTTCTTAAATAATTCTTCCATTTAAATCAACCCCTCTCGTATGATTGGATGGGATTTCAATTTCTCCCTACCTCTTGAGAGTCTTGTCTTGATTGTGTTTTCCTTTTCGTTTAATGTCTCACTTAGTTGTTCGATAGGCTGGTCATGAAAGTAGTAGAGGATGAGGACTTCCCGATATTTCACGGGCAGAGAGAGCACCGCTGTTAAGATTCGTTCCTTCTGATTTTGTTTCACATATGTCTTTTCCGTGCTTTCCGTATGCTGCTCTTTTTCAAAATACTTTAATGGATATTTTAACTGAGCTAGCTTTTTCCTTCTTAAAATATCTTTGGACCGGTTGGCCGTGATGCGATAGATCCAAGAGGAAAGAGCAGCGTCTCCCCGGAAATGATGGTATTGACGATACACTTTTATAAACACATCCTGGGAGATATCCTCAGCCATTCCTTTGTCTTTAACATAGGAATAGGCTAATAAATAGACTTGCCTAGAATATGTATCCATAATTTCATCTAATAGATCGTCCATTTCTTCATCGGGGACATTTTCTTTCCTTTGAAATGACATTTCTTCCACCCTTTTCCCCTCCTTTTTATTACGACTCATAACTCCACTCGCAGGTTTCAAAATATATTCTTTAATATTAAAAATTTTAGTTTGTATTAATTTAATAATGAATCAATCATAAAACATTTTTCTAAATTGCTTTTTGTAAAAATATAACATGATAAATGAACATTACTACTCCCACCGCTGAAAAAACATACCAAGTAACCATGCTTGGTGTATTCTGAAGCAGAATACCTCCTAACATACTGCCGATGGGTCTCCCTAATCCATCGGAAATTTTACTAATTCCAAAGTAAATCCCCATATTTCCACTATTATCTGCATAATTTGATATAGATGTATCTATAATTGGAACAATGATCATTTGCCCAATGGTTAATACAAAAACTCCCAAGATTAAAGCAGTAAACGTATGAAATAGACCTATAATAGAAAAGCAAAATATAAAAGAAACAACGCCTATTAAGACAAATATTTGTCTGTTTTTTGTCTTAGATAACCAAATTCCAACAGGATACTGTAAAATAACTCCTGTTATTCCGTTAATGAGAAAGAGTATTTGTATATGATTGGTAAATTGTTTTGTGTAGTCAGGTAATGAAACAAAGAGTTGGGCAAACAAAATATAATATAAAACCATAAAAATAATTAATCTCATAAATCTTTTATTCTGAAAAGCCTGTTTAAAATCTAGGAATGCTTTCCCCTTATGGATGGGAGATTGGGGGGAAGTTCCTTTTATTAAAGTAATTAAACCTATACTTCCTAATAAATATAGAACTCCAGCAGTGATAAAAATTACATTTATTGAACCTGTCCAAATGACAACACTAGCAAGTAATGGACCTACAAGAAGTCCAGTTTTGGTAGCACTACTTCTTAAAGAAGATAATTTCGGTCGTTCAGAGGGGGTTCCTGAACTCATTAAAAGGGCTTGCAAAGATGGTCCAGCTAAACCACCCCCGATCCCCGCAATACCTGCAGAGATAGATAAAGCTATAAAATTCCCTGTTACCCCTAGAGATAAAAAGCCTATTCCTCTAATGAGTTCACCTATTGAGCTTATTTTTTTGTAACCAAATAGATCACCTGCTGCGCCAAAGGCTATAGGTGTGATTTTTTGTGTGAAAATATATACACCGGTTAAACAACTCGCTTGAAATAATGTAATACTATGGACATCAGTCAGAACGGGAAACATTGGCATAGCGATGTAACCACCGGTAGATAGTAAAAATATTAACGCTGCAATAATAAATACCTGTTTATTCATTAATATACCTCCTGTGAAAAAGTGTAAAGGAGGAATTTCTATTTTAGAAACGAATTATTATGATAATATCTATTTAAATGTTAAATAAATAGGAGGAAATATGAATACCGAACAATTAGAAACTTTTATTACTTTAGCTAGAACGAAAAATTTTACTCGTACCTCTGAAACTATGAACGTTGTACAATCTACAATTACAATAAGGATAAAACAATTAGAAGAGGAAGTAGGGAAAAAGTTATTTGTGAGAGGAACAAGAAACGTAGAAATAACGGAAACCGGAAAAGCTTTTTACAATTACGCAGAACAGGCATTAAATCTTATAAATGAAGGGGTGGAACTTGCAAGAATTCAACCTACTTATAGAAGACGACTTGTTATTGGGGGGCTAAACTCTATATGGGATACTCCAATATTTAATAATATCCAACAATTTAAGGGAATTAATCCAGATACTGCGATTCGATTAATTACAGGACATTCTAGTGAATTGATTGAGAAAATTTTATACGGCTTAATAGATGTCGGTTTTGTCTATCAACAGCCACATTCTCCAACTATTCATTTTAAGGAAATAGGGGAAGACGAAATATTACTTTGTGGAAATCCGGGAGTAGCTGAGAAACTGGGAAGGATAAAACAACAAGATTTATTAGAACTCCCTTATATTCACTATAATTGGGGAAATGAGTTTTCTGAATGGTTTAGGGACAACATAGGAGAGCATGAGAATGTTAAATACAGAGTGGATCATTCAGGATTAGCTTTACGTTTACTTTTGGATGGAGAAGGAATCGGTTTTATGCTTAAAAGCATTGCGAAGAATCACCTTATAAACGGAGCACTAACTCAAATTTCAATGGAAGGGATTAATAAAATTCCTAATCGGAAGATATTTATGATTTTTCCAAAGAAAAAAAATCTATATGAAAAAATAGGAGATTTTACTGAATATATTCTTGATAAGAAGTATAAGAGTTAAACTAGCAAGAATTTTCAACTAGAAATAACCTCTCTTTGTTTTAAGGTGCAATGCTCTAAGAATCACTTCGAGACGCCCTTCATATAAGTTATCTATGAACTGAACCACATTTGATAACCTTTAAACGCACTTTCTAGAAGGGCGTTTAGCATGTATAACTTCTCGATGGGAGGTAACTATGGAAAATGACAAGCATAAGAAAAAAATTCAACAGAAATACCGAATGGAGATTAAGAAAAAAAGACAGAATAATAATACACATATTTTCCTCATTGTGATCGCTATTGTTGTTCTACTTCTTGCAATTATTTCTTTGTATTTAGGTGTTTTAGGTGATGGTTCTGAATTTCATCCGCGGACATAAAAATCTAACAAGCAGTCGAATCATTTAAATATTTCAAAGGGAACTTCATTAAGGAGTTCCCTTTTTTTATCAAAATTGTATATTCCCTTCTTATTTTATTTCCCTTTTGGAACATACTGATATTGAGGTGATTCAATTGGGACGAAAACGATCCATATCGTTTGGTTATTTTCCAATATTATTATTTCTTGCAGGGTTTTTGTATTTAATTATGATAATTGAAATGCTCTTTGCTTGGCTTGCATCATTATCTGGAATAGCTTGGGTGACGATTGCAACTATTAGCATAACTATAATCATGGTGATTCATGTGGTTCGAATGCACAAAAAATCAAAAGAAGAGAAGATTAATAAACTTAAAGCTGAAGAAGAAGCTGCTAAGAGAAAACTTTTATTGAGAAGGCAAGGTACTCTTACACAATTAAAGAGAATGAAACCGTTAGACTTTGAATACTTTATTTGTGATTTGTTTACGCAAATGGGCTACGATGCGCAAGTAACAAAGGCAACAGGAGACGGTGGAAAAGATATTGAGTTGAGGAAAGGGGAGTACAGTGCGATTGTGGAATGCAAACGGTATGATAAAACAAAAGTGACAAGACCAAAGATACAACAATTCCACAGTGCAGTATTGGATTGTAAAGCCGAAAGGGGCTTTTTCATTACTACAGGAGAATTTACTTCTCAAGCAAGAAATTATACGTTCGATAAACCAATTGAACTAATTAACGGACACCAGTTGGTGAAAGTTATTGAGAAGGTTACTGATAACCAATGTACATTTGATAACTTTGGAAATATTATCAAGGAAATATAAAAGGTAATATACCGTATTTCGGTAAATTATGCGATCCTGTTAATTATAAACATAATTATCGTGAATCTAATGAAAAGTAAAACATATATAAGACGTAAGCACCCTAAATCCCAAAAAAAGGATTTTTTGTGTGAAATAAGGTATAGTAAAAGAAAAAAGTCATTACAGGAGGTTAGTATGAAGAGATATTTTATCCTTTTCATCACTGTGGTGTTAATGGCAGGCTGCTTTAATGCTAAGGAAGTTGGTAGTGTAAAAGGTAAAGGGAATGAAGGAGTAAGACCGTTTATGGTTACTGATAAAAGTAACGGTGTTTATTATATTAGTAAGTTTGTGGGAGTTCCGCATCGTTTTGGAATGATTAATGTGCCTACAACAACTAATGATTCTGTACCTATTTATCTGTACTTTTGGGGAAATGAAGAAGAATATACAGGAAAAGATGTAAAAATAAAGCTAGAACATTTAGCTTCAGAAAAAGAAATTGTATTGGAGAAAACAATTAAAGCTCTTAAGAATGGTAAGATAGAAACGCCTCCAAGTGAAAAATCAGGAGTTATAAAGTTAAATGGTACTAGTGGTATTGCTGAAAAGCCAGTTGGCTTTATTACAAGTAAAGTTGAATTTCCGAATGTAGGAACATGGAAATTGAAAATTAGTAAAAATAAAAGATTACTGGGGAGTATGAATATTGAGGTTACTGAAAACGACACAGGATTGGAAAGGTTGAATAAAAACTAAGAATAGTGAGTGTACATTTCGAGGGCTTATATCTCATATAAAGATATGCTCTCAATTTCATTTGATTTTAGAAAAATATATTCTTTTTATGTCTAGACAAAATTAGGTATATGTTAAAATTAAAGTATGGAGGTGGCTTCGATGGGTCTTACACTAGAAGCTAAGGAAAGATTAGTATCAAAATTGAACAAGCTGCTTGAAAATCCAGAAAAAAGATCATCCACTAGGATGTCTAACTACGGTAATAAATTTCATGGGGAAGGCAAGCAAACAAAAAATACCCTCGACCAGCAATATCAACTAAAGGACCTGTAATTTATCATCGTGATAAAAAACATGAGGTCATGTTAGAAAAAGTAGAAAAGTACTTCGTCAGAAAAAATTAGTTGATATTCCTTTTTTTCTTAGGATCATCTTTAAATTATTGATTATTCTATAGGATGAGGTGGGTTATGAGTGATGAAAGTAAAAAGGAAAAGAAAGTGAATAGTTCTTTTCCGCGATGCAATAAAGACAAAATTTCGAGAAAAGCCATCGAACCATTGGAAACATAAGAGAATGAGAGAGCTGTTAGATCGTTTATTTCATTGATTATTTTAGTAACAAATATACGGTAGAAGTGTGTTTTCTACCTTCATAGGACATTTTACGAAACCTGTCCTACATTCCGGTGCACACCCAACATTTAAAAAGCTCAGCACCGTATTTCCTTTAGATTTAAACTATGATATGATACATACTAATCAGAACAATTACATAATTTTCAACGGGACACCCCGCGATAAAAGAAGCTTGTTATAGCTTTATTTTGTTGCGGGGTGTTTTCTTTGTAAGGAGGAAATTAATTGAGTGAAAATGAAATCAAGAGAAATCTTTTTATCTTAGGGCAGAACGGAAGTGGAGTGAAACTGGCAAATTTCGAGTTAGAAATGCTCGCGTTCTTAGCAAAGCAAAAGATTTTAACATCTAGACAATTACATCTGTACTATTCTCATTACCATAATTTATCTTCAAGTTCTTTTCGAGGGAAATTATGGAGGTGGAATAACAAAGACGTGATTGAGACGAAAAATATAACTGCTAAACAAAGGTGGGGAAACGAATATAATATTGTAAGGATTGGGAAAAAAGGTGTGAAAATCCTTATTGAAGAAGGATATTTATCGCCTCAATGGGAGAACATTAATATCCGCCAATTCTTTTCCATTAAAAATTATGATCACTATATTGCCACCCAAGAAGTTGTTTTACAAACTTTGCTTCATTCAAAGGGAATCTTTTTAGATAGGAAAAATATTATCTCTCTTCCGACAGATAAGTACTCCCATATTATTGAGAATAGGAAAATGAGAATTCTACCAGATTGGATTCTCCAAAAAGATAAGAATTTTCTAATGATAGAATTAGATACGGGAAATGAACCTACGAGCACGTTGCTAGAGAAGGTGAAAAAATACATAGAAGTTGCCCAGGGCATGAGCAACAAGAATATAACTGTTCTTATCACATTGTTAGATGATTCGATGCCGACTCAAAGGATATACAATAACAATGGAGTAAAGAGATTAGCCAATATGAAAAAAGTATTTTTATACCTAAGAAATCTACATATGCCAAATTTTAAACTATATGTAAGCTTTCTAAAAGATGCAGCTGAAATAGGATACTACGCCTTATACGGCAATATTCCCATTCATGAACTTGAATTAGATGCTGCAAGGTATGCGTTACATGAGATCCACCCATTATTTGAATATACTTTTAAGGAAGTAGCCAATTCAGATATTTATTTTAATAAAGTTCCAAAAGAATTCTATGCTGATGTAATTTATGAACTTATAAATAAGAAAAACAACTCTTTTGAAACGGTATTGTTTGTGTTTATAGAACGGAATAATATCCAAATTTTAGATCGAATAAAATACCTTTCCGATGCCATTCAAAATCAACGATTCAAAAGGAAGGTAAGTAAAATTGTAGGCTTCTGCATTCGTGAAAGTGATAGAGATGAGATCGTAGGTGCCAAAATCCCTCATCTATTGTTAGGTGATTTTGACACATGGGTTAGGGACTTAAATTTACCTCCTAAATTCTTTAAAACGCGAACTCCATACAGTTTAGAAGAGGTGGAATTTGAAGAGTAGATGGAGGACTTTAACCATTGAAAAATTTTCTGCATAAATAAGAAATAATAAAAAGGAGGCAGTTCCAAGTCTGGAACTGCCTCCTTTTGTATAGAGAAGGGTTATATATAGGTTATATACGTATTATATATACGTTATATATAATATGACTATGATATGTATATCTTATTCTATGGTGAATCAAAGGTGGAATCATGAATTACGTGTGAGATCTTAATATTCATTGTTTCCCCGTACAAGTAGAATAGCTTCTTCATTGACAACGTCGTATCTTTTCAAAGCTTCAACTATGCCAACCCTCTGTTCTTTAGATTCTGAAAGAGAAAATTTATCCATTAGTTCTCTTTTTCCATTAAAGTAATGATCTTGAACTAATTGTACATAGTGTCGATTAGACATACTTTGAGAAAATCGGCTAAAAAAGGTGTGAAAATCCTTTAATTTAGAGCAGTCTATAATAAATTCGAAATCATCCAATACTGTATCTAGTGTACTTCTAAAACGATCTTTCTTCCAAAATTCTTTATCTTTAGAAACAACTATTAAGTTTGGTTCATCAATTACTGGCAATCCATAATCTGACCTATTAAGATTTGGGATGTATTGCTCTACATTAATTTGTTCCACTTGAATTTCATCTAACGTACCTAAAATGTTTACTCCAAATGGCCTTGGAAGAAGAAGGTAGCATTCTCTATCATAGCCAATTCCAATTAAGTATGAACGATCATGAATTGAAGGTAAGCGATTTAAGCGTTGGAAGGCTTCTTCGTGAGTGATTAAATTATCTTCTCCTTCATCACACTCCCCGGATATCAAAAGATTTATAATCCCTTGGTTTTTTTCTAACCTTTTTTTCTCTTTATATTCCTCCGGATGATTCTTTTTAAATTTCTTTTCTTTGACCCATTCGACCAACTTAATTAGGCCATATAAGGTGAAGAGTGGGGAAAATAAAAGGTAAAACAGAGCGTATAAAAATATTTTGCCTGCTCTTGTTTGGGATGCAGCTGTAAGATATACAAACAGACATACAATTAACGTTCCGATAACCATAAAGGTGACAGAGAATACAAAAGCATAAATAAATAATCGAAATGCAGTTAATTCTGGAGAACCATGAGCGATAACTCCCCATTTATCCAATAGATCTACAATTCCAACAAATTTTAGGGAGGGGTAAACTGCATCCTTCCAAGAAAACGCAATTAGTAATGCTCCTAAGATACCTACAAGGCCCCAGAAACCAGTAAGTTTTCCCCTATAATAGGATAGGGCAGAATCGGCTAAATGCAGCAACGAATTCATGTAACACACCTTCCTTTTGTATTATTTTTAGGATGCTAAACAGGTAAAATTGTTAGGAGCTAAATACGAGATATCCTATGCTTATTGCTGTAACGAAAATCGCTAGAATAACTACGATCTTATCCAATATTTGAAGTTTCTTTTCAGAGAGTAAAGATAACATGGTTTCTCACCTCGATTCTGTTTGATTTCTATATATGCATTGAAGTTTTGCTTTTCTCCAAGATCCAAATTTTCTTACATAGGTGGCGGCATAAGGAAGTTTGTATTTTTTTGCGTACCTGTTCCAATTGTTCATGGTAGTGAATTCAAATTTATTCTGCTTTGCTATTTTCATCAGGTCTTCTTTTCTGTAGTTATACCGTATAGGTTGATTCGCTAGCCTTTTAATGTCTTCCCACTTATAAAATTGAATTAGTGTTAAATAAGAAGGAAGCTTCTGATCTTTGGCATAGGCATCCCAGTTCTCTTTTGAAGTTAAGTGTTGTTTATGGACCTTAATAATCTCTTCAATTTGATTTAAAGAATATTTCTTCTTTCTCTGATAAGGAGTGACATTTAACTCTTTTTTAACTTGAGTCCAGCTTGAAAAGACAGATATATAAACTTTTGCTTTCGGAAGCGAATTCTCTTTTGCAAAGCGATCCCATTCTTTAATGGTAGTAAAGTGGCGCAGATGATTTTTAGCAATTTGCAATAATTCTTCCTTATTATAGGTGGAAGTGTCATTTATTGATAAGAGTTCTTTTAACCGTTTCCAAGTACCAAAAGTTCGAATGAGAGAAGAGGAGCTCGGTAACTCATTCTCTCGAGCATAATTATCCCAGTGACGAACGGATGTCATTTCGTTTCTATGCATTTGGAGAGTTTCTAGAAGTTGAGTCCTTTGCATTTTATACCTTCTTTACTTATTAATGGTCATCGATATAGGGCAGAATTTCCCCATCAAATAAAACAGTATACCGTCCCCAGCCTTCTTCATTGATATACCAGCATACTCGGGAAGCTAATAATCCTTTTGACTTGTGAGCGTGCAGAGGATAGGGAGAACGATAAACATTTGATTCTAATTGAGCAAGAGAGTCATTTACCTTGAAAAATCGAGATTTATATTTGGTTATTATCCAGCACCCAAAAGTCTGATCGGAAGAAGTAAACCAAATGGCATCGTTACGTCCGGATAGAACATCAGGTGAAATAGGGTAGTTGCTATTTTCGTTTAGACTCATCTCTTCATCATTAGATGTGGAATAGTCTGTATAATAACCATTTTCTAATAATGCGTAGTCCTTTTCGTCCGATTCTTCGAAAAAAGGTTGGGGCTCATCATAAATGTAATCCGGACAGATATACACAGTCCGTGGATGATCAGGGTCTATTTTTTCATAGACACCACACTCTCCTGTTATGGAATCGAATAGAGCACAAGAAGTTCGGCAAGTTCTCTTAATTAACTTAGTCATCATGTCACCTCATCGATATTTATAATATTATTTAGTATAATATATTTTCAAATTGTTATCAATAAGTTTGATTGCTTTAGTAACAAGACCTATGACCCAGTTGATTTTGCTTAGTTCATCCAAGGGACTTAACTAAAAACACAATCTAGGACTTTCCGGATTCACCAGTAAACTATATAGACATTACGCCATAAGAAAAAGCTAGGGAACTTTTCCCTAGCCAGTTGTCCAGCATTTACTTAAATGATAATAATGTACAAATTCGATTCAATTTCACTTCCTTTTTCAATGTTCGGTATTTACTGTGTAAGCCCACTCTATATGGGAAGAAGGTATTTTTTCACTCTGTAGCCTTTTTTGAAAAAGTAGTAAGCAGAAATATATTAGTCCCTGATTATATGTTTATATCTGAGGTTATATGTATGTTATATATGTGTTATATGCATGTTATATATAATATATATATAAACTTCATGGTGATTTTTTCGATATAGGTTATTTTTATATAAAAAATATTATCTATTTTGAATAAACACATAGATATTTTGAATGCGTTATGTTATAGTGAATTTGTATTCTAGTAATACACAAATTTCATAAATAAACGGGAAGACCCCGCAATAAGTAAAACCAAATGGTTTTATTTCATTGTGGGGTCTTCATTTATTTTAAGGAGGAATTTTAAATGTATGAAAAGAAAAAGTACTTTTTAAGTACGGGCAATAATGGCAAAGGAGTGAAATTTGACGATTATGAAATGGAATTGCTCACTATTCTGACAAAGCACAGGTACTTAACTTCATTGCAGCTAAGGGATTATATGCAATCATTAACCGATATTAGTAATAGTGGGTTCAAAAATCGGTTATATAAGTGGGCTCACAAACGTGTAGTTGCTTTATATAATGTCAAGAAAGATAGTGATTTAGTTTACTATTTTGGCGGACCGCACAACAGGGTGACTATCACAAAACGTGGAGTTAAATTTTTAATAAAGCATGGATATTTGGAAGAAGAATGGGCAGGAAAGATACATACTTCTATACCGACACCTCGGATACAAGATCGTTACTTATGCGCTCAATCACTGGTAATTCAGATATTAATGGAATTTAAAGACTATCCTGGATTTATTTCTTCAAGTTCCATTGAGAGAAGAAAAAGTTATTTAATTGACCCCGATTGGGTTATAGAAACAAATACTCAACTTTTGTTAATTCAAGCAGATGCCGATGAAAAATACTCTGAGATTAGGCATAAGATACAGGGGTATATACAATTTGCTCAAGAAAACCCAGAAGTAAATATAAACGTTATGATTCCGATAGTTGACGGAACTATAGGAAGCTTGAAATTTTATCCTGGCAAGAGAGGACGAAGAGTTACAAACTTTAAAAAAATTATTAGTGAAGAGTTTGATGGTACATTGCCCAATCTGAAGTTTTATGTCTCTCAGTATTCAAAATCATATGCTATTACAAGGAACATCCTTAAGTAGGATTCTAAATTGCTCAACCTGTTTATAAACTTTGCCACTTGTCCTTGCTTACATCAAAGAGAAAGATCCTATATTTTAGCTCCTAAAATACAATCCGTGTATGCAACTCCATACACGGATTAAATTAATTTTTAAATAGGTGGTATTATACTTTGTGGGCAACTTAGAAAATTCATTTGCTTTGTTGCATCTGTTGTGGGTTATCGTATTTGAATTAGTTTCGTAGTAATTTATTCACAAAGGCAATTATTTTATTAATAGTCTTGCATATTAATTGGTAGATTTTTGTATAATGGAGATACATAAAGAAAACAAGTGTGGAAAGGAAAAAATAATGAATTTTATAAGTTTAAAAGACTTACCAAAAAAAGTATATAAATTTATGCCCTATCACAGATTAAACAACCTTTATATAACTGGAAGCATTTTTATTAACCATTTAAACAATTATTCAGAAAAAAAACTGGGGAAAGAAATAGGAGACGATCTGGAAGGTCACTTAAATAGTGATATCTATATTGAGGACTATACTTTTTCAGACTCTTCAAAGGATAATAGAAACAAAAATTTAGAAAGAACTATGAAAGAGAATGGTTTTATCGATCATGACTCAACAAGCACAATAACAGTCAAACAAGGAAATTTTCACCAAAAATTAATTGATAATAACTACTTTGTTTACTGTGTGTGCTTAACATCAGATCCTAAAGTAAAAAATGAATTTGGAGGGTCTACTCAGGTTATTTATGACTTTCCCTATTATATTAATTCACTAAATAGATCCTTAGAAAAAGAAGGGATAGAAATTTTTGATTGTGGTGCTTGCGAATATATCACCGCTAGAAAACAGGTATTTGATCAAAAGACTAGAGATTTTATCTGTAAGAAGCCTTATTTAATCAAAGATGAAAGATACTCCTATCAGCTTGAGTACAGGGTACTCTGGAGGTATAAAAACAAAAAAAGAATTAATAAACCATTGCTAATCCCAGCAAGGGAAGCAATAGATAACTATTGCTACCTTACCAATAATTAAAACAAATTAATTTGGGTATCATTTCTTTGTATTATACTTTTAACTCACTTAGAAAAACTGCAATTTCAAAAGCAAAGATGTTTAATTGAGGTTATTTGTAGAAATTCGTGAAAATTGGTTTCTAAAGAAGGTTCTAGATTTATAAATTCACATTATGAGAGACGGAGAGTTTTTGCGATTTACCTCTTTTAGAAAATTTGGTATGATAAAGACAGAA